>JACNJW010000045.1 GCA_014382365.1 SAR324 cluster bacterium
GAACTGGTTCAATTCTTCTACTCAAATTGAACTTAAACCTGGATCCCGGATCAAGTCCGGGATGACAAAAGAAAAAGAATTTTCAGGAAGCCAGTCATTAATAAACACCCGCACGCAGAATATAGTAAATCTGGACTATACCGATGGGGCGGTTTTCAGGATCCGCGACAACGAGACAAGTGATGGAGTGTGTTTCCATGACATGCAGGGCCTTCGCGGCAAGTTCTTCCGGAGCAATCGTTTTTGGATTTGGGTGGGCAAATTCAAGCAGCGGTTTATCAAGAAAAGACTGTTCATCTTCAAGCAGCCGCATTAAATCTCCGGTGGTAAAAACACCGCTGATTTTTTCATGCTGATCGACTGCGACTACAATCCCGAGATTTTTACCGGAGAGAACATTCAAGGCTTCACGCATCGGCATATTCTCAGGCACTACAGGTAAAGTATCACCTGCAAGCATCACATCGTTTATCCTGACGGTCAGTTTGCGCCCCAAACTTCCACCCGGATGAAACAAAGCAAAATCATCTTCACGAAACTGACGCAACTCAAGTAAGCACATTGCCAGTGCATCACCCAGGGCCAAGGTTGCGGTGCTGCTTGCGGTAGGAGCAAGTCCAAGCGGACAAGCTTCTTTTTCAACGGCGACACTCAAATGAACTGTAGCTGCCTGCGCCAGCGTTGAATCAGGTTTTCCGGTCATTGCAATCAGCGGAACACCAATCGCCTGAATGTGACCGATCATCTGCACAACTTCACTGGTTTCGCCGCTGTAGGAAAAAACGATAACAACATCCTGTCTGGTAATAATTCCCAAATCACCATGAGAGCTTTCTCCGGCGTGCAAAAACAGCGAGGGCGTTCCGGTACTGGTGAGAGTGGAAGCAATTTTTTGAGCAATCAAACCACTTTTTCCCATCCCTGCCAGAATCACTTTTCCCTGACAGGCATAAAGCAGATTGACTGCTTCCTCAAATTCAGCACCCAGACGTTCGATCAAGCCTTCGAGTCCGGAGATTTCAATTTTTAAAGTTTCGCGCGCACGTTCCAACAAAGGTGACATTTTTCTTATCCGTATAAAATACCCTGTTTTGTGAAATGTCTCATTGTCGCAGAGTCCCTTAAATCACCTGCTTTGAGAATTACGGCATCAGTATTATGCTTTCCTTTTTTACTGGGAAGTGAACCGCCTACCGCAAGCCGATATGGAGGAATGACCGGCAGCAGAAATTTTGTGTCACCGACTACACATTCTAACGGAGGCACAAAATCACCGGTATCTTCATCATATATTTTCTTTCCGGATGCCATTATTACACCGCTGGCGATTACCGAACCTTCACCTATAATTCCGGTTACTTCACACATCGCACCGATCTTGACATGATCTTCAACGATGGAAGCCAACCTGCCTGCCGGTTCTAGAATTCCTTCAATTCCGGAACCTGCACCAAACTTCACATTTTTACCAATTTGAGCACAGGAGGCAACACGGGTTCCTCCGTCTATCATGCAGCCTTCTCCGGCAATATAAGCTCCGATATTGACAAAAGACAGGTTCATGAGAACCGTCTGCGGACCAATGTAAGCACCAGTTCGCACCATACATCCAGGTGCATATCGAACGCCACCATCTTCAAATTCCTGATCTGTGTAGTTTGCAGTTTTCAACGGAATTTTGTCCCAATATTTTCCTTCCATGCGTGTGTTGGCATGAGTTCCAAAATAGTTTAAAATACCATCAATGATGTATGGTTGAGGCTCCCAGATATCATTTACTTTTTCCGCAGCCCGCAATTTGCCCTGATTCAGTAACTCAATAAAAACCTCGCATTCTTCTGCAGAAGCCTTTTGACCATACAGGTTGTTCAGAAGGTCTGAAGATGTACTTTCCACAATTTCCACCTTGAGTATTTCTCTGCTTTTCAGTCCCAGCAGCAATTCCAGCTTCTGATGTTTTCCGGGATTTTGCCTGGCATCTTCCACATGTTCACCAAAAAGTCTAAGTCCTTCTTTTGCTGCTTCCAGGTTGATTTCACCTTTTTTATCAGCAATATGCTGAAAAACCTGGATCGAGCCCTGTCGTCCGGGAATATTAGGAATAATCGAAACCAATTCACCACGTTCATTGTAAAGTCGTAGTAATACTGTTTTTTCGGTAGAGGGAATAGCTTTTAGATTTTCTGAAAACAATTTCATGTGCTTCCTTTCATTTGTTTTATCTGTTATTTTTAAGTTTATGGCAGTTTCGCAATAAACTCCGAAACCCAATATTTGTCATTTCGACCGTAAGGATAAATCTGTATGATATTAGTGCTTAACATATGCAAGATTTCTCGCTGTGTTCGAAATGACATTATTTTGGACTTTATACATGTCTATCATTAATACATTTAAAGTCAAACATGATGTTCCCGTAAAAAGTCATGATAACACCAATGTTTGTCATTCCCGCGAAAGCGGGAATCCATTATGTCAGATACTTACTAGTTCCTGGATTCCCGCTTTCGCGGGAATGACAACTATTTACGAAGCCATCAAACATGTTTCAGTGGTACTTTACCCAGCGGAAAAACATTAAAACCGATTTCAAATAATTTTTCGTGATCCAGATGATTTCGTCCGTCAAAAATAAATGCAGGTTTTGCCATTACCTGAAAGATTCTTTCAAAATCCAGTTCGCGGTATTCCTGCCACTGGGTAACAAGGGCCAGTGCATGAGCACCTTCAACTGCCTCATAAACATCCTCAACAAAACTCACATCGCCCTCCAGATCCTTTAGATCCAGCCTGGCGTTTTCCAAAGCTTTTGGATCATGCACTTTGACTTTTGCATGTTCAGCCAGTAATTTCTCACAGAGCGGAATTGCAGGAGAATCTCTTGTATCTCCGGTGTCCTGCTTAAAAGCAAAGCCAAGCAGGCTAATAGTTTTTCCAGCCAAAGTATTGAACTGTTCATGAAGAATGTTCTGGAAGAACCGATCGGTTTGCCATTCGTTAATACCAACAACACTCGCCCAATAATCTGCAACTTCCGGTAGTCCATAATATTCGCAAAGGTATGATAAATGTAAAATATCTTTGCGGAAACATGAACCGCCAAAACCAATACTGGCTTCTAAAAATTTTGAACCAATTCGCGTATCCATCCCAATTGCCTTGGAGACTTCTGCAATATCTGCTTCAGTTCGTTCACAAAGTGCAGAAATACTGTTGATCGAAGAAATCCGTTGTGCGAGCATGGCATTTGCTACCAGTTTTGATAGTTCACTGCTCCAGACGCTGGTCAGCAGCAGGCGCTCCTGCGGAACCCAGTGTGCATAAAGTGCTGCCACAGTTTCTGCAGCTTTGCGGCCTTGCTCGTTTTGTTCACCACCAATCAATACGCGGTCAGGATTGCTTAAATCCTCAATTGCAGTGCCTTCTGCTAAAAATTCCGGATTTGAAACAACAAAAAATTGAGTCGAACTATTTCCGGATTCCAGAATTCTTGCCATTGCTTCTGCAGTACGAACAGGCAGTGTGCTTTTTTCAACAACAATCACGTTTGGCTTGCGACAGTTGGCTAAGATTTCACGAGCAGTTTTTTCCCAGTATTGTAAATCTGCGGCTTTTCCAGCACCTTCTCCAAACATTTTGGTGGGTGTGTTGACTGACACAAAAATAATGTCTGCATCCGTAGTTGGGCTCGCCACATCAGTTTGAAAAAACAAATTTCGATCCCGTGCCTCCTGGACAACTTCCAGCAATCCCGGTTCAAAAATCGGTAGATCGTCACTGTTCCAGCGTGCAATCCTGTCCTCATTGATATCTACTACCGTTATTTTGTGTTCAGGACAATTTTTGGCAATCATTGCCATTGTTGGTCCACCAACATAACCGGCTCCGATACAAAGAATATTACTCATTTTATTTTGTTTCTGTGTAAGTTGAAATATTTAGTCTTTTCACTCTGCAAAAAGAGACGGTGCCAAATCATCCTGAACATTTTGTCCGAGCAGCAGAAAATTTGTGGCTGCAATATTACTTAAATTGTTCTCGAAATTTTCACCAAACGGTTTCAGTTTATAATCACCATCATACAGTGGATCATAAATCAGGAACGGTACAGGGTTGAGTGAGTGCTTGGTGCTAATTTCCTGTGTTCCGTTTTTATTGGAAATCAGCATCTCATCTGCATTACCATGATCTGCAGTAATGACCAGCAGACCGTTTACTTCATCAATAGCTCGTACAATGTTGTCCAGTGCAGAGTCGGCAGTTTCTACTGCTCGAACTGTAGCTTGAAAATCACCTGTGTGTCCCACCATATCTGCATTTGCAAAATTTATCAAACCGTATTGATATTCTCCGGAAAGGATAAACTCGACAGCTTTTTTGCTGATTTCCGGAGCTTTCATTGCCGGCTTCTCTGCAAAAGAAGGTATTTTATCAGAAGCAATTAAATGATAATTTTCCATCGTCATGTCCAGCGGTTCACGATAACCGCCGTTGTAAAAAAAAGTTACATGAGCAAATTTTTGTGTTTCTGTCAGTCTGAACTGTTTGAGACCCAATTCCAAAATCCGCTTGCCGAATGGTTCTGCTACTACAGGCGTTCCAACCAGAAATTCCGGAGGAAGCTGATTATCCTGATCGTACTGAGTCATTCCCGCAAAAATTATATTCGGACGTCTGGAACGCACAAAATGCGAAAAATCTTCTGCCAATACTGCCTCTGAAAATTCGAGGGCGCGGTCTCCGCGAAAATTTGTAAAAATCAGTGCATGTTGATCTTCAATGCGCCCAACTGCTTCTCCGTTACGCACAATTACAAAACCGGGAATATCCTGATCAATAATTTCTGGATTAATTTTCCGGAAATATTCGATTGCATCACGGATTGAAGGAAAGCGGTTTTCAGACTCTCCTTCTACATGAATCCTCCAACCGGCTTCTATTTTTTTCCAATTGTTGTCACGATCCATCGTGACAACTTCCCGTCCTCCGCCACTGGCAAAAGCATAATCGATTCCGGGACGCTGTTCTTTTAATTCCGAAAACAGTTTTTCAAAAAAATCTGTGAAATCCAATGCAGATTGAATTCCAACATCTCTTCCGTCCAGCAGAGCGTGCAGATAACAACGCCTGATTCCGGATTTGAAAGCATGCCTAATAATTGCTTCCGTGTGATCAACATGGCTGTGGATATTTCCGTTAGAAAGCAATCCCAGCAAATGTAGTGGAGTGTCATGTTCCACACAATTTTGGATGATTTTGCTTAGTACTGGATTTTCAAAAAACTGACCTGATTGAAGCAGGTTCTGGATCAGTGTTGGGCCCTGTTCCATGACAATTCCGGCTCCCATTGTCATGTGTCCAACTTCTGAACCGCCCATATCTTTTGCATTCGGCAAACCAACATGCTGCCCGTGCGTCCATAGTTCTGTGTAAGGACAACCCTCTGTCAAACGGCTCATTACAGGTAAATCTGCCATCTTGACTGCATTAGTTTCATCTGATGCACCAACACCCCAGCCGTCCAAAACAATATTAATCAGCGGACCGCGTCCAGAAAAATTCTGTTGGAGTTTTTTAAGAGAGGGCATAACTAAATTGAAGAACTCTGATTATTCGACTCGAAGAACACATTCCTCTGGTAAGCACTCACAAAGAAATTTCAGAGCCTGATCCAAATATTCTGCATCACGACACTCAAGAGTCAACTTTACGTTATAATCTGAACCGGATATTTTTGGATATGAACCCAGCATCAACTGTGGAAATTCTGCTTGAGTTGCATCAAGTGAATCTGCAATTTCACCCTCATCTGCTTTGAGAAATATTTGTTTTAAAACAATCGGCGTTGTCCTGAAACGTTCCTTGATACCTGAAAATCGAACTCTCAAATACTCCGGAATTCCTGGAAAGACAAAAATATTTTGAAACTGCAACTGTGTTGCCCGTCCTTCTGCAAACTCAAGCAGCTCAGAGCCGACAGGTATCATCGCCATTCTCCGATGTGCTGTCGTCATACTTTTTCCGTGATAATTTTTTATTGCCTCGATAATAACAGGAGACTCAAAAAGCTCTACTCCAAAACCCCTGGCAATTGAAGCAACTGTGATGTCATCATGCGTTGGGCCTATTCCACCACTGGTGAAAACCCAGGTACAGGCTTCAGAAAACTCCTTCACAGTCTGGCCGATGATTTCAGGAATATCAGGAATTGTGATAATTTGTTTGACCTCTACTCCCAGCAACCTCAGTTCTTTACATAGGTATGGTGAATTGATATCCGTAACTTTACCGGATAAAATTTCATTGCCGATAATGATAATACCTGCAGTTTCCAAGGCTTAACTCCAAAATATAACTATTTTATGCGTTTGATAATGTGAAAGCCGAATTGAGTTTCGACAATCTCACTTACAGTACCAGGAGCCAGCTCAAAAACTACTTGATCAAACTCCGGAACCATTTGCCCTCGAACGAAACGGCCTAAATCTCCTCCTTTTGGTCCAGATGGACCATCTGAATGCTGACGGGCCATTTCAGCAAAGTCTTGGCCACTCTGAAGGTCCTGCAATATTTTTTCTGCCAATTTTCTGGCTTCTTTGCGGTCACGTTTTGAGGTTGCACGCAAAGAGCCCTCAAAAGTAATCAAAATATGACTGGCAGTAACCGCTTCCAGTAAAACACGCCGGAAAATTAAATAACCAAATGGTGAATCAACCGGATCACTGATTTGTCCCTCCTTCAGTTTTAGAGCAGGCTTGAGGAAGTCCGGAAAATTTGGTTGATTTGCAGACAACAAAGGCAGTTTGGACTGTTGAGGCAAGTCCGTAAACTGGTTAATTAAATCAGCAAACACTGCACCTTTTCGACGCGCTAAATCTGTTAATTTTTGAGCAACTTCCAAAGCACCGGATTTTTCGTAGAAAATATTTTGTTTGGGCGTCCTTGCTCCTATAAAAGCCACCACCAGCATCTCTACACTAACCTCGGCTGCTTCTGTCTGTTCTGGAGCAGGTGTTTTTTTCGGATCCAATTCTGCAACAGGCAGAGGAATAATTTTTTTATTTTTTTCTGTAAGTACTTTATTACGTTCTGCAATCATTTTCTCTGCACCTGCTGGATCAAACGACTTGGCAGTTTCTCCTTTACGGATGATTGTAACAGTCTGGAGTTGGTCTCCTTTTTCAATGCTGTTGACAACATTCATACCCTCAACAACTTCTCCAAAAACGCTGTGCTTATTATCAAGATGCGGAGTTGGAACATGGGTAATAAAAAACTGACTGCCGTTTGTGTTGGCTCCAGCGTTGGCCATTGAAAGTATTCCTGGCTTGTTATGTTTAAGTTCCGGATGAAATTCGTCTGGAAATGTATAGCCTGGTCCGCCAGTGCCCGTTCCCAATGGGTCTCCTCCCTGAATCATGAAACCCTTTATCACACGGTGGAAACTCAAACCATCAAAATAGCGTGTTTTTTTGGTTTTTCCCGTTACAGGATCTTTCCACTCTTTACTTCCTTCCGCAAGTCCTACAAAATTTGATACTGTTACAGGTACACGTTGAAAAAACAGCCGTAATACTATTTCGCCTTTTGAAGTCTGTAGATTTGCATAGAGCCCATTCGGTAGCGATTCTGCCCACACCGTTCCTGAAACGAATAGTACAACTGCACTAACAAACAATAGAGTTGTGATTTTTTTGATTAAAGTGATTGACTTAGAAAGATGATTTTCCATATTTAAACTGATGCTTTTGTTGTTAATAATTATTATTACTGTCTCTAATCTGAATGAAAAAAGAAGTAGAAGAATCCTGTTAGAATAGCCTGTTTATGCTCTTGGTCTCAAGTTAATTGTGTTAACAAAACGTATTTCAGCTGGATAAGCAAAGGTTATCAATTTTCTAGAAAATTCATGATGTAGCTGTTAATAAAAACTCAACCGCACTCCATAAATCATCCTGCCAATAATCAGGTTCGGCATCAGCCTTGCGATCTCTGCCGGCATGACCTGTACGTACACCAATTGAATGCGTCCCCCAACTTGATGCTGCTGCAAAATCACTGGTTGAATCTCCAATGAAAATTGTTTCCTCTGCTACAAATCCATGCTCAGCTGCAGCCTGTTCCAACAGCAATGTTCCGGGTTTTCTGCAAAGACAGTAATTTGGAGACTTCAGCTGTTTTCCATTTTCCCAATCAGGATGATGCGGACAATAATACTGTCCGTCAAAATGTGCACCGGATTTACCAAGTTCGCGCTGCATTTTTTCCGTAATTTTCTCAAAAACCGAATCCTCCAAATAACCTCTGGCAAAGGCAGCCTGATTAGTGATCACGAAACACTGCCAACCCTGATCATTTATTTTTGCTACGGCTTCTGCGCTTTTTGGAATCATCACAAACTGTTCAGGAGTCAAAACAGGACCTGGTTCCTGGTTGATTACTCCATCACGATCCAACAAAACAACACGTAATTTTTTGAAAGAATTTTTTAGCATTATTTCAATTGAGAAGGTCCAAATGTTTTGTCCGCGCCTTGACGGATAACTCGGCAAGTCCACGCACTGCCTCAAAAAACTGCGGCCACTTTCTTTCCTGCTGTTCAAAGAGTAGGGCAAATTTTTCTACACGACTCTGGTAACGCTGCACACCAAGCAAATGTGTATTGTTCAAACTTTGTTTAAACCAGGCATCATAGGAAAGTACCTGCAGAGATTTTTTTTGTAACTCATAACTCTTGCGTAACTCAATAAATATCTGTTGTTTTTTTTGTAATTTTTCTGTATTTGAAATATTTAATGCAAAGAGGTTTTCCATTTTCTCAAAAGTTTCTTTAACTAGCTGTCTGAACAACTGTCGATCTTTTTTGGCATTTAAATACCATTGGAAAACATTTTTGTTGCTACCCTTAATAATAGAGGAATCTCCCGCTTGGGTGAGATATTGCCGTAGCCCCTCCTGTTCCACAAAAACTGCAAAAGATTCATTGAAAGACGTGTCATTGCTGACATAAACCACTTGATGTGCCAGTTCATGAATCAGAACTGCAATCAGTTCAACATCACGCCGAAGGAGAAAAGTGCTGAGTACCGGGTCCGAAAAATAATTCGGCAGCCAGGATTTATTCAGCCAGCCAAGTGTAGAGTAGGCTGTGACAGGTCCAACCGAAACATCAAATTTCTGCTGTTCCATTTCTTTGGCAGATGACAGTGCATCCTCTTCATCAAAATAGCCGCGGTACTCCTGGCAGCCGACAAACCAGTAGCACCATTGAAATGCTTTCAGCTCCAATGCAGGAGCGGCCGTTACCACCATGGTCACATAGGGACGGCCCAGCTCAACATAACCCGTGTAACCTTCATTTTTCGGAAGAGACATTTGTTGAACGGCAAAACTCCTAACGCTCTCCACCAATTTGAGCTTACGTCTTAATTCCGGAGCTGTCTCAGACGAATTAAGCAGTTCCTGAATGTCCTGTTTACGATTCAGCAGATCAAGATGTCCACTTGCTGCCTGCCAATAGAAGCTAATTTCAGAACATCCGCTAAATGAAATGAATACTACTAGAGAGAGAAAAATGACAGACCATGAACGCACAGCAAATTTTAATGGAGATTTCAGTTCAAAAATTTTAAAAATTCACTGGCCGGTTTTAATATTCCAGCATGTTTTGCAAGCAGGTTGTCGTCAGCATCTAGAATGACATACAGTGGCAGGGCAACGGTTTTAAACCTACTGATTTGCATCCGCTGGTTGGCTGCAGCTTTTTCTCCACCATCAGTATAAAGTTGAACCAGTACAAAATCCTGCTGAAAACGGGCCATCACATCCGGATTAGAAAAAATGTTTTTTTCCATCCAACGACAGTTAATGCAAGTGTAGCCTGTAAAATCAATAAAAACCCTTTTGTTTTCTGCTTTTGCCTGCAGCAATGCCGGAGCAAGTTCATTTTGCCATGGTAAAGAATGAGCCTCAATGGTTTTTGAAGATTCAGAACCTGCAGAAAAGCTAGAACTGGTTCCAGCATTTGTCTGCAGAGTCGGAGGTAAATATGTGTCAACCCATGGATTGAGCGGCACTCCAACCAGACCCCTCAGTAGATAAATTCCCAACATGGCAAAAAGAAAGGCTGTGGCAAAACCTGTAGCACCAGTTTTTACGACACGTTCGTGATGAATATTTATACCACCCAACAAATATAAAGCAGAAATTCCACAAAGAATGACCCAGGCCGCCAAAACAAAATCTCTATCAAGAACACCCCACTGCCAAACCAAATCTGTGTTGCTGAAAAATTTGAATGCTGCAGCTAATTCAAGTAGACCTAAGATAATTTTCAGGTGCACCATCCAGTTTCCGGACTGTGAGCGCATAGTTTGAATGAGACGCGGGAAAAGTCCCAGCAAAAAGAATGGAAAAGCAAAAACTGTAGAGAAGATCAGCATTCCCAGAATAGGCCAAAACCACATACCCTGTGCTGCTGCTATCAGCAATGTTCCAACAAATTGCACGGTACAGGTAAAAGATGTCAGTGTGAAAGCCAAGCCCATTGCCAAGACACCTGCAGTACCACTCAACTTTCTTGACCAACGGTCTGCAAGATTTCCCAAGCCACCCGGTGCATTTAATTGAATAAACCCCATCAGGCTGAAGGCAAAAAGGACAAACATCACGCCAATTGCCATATTTACCCAGCCATTTGTGGCAAACTGCACTGCACCTGCGGCACCCAAAATTACTGAAAGCAACATACCGGTAACTGTGTATGTTCCCACAATTCCTGCACCAAAGAGTGCAGCCAAGCGTAATGTTTCTTTGCTGCTGATGTCACCTTGTTTTGTAAAAAAAGCAACAGTAACAGGAATCATCGGAAAGACACATGGTGTTAGCAAGGCCAATAATCCTGCAATTACGGCAAGGCCAATAAAACTCCAGAAACCTTCTTGGAGTGCTTCTTCTATTTCTGAAATATCTTCCGGAGGTGAATCTACTGCAAACTGAGGTATTTTGAATTCGGAGCGAACACTTCCTGTGCCTAGCGGTATTTGCAATGAGAACACTTCGGTTTTTGGAGGCAGACAAACACGGTCACTACATGCTTGATAACGCAACTTACCACTTGTGTTCAGGATCGTTCCACCGGAAATTTCAGCGGGAATGAGGATGTTCTGGAAAATTGTGGCTTGCAGCTCATGGTAACTCAAGACCAAATCAAGGACTTGATCTGCTGCAGTAATTGGGTTGCTTTCGTAGACAGGCCCAACAAGTGTCAACTGCTCTGAATCAATCGTTAAAGAGGTTGGAATAGGTGCAAAATCATCTTCTCCCGGGATCACTGAAAAGACATGCCATCCGGACTCAGGATGGATTTCTAAATCAACAATAATGCGGGCATGTTCTCCCGGACGTGGATTTAACGGTTCGACACGAACCTGGTAGGAAACAACTTTTTCCGGAATTACTACGTCATCCTCAAATTGAGCAGATGTCTGATACGGAAAACAGGTTAATAACAGCAAAATCAAAAAAGAGATTTGCCGTAATGGACTTATGGTCCTGAAATATCTTAATTTAGTTAAGTTGTTGGAGGACATTTTTTGGAGTTAAGGAGATTGCTTAACGCATATCAGGCCTGAAAAACAACAATGACGTTCTATACTGTTCAAGGAACTGTTAAATGACTTTTACTCAACAGCTCCTGAAACAATATTGTGATATTTACTCTTCTTTGCCAACATGCATTGGCTCCATGCGCATCGCAGGACTCCCGTCACGTACCCAGAGACGCACCTGCTCCACAGTCACGCCGTTGGGTTTGGTAAGACTGGAAAGCTCTTCCGCAAAGAGAACATCTTCAGACCTGAATTCAAATACTTCACTTCGAGATTCAAGTGGGTTCGAAAGCAACAGCAGCATGTTTGGATTGTAGTGTGGACGCAATGCTCCACAAAAAGGAGTCGCCTCCTGTTCCAAAGTTTCAGAACGACCACTCCGTTTTTGTATTTCGAAGTATTTTCCTTCTTCAAGTAACTTGACAAAACTCATAAAACCTCAAAATATTCTTAGATGTTTTCCGGACGCAATTTACGCAGCACCTTGCCTGCCTGCCACATTTCCTGACTGCTGACCTCTGCAAGCTCCTTATCAAGTTTTTCCCGGTAATCACCCTGTGAGTTGGAGCTGATTGATATTTTAGCTTCTGTTCCATCCAGCACACTCTGGTAACACTGCTCAACAACCGGTTTAATTGCATTTCGGAAGCGCGGTGCCCAATCGAGTGCTCCACGTTGTGCAGTAGTAGAACAATTCGCATACATCCAGTCCATGCCTTTTTCGGCAACGAGAGGATAAAGGCTCTGCAGGGCCTCTTCGATTGTTTCGTTGTAGGCTTCAGAGGGGGAGTGTCCGTGTTCACGCAAAACTTCATATTGCGCTAAAAATGCACCCTGCAACAAGCCCATCAAGACACAGCGTTCGCCAGTAAGATCGCTGTGTACTTCCTTTTCAAATGTGGTTTCAAAAAGATGACCTGAACCAATAGCAAAAGCGGTAGAAATGCAACGTTCACGCGCACGTCCTGTATAATCCTGATGGATTGCAAATGATGCGTTAATTCCCCGACCTGCTTGAAAATGTGTGCGTACTGTTAAACCGCTGCCTTTTGGGGCTACCAGGATTACATCCACATCGTCTGCTGGAATAATACTGGTTTCCTTGTGAAAGACAATTCCAAAACCATGTGAAAAATAAAGTGCATCTCCAGCATTCAGATTGGCTTTAACCATTGGCCAGGCAGAAATCTGTCCGGCATCAGAAAGTAAATATTGCAGAATAGTTCCGCGTTGGGCAGCCTCTTCCGTTTCGAAAAGTGTTTCGCCTTCAACCCAGCCATCTTCCAGCGCCTTGTCCCAGCTGCGTCCTTTGCGCAATCCCAAAATTACTTTGAATCCCTGATCCCGCATGTTCAGGCCCTGTCCCCGACCCTGTGGACCATAACCCAAAATTGCAGTGACTTCGTCTTCAAGAATGTTTTTACACTCTTCAATTGGGTAATCGGATCGCTCGACTATGGTTTCCTTGATTCCGTTAATTTCAATATCCTTCATTCTTTCTCCATAAAATTGCTAAAATATCTAAGTATTTTATAAACAGTTCCATTAACTACTCCTCATAACTATGCGAAATCAGACTGTAAATGTCAATTCAATCAACTACGAGGGGCATGGAAAAAGACTGTAAACTACTCAGCATCGATATCAGCATACCGGTAGTAAAATAGAATTATCCTGAGGCCATGTTAAGTACTGGTTCATTCCGGCCAACGTTAGAGCTTACCGTATTTAATGTGATCGCATTCACAAGATTGATCGATTTGTTTGCAATGATATGGTTTTTGGAGTATTTACAGCCTCAGCAACTAATAAGTCCTGACAATTTAAAATTCTTGAATCATCTCAAACTGCTTCTGAAATCTCAACCGGAAATGGAAGGCAGAGATACTAAGGAGACTTCTGACTCAGTTGCACGAACAGCAGTTGTTTCAGGATTACTTAAATCACCATTCAATTCCGTTAGTCTCTGAAGTATTTCTTCTGCGGTTGCTGGAAGATTTAGACGGGGAGTAATGTCATTTCTTACAGATGACAGAGCATGTTTAACTGCCATCCAGACAGAAAGACAAAGCATCAACGGCGGCTCTCCTACAGCCTTGCTGCGACGGATATTGATTTTATGCTGAGGATTTTCAAGCGTTTCCAAATTAAAGATGTCAGGAAGATCCTGAATGTTTGGAATCTTATAAGTAGTTGGAGAATAGCTTAGGAGCTGACCTTTATCTGAATAGCGCAAATCTTCATTTGTGACCCAACCTACACCCTGAATAAAGCCACCGATAATTTGACCCCTGTCAATTCCGGGATTGATCGATTCACCAATGTCCATGAGTATGTCTGAGCGCTCAAGCTTGAGTTGTCCAGTAAAGCGGTCAATCAGAACTTCAGAAACAGCAGCACCGCTAGTGAAATAAAAAAAGGGATTCCCTTTTCCTGTTTCCCGATTTAAATTGACTCCAGGTGTTTTATAAAATCCACGCTCTCCAAGGCTGACTTGTCCCATATAGGCCTGTAGTACAAGTTTCCTGAAGGTGAGCTTATTTTCAGGAAGCCGGTCATCATAAACAGAGCCTGCTTCAAAATGAATGTGTTCTATAGAGGGAACAATTCCGTTTTCAGGAGCTGAAAAATAGCGGCTCGCAAATTCCGTTAAGTTCCTACGGATTTTTTGACATGCATTAACTGCGGCCATACCATTTAAATCTGTGCCTGCAGAAGCAGCAGTTGGAGAGGTATTGTTGTTTTTTTCAGTGGAGGTAATCATGATCCGCACATCATCATAAGAAATAGCAAACTCTTCTGCCACCAACTGCCTGATTTTAGTGTTCAGACCCTGTCCCATTTCTGTACCTCCGGTTGAAACCTGCACAGTGCCATCTTTGTAAACATTGACCAGTGCATTACCCTGATTAAGGAAGCTCGTGGTAAATGAGATGCCAAACTTAAGTGGAGTCAGAGCTAATCCACGCAAATGTGTTACAGATTTGCGATTGAACTCTGCCACTTCCGTCAATCGTTTTTTGTAACTGGAAGTTTCTGCTAGTTGATCTATTATTTCCGGAAGCATATGATTTTGCACGATTTGTCCATAAGGTGTAACATTTTGATCATTATGTCCATAACAATTCAAGCGACGTACTTCAAGGGCATCTTTTTTCAGTACAATGGAAATTTCCTGCAACACATTTTCGATATTTGCCATACCTTGAGGACCACCGAATCCCCGGAAAGCTGTATTCGGTGGAAAATTTGTTTTGCAGATCATTGCTCTAAAAACCAGATTAGGAATGAAATAGGAGTTGTCTGAGTGAAGTAGGGTTCTTTCTAATATGGCCGTTGACAGATCTGCCGCGGCTCCACCGTTCGAATAAATATCGAACTTAACCCCGGTAATTTTCCCTGCACCAGTAAAGCCTGCTTTGTAGTAAATTTTGTAAGGATGTCGTTTTCCAGTGGAACGCATATCGTCATCTTTTGTGTAAGCAACTCGTGCTGAACGCCCCGTTTTAGCAGCAACCAATGCCGCCATCACTGCCGGAATAACGGCTTGTGTTTCCTTGCCCCCAAAGCCGCCGCCCATGCGTTTACAAACACAAACTACTTCATGAAATCCTAATCCCAGAGCCTCCGCTACCACTTCCTGAATTTCAGTTGGATTTTGGCTGGAAGAATGAACCAGTATTTCTCCATTTTCTCCTCTCCAAGCCAAGGCTGCCTGCGATTCCAGATAAAACTGCTCCTGACCATTGCAAAGAAACGTCCCTGCTATTTTATGCTCTGCTTCATTCCATACCTTTTCAAAATCACCTTTTTTTAACTCACGAGCTTCTCCAATAAACTGTTTGGCAGCAAGTGCCTCATCAATTGTAAAAACTGGAGCTAGCTCTTCAATTTCGAGTTGTAACTGCTTTTTTGCCTGCCGAACTGCCTTGCGGGATTCTCCGGCAATAACAGCAATCGGCTGACCAACATATTCAACAATATCTTCGGCCAAAAAGCGTTCATCCTGAATAACAGGACCAAAGAGATTATGTCCTGGCAGATCTGCATGAGTGAAAATACCTGCAATTCCATCCAACTGAGACAATTCTTCAAAATTGAAACGAATTATCTTACCGTGTGCAACCGGACTGGCAATGAAATCAACGATCAATTCATCCTTTGCGGACGGCAAATCATCCACAAACAAAGCCTCTCCTGTTACGTGTCCTACCGCAGAATCATGCGGAATATGTTTACCTACTACTTTCATTTTTTCTCACTCTTGATGCAGCATCCAGCCGTTTCCGTCCGGATCGCTGAAATTAGCAAACCGGCCCCAAGGCGTTTGATAAGCAGCTGAAATCCTGACACCATTTTTTTCAAAGACCTGTGTTGCTTCATCAACATTATCGACTCCAATCACCAGACCCTGCACACTACCAGCAGGCATATTTTCAAACCAGGAAACTAAAGAAATACTGGTTCCACTCCCGGATTCAGGCTTGAGCTGGATCCAACGTTTTCCTTCTTCAAAAGGTGTATCCACAACCAGTTCAAAGCCCAGTGTTTCATGATAAAATGCTTTAGCAACTTCCTGGTCTGCAACTGGAATTGAAACAACTTCAATGGCTTTAAATTTCATCTTTATCCTTATGCTTTTTTTACCTGGTGTTTGCAACATTCATAATAAAACTTCATCAAAATATTCTCTGCCAGCTGCAGACGATAATCTGCAGAAGAACGCACATCCGAAATAGGCTGGATTTCTTCACGCGCTATTTTACCTGCTTGCAGAAAAGTTTCTAATGTCAAAGCTTTGTTATACAAAAATTGCTCTGTCTCCGGCAAACGCAGGACAACGGGACCAACTCCTCCATAGGCCAGACGGGATATTTGAATTTTGTTGTTGTTCATTTTTATGTATATTCCTGCAGTAAATGTTGAAATATCCAGATCTTTTCGTTTTGAAACTTTATAGAGCTTCAATAGATCGTCCGGATCCTGCATCTGCCAGCGGATACTTGTGATCAACTCATCAGGATTCATTGCCAGTTTTTTATACCCCTGATAAAACTGATTAATCTCAAGCCAGCGCACGCCGTCAGGACTGGTCAATTCAACTTCTGCTTCAATCACATAGAGGAAAGGCAGGGAATCCGCAATTGGTGACGCGTTGGCAATATTCCCTGCCAGCGTGCCGCAGTTTTTAATTTGAGGGGAAGCAAATATTGCAATAATTTCTGCAAGTTGAGGTAGGTTTTTTTGGCAAAATTTTCCCAGTTCAGACCAACTAACTCTGGCTCCAACTGTTACAAATTGCTCATCGACAAATATCGATTTCAACTCTGATAAATGGACCAAACTCATAATACAGTCTGGTTCAATTCGTTCCTTATTAATTTGTACAGAAATATCCGTTCCGCCTGCAACAACTGTTACATTATCATTTTTTTGCTGGAAAGAAACTGCTTCTGCCAAAGATACCGGCACAAAATACTTAAGTTTCCGAGCGACACCATTCCAGTTTTCTTCAAACTCACAAAAGACTGCCTGTGTTAGATAAACTGCAAAGTCAGATAGTATAGTTTTTTCATCAAAATTTTCTGTCACAGAAGGTACTGGCTTTGCGTCCAAATTCAAGGCTGCATCAATAATTTGCTCATATCCCGTACAGCGGCATAAGTTTCCAGTAAGACCATCCTGTACCGATTTCCGAGTCATGACTTCTTCTTTTTCCTGCATTGCAGCCAGAGACATCACAAACCCAGGCGTACAGTATCCACATTGGGAACCCATTGCATCCACCATAGCCTGCTGGATTGGATGAATCTGCTCTTTATTCTTCAAAGCTTCGACTGTAATGATATGGGCACAATCCAACTGGTAGAGATACTGAATACAGCTGTTGATGCTTTGATAGTTTAATTTTGAATCTCCTTCAGAATTTGGAAGACCAATCCGCCCAACCAGTACAGTACAGGATCCACAATCACCTTCTGCACAAACCACTTTGGTTCCAACTAACCCCAAATCGTAGCGCAAAAAATCGGACAGGGACTGAAAACCCTGCGCACCGGAAACCTGATAACGCCGACCATTCACATAAATTAACAGATAATCACGCATTTTCGCTTTTCTCATTTACTTGTTCCACACCTTCTTTGCCCATACCTGTCATCATCTGTCCAATTATACTGACAGTGGCTTCTTCCCTTGTCAGTATGCCCACAATCCGCCCGTCAAATATTACGGCAATACGGTCGGCAACCAGCAGTAATTCGTCCAAATCCTCTGATATCCACAACACAGTCAGACCTTGATCCCGAGCCTGACATATTTGCTTGCGAATAAAACTGGTTGCATGAATATCCAAACCACGTGTCGGTTGGGAGGCCAGCAGTAAATTTAGCGGACGTGAAATCTCCCTGGCAAGAATTACTTTCTGCATATTACCTCCAGAAAGCAGCCCAACTTGTGTTTTTTCTGAAGGTGCCCGAATATCAAACTCCTTCATTTTTTCCTGTCCATAAGTATTAATTTTTTCCAGCTTTAGTAGTTGTTTTGCACAGAACTGGGGGTTGTTAAAATCTCTCAGCAAGAAATTATTGGCAATTGATAATCCGGAAGATACTCCAAATTTTTTACGATCCTCAGGAATGTAGCCGACTCCGCGTTCAATCATTTCACTGACAGTTGGTTTTTCCAACAACACTTCGTCAAACATAAAACTGCCTTGAGTAGGAGTCCGTAAACCACTCAAAACATCTGTTAATTCCGGTTGTCCATTTCCGGAAACGCCTGCCATACCTAGTATTTCTCCAGTATGAAGTTCAAGAGAAACACCTTTCAGAGCAGGATGACCCAAATCGTTCACTGCATGAATTCCTTGAAGGCCAACCGTCAATTTACTCACTTTTTTCTTTGGTTTTTGGGAAGGTGAAAAAGACTCATCATTTTCAGTAACAACGTTTTCCTGGAGCAGTTCAGCAACTTGTACTTTGTCCTTTGCTTCCAAATTGCCAAGCATCAACTCGGCTAATTCTGCAGGATCAGTGGCATTTTTCTGAATGGTTGCCATCACCTTTCCTCGACTTAAGACCGTAATCCTGTGTGAAAGAGCCATCACCTCTTTCATTTTATGCGTAATAAAAATGATTGAATGTTTCTCCGTTGCCATACGTTCCATAATTTCATACAGAGCCTCAGATTCTTTCGGAGTCAAAACTGCAGTGGGTTCATCCAAAATCAGGATTCGTGCTCCTCTATATAAAACTTTGACAATCTCCACACGCTGCTGTTCTCCAACCGAGAGTTCCTGAATTTTCTTTTCCGGATCAACAAACAAATCATAACGTTCACTTATTTCCCGAATTTGCTGGTGAACTTCTTTCAGGGACAGTCTCATTACTCCAGGTAGACCCAGAATAATATTTTCTGCAACTGTGTGATTACGCACGAGCATAAAGTGCTGAAAAACCATGCCAATACTTTTGTCAATTGCTTGCCGTGGATTTGTAAAATTTACCTGCTCACCAAAGACATACATTTCACCGGCATCGGCTGGATACAGTCCGGCTATCATATTCATCAACGTCGATTTACCTGCACCATTTTCGCCCAGAATAGTGTGAATCTCACCCTCACGCAAATTAAAGTCAATGCTGTCATTAGCAATTATTCCCGGGAACTTTTTTGTAACTCCCTTTAATTCCAAGGTTAATAACTGCGAAGGCGCAACTGTTTCAATTTCAGGTGAATTCATCTTGCTGTAGAATAAGTTAGAAGTTCAGGCAATTTATGTGATTGAAGTTTCGAGTTACTGCTCTGTAATTGAACGTAATCTTAGCCTTTAGTTGAGTCAGCAGCAAGTTTTTTTGGAGAGAAAAAGATTGAAACCAGATAAAAAAAGGAGGTTCGGTAGAAACTCCGGTTTATGCTTTAATCAGAGAAGATGTTTTTCTGTTCAGCCGCTGTTTTGAATTAAGCCCAGAACAGTTTTAGGAACTTGATTGGCTTGAGCAATCATTGCGGTACTTGCCTGCAGCATTATTTGATCCTGAGTGAGAGTTGACATCTCTGCAGCCATGTCAGAATCTCGTAAAGTTGATTCAGCCTGTGTTATATTTTCTTCAGCAATTTTCAGACTGTTCAAGTTGCTTTCTAAGGTGTTCTTTTGAAAAGATCCCAATTTTCCGCGTTGGGTCGAAATTTCATCAATGACCTTTTCAACAATAATTGCCGCATCTTTTGCACCCTGAGTGGTTGTAACGTCGATATCTGCCAGACTCTGGAAACCGCTTTTGTTTTTAACAGCATTTCCCATGAGATCAGTACGGATATTGGCAAAAGAAAATGAAGGGTTTGATTTTTTGTTGACACCTACCTGAAATTCTTTCGACATTTGAGAGACATGGACATAGCCTTCTGTTTTGGGGTTCTCCGGGCTTCCTACAAGATCTTCGTTCTTTTCCTCTAATAACTCGGTTCCAATTCTAACACCTGTGTCATCCAGTATTGGAATCTTTTTGTGGCTGATTTCTCTGTCATACATGATTGTCACACCTGCAGTTTCCATCCCTGCTAAAGCTGTTAAAAACTGGCCTTCTCCCAAAGCAACTTCATTGTTTATTGTGCCTTCGATATTTTTTCCACTTACTGCTGTTTGGGCGATATTAGCTTTTTCTGAAAGAACGCCTGGAACTGAACTTGTTACTGAAAAAGATGGAGACTCTCCAAATTTATTGTGCCTCACAAGCAATTCATCTGCTGGAGACAGACTAACTTGCAGGTCCAGTCCGTTATCTTCAATTGACTGATTCAATTCAAAAACAACCAACCCGCGAATCTGAGCAGAAACCTCGGCTTGAGAAAATTGTAACGGATTTTTTTCAAAATTACTTATCAACTGCTCAATATCTTTTCCCAATTGACCTTCCATAGTATTCAGTGTGATATTTTTTCCACCTTCATTCAATACGATTTGAAGTCCCTGCTTTATATTGTTGATATTGATTGCCTTCGTGCCCTTTCTGTGTGCTTTTGTGGCAACCTGCTGAATATCCACTTTCCAGCCTTGCTCTGGTGAGGCTGATGTTGTTGCTTCGGCAGAGATGAAACGCAGGAAGTTACCGACAGTTGTCCCATTTGCTCCCATGCTGCCGTCAAGCAGCTTCTTGCCGCCAAATTCTGTATTTTGCGAAATTCGATCAATTGTACTCAACAGATTTTCGATTTCCTGTTGATCGGCAGTTAACATATCTGAACTGTTTGTAGCCTCATTCTGGGCATGTATCGTCAATTGTTTGATTTTTATCAACAACTCACTGACTTCATTCAGCGCCCCTTCTGCTGTCTGTAGCAATGAAACTGAGGAGGAAGCATTGTTATATACCTGCTGAAGTCCTACGATATGACCCCGTAGCCTTTCTGAAGAAATTAATGAAGCTGGACCATCGGCTCCACTGTTAATTTTAACTCCTGAGCTAAGACGTTCAATACTGCCCTTCACCTTGTTGAAGTGATTAGAGGCATGCCTCAGTGTATTCATGGAGGATGTGTTTTGCCTGATTTTCATTGCTACTGACTAAGTCCGATTTGTTTGCTCTTTTTTAACTATATAACGTATTGTTTTTACTATTCACATTTGCTGCTGTGAGTATCCACAATTATTAATCGGCAAATTACGTTATTTCTTTAGCTCTTTTTTAACTACATTGTACTGCTTAATTTTTTCCCTGACCAAGTAAGAAAATCTCTACACTTTCTGCTCGCGAACTTTTCGGTTTGCATAATTTAACCTTGGAAAAAGAGACCCTGAAAGTACTGCGCAGTTCATCTAAAGGCGCACCCTGAAAAGCTTTGACCAGTAAACTACCCTGAGGACGCAGTAAGTCACCTGCCAAATCCAAAACTTGCTGGTTCAGTGCTAGAGAACGCTGTGCATCTGCAGAACGAATTCCTGAAGTTTTTGGGGCCATATCGCTTATAATTACATCGAAAGGTTTACCGTCCATATCCAAATCCTTTGCAGTTAAATCAAAAATATCTGCCTGTAGTACCTTGACTTGTGAGGGTAATGACAGTTTTACTGGCTGCAAATCCACCCCCTGCACAAGACCTTTTGGCCCAACTTTTTTACTTGCATACTGCAGCCAGGAACCAGGACTGCAACCTAAGTCCAGCACAAAATACCCCTTTCGAAGTAGCTGATGTTTTTTATCTATTTCTTCGAGTTTATAAGCAGATCTGGCAACATAACCTTCTTTCTTGGCCTGATGATAATAATGATCTTTTATTTTTTTCAAAGTATCCCTTTATCCACAAAACTAACATAGCCTTCTCTGCCGATAATAACATGATCCAGAACTGGAATTCCCACCAGTTTTCCAACTTCTACCAGTCTCTCAGTTATCCGAAGATCTTCTGGAGATGGTGCAGGGTCACCCGATGGATGATTGTGAACACAAATCAAGGCAGCAGCACGATGCTCGATGGCTGAAGCAAACACTTCTCTGGGATGCACAAGGCTTTTGTTTAAAATTCCTTTGGTGACATTTTCTTCTGCTAAATAGCGATGTTTATTGTCCAATAACACAATGATGAACTGCTCTTGTTTTAGAGCTTCCAGTCGTTGCTGAAAGTGATTAAATATTTCGCGGCTAGAATTAAACTGGTCCTGAGGTTTTAATTCTTCAACTCCGTAGTTTTTACAGAGTTGCCTCAGTGCTTCAAGTCGTATAGCCAATTTCGAATCACTTGGTTGCTGCTGCTCTAGCTCTCTCAGGCGCACTTGACTCCAATCTTTAAGAGGTGCATCCTGATTAACTACATTCATAAGTGCCTTCCGCTCGTCTAAATTGGAACCCAAAAGCCAAGCCAACAATTCAGGAATATCTTCTACAGAAATATGATTTTTCAGAATTTTTTCTTCAATTTCAATTTGTTCTGTTTTTCCTCCTGCTGCGGACCACAAACAATCTTCACTCAACGCACAATTTTCACAATCAGGTAACACACCACAAATCCCTGCTAAACCAGCTTTCCTACCAGCACCAGCAAATGCTGCGGCTGTCCGGTCTGCTTCAATGTCCGCCGTAAACGTTTTTTGTTCTGCACAGATTGTTAACCAATTTTTTGGATGAAGCTTTACGACGTCTTCCATTCCTGTAAGCGGTCCCTGGGAAAAACGTCTCCAGGCTCGAAAACCACTTTGACTGTGTGGAACATCCATTCCTTCCTCCCAGAGCCACTTGAGTGCATCCCAGGGTTTTGATTCAGGAAATATTTGCCACCACAAATCCAGTGCTTCTGGCTCATGCAACTGCAGTGGATTCAACTTAGTTTTTTTTACTATCTGCAAAAACAACATCACTGAATCAGTCAGCTGTTCCTGCTGACAAACATTCAGCCCGCTGCAGTTTTCAAGCATTCGCAAAACCTCGTCTCTACGGCAATAATGAGGGTTTAGCATATTTATTCCTTCATAGAGCGGCTGCAGTCCAGCATATTTAGTCAAATCTTCGCTCACGGAAGAATATTGTAGAATTTTCGTTAACATATTTTCAGCAAGATTTTTCCGACTGATTAGTTTTACGCTACTCGCTGTCAGTTGTGCTGCTGTCCAAGGATGTTCTGCTAAGGTTCCTCCATATGAATTTTGTAATGCTTGAAAAAAGTGTGTCTGCTTTTGCATTGAAAAGTTTGTGCTGCAGATTAATTATGCGACTCAGAAATACACAGCCTTTCATATCTCGAAAATGTATTGTAATTCTTCAGCATTTAAGCCAGAATGCTCTTAAGAGACAGGTAAGCTACCAGGAAAATAAGACTGCTCTGCTAACCTTTAGCCTACCATGTTTTGAGCTTATTACTATTTCTTTTTTTGCTACTGCCTAAATTGCTGCAGCATTAGATCTGTGCAAGGAAATATGCTGATTAAGATACTGATATATTTATATAAACATGACATCAAGGACTGAATGTTAGACAAAATTGGAACCCTTTTAGGAATGATTCTAGGGGTCTCGCTGGTAATTTTCGGTATCATCTGGCCGGATCACCTTTCAAATTATTACATGTACCAGTTTAGAGAGTTTGAGATGGCGCTCGAGGCACTGCGTGTCTCACAGGCTCCAATCGAAGATATACGCGCTCTAAAAGCAACTTTTAAAACTTTTCAGGATTCGTGGCTTGGCTCTATTTCCCGTTTTGCAGACTTAAAGTCTCTGCTGATAGTACTTGGAGGATCCTATGCAGCCACCCTGATTGCTTTTCGCTTTGGTGATGCGATGCGCGCAATTGTCTTTATTGCTAAAGCTTTTTTAAAAGGTAAAGCAGATAAGGATTTTCTGGAGGTTTATCACACTGTAATCAAACTCTGTGAAAAGCGGGCCAATAAAGAGTTAATTACCGATGAGGATATCAATACAGTAAAAAATACAGACCTGCAGGGCTGGCTACAGGATTTTATTTCGGTCGATTTAGTTACTGAAGAAATGATCGAAGAAATAGTTCGGTCAGAAATTGAAATGTACAACTACCGCTCATTTGAGGAAATAGATATGTTGGAATTCATGGGGCGTGCCTCGCCTGCATTTGGCATGATCGGCACGGTTGTTGGTCTAATTCTAATGCTTGGTAGTGTCGGCGGTGAAGGTGCTGCAGATATCGCAGGTTTAATGGGCGGAATGGCTGTTGCTTTAATAACTACTCTATATGGAGTACTGCTTTCTCAGCTGATCTTTTTGCCAATTGCCTCTAAGCGTTTTCAGCTCAAGGAGTCACAAGTACTGCTGTTAGAAATGATTCGTGAAGGATTGCTTTATTTAAAGCGCAGGGAGCTGCCAGAAACTGCTGCCAAAGATTTAGTAATTTATCTCCCTCCAAAACTAAGAAAAAAGGTAATGCAGGAGGAGCAGGCCGCAATGAGTGAAGGGTTGGGGTTGTAAAATGAGTCGAAGTGGTGGTTCTGAAGGTGCATGGTTGACAACATTTGCAGATTTGATGACCTTATTATTTTGTTTTTTTGTGTTGCTGACAACCCTCTCTACGCAGCCCAAAAATTGTAGTAGCCTTGAGAGGTTTTTAAAGAGCAACAAAGTAAAGTTTAGTAAGTATGAGCTACGCTCAACAAAACTCAGCTGCATTATCTCTTTACCGCAAGACTTTCTTTTTCGGTCAGGTGGTGCAGTCCTCAAGAAAGAGGCCTTCAAGGCCCTCTCTCCGCTTTTTTTCCAAATCCTCAAAATTCCTGAACATACTTCCGATTTGCTGACAGTTGAAGGTCACACGGACAATGTTCCAATGCGCAGCAAAAAGTTTGCCAGTAACTGGGAACTAAGTTCTGCACGTGCAACAGTCATTGCTACGATGCTCATCAACCGTATTAAATATCCGGAAGAGTCTATCTCAATTGCTGGTTATGCTGATACGCGTCCCAAGGCCAGTTACTACAGTGCATCCGGTGCAAGACTTGCTGGTAGCGCCCTCAAAAAAGCCAGGAAAACAAACCGTCGGGTTGAAATTATTCTCACCACCCCTCCTAAATCAATAGTGGAGTCAACTCTTCTCTTTGGAGAAAGCAAGTAAAATTGTTATGGGTGAGGCTGGTAAGCGAGTTTAACTCTGATGATAATTATTGGTCATAACTTGATCAAAAGTGAGTTATATGTGAGTCCCAGGCATTATTTACATGTTGGAAATAATTTTGAGCATCCTGATTCTATAGCTCACTTCTTGTTGCATTTGCAGCCTAGCTTACAGTACAAATAACTTAGCCATGAAAAAAATGAAACTGACTTGAGCTTACATGAACTCGGGCTGCCATAGCGAGTTGTTGCTTCCTCACTCAGTTTTACATCTCAAAAGCTAACCGTTCATTTGAAATGTTTTTTCTGAACGTTCAGAATGATTCAAGCAGATCCGCCCCGTTTCCGTGATACTCCAGAGCTCACCTTCTTTCCGTATCAGTTTTTGACGGGAGCTCATTTCGTGGAGGAGACGCTCAGTGGAGATATTGGCAAGATTGTTAAGCTTCAAATCGCTTGTTTGTTTTGCCCCAGCTTTTAAACAATTTAAAACAGTGAGTTCTGCCTTCGCCATTGGGTTTGTTATGCTTTTAAATGAGGACAGTAAAAATGGATATATTTTTTCCGCTAGAGTTTCCAGACGTGCGGAAAGATCGGCCTTGCCGCGCAGATAGAGCGCCAACTTATCTTCGGTTCCGGAATTCCTCACAAAAACAGCCGCCAACAGAAATCCTTTTTGCAAAACATTCAGCAGCAGCATTTCAGGCTCCTCCTCACGTTTGACAATCTCAACCTCCATTTCCGGCCATTTCAGCTCAGACAGCAATAATTCTATCAGCTTTTCACGCAGCGCTGACCCTTCATCCAGCAATGATTTATCCACATAATAAACCGGTAGACTTTTTTGATAACCGGAAGGGAATGGGCGCTTGAGCCACTTAAAGAAAGCTGGAGAATCATTTTCAGGAAGCAGATGCTGAATTGCCGCGAGGCTGTTAAGTGCGCATTTCAATCCATTTCCAGAAAAAACGGGGCTGCCTAACTTTCCGGAGCCTAGCTTTGCCAGAGTAATTACATGTCCGGATTGCTCGCTTCCGATAGCAAAACTATTATTATACTGCCGACATGTATGTGCCGAAGCGCTGCTTAGCAATTCATTAGCTGATTTTTTAAGAATGAAATTTTCTACTTCCAACATTGTCTTAGTTGCAAACAAAGCGTCAAACTTTGAACGTGTGACCATTAAATCAAGACTTGCAGTTGTATTCTTCAGCAATATTATAAATTCTGGATCAGTAGTTTTACTGAGAATATATTCATTTTTGGAGCACCAGTTATGATACCATGCTTGCCATAAAATCCATTTGTCGCCCACTGCACATTGTACAGTTTCAAAGCCCGCCTGTTGTACAGCACGCCCTGCCTCCAAGTCGCTTTCGACTGTATTGACAAACAACGGAGACTGTTTCCATGGATAGTTCTGCTTAAGCAGCTTTGCCTGTAGAAAGGCCAAAATGTCTCCGTCAAGCACTAACACACAATCTTGAAACGGATCATAGCTCAACAAAAAACAGCGGTCACCATCACCATCAAAAATAAAACCAAGTACGAGACCTGATTTCTTGTTTAATATTTCTTTTTGGGAGCGACCTGCTGACAGAAGCTGCTGCAAGGCCACATATCCGGAGAACAAACCATTTTCTATCTCAGACGCAGATATAATAGATATACCTTCAAGATCTGCTACACCGGAACGAACGTTAATACCTTGAGCCGGGTCACAGTTTGCAAATACAAAATCGGACTGCTCAAATCTGAGTAAATCCTTTATCAGGTGAGAAAACGCACCATTTGCTGCATCAACAATTATAGTAGTGCCAGCTAGGTCCTCTGCTGCCAGCCAATGATTTTCTGAGTCTGCCATAAAGGCCAAAAAAACACTACGCGCAAGCTGATGCTCATTGCGCACTTCACCTGTCACTGGCGTTGAACGAAGTTCATCATAATCCAAGCCTAAGCAGCGCTGCGTCAAGCGTTTGTCATCTTCAGGGAACAGTTTTAGATTAGAATGTCCTAAAAATATTTTTATACCATTTTGATCAGCGGGATTATGTGAGGCAGTTAGGACAAATCCGCAGGCCGCTTTAATATGCAGTTGATATAAGGCAATGGCGGGAGTCGGCAGTATATCTACAACTACTGCAGTCAGGCCTGACTTCCTGATACCACTCACAGCAGCCTGATTAAAGCGCCCGCTTAAATCTCTTGGATCCCAGCCAATGACAACAAGATCTGTTTGCTTAGCAAAACCCGATTCCAGTAATTCCTGGCAATAAGCATACGTATATAACTCAAAGAATTCTTCAGTCAGTACATTTTCATGCAACAAAGCGGCTATTGGGTTATCTGCAGCAGAGTTCTCAGCAAAACAGACTGGACCTCGAATACCGTCTGTTCCCTGTATACGGTCTATAGTCATTATTATATTAAATTCTTGTGTTGGAGGTCAGATAAAAAGAGGGCCCCATAAAACTCACTAGCCGACTGTAACAGATTTTGCTAAGTTTCTGGGTTTATCTATATTGCGGCCCAAGTCCAAAGCAGCATAATATGAAAACATCTGTGCAATTATCATTTGCAATAGAGGAGCACATAACTTGCTGACCCGTGGAAGCTGGATCGCTTGACTGGCTGCAGCCTGAGCACGTTGATCACCTTGAAACATAATACCAATCACAGTACCCCCTCTTGTTTTCACCTGCTCCATCGCAATAAGTGTCCGGTCATGCAGATTTTTTTGTTCCGGAGGCGGCACAAAAAACAAGCAGTGTAGAGAGGGTTCAACCATTGAGAGAGTACCATGTTTAAGAAAGCCTGCAGGCATTCCTTCTGCATGCTGATAAGTCACTTCCTTCATTTTTAAAGCAGACTCTGTGGCTACCGGATAATAAACTCCACATCCGAGAAAGAGCCAGTGCTCAACATGACTTGTAGACCGTGCAATGTTACGCACAAATCCTGATTGCTCGTTTAGTACCTGTTCAACTAATGTGGAAAATCCCTCTAAGTCAGTTTGATGTCCTTCATATATTTTTTGCGTAAATTGAGACTTGAGCCGCCCTAGTTCCAGTGCAACACGTATCATAATAAAAGTTTGAGCCAGAGCTGCTTTAGTTGAAACCACACATATTTCAGGTCCGGAACCCTGCATGATCACCTGGTCTACCATCATGCTAATCGTAGAACCCATCACGTTAACTACTGCAGCAGTTTGCGCACCCTTTTTTTGGGCATACTCCAAAGAAGTTTTCGTATCATAAGTCTCACCTGATTGAGAAAGAGCCAACACCATATCTCCGGACTCAACACTAACTACAGAAAACTCATCTGAGCTCAAGGCAGGATAGTATCTGTCTGCCAGGTTTGAGAAATAATACTGGCTGATACTTGCAACATAGTAGGTTGTGCCAACTCCCATCAAATAACAGTGCGGAGCACCGGCAATCATTTCAGCTATTGTTGAAATCTGCTCCAGTGGAATTTTCATGGCCTGCCGCAATGTTTGCGGTTCGTCAAATATTTCCTTGAGCATATAATGGGAAAAGCCGCCCTTTTTACTGGTTTCCAAGTCCCAGTCAATTTGCAACACGGTTTTTTCAACAAGTTCGCGAGTTTGAAGTTTACGGATTCTATAATCTTGCTGCCCCAAAACCACATACTCTCCATCATCAAGCACAATTGCCTGCCTGGTATATTCCAAGAAAGCATTAAGATCTGAACCGACGTAGTTACAGCCGTCACCCAGACCAAGCAACAATGGAGACTCCTTTTTTACACAATACAGGTGATCCGGATCATATGCTGAAAGCATTACTATAGAAAACGAACCTTCAATTTGTGCAAGTGCGGCTAAAAAGGCCTGTTCCAGATCATTAAATTCAGCATATGATTCTTCCAACAAGTTAACGAAAACTTCGGTATCAGTTAATGATTCAAAAACCACTCCTTGACCCTGAAGACGCTCACGTATCTGCTGGTAGTTGGAAATAATGCCATTATGAACAATGGCAAACTTGTTATCTGCCGAGAGATGGGGGTGTGCATTTTCCTGAGTAACTCCGCCATGCGTAGCCCAACGGGTATGCGCAATCCCAATACTACCCTGCATTTGGTCCAGCTTTTCTACAGCATTAACCTCATCAATTCCACCAACATTTTTTCGCAAATCAAGCGCTCCCTGCTGGAGCATCGCCATTCCGCAGGAGTCATATCCACGATATTCTAAGTTACGGATTGAGTTGAATAAATTTCTGCCAATATTTTCAGAATGGACAATGCCACTGATTCCACACATATTTTTTCCTTGTTGGGTATTAGTACCCAGTCTTAAATTTCAAAGTGTTATACTATCAGGTATGATTTCACCTGACTCCACAATTGTACCTGGCCCAAGAGTATGACGTGCCCCTATATAAACACTGTCTCCAATGAATGCGCCTAATTTTATTAATCCTGTTCCAACTTCAGTTGCGCCTGACCTGCAGGTAACAGGCTTGTAATCGATCGTATGATTGACGGTTGTCAATCCCGGACCTGAGTTAGCATTTTCTCCCAGTACACTGTCTCCAACAAATGAAAGGCGCCCAACGTCATTGTTGCCAAACAAAACACAATTTTTCAGCTCAGACCCATATCCTACAATGGAACCCGGACCAATCGCACTGAAGTTGCGGACCAGTGTGTTATTGCCCACATATGAGTTTGCACCTATATAACAAGGCCCCTTGAGTACGGTACCCGATTCAATAGTCACATTAAGGCCTATTCGTACTGCCCCTTCAATGTGAACGTGACCTAATAATTTTGCAGAACTATCAATTTGAGCAGTTTCCCAGGAACTCATCAGCATTCTATTTGCCCCCAATATGTGCCATGGATGTATCATATCTATCCACCCCTTTTCCCATAAACATGCCTGCAGCCCACTTGTTTCAATCATTTGCTCATAACAGCGGGAGATATTCTGCTGATGTTCATTCAACAAATCAAAGATTTTTGGAAACAAAACATACATTCCTGCAAATACATAATTTGCTTGATCTGTCTCAGGTTTTTCAATTAAACGACTGATTTTCATCTCATGATCAAGATATACATTGCCAAATTCTTTTGAAGACTCCGGAAGTGCGACCATTGCCACTTCGCGGTCCAGTTCAGTGTAAGTCTGCAGGATCGATAAAAATGGATTGTAATCAGTCATCACATCACCATAAACCAGCAAAAAAGGTTTCTTCTCCAATGATGACTTGCAAAGACTTAAGGCATGGCCAATACCCAACAGTTCTTCCTGAACAACATACTCAATATTCACCCCAAGTATTTGACCGCTCCCGAAATACTGACGAATAAGTTCCTGCTGATGGTTTACAACAAGTACTATTTCGTGAATTCCTGCTTCCCTGAGATAACAAATTGTGTTCTCGAGTATGTACTGCCCGGCAATGCGAATCATAGGCTTGCAACGGGTTTGAATGAATGGACTCAAGCGTGTACTGCGGTTTGCAGCAAGAATTACGGCTTTCATGACTCCTCTCTAAATATTTTTTACTAGTTATTGTTATTTTGCTGGTTACTTATTATATGCTTTCAGGCTTCCATTCTTCATACGCAGGAATACTGTTTTCGTAATTTAACCAGCTAACTTCTTGTGATTTCCAGATCCTATATTGTGGCAGACTTTCAGGATCTTCATCCAATGTTGCCACTCGAAGAACGTAGTGCGGACTGCCCTCTTTAATTGCCAGGATCTGTGAACCACATTTTTTACAAAAGTAGCGTTTCTTACCTGGAGATGACTCATAGGCCGTCAATTCTGACTGACCTCTAGTCCAGCTGAAATCTTCTGCCATTACACCAGCTCCTGTATTAAAAGCTGCAGAATGGGCTTTCCTGCATGTCTTGCAAGAACAATGTACAATGGCTGTCGCTAACCGGGTTACTACATACTGAACTGAGTTACATAAACAACTGCCTTTCATAATTCCTCTATCATCTGCTGAAAAATAGTTTCGCAAAAGCTGTCATTTTACCGCAAGATACAACCCAGCAAATACTCTAAAACCTCACTTGCATTAAGTTTGCCTGTATCCACTATTATTGCATCTTCAGCAGCCCGCAGTGGAGCTACCTTACGATTTTTGTCTTGTTCATCCCGCTTTATAAGAGCAGCTAATATTTCTTCATAATTTGTTTTTTCTCCTCGTTCCTGCAATTGCAGTAAGCGGCGTTTTGCTCGAATTTCCGGTGAGGCATCTACAAAAAACTTGAAATTGGCTGCCGGAAAAACAACTGTGCCTATGTCTCGCCCTTCTAAAACAGCACCTTCAATATTTCCGGAACTGTGTACTTCAGATACCAGCTTTCTTTGTTGCTGCTTCATCACCTGCCTGATCAAAGGGAAACGACTGACCTGGGAGGCACTTATAGAAATTGATTCGCTTCTGATTTCTGCCGTAACATCTACGTTGTTGCAAAAAACACGATCCTGCTTAAAAACAATCTGGGTTTGATCACCTAAATCCTGTAAAGATTGTTCATCTTCCGGACATCCTGTGTTTTTCCAGCTCCAAGCCAGGCAGCGGAACATAGCACCGGTATCAACGTACAAATAATTCAGTTTTTCCGCAAGTTGACGCGCTATTGTACTCTTGCCAACTCCAGTAGGACCGTCAATAGCAATTATTTTAAAACTCATATAATCTTGTTTCACGTGAAACATTCTGCAGCACAAACAGCATAATATTTTTATTATTTCTTTAAGTTTTGCAAAAGTTTTGCTATTTCCTTTTGCTGGTCAGCTGCTGTAAACCTTTTTAACATTTTATTGTAGATTGCCTTAGCCTCTTTACTGCGTTTTAAATGCAGATAACTTGATGCAATCCTGATATTTAGCTCGTATCTTAAATTACTCGACAAACTACGGTCCAGATAAAGAACTTTTAAACTTGCAGCCAGGGCCTGACGGTGTTTCCCTAGTTTATACAGAGCTAACCCTTTTCCTCTGAGAATCTGCAGTTGCCACTTTTTGCGGCCTTTCTCAACCGTTTCCATTGTCTTTAAGGCCTGATTCAGCCAGCGCTCTGCTAACTCATATTCAGCCAACTCGTTGTATAATTGCCCTATCAACACAACCTGTTCTACACGCTTCTCGGGAGCCAGTTCAATTTGACGCACAGATTTTTTATAATTTATTACTAGTTGTTTTAAATATGGTACGGCTTTTTTATTTTGTTTTTTCTCCAGATAATAATTAGCAAGCAAATGCAGAATTTCATAAGCAAATGCATCGTCTGGACTCTCTTTCAAAAATTTTGCAGCAGACTGCTCTAATTGAGTGAACCGCCCCATTTGAAACTGAATTATCATAATTCTGAAACGGATAAATCGATTTTTGCCGCTGGGAGGATTTTTTAAGGCTAAACGATAATAAGTAAATGCCTCCTCAATATTTTTTGAATCAAAGAGCGCATTTGCCCGATGAAAATACAGGAATCCCTGATCTTCACTTGTTGAAAGCCCAAGTCCAACTTCAGTTACATTCAGTATCCGCCGTGGGTCTTTAATGTTCTTCAAGACCTCAACTCTCAATTTTATCAGTGAAAAGTCTGAGTATTCTGCAACCTTCATGCGGAGTACAGTATCTGCCTGCTCAAATTTTTTCATAGCCATCAGGATTCTAACCCGTAAACGTATAGCTCGGAGAGGTCTTTTCAAAGAATTATAATTCTTATCCAGTTCATTTAAGATATCCAACCCTGAATCATACTGTTTTTGCTCATAGTATGCCTCTGACTGTAAGTAAAGACCTTCTTCCAGAAACTGTGAGTCAGGGTGCAACTTTTTTAGTGTTGAAAAAGACTGAATTGCAGGACTCCATTTTTTTTGATCATGATTAATTTTTCCCAGTAAATACCAGCGATCATCATCACGGGCACCTTTTTGAGCTACTTGACGCATTGCCATGATCGCGGGCATGTGACTTTTTTCTATTTCATAAAGCAAAACCCCGTACCAAAAATAATAATCTGACAGCCTTTCAGAGCCTGAATGATTTTCCAGCAACTGCTTTAAATGCAGATATGCTTTCTCATTTTCTGAAGACAGCAGTTCTATAACGGTAAGGAAATAGAGAACCTCTTCTGCTACAATTGAAGCAGGCTGCTCAAGAGCTGCTGCATTTTTTTGAGAAGACTGCAGTAGCTGTTTTGCTCTTATCGTCTTATCCTGGCGCAGGTAGAGGTAGGCATAAATCAGCTCCATTTCAGCTTCCCATGTACGCCAGTATTTAGTAATATTTTTTAACTCATGCTCCAGTTTGAGCAAAAACCGAAACTCCTCTGTCTTGATTGCATGATGAATTAATTCTCGCAAAGCCAGTTCACGCAACACCTGATCCTGTATTTTAAGCCAATTTTCCCACGCAGATTTCATTTGTCTGATCTGCAAATTAATTCTCAAATTCGCCAATTCAAGCTTGTCCTGATTACGGACACCAAGCTCACTAAGTGACAGAAGTGTTTGCTTTGCTTTAACCCATTGGTTTAAATTTATCTCCGCCACTGTCCCCAACCACAAGAAATGCTCCATCTGAGCATGGTTATAAAATATTGGCACCGTAGCCTGAGTGCCAACTAAATCAGCTAGTTCCTGCCAGCGGTTTTCCACAAAGTAAAACTCCGCCAGACGTACCTGATGTTCAAAGTCAAAGGGATAAAGCTGTATCTGCTTTTCCAGCACAACAAAAGTAGAAGTACTTTGTTTTAACAATACATGGGTCAGGTATTTCAAAAAATGAAGCTGTGTTCGAATTTTGTTAACTTTTATTTCCTGCTCATATTTCTCAATTATCGCCAGTGCTTCTTTATATTTTTTTTGTCTCAATGTCAACCAGGCTAAGCTGTAGCGACTATAATTTTGAAAGTCAACATATCTATCAGTACTTTTATTTTCTTTGATTAAGTTCAAAAAATGAGTCAGAGTTTTGACTGCCTGAACATATTTTTTGTGTTTAGCTAATATTTGTCCTTGCCAAAACCAGGAGGGAGTAACCCAGCTGGTTTCTGGATAATCATCTGTTACAGTCTGAAACCGCTTATAGGCCAGATTCAAATTACCCTGAAATAAATTGACAATGCCTTCTTTATAGATATTTCCTGCCCTGTCCAGCCAACTCGGATCTTCTGGCACAAAACGTGAGAAATACCAATTTGGAAGTTCTGGAAAAACTGCTTTAGAGACTGAAACCAGTGGATGAGAAGGCAAGGCAGGCAGGTGGAGCGAGGGTATCGGTAAAGGAAATAAGCCTGAACTCAGCTTCACAATAGCAACGTTGTTGGTGCTCTTTGCATATCCAACTAGGGCCTGAAAAAAAAAGATTGTGCTTAAGATAAAGAAAAATATAGGCGGTTTTTTATTCATTTCAATACATTTATATTTTAATAACTGTTATGCAATAATAAATTTACCATTTTTTAATAATTAGCACTTTTCAGCAGACTAAGCCTTCTCTAAAAGATAATAACTCTTCTGCAGCCTGATTTAAATTTTCCGCAGATAGTTTCAGCTTGTAGTCATAGCGACTCATTGCATGCTGGTATCTAGGATCGTAATACTCTACTAATAGCAACTGCACTATGTCTTCAATATTACCTTGTTTCAACCAGAACCTCATTTGCTCCACTTTTATTTTTCCAAGCGCAACTGACAGTGTTTGCAAAATTGAATCAATTTGCTGAATACTATGCTCATCACATATTTGGTATTCTGCTACAATTCGTCTGATACGGGTCTCTAAAGATGCACTCAGCAACACCAATATTCCACTTTTCATTGCTTCTGCAAGAACTAGAGGAATGAAGACCTTACCAACTTTGCGGCTTTCTCCCTCCACAAATAAAGGTATATTTTCGGGGAGTACACTCAACCTCTGAACAAGATGTGCTTCAAAATTTTTCTGTGTCTGAGGAGATTTGTGTATAGCACCAAACAAGGAACTTCGATGACATGCCAGACCTTCCAAATCTAAATTATCAGGAAGTTTCTGCAGGATCAGCGTTTTCCCGACACCTGTCTGGCCATGCAGCACAATTAAAGGCGGAACTGGGTTTTCAAGCTGCTGCAAAACATATTGCCGATAATGCTTATAACCTCCGCGCAATTGTACAGCTTTGAAACCACTGCCCTGCAGCAACCTGACAACTGCAGCAGACCTCATCCCACCACGGGCACAATATACAACAAGCTGACGGGTTTTTAGCTCTGCAAGTGAAGCTAAAAACTGCTGAAGCCTCGGCTTAAAAAACTCCACCCCTTTGTCAATAGCCGCATCCTGGCCAATCTGTTTGTATATTGTTCCAATCTCTGCTCGTTCCAAATTATCAAACAGCGGACGACTTTGAGCAGCAGGTATGCTACCCAGCTTAAACTCTTCTGCAGTACGCACATCCAGCAGAACAACTCCAGCGGTCAGTGCCGACTCTACCGAAACCTCTTTAACACCTCCATTGAGAAAATCCTCAACCCGTTTTGCAGGTGGTTTTAACTGTGTAAAAAAGGAGTCCGCTATACTCATCCCTCTGCTGCAGATTTCTCTGTTTCAGGGCTGGAGTCTGAATTATCAAAATTGTGATTAGCTTTGATTAATTTTTCGATAGCTTCTGCAATATCAGGATGTTCTTCCAGGAACTTGATGGAATTATCACGCCCCTGCCCCAGTCGTTCTTTTTCATATGAGAACCAGGTTCCGCTTTTCTGGACCAGCTCTTCGTTTACAGCAAGGTCAAGTAAAACGCCCATTTTAGAAATTCCAACACCATAAATCAAATCTACTTCAGCAATTCGAAACGGCGGGGCCATTTTATTTTTTGCAATTTTAATCTTCATTCTATGTCCCCTGACCTCATCTCCGCTTTTAATCTGACTTGCTCGGCGAACATCAATTCGGACACTGGAATAAAATTTTAATGCATTCCCTCCAGTAGTAGTTTCAGGATTACCAAAGACGACTCCAATTTTTGAGCGGAGCTGGTTTATAAAAATAAAAATGGTATTTGACTTTGAAATTACACCTGACAATTTACGCAGTGCCTGTGACATTAATCTGGCATGTAAGCCCATATGCGAGTCACCCATATCTCCTTCCAGCTCATTTTTTGGCACCAAAGCAGCAACAGAATCTATCACAACCATGTCAACTTTACCGACACGCACCAGTTGCTCCGCAATTTCAAGCCCCTGCTCTCCATAGTCAGGCTGAGCCAACAGGAGATCTTCTACCTGCACGCCCAGTGTTTTTGCATTGTTACGGTCAAACGCATGTTCTGCGTCAATGAAAGCAGCAACTCCGCCAATTTTTTGAACTTCTGCAACTGCACAAAGGGCCAATGTTGTTTTACCGGAAGCCTCCGGACCATAAACCTCTACAATTCGTCCTCGCGGCAGCCCTCCTATCCCCAAAGCAATGTCGAGTGCTAAATTTCCAGCACTCACCGCAGGATATTGACCAATTGTTGAACCGTCCATTTTCATAATTGAACCTTTGCCAAACTGGCGTTCAATTTGTGAAATAGCGGATTCCAAATCTTTTTGTCTTTCTTCAGTTAACATAATTCCTCTTTAGTTTGAAACAAATTACAATTCTAAGTTTTCACGTATATTCAGGCTGGGCATATCAATTTTAATCCGTGGAGACTTAGTCATATTAATTATTTTGCAGCAGTGTCCTGACAGCACTCTCTTTCAGAGTTTTTTCTACATAAATTCGCAGAATTCTATAGGCAGATGATAAGCCTACTGCGCTGAAGTCGCAATGCTATATTCCTCCCTTGCCGAAAAAGTTACTCAACTTTCTAACAGCTAATGCTCATCTCTTTCAAAATCGAGCTTGATACTGGTTTGCTGAATAGCCTGTGATGCTCCTGAGTACCTTGTACCTTGAAAGCTAATCTGACTATAATGTTACTCTTACTATTTCACAACTCAGCTAGTTTTTACTTATGAAAAAAATTCTTGTTACCGGAGGTGCCGGTTTTGTTGGTTCTTTCCTTTGTGATCGACTGATTGACGAAGGTCACGAAGTTATTGCAATAGATAATTTTTTTACTGGAAGCAAAGCAAATCTAGCTCAACTAACTGATGAGCCCAATTTTGAGTTGATTCGTCACGATATTGTAGAGCCGATTCTTTTAGAAGTCGACTGGATTTTTAATTTGGCCTGTCCGGCTTCGCCAGTTCACTATCAGTATAATCCTGTAAAAACTGCAAAAACAAATATTATGGGTGCGCTCAATATGCTGGGTTTGGCAAAACGTGTTAAAGCCCGCATTTTACAGGCCTCCACTTCAGAAGTATATGGAGACCCTCAAGTTCATCCACAAACCGAAAACTACTTTGGTAATGTCAATCCTATTGGGTTACGCAGTTGCTACGATGAAGGCAAGCGTGTGGCTGAAACATTGATGATGGACTACCATAGACAAAGTCAGGTTGACGTAAAAATCGTACGCATCTTCAACACTTACGGCCCCAGAATGCACCCTGAAGATGGAAGAGTCGTCAGCAACTTTATTGTTGCAGCACTAAAAGGTGAACCCATCACTATCCATGGTGACGGCTTGCAAAGCCGCAGTTTTTGTTATGTAACAGAACTGGTGGATGCCATGTATCGAATGATGAAGACAGATAATTTTACTGGTCCGGTAAATACAGGTAACCCCGGTGAATTTACCATGATTGAGTTGGCTGAAAAAGTATTGGAGATGACAAACTCCAGTTCCAAACTTGTGAAAGTAGCAGCACGTCCCGACGATCCTGGACGACGTCGTCCTGATATAACGCTGGCAAAAGAAAAACTCGACTGGGAACCAAAGATTGAACTTGAAGAAGGATTACGTCCAACGATTAATTATTTTGATGAGCTGTTGAGACGAAGCTCAGGTTCATAGTAACCAAAACTGCTGATTCGATGAATTTGATCAGTAAACCCCGAAAACCTTCATGCCCCACCTTCCGGTTCCCGAGGAACTAATTAACATCGCAAAAGCTGTTTCCAGCTCAGCAGGAAATTGTATTCTTGTCGGCGGTGCTGTGCGGGATTACTTCCTATACCAGCAAGTTTCCAAAGATTTGGATGTGGAAGTTTATGGGATGAGTCCGGAAAACTTGGAAGAGGTTCTCAGTAAATTTGGAGCAATTCATGCTGTAGGAAAAAGTTTTGGTGTTTTAAAGCTCAAAACTGCAAGTGCAGAATATGATTTCAGCCTGCCAAGACGTGAAAACAAAACTGGAAAGGGGCACCGAGGGTTTATAGCAACAGCTGACCCGGACATGAATTTTCAAGAGGCAGCCTCACGTCGTGACTTTACAGTCAACAGCATCGGCTATGACTTGCTGACACAGACTCTGTTGGATCCTTATGATGGAATTGGAGACATTAAACGCAAAATATTAAGACACACAGGACCTGCTTTTTCAGAAGATCCTTTGCGCGTTTTGAGAGCAATGCAGTTCTCAGCACGTCTTGAATTTGATATTTCAGCAGATACTGTTCTGCTCTGCAGAAAATTAGATCTTACAGAATTATCACGAGAAAGAGTTTTTGAAGAATTCTGTAAGCTGTTGCTTAAATCAAAACAGCCTTCTCTTGGCTTCAATTCAGCAAAAATACTGGGTATCTTGGACTATTTCCCTGAATTGAAAGCACTGCTTGGTGTGCCCCAGGATCCAGAATGGCATCCTGAAGGAGATGTCTGGGTTCACACTCTACTAGTTTTAGATGAAGCAGCAAAGTTAAGAAAAGGTGAATATAGAAAAGATTTAGAGTTGATGCTTGCCGCACTTTGTCATGATTTTGGCAAACCGCTGACCACTGAGTTTTTGCGTGGACGTTGGAGAAGCCCTGCACATGATGTTGAAGGCGTGGCTCCCACAGTACAATTTTTACTCAGATTGACAAATGAACAGGCATTAATTCAACAGGTAACCGCCTTAGTCAAAGAACACCTCAGGCCTGTACAACTTTATAAAGACCGTGAGAAGCTCAAATCCGGAACTATCAGAAGACTCGCCCTGCGGGTCAGCATACCAGAGATTGTTTTACTGGCAACAGCAGATTATCTCGGACGTGCGTTGACTATAGAGGAACGCGCACATTTTAAACCCGGAGAGTGGTTGTTGTTAGAAGCAGAACGCATTCAAGTTCGTGACGAACCACCTAGACCTATACTAATGGGCAGGCATCTTTTGGAAATGGGCCTCTCTCCGGGACCGGAAATAGGTGCAATTTTGAAACAAGCCTTTGAGATTCAACTTAATGGAGAGCTGCAGACAATAGATGAAGCCCTTAAATGGGCAAAATCCTATATAGCAAAATTGTCTCATCTTGCTCATTGAAACTGGGCCCACTATAATCTCTGCATTATCAAATTATTACAGATTTAATTATTTAATACTGACATGGCTTCTAAAACCCTGGCAAAAAATCGAAAAGCCAGATTCGAATATGAAATACAAAAAACTATGGAAGTAGGAATTGTCCTCCAGGGCACGGAAGTAAAAAGTATCCGGGCGGGACAAATAAATCTTGCAGAAAGCTACTGCCGTGTTGATGACAAGTTGCAGGTGTATTTATTAAATGCACACATATCTCAATATGATTTTGGTAACCGCCACAATCATGATCCTTTGCGCCCCAGACGCCTGCTACTTCACCGCTCAGAAATCAGGCGCCTCTATGGTCAGGTGAAAGAGCAGGGACTCACTTTAATTCCTCTAAAAATCTACTTGAAAGCTGGAATCATCAAAATGGAGCTGGCTTTAGGGCGCGGGAAAAAACTACACGACAAACGACAAACTATGAAAAAGCGCGATGCTCAGAGGGATGTAGAGCGCGCACTTAGTGAACGCACATAAAGAGAATCGTGATGTCAGAAAATATTCATTGTCCAGTCGAGTCTGACCCGGCATGGTCTTGGCTCGCTTTGAGTTTGATTTCCGGAATTGGATATAAAAAAACCCGGATATTGATAGAACAATTAGGCAGTCTGCAGGAGTTACTGAACACTAAACCGGAAACTCTAACAGATCACTTCCAAATTACACCAAAACTGGCCAGTTTGATTGCCAATGCAAAACAATCACACAGTTTTCTTATTGAAAAACGAATACTTGGTGAATCATCAGGAGTTCGGCTTTTTTGTCCTGATTCAGCAAATTATCCCAGGCGTTTACTGCAAATATCTACTCCACCAAGTGTTTTGTACTGGCAGGGTTCTTTGCAGAGTGCAGAAAGTCCGGCCCTGGCTTTTGTCGGCTCCAGAGGCTGCACTGCATATGGAAAACAACAAACACGTCGCCTGGTTAAAGAACTGGCACAGTATGTACCGGAGATGATTATTGTCAGTGGTCTCGCAAAAGGGATTGACACTGTTGCACACGATACAGCTCTGGAGAATGGTTTAAAAACGATTGCCGTACTTGCAGGGGGACTTCAGCACATTTACCCTCCGGAAAACAAAGGATTGGCTAAAGAAATAATAAAAAATGGAGCCTTGGTCTCCGAATTTCCTCTGGGAGTTAAACCTCTTGCACGAAATTTTCCTATCCGGAACAGGGTTATCAGCGGTTTATCGGTTGGAATCGTAGTTACTGAAGCACGCAAAAAAAGTGGTGCAAAAATTACTGCCGCCTTTGCACTTGAACAAAACAGGGAAGTCTTTGCCTTGCCTGGTAGGGTTGATTCTTCTGCAAGTGCAGGCACTAACAGTTTGATCGCACGTCAGCATGCCAAGCTGATCTGCTGTGCTGAAGATATTTTAGAAGAATTATCCCTGCTTTCCTCTGCATCAGGTCAACTTACATTAACACCCGATAGTGTCTCAGGATCAAAAAAGTTGAATCCGCTTGACTTGGGAGAAAAACACTGTTTGATACTTAAGGCACTGAACGACGGTATCGAGGAAATTGATGCTATTCACGCACAAACAGGACTCGAAATGAATTTCTTATTGGCTACCTTGCTAGAATTAGAATTAACTGGTACAGTAGAGAACATTGGCGGTCAAGTTTACAGGCTAGTAGTCGAGCTTGAATTACCTGCAGAATAATCTTATCAATAAATAAAATGGATACAAATTTTTATGTTGTAGGAGATAATCGAGTTTTGTCTTTTCTCCTCAGAAATATCAAATTTTTAATAGGATTGCTACTGTTAATTATTACCGGACTGTCACTGACAATTGCATATTTGAAGTACAAGCAGGTTCAGGAGCAGGAACTTTTTAAAACACAAATTGAGCAGGAAAAAATTCGAAGTGAAAATCTGATTTCAAAACTAAAAAAAACTGGGGTACAGGATTCAAGCTGGGAACAACTGGTATTATCAAAGTCATCTCAGCAGAAAAAATTAAATGAACAGCAGGCATCACTCATTGAGCGTCAGGGTAGTGAGTTGTCTGAACTGAAATCCATCCTTGATCAACGGGAACAGGTAGTTCAGCAATTTCAGCTGGAAAAAAAATCTACACAGGAACAAATCAACAGCCTTCAGCAAAAAACACGCTCACTCCAGCAGCAACTTCGAAGTACACAAGCCACCCTGACTGAATCAAAAACAGAAAATAATAATATTCAGAAGATAAATACTGAACTAACAACAAAAATAAGTAAACTTGAGCTGCAAAATAAGAAGGTTAAACAAAAAGCCGCAACCAGGGTAGTTGCTGTAAAGAAGCAAAAATCTAAGTCCGAAATAGATACAGAGATCACCGTTGAAAAATTAAGAATCGTAGGAAAAGACGGTTTTGTTAGTGTCAGCTATAACCTGACAAATCAATCGAATACACGCAAAAAAGGCCGTACAGGCATGTATCTTTCGTCCAAGAATAATCTTGGGAAAACAATTCCATACAAACTGGGAACTAGCATTCCATTCAGAATCAAAAGGTATCGAGTTATTTCCAGTGATTTTAACAAAGTCAAAGCTGGAACATTCGTAAGAATCCTGATTTGGAATGAAAAAAAGGAACTGATTTTTGATGAAGCTTATCCTATCAAACAGTAACCTGAACTCCTTGCTGTTTTCTTTCTCCACATGTCTCCTCTCTTAAATCTTCAACAAGTCGGTAAACGTTTTGGTTACCGCTACATTCTCAAAGACATCAGCTTCTCACTGGAGTCTGGTGAATCTGTCATGCTGATCGGTAATAACGGAGCCGGAAAATCCACATTACTACGTATTATCAGTTCCTTGATGAAACCAACTCACGGTACAATTTACTTCAATGGAACAAGTCAAAAAGATAACCTGCAGGAGTGGCTACGGATTATGGGCAGTATTACCCACGAGAGCAGGCTCTATGGTGATTTAAACTCAATTGATAATTTACGGCTTTTCGGCACGCTTTACGGGATAGTTGAGCTTAAGCAAAGAATTAAAGAGATATTAACACAAATCGATCTGTCCCACGTTGCTCAACTGCCGGTACGTAATTTCAGCAGTGGTATGACAAAACGTTTGATGATTGGACGTTTGATGTTGTGCCAGCCAGAAATTCTAATCCTTGATGAACCATATACTGGACTTGATCTCCACTCTTTACGCTGGTTTCAAAATTATCTTCATGATTTTCAGCAGCAGGGAGGGACTATACTTATGGTTACTCATCAACTTGAACTGGGTTTAGAGTTAGCAACACGTGTACTTATCTTGCAACGTCAAAGTATAGAGCATGATCTATCTGCAACAGGCCTGAGCTTAGACCAGTGCAGTACATTGTTGGAAAACTGATGCAGTTTAACACCTACCTGACAAGTCATTCTGAACTGGAACAAATCCAACAGACTCCAATCAGTGAAGTAATACTGGAGCACAAATCACTCAGCAGGCTGGGTAATTTGCAGACAAAGGCTTTGCTTTCACTTACTGATGAAGCTCTTGCCTCTGGATTATCCCCGGTTTTGCAATGGGACATTCTCTGCACAGAACAAGCTTTTCAGGAGAGTATTGCACTATTGAAGAGGCTTCCTTTATCAAAATTTCATGCAGTCCGTATCCAGGATCCAGGAGCCGCAGAATGGTTCTGTAGCAAACATCCGAAAATCCCCCTGCATTTAATAGTGGAAAGCGGAAACCATAATTTAGCTGGACTACGACGCTGGACAGACTATTTTAGCCCCCAATTGCAACGCCTCGTACTTTCCACAGAACTTCCAGAATCCAGACTTCAGGAATACTGTCAAAGCTTGAATGTTGCCTGTGAAATTATGGTTGTTGGTAGAATATTATTTTTTTACACTCCTCGCAGGTTGTTGAGTTTTTTAGCTCCTCCTACGGAATCTCTGGACAGCATGGAAAAATCTTTAATCCCAGCCGAGCAGCCACAAAGAAAGTTTCCAACCACCGAAAATCAACACGGCACTTTCATGTTTCATCATAAAGATTTGTTTTTGTTAGATTTAATTCCAGAATTACAAAAAACCAATTTAAATATGTTAAGGCTTGATTTGAGGCACCTTGATTTTACAGGAGCATGGATTAGAAGAATTGCTGGGCTGCTTGAATCTTTTGATAAACAGAAAACAACTCAATTAAAAATAGATTGGCCCTGCAAAATAACTCATGGATTTTTTCGAGCCAACCGTACTGATCTGGCAATTGAACGTCTTAAAAATCCATTCCTCAAAGATCATGGTGAAACAATGGTCGGCTACGTGGTTGAGTCCCTCAAAGGAGAACACTTGATCCTGCTTGTTAATAAAAAGTTCAGCTGCGGAAAAACTTTATTGGGTATTACTCCGGAAGGAAAAAAATGTACAATATTAACTGATCCCATCAAGACAACTACAGGGCAGACTGTAACAGATATTACTCCAGACAATCTGTATCTGGTTCCACATGTTAAATATGTAACCGCACAGACTTTGGTTTACAACCTTTCAGAGTAGTATGAGCTTGTATTTTTTCCTTAAACATGTAATGTTTCTAAGACATAATTATTTTTTTTCCGGCTCTTCCTGATTATATTTCTACCCTGTTCCAGCCAATAATCTCTAACAACTCAGTATCCTAAAGCCTCCATGCAAGTCTTCCGTTTTCAAGAAGAAACAGCAGCAACTACGTGCTCTGTTGTTACAATAGGAAATTTTGATGGAATTCATTCAGGCCACCGCGCCCTGATCAGTACTGCAGTTCAGGAAGCACATGCCCGTGGATGTGCCAGTGCATTAGTAACATTTGATCCGCATCCTCAAGAAATAATTCATGCTCAACAGCCCGTTGCCAGAATCTGCACTTCAATACATCAGCTGCGTCTACTTGAGGAACTTGGTCTGGATGAGGTGCATGTGATTCAATTTACAGAGAATCTGGCACAAATGCATCCTGAAGAGTTTGCTCTCAAATTCTTAATCCAGCGCTTTGCTTTGACAAAGCTCGTTATCGGATACGACTTTCGTTTTGGAAAACATCGAGCTGGTGACTTCTTGTTGCTCGAATATCTCAGCCAAAAATACAATTTTTCACTTGAAGAAGTGGCTCCGGTACAGGAAAGAGGACAAACCGTCAGCAGCACTCTGATTCGGCAATTGATTCGTGAATTTCGTTTTACTGAAATTCAACAGTATCTTGGTCGTGATTACAGTATTTACGGAAAGGTAGAACGTGGAAAACAACGCGGTCAGCAGCTGGGCTTTCCAACCGCAAACATCCAACCAGATGTTGCTTTAGCATTAGCAGACGGAGTCTATGTCAGTAAAATTAAATTGGCAGACAAAATCTATTATGGTGTCACCAATGTTGGCAAGAACCCTACTTTCGGTAACAATAGCTCAACTGTAGAAACTTTAATTTTTGATTTTGAGAAAAATATTTACGGAGAGTGTCTTGAGGTAACACCTCTTTCACAATTACGTCCGGAAATGAAGTTTGCAGATATCAAAGATCTTCAGGCACAGATTCAGCAGGATATTGATACTGCACGAAATTATCTGGATACGAACGACCTGCAAACTGTTATTTGATCACTTTGATTAAAATGCATTAAATGAAATGTCATTTTAATGCAATACCTCATGACTCCTGCAACTTTCAAATTCCTTTCTAATTAGTTTAATTTATTATTATCGCTGTTTATGCAAAAAATCAGCAATCTACAAAACCATTTTGATTACAGGTAAGTAATCTACTGATCTAATATATTAACTTATAGATGATTTCTCTTTGCACGCAACGACTCGGCTCTTAGGCTTTGGACTCAACCATCAATTATTAGTAACATAGTTTTTGAGTTCTGCTATGAACCTGTCTTTACTGGACCGAGGCAGCCATGAGCTTTCAAATGCATTCTCTGTCAGCTGCACAAGCTCTGGCTTACCAAGTTGAACATCCTTCTGCACACAAATCAGATTTTCATTCATATAACCTGTAAAGTATGCAGGATCATCTGAGTTGACGGTAACCCGCATACCTGATTCAAGCATAGAGAGGATTACCTCAGACTTGGTTCCATCAGTAACATATGAGTTTGAGATAGGACAAACAGTAAGCGCGAGTGACTGCCGCCGGATCTCAGTGCAGAGCTTCTTGTCTTCAAGTGAATTCACACCGTGATCTATCCGGTTAACTCCAATGTCTCTGACGACCTGCCAAATATTGTTGACCGAATCGTGCTGGTCGACATCACAATGCATAGTAAGAAGATAGCCCTCCTCACGTGCACGTTTAAATACCTGTGCAAACTTGCTAGGTGGATTATTTCTTTCGTCTGAATCCAGTCCAACTCCAATGATCCATTCCTTATAAGCTAATGACTGCAGTAAAATACTCATGGCAAATTCCGCACTCCAGTCCCGCAAGAAGCACATAATTAGCTGCGAACGTATTCCAAGCGATTGTTCCGCCTGCAGCTGGGCACGACGGATTCCCCGGATTACAGTGTCGAAACTAACTCCGCGCGCAGTATGAGCCTGTGGATCAAAAAACATTTCTGTATAAAGCACGTTCTGTGAGTGTGCCTTGTTAAGATAAGCATAAGTCAGCTCAAAAAAATCCTGTTCTGTCAATAAAACCCCCATTCCCTCATAATAGACACTCAGGAAAGAAGTTAAATCATCAAAATCATAAGCAGCCTTGAGTGCTTTTTCATTCTTATAAGGCAGCTTAACTTTGTTTCTCTTTGCGAGCTGAAACTTCATCGCAGGCTCCAGTGTACCTTCAAGGTGCACATGCAGTTCACATTTTGGCAGTCCTTCAATGAAAGACATTAATTTGCTCATATCAATCCTTACTAAAAACTTTAAGCTGATTGTAATTAACTTCAGTTAATGAATATAATGACTATTGTCTTACTTATATTTATCGTTCAAACCAGTCTTTGCCAGAATCAGCGCTTCAATCTTTGCCAATCTCCTGATTTTTGTTGCCTCTTTTTTTGCCTGCACAAGATAATCTGCAAATTCTCTTTGTTTTGAAAGACTAAATTGTTGAAAACAATTCTTGAGTTTTGGTTTCTTTGCCAAGACATCAGCCAGTAACTCTGGTATAAAAAGCGGTCTGTTTTTCACAGGTTTTATTTTTTTGCCTGCATGCTGATTATTAATTGCTTCATCAATGTAGGCTTTTATTAACTCCGGTTCAATTTCATTAAGCGAAATGAAACGCCATTGTCGCAAAGCTTTTGTTACACCCTCCTGAGCATTTATTAGTTTGTTCTGTTTGTCTTTCAAAAAAACACCATTAAAAAACCATATTCCACTGTACGACTTGCAAGCTCCAATTCCAATCACATTTTTACCAGCAAGAGTATAGGTAGGCATACCCCATTTTACGGTTTCCTGCAGTTCAGTTGTAAGTGCTATTTCTCTTAATTTTGTCAAAATACCTTTCCACTGACTTGGTGCACTAAAATAATCATCTGCTGTTTTACGTTTTTGCATATAGCTCTCCTCTTCAGTATGAACAGCTGTTCAGTTTTAATACTTCAACTCATAACTCATAATCATTACGCTCTTGCGGATCCTGAGAAAGATACTCTACAAACTCCCAGTCATTTCCTTCTGCATCGTTGAAATAAACACGTTTGCGAAAAGGGTGAGAGTTGGTTACAGTTGAATCCACATAACCTGCAGCTTGGAGACGCCCGCGGAGTTGCTCAACATCATCCACCTCAAAACCGAGATGGTTTGTGCCGGGCATTCCATCATACGGCAACCAACGCTGCTGCGGTTCTGCAGTTGACTGATTCAGAGTAATGTAAGTATCGTCTGTACCTACATGCACCCAGCGTATGCCGTCTGCATCGAGTACATCACGGCGGATTCTGAAATCGGGAAAAGAGGCCTGTAGAAAACGAATCATTTCGTCAATATCACGTACGCAAAGATTTGCGTGTTCCAGTCGTACATTCATTTTTATTCTCCTTTTTGCAATTACTTTAAGCTGTTGGTATGCAGTATTTATAATCCTCGCTCCTAAGCAGACAATGCCTGTTGAATCACCAGTTTCATTGCCTTTAAATCAACATCGTCTTTTTTTCTGAAGTTGATGCAGCCCACTCCATGTTTTACTTCAGGATTGCTTACCAGATAAGCTGAAATTTTTTCCAGACTGCAAGTATAAACTGACCAGTAGTTCTTCTGATTGCCAATGGCTAGCCAGCCTTTTTCTGCTTCATAAGTCGGCATCTTATACTTCAAACTTACTTTTGATTGAGGGAATAACTCTAATATTAATTTATGAACAGAGAGTGCCTTCAGTCTTCTGTCTTCAGGCATATTTTTGAAATATTGATCAATCAGCATAGCTTTGTTAATAAAATATTTTAAGAGTTTGCTGAACAAAAACAGCTTCATTGACAACACTTATTTTTCAAAGACCGTAGTCAATAATCAATGCAGTTCGAGTCTCATGACAGGCCGAGTTGGTGAACGTCGTACAACTTCCTCAAATCCAGCACTCAAAAATGCTTTTGAAATACCAGTCCAGGCAAAAGCAGGTGGAATATCTTTCTCTGCTTTAGGTTCAATAGGATAACCTTCCAGCAATTCTGCACCTTGCAATTTAGCATATTCAGCAGTAGCCCGTAGAAGTTCTATAGAAACACCATTCTTTCTATATGACTTTTTGATAAACAGACAGGCTATGGACCAGCATTGCCGCTCATCAACCGGCTGAAGTATGCGGGACCTTAGTAAGGCCGGGTAATTACTCCTCGGAGCAAGTGCACACCAGCCGACTGTTTCTTTTTTGTGATAGACCAATATTCCCGGGACAGTTCCTGAGCTGACTATGTCCTTCATGGCAAGCCTGTTGGCTTCTCCTTTTTGCATCTCAAACTCTTTCCTTGAAAGACGCCACAGCATACACCAGCATCCACCGCATGCACCCCTCTCACCAAATAATGTTTCAAAATCATCCCAGTTATTAATGCTCAATGGCTGGACAGATAATTCATTTCTCAGTTTCATCATTTTACAGTCCTGAGTTAATCTCTCAACTGCTTTTGACTGCACCAAAAGCAGCAAAACAAGAATTTTTATGTAGCAGTTCAACCTGTTTGAACCCTACCTGCCGAAGGAGGTCCAGTTGATAAGTTACCGGCATCGGAGAGTCTTCCTTTTCGATATAGTCAAAAACTTTTTCTTTATATTTTTTTCCACCAACAGAATTAAGGTACTCACCATAGCGTTCCCACATCAATGATTTTACAGCTTTAATTTCATGCGATACCAAATCTGTTATCCATACACTTCCACCGGGAGCAGTCAACAGATAGATCTTTCTGAATGTTATCTCCCAGTCCTGCGTATTTCGCAAATGATGTAAAACCGCAGCAGCAAAAATGACATCATATCTTTGTTCAGGTAACTCAATTGTTCGGAAATCACCTTGAAATGTTTGAATCGTGCCCCTATTGACAGCTGAAATTCTCTCTCGGGCCTTTTCCAGCATCGGTAAGCTGAGGTCTACCAGATCACAATCGAAAGGAGATATTTGTTGAGTTAATTTTATTGTACTATTGCCCGCACCACAGCCAATATCTAAAACTCTTTGAATGTTCTTGCTGGATTTGGCTGCAGCTTGTGAAACTAACTCCATTGCTAAGGGTGAATCAACTGTACTGGCTTGTCCGGTTTCCAAATTTGAGAACCGTTCGACATCATTATCAAATCGAGCTTTTATTTCTTCGACAGATGACTTTTGTTCCATTGGCATAAAAACCGATTTAAATACTAAACTTAAGTTCAGAGGTGTATGTTAAAACTAAACGTTGAAAACTACATCATTCAAAAAACAAAAATGATTATTGATTTCAATAATATATATAAAGACATTGCTTTCTTAGTGCATTTTTATCAAATGCTGAATTTTACCCTGAACTCAGTTCCTGCGATATTATCTTGAGTAATCTCACCCTTAAGCTGTCTCACCAGTATCTTGATAATACTTAAACCCAGTGATTTTGTTTCACTGAAATTCAGATCATCCTTCATACCAACACCATTGTCATTTACTACGATCTCTATTTCATCTTCATCGTTCTGATGAAGTAAAACTTTGATCTTACCATCCCTTCCTTCAGGAAAAGCATGTCTGAGAGAGTTCATAATCAGTTCATTGACAATTAAACCGCAAGGGATTGATTTGTCAATTGAAAGAAACATACTCTCCAAGTCGGTTTTTAAACTAATTTTACCTGTACACTTATTG
>JACNJW010000031.1 GCA_014382365.1 SAR324 cluster bacterium
TATAATAAAATACATCTATATATGCAGATATTTAAATTAATGTTGCAGAGACCATTTTCTATAGTGATAAGCTTGGGGGGTATTCTAGTTCTTTTTTCAAAAAAAACAAGTTAAAAACAGAAAAATATGTACATAAATACTCTTTTAGAACGGCAACTAACAGTATAAGATATGCAACATATTGAATATATATGATTATTTCAACAATAACAACTTAGCTCAATGCAGAAAACATGCAGTATATTGCCTGGTTTCCAAACAAATTCAGAACTTTTTTGTACCTCAAATTGAAAAAATGGAGCAGTTGAGCTCTGCAGACAGTGTTTTAAAAGATTTTAGAACAGTCTCTCCGGATAAACTCTCCAAAATCAAAATTTCTGTTGCAGAATTGGAGAACTTCCCGAATAACTCCCAAGTTAAAAAACTTAATAATCAGCCTGTTACAAATTTCAGCTTAGGTTCCGGAAACTATCTAATTCTAGATGATCTGGATTGGACAAAAAAGCAAATCTACATTTTGAAAATGGACACCGCCGCAACATTTATTAGTCTAGCACTTTACCCGGCCTACAAAATGCGGCCAAAAACACCAATACATTTTGAGAACTCATGACTCAAGTCAGACAAGTGGGACAAAGGAGAACAGGCCGTGGCTGCTGATTTGAAAATGATCCGCTGAGGTTTTACATAACTTGAGCATTTCGCAACCGTATGTTGCGCCGACAGGAGCAACCAGCAGTCCTCCAACTGCAAGCTGCTCTTTCAAATCTTGAGGAACCTGAGATGCTGCTGCTGTGACAATAATCCTGTCATAAGGTGCAAGCCTGGCGTGGCCCTGTTTGCCGTCGCCTGCAATCACAACAACATTTTGCAGACCGGCCAGTTTTAAATTTTCACGGGCCTGCTCTACCAGTTCCATGTGCCGTTCCAGTGTGACGACCGTTCCTGTCAACATTGCCAGCTTGGCCAGTAGTGCCGCATTATAGCCACTGCCGCTGCCAATTTCGAGTACTCTTTGTCCTGGCAGAACCTCGAGCAACTGCAGCATCAGCATCACTGTTGTTGGTTGGGAGATGGTCTGCCCGGAGTCAATGGGGAGGGGGCGGTCAGCATAAGAATGCTCGACAAAGTCCGGAGCAACGAAGAGTTCTCTGGGTACAGCCAAGAAGGCCTCCAGCAGCGAATCACTGCTGATCAGACCGCTGTTTTTCCAATGCCGGAAAAGTGCCTGCTTTTGTTGCTCCAGTTGCGGAAAATCCTGCTTGATTGATAATTCACTGGAAATCGGCATTGCCAACAGCAGTAGAAAGTTTAGCTGAACTTCAGTCTTGTCTGCAAACACAAATCCTGAAAATCAACCCCCGTAACTTCCGCTGCAGACTGAACATTTTTAGACAACGGGATTTCCGACCAGCAGATTGCGGATTGATTTTCGTGTAAGATCGACTGGAATAATGCTAAAGGAAAATAACAGCACATATGCCCATTCCTCAAAAGTCAGACCTACTGTCCGTAAGACTTCTCCTCCAAAGTAAGTAAAGGTAGTCTGTAAAAAGAAGACCAGTGCAACTACGATCAGAAAGTTTTTATTTTCAGTAATGTGTTCAAACAGATTGAGACCTTCTGTTCGTGCGTTAAATTTATTAAAATTATTCATAAACACAAAAAATCCAAAAAATGCAGTCAACAGAACAAGGTTTATTTCAGGATCAGGACAACGCACTGCATCGCAGACAAAGAGACCTGCCACAAAATCCGAAGTCAGAAAATATAAACAGATTGCTGCCATAAAGAAACCGTCAACCAAAATTGCCGACCACATGTCTCCGGAAATCAGTGATTCTCCTTTTGGAATCGGTTTTTCGTTCATGTAGCGTTTTAGTGCTGCTTCTCCTGAAAAGGCAAAGGCAGCCAGTGTATCCATCACAATATTGACCCAAAGCAGTTGAGTCATTGTGAGCGGCAAATCGGTGCCGAAAAACGGTCCCAGAAAGGCAACCAGAATTGCAGCCACGTTGACAGTCAACTGAAAAATCAAAAATTTACGGATTGATTTGAGCAAAGTCCGGCCGTAGAGCACTGCATTTGTCAGCGAAATAAAATTGTTATCAAGAATCACGATATCACTCGATTCCTTGGTCATGTCAGTTCCGTTGCCCATCGAAAAACCAACATCCGCATTTTTAACTGCAGGTGCGTCATTGACTCCATCTCCGGTCATACCAACGACCCAGTTCATGGACTTTGCAAGTTTGACTAAACGGCTTTTGTCTGTCGGAAGCGCACGGGCCACGACCCGTAATTCCGGTAGAATTTTTTTGACATCCTTATCTGACATTTCTCCCAATTCTGCAGAAGTGATCACCAGCGAGGTTTTATCGTCGATGATGCCGACTTCTTTGGCAATGGCCTCAGCAGTATCCTTTGAGTCACCGGTAATCATAACCACCTGGATTCCAGCCCGTTTGGCTGTTTTCACAGCCTGCTGAGATTCCTTGCGCATCTCATCACGCAGACCAAAAACTCCAACCAGTGTCAAATCCTCAGGCAATACTGCTGCGCTGCCCAAATTCTGATCAGAAACTGCCAGCCCAATGATGCGCATTGCACGTGCAGAAAGACCTTTCATTTCTGCTTTGAGTTTTGTTGGATCCAGTTTAACTTTCTTGCCCTCTGCATCGAGATAGTGTGTGCAGCCCGCAAGAACTATTTCTCCGGCACCCTTGACCAGAGTTAAATCTTGAGCACCTTTTACCTGGCTGGCAGAAAATTTATAGGCACTGTTGAAAGGAATATTGGCACTCATGCTGACTTCATCCTTTTTAGTCAGCTCTGTTCCCAGGAAACGTAGTAAAGCCTGTTCGGTTGGATTTGCACCCACAATCTTCAAATTGTCAGGATCTTCACTGTCAATTGAAGCAGTTGTATTGTTACGCAGAGCAAATGAAACAGTTTCGCGCAAACTGTCAGGAATGCCTTCAAAAGAAGTAAAATGTTCTCCGTCACCTTTGAGCAGTTCTGAAACAGTTAACTTACCCTGAGTCAGCGTACCCGTTTTGTCGGAAAATAGAACAGTCAGGCTTCCGGAGGTTTCAATACCGAGCAGTTTGCGAACCAGTACTTTTGCATTGAGAAGTTTACGCATATTCATTGAAAGCACAACTGCAATCATCATCGGCAGACCTTCCGGAACTGCGACCACAATAATGATGATTGCCAGAATTACAGCAGTCACCAGGTGATATATAGTCTCACCGGTAGGTTTGTTAAAGTAATTTTCCCACCCTCCTGCTTCCAGAAAAATATGGTTAAACATAAATGAAAAGGCAATAAAAGTTGCACCAATATAACCAAACATACTGATTTGTTTGCCAAGTTTTGCCAATTTTTCCTGCAGCGGAGATGGTCGGGTTTCTGCTGAACTCAGTTCTTTGAGGGTTGCACCATACTTGGTCTTATCGCCAACCTGCAAAACTGTCATGACTGCTTCTCCATCCTCAACCAAAGCTGCACGTGACATTTGATGTTTTTCTTCTGCAACCTGGTTTTCATCCGGAGCTTCACTTTTTTTTACGGTTTCAGATTCTCCCGTGAGTGCTGATTCATTTAACTCAAGATTTCCAGCCAGCAAATAACCGTCCGCGGGAACTGTGTCTCCAGGCTGCAGAAGAACCAAATCATTGACAACCAGATCGTCAATAAATATTTCAACCAGGGTGTTGTTGCGAAAGACCTTCACTTTAACTTTTGAAGCTTCTTCCAGCAAACGCTGAAATTCATTCTCGTTACTGTACTCCGACCACGTGGCAATCAGGGTGGCTGCAACAACTGCAATTGCAATCCCCAAACCTTCATACCAGGGTGCAAATCCCAAAACTGCGAGGAAGACTGTCACTACCAGTGCCACGATTAAAATTACAATAATCGGATCTTTTAAGTTTGCCAACAGCTTATCAAAAAATCCTTCTGACTCTTGTGTTGTGACTACATTTGCGCCGTAAGTTTGTCGTGACTCGGAAACTGCTGAATCACTAAGACCTGGAAAACTGAATTTCATTGCTTGACTCTCTTGCTATAGACTGGCCTGTTGACTTGCTGATTTTGATCAACTACAAAATAATCAATTACAGCCTGATTTAAAAATTATTATCTGTAGAAACTCTGAAACTTAAGTTTGACACACCTGAATGCTAAATGCAAAAAGCAATCTGCTGGGAGGAATTGGATGCTGAAAAAAGGATTTACTCTGATAGAAGTTATGATTGCAAGTACAATGCTGCTGATTTTGGTGGCCGGTCTCATAGAAATAGGAGAACAGACATTTGAACAAATGCTGCTCAGAAAGCAAAAAAACGAACTTGCAACCCAGTTGGACAAATGGACTCTGGAAAAATTGAATGGACCTTTGGTTCCAGGAAGTTTTCAGGAAAATGTTGCTCTGGCAGGAACTGACGCAGTACTGCATTGGCAGGTTGAGCAGGTGGAACCGAAGCTAAAGACTCTGCTCTTTCAGGTGCTGTCAAGTGATGCTGAACCAAAATTATTGCTAAAATGGGGCAACACGAAGAAATCACAATGAGGAAAAGTAAGCAATTTTATTTATCATGCAACCACGGTTTTACGCTGCTGGAAGTGATGCTGGTGCTGGCAATTGTCTCAGCCATACTTGTTGCAGCACAGCGGCCTTTGCTTGAGTTTCACCGAATTGCCCTGCAGCAACAGCAAAATTCAGTACTTGAAGGTGACATGCAGCGTTTCCAGATGCTGCTCAAATCAGAGCTGATTCAGGCAGGTTATGCTTTGGCTTCAGGCAATGAAACTGCAGTAGAAATTTCAACATACCAGTTGAGCTTTAAAACTGACCGCAACCGTGACGGAGACCTTGCAGATACCCGTGAAAAAATCGCTTACCGCTATGATCACCAAACCAAAGTCCTTTACCGAAAATCCGGAAATGGTGCCTATCAAACATTGCTTGAATCCATTTATGCACTCCAATTTGAAATGCTGCAAGCTCCACCTCAAACTTGCATAAAACTCACATATCAAGTAATAATTAACACTCCAACTCAAGAAACCGTCCTGTGCCAACTTGGCTGGTGAACCTATATTAACAAAAAGAAAATATGAAATATTTACATACCATGATCCGTGTTCAAAACCTTGATTCTGCACTCGATTTTTTCATCGACAAACTTGGCATGAAAGAGGTGAGGCGCAAGGAAGTTCCTGACGCAAAATTTACACTGGTTTTTTTAGCAGCAAACGATAATGAGTCTCTGCTTGAGTTGACTTATAACTGGGAGCAAAAAGAGGCTTACAGTGTTGGAGAGAGTTTTGGACACCTTGCATATGCAGTTGAAAATATTTATGATTTTTGTGAAGAACTGCAACAAAAAGGAGTTACTATTTTACGTCCGCCAAGGGATGGAAAAATGGCTTTTATCCGCAGTCCTGATCAAATCTCAATTGAATTACTGCAGCAGGGTGATCCACTTCCACTCTGTGAACCCTGGACCTCGATGAAAAATCAGGGTAGTTGGTAGCATGGAGATTTTCATTAAACTCTGCAGGGAAAAATTAATAAATCCGGTTCTGCATTCAAGGTCACCGATTTCAGAGGTCAGCCTGGGAGTTGCAGTCGGTGTCTTTCTCGGTTTAACACCCACAGTTGGAGTACAAATGTATCTGGTGGCCATCATCTGGAGCATCTACCGCTACCTGTTCCGCAGACATTTTAATTTGCCAGTCGGAGTGGCCATGGTCTGGATTTCTAATCCACTGACAATGGTGCCGCTTTATTATTTATTTTTGGTTACCGGCTGCTGGGTCCTTGATACCCAGAATAATTTTTCCTATCAACTTTTTGCAGACACTTTAACACGCATTTCTGAAACCAGTGGTGCCTGGGAAAAAATTATGCAGGGAATCCGCTTTCTGTTGATTGACCTGGGCTGGCCGATGGTTGTGGGCGGTTTTGTTTATGCCGTTCCGGGCTTCATAATCAGCTATTTTACAACCAGCCGAATTTTAACTTCCCACCGCAAAAGCAAGGCCCGTTTAGCCGGCCTGAGCTACGAAGTCTGGCGGACTCAAAACGAGACACAACACTAAACAGTTTTATGTCTATTGCTGCAAACACAATGATTGACTCTGCTGTTCCGGAAGATCTTGTCACTGCAGGTGATTTCAATGCTGCATCAAATTTAATTGTAGAACACTCTGTTTCAACTGCAGTTCTTGCCGCAAGCTTTTACCGTCTGGGAAACCGTTTTTTTTCTGCAGAACAAAAAATAGCTGCAGAACTGGCCTGGGTAGAGTCACAGCGAATTTCCAGCTCAATGGCAGAAGCACCATTGCTGCAGAATCCAATTTCACAGTTGCAGAGCAGACGCTGGCAAACAATTGGAGCAGTTGTGCTGGTAATATTATCGCTCTATGTCTTCATCTTTACTTTATTTCCACGTCAGCCGGAGCCGTTTCAAATTTCGAATTTTCAGCAGTCATCATCCGGAAACCTTTCTCTGTGGGAACAGTGGTGGGATACTGGTCGTCCTCATCAGCGGACTTTTAGACAGCGTTTTGGCACAGATCAAGTCTGGCCTTTACTGCGGGAAACCTTTAAAAAACTTTTCAGTAACCAAAATCAGGAGTTACCTGCTGGTATCAAAGACAAATTAAAACGCTGGCTGGAACTTACACAGAATCCAAACTTTGGAGAAGGTCCCACTGATTATTATGCTTTGACTGCCAGGGGTTTGTTTGAAGCACGGGAATTTGAAGATGCACTTGAAACACTGCAGGACGGACTTCATTATACAGACTCACCTCAGCAGCAGGAACGTTTGTATCAGGATTTGGGTACAGTTTATTATTACAAGGGTTACCAACTGCAGCCCAACGGTCTGGCCCGCTATGATCTTAAAGCCGTCCGCAATTCCGTAGAAGCATATGAAAAAGCATTAAACTTTGGTGAAGATCCATATTTATATGGTAATCTGGGCTGGGGTTATTACCTGCTTGGTGATTTTAATTCAGCAATTGAAAGCAGTCTTCAGGCACTTTTTTTAAAACCGGAATTAAATTATGCCCGTATGAATCTGGGAATTACCTACCTGAAAATAAATGATTATGATTTGGCCTTTTCCGCCTATTCGTCTCTGCGGGAGTATCCTCCGGAACTGGAAGAATATGCCGGAGGAATTCGTGACTTGCTGGAACTGCAGCTCGAATCTCCTGGGCGCTATCCTTTTACAAATTTTGTGCTGGGTCAATTATATTGGCAGCAGGGACGGCACAAAAAAGCCCGCTCTGCCTGGGAAAAATTTATTAAACAAAAATTCTCTGCAACTGTCTGGCAGGAGCGTGCACGTTTGTTTTTGAATAAAATGGAAGAGTAGTTGCTGACGCAAAGATTTCCCGCTTCACTCAAAATGACACAGTATTTGGAATTTTAGCGGTTCATCATATTGGTACCCTTTACTTTGATGACTTGGTATATAATTGTCATTCCAGCTTTTGCGGGAATGACATACAAGTATACCATTTAGACTTTTTTTGAGTTCATCATTCTTCACTAATTTTAAGTAGTTTAATTTCAAACAATAACAACAAAGCACATAAAAAAACCAACAAAATATGCAAAATAATATCGTAGCCGCACCTCAACTGGCGGCAGAGGGTAAACAAAAAATTGAATGGGTCAAACGGAACATGCCCATTCTGCAACAAATCGAAGCCGATTTTCACAGGGAAAAATATTTCGCAGGACTGCGCATTTTGGTCTGTATTCATTTGGAAGCCAAAACTGCTTATCTGGCCCAGGTTTTTGCTGCAGGAGGAGCAGAAGTAGCAGTGACCGGCAGCAATCCGCATTCGACCAAAGACGATGTCGTGGCCGCCTTGGCGGCAGATGGACTGCACGTTTATGCACGCTATGGCGCAACTCCGGAAGAGATGCAGCAATACATGAATCTTGCACTCGATTTACGGCCCAATATTGTGATTGATGACGGCGGAGATCTGGCCGAACTGCTGCACAATGAGCGCCGTGAACTACTGGCAGATGTTTGGGGTGCCTGTGAAGAAACCACCACCGGAGTCCTCCGTGCCAAAGCCAGGGCAAAAGCCGGACAGTTGGAATTCCCGGTAGTTTTGATCAACGATGCCCGCTGCAAATACTTGTTCGACAATTATCACGGCACCGGACAATCGGTTTGGGACGGTGTGATGCGTACCACAAATTTAGTGATCAGCGGAAAAACGGTGGTGATCATTGGTTACGGCTGGTGCGGAAAAGGCTGTGCAGAACGTGCACAGGGGTTGGGAGCAAATGTGATCATTTGTGAAATCGATCCCATCAAAGCTGCCGATGCACTGATGCACGGACTACGGGTGATGCCGCTGACTGAAGCCGCACCGCAGGCTGATATTTTTCTGACTGTAACCGGCAACAAACACGTGATCCGCAAAGAACATTTTTCAAAAATGAAAAATGGTGCAATCATCTGTAATGCAGGACATTTTAAGATCGAACTCGATTTGGAAGCACTGAATGCACTGGCTCTTGAAAAAAAGGCAATGCGGCAAAACATCACCGGCTTCCGGCTGGAGGATGGACGCTGGTTGAATTTGCTTGGAGACGGTGATCTGGTAAACATTGCCTGTGCTGACGGTCATCCTGCGGAAATTATGGACACCAGTTTTGCGCTGCAGGCACTCTCCGGAAAACACGTTGCCCTGCATCATACGGATTTGAGCAATGACGTGCACCGCGTTCCCGATGAAATTGACGAGGAAGTAGCGCGTCTCAAACTCAAAGGTTCCGGTGTTTCCATTGACGAGTTGCTTCCGGAACAAATAGCATACCTCGAAAATTGGGAGGAGTGAGCAGTGATTTTGGGCAGATGATGGATAATTCTCAGTTTTCAGAATTATATTTCGTGTACCCTAAATTCGGAATAATTTAAAGAATTACGTGGAGATGAAGTTAATTCTCTTTTTAGAATTAAGTATCGTGTCCCCTTTATTCGTACAGACTTATAAAACCAAATGTCACACAAATTCGACATTGAAATATAATTACGTATTGTGTCCCTTTAATTAAAATATGCTTTACCGTTTAACAATATTTCTGTTAATCCTGTTTAGTTCAGCAAATTATGCTGTTGCATCACCACTCATTTTGGAGGAAGGTCAGGGCAGTTATCCTCTTGGTTTGGAGCTCACATATCTTGAAGACCCTTCCGGCAAATTAACAATTGAAGAAGTGCGCTCAGCTGAATATTCCAGGAAGTTCAAGCAGAGTACTTCAGTTCGTCCCAATTTCGGCATCACGGACTCAGCCTTCTGGCTTCGTTTTCAGCTTTCCAATCCTGCCGACTATTCACGGAAGATCCCACTGAAATATAATTCAATTTATGACACTCTGCAACTGCACATTATTAACAGCAAAGAACAGCAGACGCTCCTCAAAAAAGATATTATCCAACTGATTCGCAATGAAAGCCCACGCCGGGATATAACTGTTTTTGATTTGGATTTTGAAGCCGGAGAAAGCAAAACATTTTTCCTGCGTGTCACCAGCAGAACCACACTGCAGGTTGCCTTATTTGCCTGGGAACCGGAAGAACTCAACAAGGTTTTTTACAATGAATTTTATGTTTTTGGCATTTTTTTAGGCATCATCGGCATCATGCTCTTGTTTAATTTCTGCCTGTTCTTAATCGTCGCTGACCGCATGTATTTGTTCTACACTCTGTTTCTGGTTTTTGCCGTCTATTTTCGTCTCCAGTCTCACCGCTGGGAATCTATTTACTGGCTGTCTTTTGCACCGGAATGGAACTATTACACGAGTGCACTCGCTGTTCAACTGTCTTTCATTTTTATCATTCTCTTCTTTCGCCAGACCCTGCATAGTAAAGAGCTCACACCCAGTCTGCACCGCATGAGCAGTTATTTGTTAGGATTCAATCTGCTTGGTTTACCGCTGGTGTTCGTGTTGAGTTTTTCACTTTATACTCAGCTGTTGTCATTGCTGGCTTTTTTCCTGCTGCCACTGTTGTTGCTGGCTTTCGACTGCTGGCGCAAAGGTCTTCAAACTGCAGGCTTTCTCTTTGTAGGCTGGAGTTTTTTTATGGGCATGTCTCTGGTTTTTAGTCTCTGGATTCAGGGTTTTCTTCCAGGAAACACTTTCACTATTTACTCTGTTGAAATTGGTTTAATTGTGGAAGCACTTGTTTTTTCACTGGCTATGATGACACGTGTCAAACAAATGAATGAAGAAAAACTGAGTGCACAAGATCAGATTTTAATTACACTGCGCCACAGTGACGAAATGAAAGATCAATTACTGGCCAATACTTCGCATGAATTGCGGACTCCACTGCATGGAATGGTCGGGCTGGCAGAAAACATATTAAATTCACCTGTTGAAAAACTGTCCCGGAATATCACCCGTCAGCTGCAACTGATTGTCAATAACGGCAAACGACTTGATTACCTGATTAACGACCTGCTCGATCTGGCAGTTCTGCGCAAAAAAGAACTGCAGCTGCAACTTGAATCCGTGCTTTTGTTTCCGCTGGTGAAATCAATTTTGCAGTTGCTTGAGCCACTGCTTCAGGGACGATCCCTGAATTGTCAAAATCTGCTTCCGGAAGATTTACCACCGGTACTGGCTGATCCGGGGCGTCTGCAGCAGATACTGCTGAATCTGATGGGTAATGCTGTCAAATATACTGAATCCGGCAGCATCACGGTTTCTGCGGTTGTGGAAATTGACCACATCCAACTCCAGATTACAGACAGTGGAATCGGCATTGCACCGGAAGATTTGGAGCGGATGTTCGAAAGTTTTGAACGTGGAAAGACTGAAGAAATCCGGCAAAAACCCGGTTTGGGTTTGGGGCTGGAAATCAGCCGCAGACTGGTTGATGCACATGGAGGAACTTTGGAGGTCCAGTCCACTCTTGGTAAAGGCAGCGTTTTCAGCTTCAGTCTGCCTAAGGCAGATTATATTCCGGAACAGAAAATCCAGACTGCCGGAAAAGCTAAACAGGCCGCGGCGATTTCACCCCATCCTTTTGCTAATTCCTCACCTCCGCGAAGAAATAAGAAACAACAGTCTGAACATGGCCGACTTTTGATCGTTGATGATGATGCAGTCAATTTAGAGGTGATCACTGGTTATCTGCAGGCCGGAGAATATTCCTGGACACTTTGTCTTTCCGGACGTGAAGCGCTGGCTTTGATTTTGGAGGGAGAAAAATTTGATGTAGTGCTGATGGATGTGATGATGCCTGGTTTGGACGGTTTTGAAACCTGCGAACTGATGCGCGAAAAATACAACAAGGAAGAACTGCCGATTTTGCTTTTAACTGCGCTGAAGGGTGAGGCTGACATCACACAGGGCTTTCAGTGCGGAGCCAATGATTACCTCACCAAACCCATTCTACGTCAGGAGTTATTGGCTCGCGTTGCTGCTCAGGTAGCACTCTCAAAGAGCGTGCAACTCACCTCAGAGACAGCCTCAGCCCAACAGGAAGTGCGACGCACTCTGGTCGAGACCCTGCGTCTTTCGCTTACCTGCTGGGAAAATGAAACTGGAAAAAGCATCATTGAACTGGCACAGGACAGTCAGCAATGGGGTTCATTCTTTGATCAAAGCACCGGAGCCTGGCGTTCACGAAGTTTGAACAGCTACCAGTCGATCATGACCTTACCCGCAAATCCACGCTGGCGCAAAGTCGTGAGAACTGCCAACTTTGTTCTCGAACACTGCCCAAAAGACGGGGAATCTCACGCCAGCCTCAAAAAACAACTGGCCCTCCTTACCAGCCAAATGCAAAAAAATCCACTCTAAATTTTTGTTAAATTCCTGGAACATCAGAATTTTGGGGATATGTTGTTTTAAGAATTAAGGGGACAGCAGACTGAATTTTGGGGACATGTTGGTTAAGAATTACGGGGACATGAATTTAATTCTATTTTTTAGAATTAAGTATCATGTCACTTTAATTATCCTTCTGTCATTCTCGCGAAAGCGGGAATCCAGGGGAACAACTACAAAGACCATCAATAATTAGGTCTTGTGTTTCT
>JACNJW010000014.1 GCA_014382365.1 SAR324 cluster bacterium
TTTCATTCATTTCGGCAAAATCAGCCATATTATCAAGCCAGATTGTAGTTTGCAGAATACGTGTTTTATCTGACCCGGCCTCATTCAACAGTGATTCAACACTCTCAAGGCAGGTTTTAGTTTGTTCCGCCACCCCATCTCCGGGCTTGCCTACCTGACCTGCAAGATAGATAGTTTCATTATGAATCACAATTTGACTCATACGGTTCCCGGTCTTTATTCGAGTGATTTCGCTCATGCCTGTTGCCCTTGCTGAAGTTGAAGAATACTTATGATTGTACTCCATATATTTGTAAGAAATTACCTTGAATAAGTAACATCATTTTCTCAGTTTTTCAAGCTAAGGTTTTGTGAAAGTTTGAATAAAATTAATTTTATGATTTGATATATATTAATTCTATAACCAAACTATGTTAACCCTGACAACAGCTACTTAGAGCTTCCTGAAAAACATTTTATTGACTGGCTGAATTACTTTCCTTGCTAAGCAAGCTATTCACAAACTCCAAGGGGGTTATCCCCAGTTTCTCAGCCAAATCCTTCACGAGTGCATCCCCATCAGTTGAAACACCTTGTTGTTCAGCCTTAGTCAGCATGGCTTCCAAAGGCTTGCCCAGTTCAGTTGACAAATCACGCATTGTCTTACGGCCATAGCCCTTTCCGGATAAGCTTTCCTCAACACTTTGCCCAGGTGTTGAACTTGTCTGTACTTGATTTTCAGCAGTGGGAGGTTCGATCAGAGCAAATAACTGCTTGGGACTTACTCCGTTTTCATTGGCGATTTCTTCCAGCGTATCCTCTTCAGATTGGATTTGGAAACCTTCAAGCCGTAATTTTTCCACCACAAACGCAAGATCCAACTCCAGTTTTTCTACAGTTGAAACAAGAGACTGATGTTGTGGCTGTCCCCGGGACTGTTCACTTAACTTTTCTTCGACCCATGAATTCTTAAATTTTTCTCCCCACTCCAGCACATAACTCAGTGGTTTGCTGGAACTTATTCCAGAGTAGACGAAAATTCCGCAAATGATCATTGCCAAGCCCATTTCCCTGACACGATGCACTCCGCTGGCTTTCTTGTAAAAGTAGTTCATTAACGGTTTCCAGTTATAAGCAATGTGAATGCAGGAAACAATCAAAAACAACAGTGCTGAGAGTGTGTGTACTGCTGACCACTGCCCCTTTTCTAAGCCAAACAGCTCCCAGTTTATCCAGTTCGCAACCCTTCCCGGCGGTACCACATAAAGCACCACACCGGTGAACAACAGGATCAGAAAATCGAAAGTAACAAATAACGTCGTCAGTATCCGATAACTAAATTTTGACTGTACCATAATTACCTCTAGGTTTGAGTGTGAATGGAAACAGCCTCCTCTAAAAACATAACGCAGAAGTTTACCGAGCATTGTTGAAAGAAAATTTCGGCATCACCCTTTATCATGCTCTTGTTGCTCAGTTTAGCAAAGAATTGTGACGAAATTATGAAGAAATCATGTTGTTTTAAAGGAGAAAATATGGGCACCGTTTTTCCAAAAAAACAACTGCAGGAACCTGTTGACAAAAGTAGAGTTTGTAACTGGAAACATTGAACTTGGAAAAATTTATCCAGAATTAATCGTAGGTACTCATTCCGGATGTTTACAAATCCTGAGCCTCAAACCGGAAGGCAAACAGGAAATGGACCCCGATTCTTTTTTGCAAGGAAACACACAGATCGCAGGAACTATGCTGACGTAAAACCTTGCTAGAATTGTGGAGACATGATGGATAATGGTCTAGTAAAAAGTTGTCATTCCTGCGAAACTTGGCCTCGGCTTGATCGGAGAGCGGAAACCAGGTTAAATCTGAAAATCATGATAGAATAAATTGTTTTGTTGAAAAATCTGCAGCTCAGGCAGTGATTCGTTGGGCTTTGCAGCGTGGACATACTGTTATCCCAAAATCTGCAAGACCTGAACGAATCAAAGAAAACGCGAATGTCTTTGATTTCAATTTGAATGAAGATCAAATGAAAATGTTAGACGGCTTAGATCAAGGTTTACGTTTTTGCCCTGATCCGCTGATAAAATAAAGCAAATAGATACACCCTAGACCTCTTAAAAAGTAAAAACTCTCTTGCTTTTGTGTATTTAATGCGCTATTCAATTACAGCAGAAATATAAAATTTTCTTCAGATTCATCAAACAACAACTTTAAAAACAGGAGTGTTATGAAACTCTTATCCGTTACTATCAGCAAAAAATTGTTTTTTATTTTTATAATAAATTCATTTATTACTTTAACTATTTCCGGAATGGTGATTTTTTCTTTTTTGGGTTTATCCGGTCAGTTCAATTTAAATTCAGAGCTGTCATCCTATAAAAGCACACTTGACTCTATCAGGATAGAGCAATCCAAGCTGAAGGGGCATGCACAATCATTTTATTTGAATGTGTCAGATGAGACCATTAAAGAAGGTTTGGAAAACATTAGTGCATCAATCATCTTTATTGAAGAGTCGCTGGCAAAATTGAAAGATGAAAATAATCAGAAAATCAACAGCAATTCTCTTGAAAGTATTCACAGGTTCAATTTGACCAGCGAACAATTGCTCAAAATTGAATCTTTGCGTGCAAAAATAGGGACAGCAAAGTCTTCAGAGATTTATGAAGCAGAATTGAAAGTATTGAAAAATAAGCTGAAAAACGAAACTTTTATCTATGACTTCCAACTTGATGATTTAATTACCCGGACAGGAGACAAGGATCTAAATCAACTTATCAGCTCTTCAAAATTTAAAACTGTTATTTCAAAGGATTTGGAGCAGATTGAAAACGGAGTAAAAAACCTCAATCTTTTCACCAATAGAATTGCAGAGATATCCAGTGAGAAGATGAACTCGGGACCTGTTGCAAAAAAGAATATATCAAACCTTATCAATGCCTTTAATGAGTTTAAAAATAAAAGAAAGAGGATAATTTTCAAAATTAGAGCAAAAAGGAGTCTGATTGCAGGCAAACCGGAATACGAAACTTTCATGCAAAAAATGCTTGGTGGTGAAGCTGATGGAGTGGATGGATTCCAGAAAAAAGAATATCTCAATAAAAATTTATTCTATCAGTTGGATCAACTAATTGTTGAACTTGATGAAATCATGAGCGCATCTCAGGCAAAACGGGATAAGGTTGGTTCCGCAAATATTTCAGATCTTGAATGGATGTTCGATGACTTTAAATTAATCCGTGATGATTTGGACAAGATTGTCAAAGAAACAGAGTCAAAAAACAATATTGATGCTTTCATAAAAGTTGATAAACAGTTTGTGAAGACTTACGAGAGTGTTAAGAAATCCGGTTTACTGGTTAGTGAAAGTCAATTACTGGACAACAATTATTCAGAGTTAAATCTTGGTTTGTCCAGGGTCCTGGATGACATCAATGCTGTTCTCAGTAAAGACATAGATACAATCAATACCAGTGTTATTGGTGAAACCGGCAGTTTCATCTGGATCGTATTAATCATCACAATTATTGGGCTGCTGGTCAGCCTTTTGTTCGGATTTTTGGTGAGAAGGTCAATCACTGCACCGGTTAATAACCTTGTCGAAATGTCTAAAGACATTGCACAGGGAGAAGGTGATCTCACCAAAAGGATTATGGTTGCCGGTAAAGATGAGCTAGGTGATTTGTCAACATGGTTCAACATGTTTCTCAAACGTCTCAACAAGATGGTAATTGAGGTCAAAAAACATGCCACAAACATCAATGTATCGTCACAGGAGATGGCACTCGGCAATCAGGACCTTTCAAACCGTACCCATCAGCAAAGTTCTTCACTGGAGGAAACTGCGACTGCAATGGAAGAGATCAACAGTATTGTGCAAAACAACGCGGAAGATGCAAAAAACGCAAATGTAATCACGCAGAAAGCGCAACAGTCTGTGGTTGACAGTAGGACCGAACTACTGGATACAGTCAATAATTCCATCGAAACAAACCAGGAGATGCTGCAGAATCTGCAAAGTACCAATACCAGTGTGGTTGAAGCCATGGAAGAGATTATGGAAAGCTCCAAAAAGATTGAAGGTATCACCACGCTGATGAACGACATTGCTTTTCAGACCAACCTGCTTGCACTTAATGCTTCAGTTGAGGCCGCAAGAGCAGGAGAACATGGTAAGGGTTTTGCGGTTGTGGCATCAGAAGTTCGCAAACTTGCTCATCGTTCCGCAAAAGCATCTACTGAGATTGGAGAGTTAATTCAGACCAGTCTGGAACGCATAAATTCCGGCCGGAAACTTGTTAAGGACGGAGAGCAGGGCATGGACGAAATGAGAACAAAAATTGAAACCATGCTCAATAATCTCAAAGCGGATAGTGATTCAAATCTTAACGGCATCCTAACTTCAGTCAAGGAAGTTTCAGAAGTAATGGAAAACATTAAGGTTGCTTCACAGGAACAGGCGGAAGGTGTGGACCAAATCAACAGAGCAATAGCGGATATGGACCGCATTACTCAGGAAAACTCTGCCCTCGTTGAACAGAACACAACTGCAAGTCAACACATGGCCGAAGAAGCAGAAAACCTGCAGGAATTACTAAACACTTTTAAGGTGGAAGAAAATGATTCCAAGTCCATTGACAACACAAATGTAAATAGTCAGGCCAACCTCAAACTTGAACATAGCAAGTTAGAACAACTTCCGGAAAAAACTGAGATAGAGCCTTCAAAGTCTGAGCCTGATCGTACAGCAAACCAGGATTTTGCTCCATTTAAATAATAGACTCTGTATAATACTCGTAAATTACTGAGAATATATTGCAAACTCATAAAAGCACTACATACTCATTTTACAAGTAAATATAAAACAACAAAATCTTTCACAATCCAAAGGTTGAGCGGAGTCAAAACATGAATTAATTCCGGAATTAACCTCAGGGTTAAAAGAATATTTTTAATAATACAACTTTGAGAGACCAAACCAATTTCTGTCAAGAATAACGCTTGCAGAGATTTATTGAGCGGACCACATATTTGTACTAAATACAATTTAAAAAGAGATCAAAATGGGCATTAAAAAGATGATGATTAACTTGAGTTTAGCTGCAGTTTTAATAATTGTACTCTCAATAATTTCGCAAACCATGTCCAGAGATTCCAATGATGTTAGTAATGAAACACAAAAAACCAGATATTTGTCTTACGTTTTAGCAGATGAATTTCGTCAAACATCCCTGGACCTAACCCGCTTATGCAGAACTTATGTGTCAACTGGTGAACAAAAGTACTGGGATGCTTATTGGGAAATAGTAAACTGGAGAAATGGCAAAGTTCCTCGACCTGATTATGTAAACAAAGATCTTTACCGGAATAAGTTAAGAAAACAAATTGATATCATGAAAGAATTAGGTTTTTCAGCGCAGGAATTTAAACTGCTAAAGGAAGCATCTGCTAATTCTGATGGTCTCATTGCTACTGAAGATCAAGCTATGAAGACCATAAAACTAGGCAGGTTTGTTGATGGACCTCAGAAACCGAATCCAAACGAAACACCGCAGCAATTCGCTTTAAGAATAGTCTTTGATGAGCAATATCACGGAGAAGTCTCAAAAATAATGAAACCTGTAAACCTTTTCTTTGAGGCAATTGAAGATAGAACAGAACAAGAGGTAATGAATTCTGCATCAAGATCATCCTTCTGGCTCAATACTGCTTTTTTTCTACAATTGGTTATCGGTTTATTATTTGCGGGTTTTGTGTGGAATATTCGTTTGATTTTAAAGCAACTGGGAGGTGAACCAGACGAAGCGGTTGGAATTGCAAAAGAAATTGCAAATGGTAATTTAATGCTGGACTCATCCTCTACTGCAGGAAATCGAACAGGATTGATAGGTAATATATATGTGATGAAAGATCAGCTCTATCAAATAATTACAGACGTTAGAAGAGCCGCTACAAACATCAATGTGTCTTCACAAGAGATGGCTTCCGGCAATCATGATCTCTCCTCACGTACGCACCAGCAAAGTTCTACCCTTGAAGAAACTGCGACTGCAATGGAAGAGATCAACAGTATTGTGCAAAACAACGCGGAAGATGCAAAAAACGCAAATGTAATCACGCAGAAAGCGCAACAGTCTGTGGTTGACAGTAGGACCGAACTACTGGATACAGTCAATAATTCCATCGAAACAAACCAGGAGATGCTGCAGAATCTGCAAAGTACCAATACCAGTGTGGTTGAAGCCATGGAAGAGATTATGGAAAGCTCCAAAAAGATTGAAGGTATCACCACGCTGATGAACGACATTGCTTTTCAGACTAACCTCTTGGCACTAAACGCATCAGTCGAGGCAGCACGTGCAGGAGAGCACGGTAAAGGGTTTGCAGTGGTAGCATCTGAGGTTCGTAAACTTGCTCACCGTTCCGCAAAAGCATCTACGGAAATTGGCGTGTTGGTTCAGACCAGTCTGGAACACATCACCTCCGGCAGGGATCTTGTCAAGAACGGAGAACAGGGCATGGATGAAATGAGAACAAAAATTGAAACTATGCTCAATAACCTCAAAGCGGAAAGTGATTCAAACCTTAATGGGATTCTCCAAACAGTTAAGGAAGTTTCTGAGGTGATGGAAAACATCAAGGTAGCCTCACAGGAACAGGCAGAAGGCGTGGATCAGATCAACAAATCAATTGCAGATATGGACCTTATCACACAGGAAAACTCCGCCCTCGTAGAGCAAAATACCACTGCAAGCCAGCACATGGCTGAAGAAGCAGAAAACCTGCAGCAACTGCTAAATGCTTTTAAGGTGGACGAAAGGGATGCCAACTCCACTAAACGTATAATTGAGAATAAACAGACAAACCTCAAACTTGAGCAAAGCAAGGTTGAACAGCTTCCGGAAAAAATACGGAAACAGTAAATCCGGATTAGCAGTCTGAAAAAACACTAAACCAGAGATTAGCGCTTTTCGGTTGATCAACTTTAATCAGTCCAGAATTTTACAGATAACAGTTTTAGATGCTATTGGATAATTCATCAGATATTGTGACCACAAGAGCAAGATTGACCAAAGTCAATGAGCCGACGGACGATGAATTTAGGTTATTCAGAGACCTTGTGCTAAAAGATCTTGGCATGGAATGGGGAGATGACAAAAAATATCTGCTCTATGCACGGGTTCAGCGAATACTTCAGGCACATCAGTTGGAAACCTTCCAGAGTTATTATGATTATATTGAAAGTACAAATAACAGGAATGAACGTCAGCTTCTCTACAATGCAGTCACAACTACCAAAAGCGGCTTCTACCGTGAGAAGCAGCATTTTAAGTTTCTCCGGGAAAATGTTTTTCCTGAGATGAAAAATCATAACAGTAAGCGCTATTCAAAGCTGCGGTTCTGGAGTGCAGGTTGTTCAAGTGGAGAGGAAACCTATACTCTTGCGATGGAAGCACATGATTTTTTTGGAACTGCTTTGATTTCAAACGGAGGTTTGCGAATTTTAGGTTCTGACGTAAATACCGGTGTTCTTGAATCAGCCATTCGTGGAGGCTATACCGAGGAGCAGATTAGTACTATTCCTGTCTCTTTCCAAAAACGTTTTTTATTACCAACTGCAGTTGGAAAAAATGTTTTTCAAAGAAAGGTCATAGATGATATCCAAAATTTGATTCAATTTCGCCAATTTAATCTCATGGACAATGTCTACCCCATTGCAACTAAGTTCCAGCTGATATTTTGCAGAAATTTGCTCTATTACCTGCATCCGGACAAGAGAGAGTACCTGTTACAAAAACTGGTGGATCATTTGGATGAAGGAGGTTGGCTCGTGCTGGGCATTACAGAAACAGGATACAAGTTGGACGGCATGAAAAAACTGGCTTTCAGCATTTATCAAAAAAACTGAATCTACTTTTAATATTTCTAAAAAACTATGGAAGTTGAACTTGAAAGTACGGGAATCAAAGTCAAAGGCAATTGTATCATTCAGGAACTCCAGCCTTTACAAAAGACTATGCTGGAGCTTATTCAATCTGAACGCAGCAGTATAGAGCTTGATTTATCAGGTATAGAAGCCATTGACACTGCGGGGATTCAACTACTTGCAGTTTGTCGTAATAATGCTTTGGAAAAAGGGATGACATTCCAGATCACCTCTAAGTCCGAAGCAGTCAAAGAAGCACTTGAGATAACAGGATTGGAATCAGTGCTTCAAGATTATAAGAAAGCTTAGCCGGTTATGCCTGCAACAATAATGACAGTTGACGATTCGAAGACTATCCGTGGACAAGTGCGGAGAACACTCGAACAACAAACCGAAGAAAATTATACCATTGTGGAAATGGAAGATGGCTTGGAAGCCTTACGCTGGCTGTCTAACTGTATACGAAAAGATCTTCCGGATGTGATAGTTCTTGACAGGAACATGCCAAACATGAGCGGAGACGAGTGCATCAAAATTCTCAAACGTGATGAAGACTGGAAGAATATTCCTGTTCTCTTTCTTACTGCACAAAGTGATATCCGCCAGTTGGTGCTTGGTCTGGCAAAACTTGGCGCAGATGATTATTTACCTAAACCATTTGATTTTGATGAATTGGCGGCACGCGTCAAAGTGATGGTGAGGATTAAACAGGCAGAAGACGAATCGCGCAGGCTCAACAAAGACTTGGAAATTTCTCTGGTCCAGCAAAAAAATGCCTTTGAGGAATTAAAGACTACAAAAATGCGTTTGGCCGAAACGGAGGCTGCGGCAAAACTGACTGCAGTATTTGAAAAGTTTGTTCCCAAGGAATTTATAAAACGTATTGCCCCTGACGGGTTGGAGCATTTAAAATTTGGTAAAGCGGATACTGACTTCATCAGCATCCTTTTTTGTGATATCAGATCCTTTACCAGTCTTTCTGAAAAGATGTCTCCTCAAGTTTTGGTAGATTTTCTCAATGATTATTTCAAACGAATGACTGAACCGATTTCTAAAAACAAAGGTTTTGTCGACAAATTCATCGGTGATGCAGTAATGGCATTGTTCAGTATTCCGGAAGAACCAAATGCGGGAGATGCACTTAACAGTGTTTTGGCTGCAATTGGTATGCAGGAACAGATTGACTCATTCAACAAAGATAATGCAAGAACAGATGACAACCTGCTCAGGATTGGGATTGGAATTCACAGCGGACCTGTCATTATTGGAACAGTTGGTTCCGAAGAACGTATGGAATCTACTGTTACCGGTGACACTGTAAACCTCGCATCGCGCCTGGAAGGTTTAACGAAATTCTATAAAAGTAAAATATTAATTTCTCAGGCAACTTATGAATTTGTTAAAGATGATGATTCTCTCGAATTTCGTGAACTTGACCTGGTGCAGGTAAAGGGCAAGGAAGAACCTGTCACCATTGTTGAGGTCTGCAACAGCGATCCTGAACCAATACGAGGACAAAAACTGGCCTGTAGAGAAATGTTTTCTGAAGCCTTAACAAGCTACCGTGCACAAAAATGGGCAGCAGCAACAAAAAAATTCAAATCCTGCTTAAAAGACTGTCCTGAAGACGGTGCTGCAGAATTATACTTGGAACGCTGTAAAATATTTAAGAAAACACCGCCTCCAAAAGACTGGAAGGGTCAGCAGATTTTTGATCAAAAATAAAAAACATTAAACAAGCAATATTTGCTGGCCTCTTAAATGCCTTATAGCCGTGTCATTTCGAGCAAAGCGAAAAATCTAATTTATCTTAAGCACTAAAATCATTAAGATTTATCCCTGCATTTGAAATAGCAAATTATCGAAAGCAGATTTTTTACAAAACCATCATACTTAATAAACATTCGAAACAGGTAGAAACAAAGTGGATAATCCAGCTTTGGAAGAATTTGTAGAGGAAGTCGAAGAGATAATCGAGGATTTGGAGGAAGGAGTACTTGAACTCGAAACCCAACCAAAGAAACGCTCTTTGATTGACCGTATCTTTCGAGATATGCACACCATAAAAGGTGGAGCAGGAATGGTTATGGAGACAGAATTAGCAGAATATGCTCATCATTTCGAAAACCTGCTCGACAAAGCACGAAATGGCGAAATTGTCTGTAATCCGGAAATGGCATCTCTGCTGTTGAGTTCAATCGATGGATTCAGGTCTTTTTTAGATAGAATTCGTGAAGGTGGTGAGCTTAATCAGGAACTTATTGACAAGACACTTGGACAACTTAAAGAATTTGAAAGTAATGCAGGCAAGACCTCAAGCAAAGCACCTGCAGAAAAAACCAAAAAGAAAACACCTGCCTCCGCTCCAAAGCCGGAAACAACTCCGGATGAAAAGATAGAAGCGGAACAAAGTCCTCCACCGGCAGAAAAAACTGCTGAAAGTGTTGAGACTGAAGAAGAGGAAGGAGTGCAGTGGGATGATGAAGATGAAGGAGAAGAAACTGCTTATTTGCTGCATCTTAAATTTGACACAGAAATGTTGCGAAAAGGTTCTGATCCAATACTTTTAATTAAAGACTTAAAAGAGTTAGGAGATTTGCACATAATTCCACATTTGGGCAAATTACCTTCAATGAAGAACCTTGACCCCGAAGATATTCATCTCTGGTGGAGTGCAAAACTGGTTACCACTCATCCTGCAGAAGAGATTGAAAATATCCTGATTTTCTTTCAGGATGAAAAAAATGAAGTCCGGTTTGAACCTGCTGAGACTCCTCCTGAAGATCCGGGGCTGGCCTCCTTTGGAATATATGAAGATCAGGAAAATAAAGAACAGGAACAAATTGGAGTTGATGAAACTCAAGTAGAAGAAAATTCTGTACCGGTTCCGGAAGCGGCTGCGGAAGTGGCAGAAGACGCAAAAGAAGACAAAGAGCCGGCAAAAGAAATAATTGCAGAAAAAGATTCGAGCGCAGAAGAAGCAAAAACAGACCCTCCAAAAAATGAGACTAAGAAAGACTCCGGTATCAAGACCACACAGTCAATTCGTGTCACGATTGACAAACTTGATAAACTGCAAAATCTGGTGGGAGAAACTGTGATCAACCAGGCCCGACTGCACCTGCTGAGCGAAAAAATTATGAAAGTTGATGACAGTCTTGGTGAGATGCTTTTGCAGTTTGTTGAAGATAACGAAAAATCTGTGCAGGAACTCCAGGATCAGATCCTTCAGGTACGTATGATTCCAGTCGGAAGTATCTTAAATAACATGAAACGTACCGTACGTGATTATGCCACCCGCAGTAAAAAGAAAATTAAACTGGAAATTGAAGGTGGAGATACAGAACTGGATAAAACAGTCACAGAGCAGCTACAGGGACCGTTAGTTCATTTAGTTCGTAACTCAATGGACCATGGGATAGAGGATTCAGAAACTCGGGTAAAAAACGGAAAGGACCCTACCGGAACCATTTCTCTCAAAGCATCGCAACAGGAGGGTTATGTTATCGTCGAGATAGAAGACGACGGAAAGGGAATTGATTCCAAAGTAATTTTTGATTCTGCAGTCAGGAAGGGATTTATCGATGAAACAGATGAACTGACTGAAGGCGAAATTTACAATTTATTATTCATGCCGGGTTTTACGACAACAACTGAAGTGACAGATGTTTCAGGACGCGGAGTTGGAATGGACACCGTCAGGCGTGACATTGAAGCCTTGCTTGGAACCATTGAAATATCAAGTGAACTGGGCAAAGGTACCAACACTAAACTTAAATTACCACTTACACTTGCCATCATTGATGGAATGATGATTGATGTGGGGCATCAGGTTTTTACCATTCCGCTACTTTCGGTAAATGAGTCACTGAGGCCGGTTCCAAAACAAATTAAAAAAATTAAAAACAAAGGTGAGCTGGTGGAAATACGTGGAGAATATATTCCCATGTTAAGGCTGCATAACCGCTTGGGAATAACACCCCGGTTTAAGGAACCCACTGAAGGCCTGGTTGTTGTAGTGCAGCATGCAAACCATAAACAATGCCTTTTTGTAGATGAAATTGTAGATCAAGGACCGGTAGTCATCAAGAGTATGGAAGATAATTTTATTCAGGTAC
>JACNJW010000046.1 GCA_014382365.1 SAR324 cluster bacterium
CTGAAATGGATTTCTCCGTCTGGGGAGTTGTCAGCTGGACCTTAAAAAAACTATGATTGCGCTGATTGACTGTAACAATTTTTTTGCCTCCTGCGAACAGGTTTTTCAGCCTCAACTGGCGGGAAAACCGCTCGTTGTGCTTTCCAACAATGACGGCAACGTCATCGCCCGTTCCAGTGAAGCCAGGAAACTGGGGATCGGAATGGGGGTGTTGACCGGAAGTGTCCGCGGATTTGTCCGGAGCCACGGGTTGCAGATACGGTCGTCGAACTATGTACTTTACGGCGATATGAGCTGTCGGGTGATGGAAACACTGGAAACGCTTTTACCAAATGTGGAACGCTACAGTATCGATGAGGCTTTTGCCGATGTATCCGGTTTTTCACGGGAACGGCTGCTGGAACTTTGTCAGCATGTACGGCGTAGGGTGGAACGTCACACAGGGCTTCAGGTTTCGATCGGAGTTGCACAAACAAAAACACTGGCTAAAGCCGCAAACCGGCTGGCAAAGCATCGTCCGGAATTAGCCGGAGTCTGTATTGGAACTGAGCCTGAAAGTTTTGGCAGGGTGCTGGAACAAATGGAAACCGGAGATGTTTGGGGAATCGGCAGAAAGCTCAGTAGAAAATTAAGCGGACTCGGCATCCACAACGCAAAGCAGCTGCGGGATGCAGATCCTGTCCGGATTAAAAAACAATTTTCTGTGGTGCTGATGCGTACAGTTCTGGAACTGCGCGGCGAAAGCTGTCTGCAGTTAGAGGAGCCGGAAGAGTCAAGAAAGTCCCTCATGTGCGGGCGATCATTCGGCAAACCGCAAAAGGAACTGGAAGATATCCGTCCCGCATTGACGCATTTTGTGCAAAATGCGGTGACCCGACTCTGGAAATACAAACAGGCGACTTCAGCCCTTACCGTCTATCTCTCAACAAACCGTTTTCGCAAAAACATCGTGCAGAGAAGTGCATCCGCATCTGTCGAAATATCGGCAACCGATAATCTGATTCTACTCAATGCCGCGGCGCATAGTGCGCTGGAGCAGGTTTTTGAGCCCGGATTTGAATACCACAAAGTTGGCGTGCTGCTACACGATCTCGTTTCAGTAAAAAATATTCCGGCTTCGCTTTTTGAAACGGAATCGAAATTTCAGAGGTCGCCGGAATTGATGTGGGCCCTAAGAAAGATCAATGCGAAATTCGGACGCTATACCGTGGCTTCCGCTTCTGTTTCCGGAAGTTCAGACTGGAAGGCGCGCAGCAAATTCCGGAGTCCTGCGTTTACAACCTGCTGGAATGAATTGCCGCTTGTGCGGGTGTGAAAATAATTGCGGAGTTACAAGCATATCAAATCAGGTATAGTTTTTTTGAGAGCATCAGCTCCGTACAGCAAAACAGCAAACCGATTTATCGGTTTGAAGGTGTTGTTGTTTTCTAAGGCCCCCGAATAAATTCTAAAGTTGCTCTAAAGGTCAGAGCTACTCAATCCGGCAAAGATCCAAAAATAATCGATAAACTATGAAAACAAAAAACGTGGTGGTTTTAGTTGCAGGAAATTGATATGCTGAAACCGGACTACCCCACCACTTGCACCCGTAGCTCAGCTGGATAGAGTGACGGATTCCGATTCCGTAGGCCGCAGGTTCGACTCCTGCCGGGTGCACCATCTGTGAGCTTCAGTATCATGATTGATGTACACAATATGCAAGGCGGAGCCGTGCTGACTTCATTCCATGGAAGAGCCAAGGGTCGTGTTTCAATCCGTTGCTACCGAAAAAAGTCGTTCGGACAGTGAGGGAGACTTTTATCTCATTATAGAACAGAGAAAGTGGATACAGGAAGTGGGGTGCTCTCGTTACCCGCAGAGTCCCTGACAGTTATTGTGCAGCCGGTATAAGTACCAACAACTAAAGTATTAAAGGTGATATAGTTATTTCCAATAATCGCAGTAGTAGTAGTTGTTGAAGAACAGGAACCGCCATAGGTGATATTTCCTGCTTCGGTTGATGAAAATGTGTAATATAGTGGATTCCCGTAAGTCGTATCTAGTACAGCAGTGACTTCCGTAAGTAGAGGTGCTGTTGTATCAGTATTGGAAGAACTTGTGTCAACAGTAAAAGGAGTTACAGCAAGTGTGTTGCTGATATTTCCATCATAGTCCTTGACAGTAATTGTGCAGAACTCATAATAGCCGTCAGTCAAATAGTTAAAGTGGATATTGTTATCTCCACTGTAAGCAATTAAAGTTGTCGATGAGCATAAACCTCCATAGCTGATGGTTCCAGCTTCAGTGGATTTAAAGGTGTAATCCGGAGTAGAGTTACTGGTAGGATTTGTTACGGGATAGACTTCCGTAAGCACAGGTGCAACGGTATCAGTAGTACCGGTATTTGTGCCTGAAACTTCTGTCAGTCTGATATTCAAACTGATGCTGTCCGTCAGTGTGGTGATGGAAAAACCAGGTGATTCACCGTAATAGCCAACCTCCCGGGTTGTTGAAAACAAATCATTATGACTGTAATTCTCTTTGAAGAGAAAGGCGAAGATTTTCATCTCTGTGTTGAGTGGAATTTCCAGAGTGATTTTCCCACTAACTGGATCCAGTAATCCTTCTGCCAAACTCGTAGGATACATATAACTGTCTTTTAAATATTCCCAGGCAGGCTGGGCCATGATCAAGTGAGTATTGTAGGCACTCAGATCGGCTGCAGTAACATTGGAGGTGCGAGAAGAAGATCTTTGTGCGAAGTCCATCTGCAGGGTTATTGTTCTTGTATCCTGCATTTCAGGCTCCAAATCACCGCATCCAGTAACAAGAAACAAGGACGTAAGCGTGAGCAGTATCCAGCCTAAGATTTGTTTATCTCCCATTTTGAGTCTCAATCGTATTTAATTTCAATTATCACACGTCGGATCGTTTCAATGTTATCCAGTGTGTCGTCAAGATCGTCAAGAATTGTGCCGGTATCACCCAGGATATCATCGTAGCCGCCATAGTCATCACCACCTCCAAAATCATCATAGTTAGTATCTCCGCCAAAATCGTCAAAACCGTCCCCACCAAAATCATCTCCTCCGAAGTTGTCTCCACCTCCGAAATCATCTCCTCCTGTACCAAAGTCATCTTTACCCCCGAAGTCATCCCCCCCGAAGTTGTCTCCACCTCCGAAGTCATCTCCTCCTGTACCAAAATCATCTTTACCCCCGAAGTCATCTCCGCCTTCGAAACCATCACCACCTGGAGCGACGTCATCTCTTCCAGGGCCGATATCATCTTTAGCCCCAAAATCATCCTCTCCGGGAGCAATATCATCTCCACCTGGAGCGACGTCATCTTTACCACCAAAGTCATCCCCTCCAGGACTTATATCATCTTTACCTCCAAAATCTCCAGTATCTCCGAAATTCTCACCTCCAAAGTCGTCACCACCGAAATCATCTCCTCCAAAAGTTCCCCCGAAGTCATCCCCTCCAAAGGTGTCGCCAAAATCATCTCCGGCAAAAGTTTCTCCTGTGAAGTCATCTCCCCCAAAGCTGCCGCCAAAATCATCCCCTCCAAAGCTGCCTCCAAAGGCGTCATCTCCTCCAAAGTCACCCCCGAAGTCATCTCCCCCAAAATCATCTTTTATGCCAAAGTCTCCTCCAGTTGTACCGAAATCAGCACCAGTTCCGAAATCGTCTCCCGTCGGACTAAGGTCTCCTCCAGTTGTACCGAAATCAGTACCAGTTCCAAAATCGTCAGTCTTAGGACCGAAATCTTCACCCTGAGGACCAAGGTCTCCTCCTTCGCTAAAGCCATCATCGCCGGGACCAAAAGTATTAACCGGTCCCATATCACCGTCACCTGATTTGAAGTCTCCGGCAGGAGGTCCTGCTTCACCTTCCGGTCCGAAAGTCCCCTCAGGTCCTTCGCCTGCTTCGTCTCCCGGCCCAAAAGTACCTTCCGGTCCGCCTTCCTCCGTTTCCGGACCAAACGTTCCTTCAGGTCCTTCATCGTCACCCTCCGGTCTGAAAGCACCTTCGGGTCCTTCACCATCGTCAGTTTTGGGTCCAAACGTTCCTTCAGGTCCTTCTCCTTCTTCATCACCCTTTGGTCCGAATTGGCCACCTTCACCTTCTTCATCACCATCGCCCGGCATTCCAGGACCACGGGGGCCTTTTGGTCCGGGACCTTCCTCGCCGTCCTCACCTTCCAGAGGTTCTTTGCCGTCTTCTTTTTCAGTTAATGCTCCTTCCTCATCTCCAGGCTCACCTTCTCCTTCAGGATCATCTTCACCGGGTTTTGGTTCTCCATCTTTTTTACCAAGAGGTTTTCCTTTCCCCTCCTCACCTTCCTCGTCCTCCTTTGGACCACCCTCTTCTTTTTGTTTCTCTTCTTCTTTCTTTTGTTCTTCCTCTTCTTCCTTTTTCTTTTTTTGATTCTCTTTGCGTACTTCTTCCGGATTTACAGCTTCTCCAAATTTAACGTTGTTAAAAGCCTTTGGTGAGTCCGATTTGAGAATCTGATCACGCATTTTTGGTGCAACTTCAACAGGTGCAGTTGGTGTGGAGTTTTGTTGAATTGTAGAAGCCTGATTAGCAGGAACTTCAATTTCGATATCCGGCATAGTAACCGGAGCCACAGAAACAGTGCCGGAAATGGTGAGGAGACTGGTCTGAGTGTTGGAAGCACCCACCACAAAATCAGTCCCTTTCACGCCTACGAGTGCAGTTACAGTACGTATCTGAAAGCGTTTCCTTTTGCTCTTGCGCTTGAGTTTGCCCTTAATCTTGAATCTAGCCTTACCGGTCAAAAGGGAAATACTACTTGTTTGCTGGGTAATCTTTCCCATCCGGAAAAAGGAACGGGAGGAGAGTTCAATCACTTCAGGTTTGCCCTTGATCTTGATTTTGACTGAAGTATTTTTGCCGGTCTGTACACGGTCACTGGCGTTGAGGAGAATTTTTGCGCCGGGTTTACGCAGCAGGCGGGTGCGTTTGGGACCAATCACTTTGACTGAGCCTTTTTCCAGCAAGAGCAGTCCCTGCTGTGCCTGCAGGGGGATTGCAGGAATGGCCGTCAAAAACAATGCAATCAGGATTAGTACTCTAAATTTCATGAGCGTGTTTGGTATACTTTAAAGCTAATTAATTATAATTTAGCTTGCTGAGTCAAGCAGTTAGTTAAAGATTCAATAAATGAGAATTACCTGCAGTTGTGTAGAGTTCAGCGTATAAGTTTTTCCTGCCAGGTTTGAACTCTGTTTTTCCTGTTTCTGAGTAAATCCAAAGATACACCACGGTGCAGCCGGATAATTGAGACTTAGCGATAAGGCACGATTTCTGGTTTTTGTTTTATCAGTTAATGACGGATCGGCGACTTTGTCCTCAGTTTGAGAAAAATCATACTGGAGTCCAAGGGCCACAGGAGGAAGAGGATAGTCAACCTTGAGTTTTGCTTTGTATGTTTTGGTGTCTTTGTAGGTGCCATTCAGATTTGCGTCCTCAAGTGTTCCTCCAAAAGTTGTTTTTACACCAAAGAAAGGAGTCACGTAACCAGCCGCAAGTGTGGTTGAAAAACCGCTGTCATCGTTAGAACCCTCTACAGATTTTTTCTTACGGTCGATCTGCCAGTTCCAGCTTGAGCCTTCTTCAAGCTCCTGTTTGGCTTTCACTGTATAGATATTGTCACGGGAGGCACGTTTATATTTTTTTGAAAGACTATCTCTGGGTGCAGATGTTAGTGGTATTTCCCGGGTTCCCGCCTCATTTGTACCCACAGAAAGGGTTAAGACACCGGCCCAGCTTTCACGCTCTTCCCACTCAATATTCACTTGTTTGAACAGCACCTCTTTGGACTCAAATTTGCCGTTGTGTTGTTGGTCACCCATTAGCACTCCGCGCAGGAAAACACTGGAATCATCGAAGACATCGAAGCGGTAGGAGGGAACAAGCAGCATGCTCGTAGAAAATGCTTTGGATTTGCTGCTGTTGTCCTCAACCTTTTCAATGTTATCTTTTGTGACACCGCCCAGAATAGTGATCAACTGAAAAGAATCGCCGAGTTTTGCTTTTTTAAGGAGTTCAGGTGTTTCATAAATTGTTCTGATAATTTTCTTTGCTTCGCCGAACTTGGTCTTAACAAAAACATTAAAAGTATTAACACCGGGTTTTAGCATGTAGGGAATCTTCAGCCAGACCAGGCTTGAGGTTTTCGGAAATTTTTGTGGCTTTCCATCAATAATTATTTGCTGAATGGGACTGAAGGTACTAATCTGAAGTTTGAGAACACCTTTTTGTTCTTCTACTTTTTCAGGTGAGAGACTGAAAATGAGAATCTCAGACTCGTGCGAAGTGGCAGACACAACAGGAGGGGTAATAATCAAGAACAAAAACAAGAGCAGCAGTACCTTACTATCGGCCTTCATTGTAGTAACAAGCCTCTGCCTTAATCCCGCTAAAAGCACTTGGTAATGCTTTCGGAACAAATGCGGTTCTAAAACATAACCTGACTGGGGGTTGCAATTATTTTGCTTACAAAAACTATTAATACTGCCCCATAATGTTTTTTTGTTTTCCATTTTTTGCTGCACTTGAAAAGTGCTATCAACCTGCAGGTTCTCTGCCAATTTAAGCTTTCAGGGCTAAATGTCAATTTATAAGTTTAGTTTGCCTGAAATCTAGTTGAAAAAGGATTGTCGTCGGAAAATTTTTGCAACCTATTATTAGCAGCCAGGTGCAGCAGAAGCTGGAAAATTATTGTTGTTTTAGCTGATTCTCCGAGGGCATCTGCAAGATCGGGGGCAGTGAATTGTTGCTCAGGCTGAGACTGGAGATGCTTTTGAATTTTTTGTGAAAGCTCAATTACAGCTCCGGCTGCTCGTTTTCCTGCTTCTACACCAGGTTGATGATATGCGTTTATGCCAATCAGTAAGGCATAGATACCAACAGCCCGCTCGAACAGTGCGATCAAAGCACCCAGAGTTTTGGTGTTAAGTTCTTCAATCGTGATGGTGAGTGAGGTACGTCCACTTTGATACAGTGCCTCACGGGTTCCAAGCAGAAAACCCTGCAGAAAATCTCCAGACGTGGCTTCCGGTTCAATTTCCAGGCTTTGACCTTCTCGGTCTTTTTGTACTTCAATGAAAGTCACAAAAAAATTCGCTGGACCCTCACGCAGTTGCTGTACAAAAGCATGTTGATCGGTTGAGCCTTTGTTACCATAGACTGTTAGTCCCTGGTTTACCGTCTTTCCTGTTAAATCTTTCTCCTTACCCAAAGACTCCATTACCAACTGCTGCAGATAACGACTGAAGAGCAGCAGTCTGTCTTTGTAGGGCAACAGCACCATTGCCTTTTCGCCTCGACCTCCTCCGGCATGGTACCACATCCAGGCCAGCACTGCAGCAGGATTTTTACAAACATCAGTCTGGCGGCTAAGCTCATCCATGATTTTTGCACCGGACAGAAAATTGTTAAGGTCAAGACCCTGCAATGCCGCCGGAAGCAATCCTACTGCAGAAAATATTGAGGTTCTACCTCCAACCCAGTCCCACATTGGAAAGCGTCTCAGCCAGTTTTCCTTTTTTGCCAGCAAATCAAGTTGACTGTGCTCAGCGGTAACTGCAACGGCATGTTTTGCGAATTCAAGTCCGGACTTTTCATAAACTTGACGGACCTCCAGCATTGCATTACGTGTTTCTTTTGTTGCTCCGGATTTGGAAATTACGAGGGTCAATGTTTCCGCCAAACCTTTGCCAAGTTTGTTCAGAACCTGATCGATACCGTCAGGGTCAGTATTGTCGAGAAAATAAAACTGCATGCGGTCGTTCTCAGAAGCAAATGCATTTTGCACAAACTGCGGACCAAGTGCAGAACCTCCGATTCCAAGCAGCAGCACATTTTGGAAAGCTGCGGCTTTTTGCGGCTGAAGTTTGAGCTGATGAATTTCAGCAGCAAAGTTTATGATTTTTTCCAGTGTGTTGTTGATGATGTTTTTAATTTCAACAGTCGGGGCCAACTCAGGGTTTCGCAGCCAGTAATGACCAACCATGCGTTTTTCATCAGGATTTGCAAGACTGCCTGCTTCCAACTGCTGCATTTGTTGAAAAGCACTACTAAATAGGTTTTCCAATTCATGCGGCAGAATATGCGGTGCATTCATGCATGAAGTGTCCAGAGACATGTCCAATTCCGGCAGGTTAAGATACTGCTGTTGAAAATTTTGCCAGGCTGTTTTGTTCATACTAAGTTGTTGGTTTTATCTTTTTTTGGATATTTTTTAATCTATGTTCACACAATACTTCGGTAATTCTCTGCTCAGAAAGCTGCTGGAGACATCCACCATGCGGACAGTATTTTAGTTCGCAAATCTCCGGCCACTCCAGTTTTGGCGTCACTACCCATTCTTGTTGGTCGTAGGGTCCCCAGCGTTTTGGTGTGTGTGGTTTTGCCGGACAGAAAAATCCAAGCAGCGGAGTTCCTGCAGCATTCGCCAGGTGCAGTGGTCCGGTACTGCTGGTAATCAGCAAAGATGCATTGCGGATCACTGAAAAAATTTCTGCGAGTGAAAAACGTCCAACAATACTTTTTACACGCTTTTCAGGAAAATTTGCGGCAATTTTCTCTACTAAATTTTCTTCTCCGTAAACACCTGTTAACAAAACGGTCCAGTCGGTATTTTCCAGTAACAGTCGTGTGATTAGTCTGTACTGCTCAAGATTTAAATTTGGTGCAGAAGCACCGCTTCCGGGGTGAAGTATAACATATTTTGCAGCATTTAGTTCCTGCTGAAAACCCGCCCACCAGGGTTCTGCAATCCACTCTTTGAAATCATATTCTGGTGGCGGGATTTGATTTGGCAGTAGTGATTTCAATAGAGAAAGGTTGTATTCAGCTTCATGTTTTTTACAGTCTTTGCGGTGTTCAAAAATCCGTTCTGTCATGAGAAAAGAATACCAGCGGAAACCAGTACTAATACGTACTGGTATTTTTGCTGAGAACAGTGCGAAGGCTAATTCTGCTCTGGGATATAAAAGCAGGGCTACGTCAAAATTATGTTCCTGCAGTTCGTGGCTGAGTTGACGGATGCCCTGCCAGCCTTTGTGTCGGCCGGCAGGTTGATAGTCCAGTAAGAGGTCTATTCCGGCATATTGTTCAATTAATGGTATGGTGTATGGTTGAGCCAGAAAGGCGATAAAGGCTTCAGGGTATTGCTTGCGTAAGGCTGTAACTGCAGGCAAAGTGAGAATCGTATCACCAATACGGTCAGTACGGATCAGCAGGAAACGCTTGTCGTATTCGGAGGAAGTATTTCGGGACATGAATACATTTTTATGTTTTCAAAAAAACATTATTCTATGCCTTAAAAATATTGCGCCAGAGTTTACCTGAAACCTGACGGCCCATTTCGGCGATTGATTCTGTGAGCGGGATTGATTTTGGACAAGCTTCAACACAGTTTTGTGCATTTCCACAATCTGCAATTCCGCCTTCCTGCATGAGAGTGTCTAGCCGCTCGTCGGCAATATTTTTTGCAGTAGGATGCATGTTGAAAAGCCGGGATTGGCTGATTGCCGCAGCACCCACAAAATTGTTTTCGAGATTGTATTGCGGACAGGCTTCAACACAACAGCCGCAGGTCATGCATTCCGAAAGTTTGTAGGCAACTTCCTGATGATTTGGCGGCAATCTGTCTCCAGGACCAAGATCATGATAGCCGTCTGCTGTGACCCAGGCTTTCACTTTTTTGAGGGCAGCAAACATGCGTGAGCGATCAACTGCTAAATCCCGCACTACCGGAAACTTACTCATTGGTTCCAGAGTTATTGGTTTCTCAAGTTGGTCTACCAAAGCACTACAGGACTGGCGTACCTTGCCGTTAATCACCATTGTGCAGGAACCGCAAACTTCTTCCAGACAGTTGCATTCCCAGACTACGGGAGTGACCTGTTCGCCTTTTGAATTTTCCGGATTTGCCTGAATATCCATCAGACAGGAAATTACATTCGAGTTTGGAATATATGGAATGACAAATGTTTCCCAGTAGGACTTTGAGCTCTCAGAGTCCTGACGCTTTATTTTGAAAGTAACTGTATCCGGCATAACACTATTGTTGATTTAAGATTTCTGATTGCGGATTTGCCTTACTCAATGTCCTGTTGAAATTCATAATTTGTAATTGCATCAATCATATTTTCTTGGACGGGGAGCAATGAGGGACTCATCCACTTCCTCATAGGAAATCTCCGGCCCACCTGCAGAACCGGAAGTTCCGGCTTTATAAGTAGCAATTGTGGTTTTGAGCCACTTTTTATTGTTGGCAGAAAAACGCTTCATGTAGTCTAAATGTGCAGGTGCAAAAGCACTTTCATTGAGTTGTCCTGCAGTTTTTTGTTCTTCAAATTCAAGGTAGGTTTCCGGCTTAAAATCCCCCGGTTGATTCAGGTCAAACTCCGGTTTGTAGTGTGATCCTCTGAATTCGTCACGCAACAAGGCGCCTTTTGCAATGATTTTAGAAAGCTGAATCATATTCCAAAGCTGATTGACAAAACTTGGAACAGGATTGGACCAGTCAGTGGTATCAACACATTTGATATTCTGCCAACGTGCTTCAAACTCATCTATTTTATCCAGTGTTGCTTCCAGTTTTGAATTTTCACGGACAATCAAAACATTGGAAATCATCTGCTCAGCCAGCTCTCTGTGCAATGCATATGGATTTTCATTTCCGGACATTTTTTTAATTTCAGAGTATTTATTCTGCCAGTTTTTGCTGGCTTCAGTATAGACATTTTCCGGGACATCTTCAGCTGCTTCCGGGACATTATTTACATAATTAACTACACCAGGACTCATCATCAATCCGGTGTAGATGCAGCTCAACAGTGAGTTGGCACCAAGTCTGTTGCCACCGTGGTATTGATAATCTGCCTCTCCTGCCGCATAAAGTCCAGTAATTGAAGTCATTTGATTTTGTGGAGACTGATGGTCGATCAAACCTTCTTCAGTACGGGTATAATCCGTCCAAATTCCACCCATTGAGTAATGTACTGCAGGAAAGATTTCCATTGGCTCTTCACGAGGATCAACTCCGGTAAATTTTTCATAAATCTCTAAAATTCCTCCGAGACGTTTGTCTAAGAACTCTCTCGTGTGGTGGGTCAAATCCAGGTAAACTTTCATTTCACCATTTACACCCAAACCGTCATTGACGCAAATGTCGTATATTTCTCGTGCCCCAACATCCCGCGGAACCAAATTGCCAAACAGCGGATAGCGCTCTTCAAGAAAATAAAAGCGTTCTTTTTCCGGAATTTGTTTTGGTGTCCGTGCATCACCGGCTTTGCGTGGAACCCAGACCCGTCCGCCTTCTCCACGGGCAGATTCACTCATCAAACGCAACTTATCACGTCCGGGAATAGCAGAAGGATGGATTTGGATGAACTCTCCGTTGCCGTATTTAGCACCCTGCAAATAGGCGGAAGTTGTTGCGGTTCCGGTACAGACCATGGAATTGGTGGAACGTCCGTATACCATTCCCGGACCTCCGGTGGCCAGTATTACTGCATCACCCTTTTCTGAGCGTATTTCTCCGCTGCGCAAGTTATGAATGACAGCACCAACACAGCGTCCATCATTGTTGAGAACTGCTCCGAGATACTCATGCCACTCCATTTTTTCAACCAGGCCCTGTACTTCGTAATGCCGAACCTGTTCATCGAGTGCATATAAAAGCTGCTGTCCTGTGGTTGCACCGGCAAAAGCTGTGCGGTGGTAAAGTGTTCCTCCAAATCTGCGGAAATCCAGATTTCCTTCCGCAGTACGGTTAAAGGTTACTCCAAGCCGGTCCATCAAATTTATGATATATGGTGCATGGTGACACATATCTTTGCAAAGAGGTTGATGTGCTAAAAAATCTCCGCCTTTGACTGTGTCATAAAAATGAATGTCCGGAGAATCACCCTCTCCTTTGATATTGACTGCACCGTTAATTCCGCCCTGTGCGCAGACTGAATGCGAGCGTTTGACTGGTTGAAACGAAATCAGCAGTACCGACATTCCGAGTTCCGCCATTTTCATGGTTGCGGCCAATCCGGCTAACCCACCTCCAATTACAATAACTCGTTGCTTACTCATTGGTTAATCTCTGTTACCAAATTGCAGACAGTGCGTAAAGTGCACTAGCTGCTAAAATCAAGAAAAGAAAAATGCTAAAAAAGCGGATTCGTATTTGCGATTTCGGCGTAAGTGCAATGCCCCATGTCATGCAGAAAGTATTGAGGCCATTGGCAAAGTGAAAAGTTGCACCCAGAACTCCAAGCAGATAGACAGCCTTGGTTATTATTCCTGTCTCAGGATCACTGAATCCGACGGAAAGATGTTCAAAATGGGTTCCCCAGGTACCCGCAATCCAGGGGCCAAGTTGGGCATTCCAGACATGTGCCAGTATGAAAAGAAGTACACCGATGCCGCTGATACGCTGAAGCCAGTACAGCAGATGTGAAAAATAGGTGTAGGAAGGTTGTATGCTCGATTCAAAAATCAGGCGGATACCAAGGAAGGCATGAAAAAAGAGTGGAATATAAACAACTATTACTAAGACCCAAATTGCTAAAGGACTGTCATAAAAACTGTTTACAGCTGCATTGTAAGTCTTTGCTCCGGAGTGCAGATAGAGCTGCAAATAGAGGTGGTAGACTAGAAATAGTCCTACCGGCACAATACCGGTTAAACTATGGATGCGCCGAGATAGAAAATGTGAGTCCATAAATTGTTCCTCAGTCAAACGAACGTTAAAATAATCGCCAAAAACTCAACCTCAATTCTATCACACATGTCAGCCAATTAGAAAGTGATTCTTTCTTTGAGCGCTAAAGCGGAACGATTTATTGCTGCAAAAGAACTAAAGCCGGATCAGACAGCGGCAGTTCTTGTCAGGGACAGTGCAAGACGTGACTTATAACGGGCGCCGGTGCGTTTGTGCAGGATGCCTTTTGTGACAGCTTTATCGATATTTTTTTGAACACCGGTATAAGCTTCACGTGCCTGATCAAGATTTCCTCCATCAAGTAACAGACGGAATTTTTTGATGACAGTCCGCAAATCTGCACGCTGAGATCGTTTCTGTGCAGTACGTTTTATTGTTTGTCTAACACGCTTAAGCGCTGACTTGTGATGAGCCATGTTTCTTTCCTTTTTTATTAAAAAGCGTTGATAATATGATCAATAATCGGCGGATTATCGTCCATCAGTTGTACGGCAATCACGTCAAAACGCGGTTGCATATGAGTTAAGTGCATCCGGATGAGATATTGCTCACCCAGTTGACGCAATTTATTAATTTTTTTTGCAGTTACCGACAAGGACGGATGCGGCCCCTTGGTACCTCTGCGTGTTTTAACTTCGCAAAAAACCAGAAATTCCTGATAATCTGCAATGAGATCCAGTTCACCCAGTCTGGATCGATGATTTCGCTCAACTATTCGGTAACCTTGCTCCTGCATAAAATCACAGGCAATTTGCTCTCCAATTGCCCCTGTCTGCAGTCGTGCTTTAGTCACAGCAAACTCAATTGAGAAGTTGAATTTCTGTTTTCCTGCGTTACCAAAGATTTTAGTCTAAATGACTTTCGGTGCAAAGGAGATAAACCGTACTTTTCAATTGCTCTTCGGTGCTGAATGGTCGGATATCCTTTGTGCTGCTCAAAACCCCATTCCGGATAGTGCTTTGCATTTTCAAGCATCAGCTGGTCACGTGTTACTTTGGCTAAAATTGATGCCGCAGCAATGCTTTTGGAGCGTCCGTCGCCTTTAACTACTGCTTCACCCTGTATTTCCGTTTTGGGAAAAATATTTCCATCAACCAGTGCATAATCAGGTGTAGGCACAATTTCAGTCAGGCAGCGTAACATCCCTAAAAGTGTTGCCTGTAAGATATTTAAGCGGTCTATATCTTCTGCAGAAATTGCGACAATCTTATAAGCAGCCGCTTCAGTACAGATAATTTCAAACAACTGCTCACGTTTTTTTTCAGAGAGCTTCTTAGAGTCGTTGAGTTGATGTTCTGTCTTCCAAGCTTCTCCTAAAATAACTGCAGCAACCACCACCGGTCCTGCCAATGGACCGCGTCCTGCTTCGTCAACACCGGCAATTTGCTTGAATCCCCGATCAGCCGCAGCTTTTTCGAGTTCAAGCGTTGGCCTGAAATTAAGCTGACGGCCTGGCAGTAATACGTTCTTTGATCCGAGCTGCTTTCCCACGTCTTGCCCGCAAATAATAAAGTTTTGCCTGGCGCACTTTTCCTATTTTGATGATATCAACGCTCTCAATTCGTGGAGAGTGTAGAGGAAAAATACGTTCGACACCATAGCCCTGAGTCACTTTTCGTACTGTAAAAGTAGCCTTGTTGTTGCGTGTTCCGCAGTGCTTGCCAATGATTACACCCTCAAATGCCTGGATGCGCTCTTTGTTTCCTTCAGTAATCCGGTAATTGACCCGGACGCTGGATCCGACTCGTAATTCAGGCAATTCGCTACGTAATTGCGATTGTTCAACCATTTCCATTGCAGTAGACATCTTTTCTCGTTTGCTTAAGGTGTTAAATTAATTAAATACTGTGTTTGTTCTCTCAACTCTAACCGTCAGTTTTGCACGAAAGCAAATCCGGGCGTCGTTTTTTAGTCCTTGCTAAAGCCTGTTGCTGACGCCACTCGGCAATTTTTTTATGGTTCCCGGATATCAAATCTTCCGGAACATCCAAGCCCTCAAAACTTGCTGGCCGCGTGTACTGCGGAAATTCCAGCAGGGCTTGAGAAAAAGATTCCTGCTCAGGTGATTCTTGATTACCAAGAATATCTGGGGCCAGACGACTGATAGCTTCAATTAAGGTCATTGCTATCACCTCGCCGCCCATGCAGATAAAATCTCCTCCTGATATTTCTTCATCTACTAAAGTGCGGATTCTCTCGTCAAATCCTTCATAACGTCCGCAAACCAGAGTCAGTACAGCTTTTTTATTACACAGTTCCTGTGCCTTTTCCTGTGAAAACGGCTGGCCCTGCGGTGTCAGCAAAATACTATGTGTTTCACGTCCCTCGCTGCGGTGAAACTCATGTTGCTGCTTCAGTGTCTGAGCTATCGGTTCAACTCTTAGCACCATACCTGGACCACCACCGTAAGGTGTGTCATCTACCTGAAGATGGTTACCAAGTCCATGTTTGCGAAAATTGACCAGATTAACACTCAGATTCTGCTGTACAATTGCCCGCTTTATCAAACTTTCTTCCAGAAATGAAGAAAAAATATCCGGAAATAATGTTAAAATCTCAAAACGTAACATCATCCTCTGGAGCTTCTTCTTCAATTAATCCCGGCAGCGGATCGATAACCATACGCTGTGCCTCAACATCAAGTTTCTTTACAACATGCGGCACATCCGGTACCAGAAATCTGCTTTTACCGTTACGCACCTCATAAACGCTGTTAGCACCAGTTTCCAGGAAATCTGTTATTTTCCCTAAGAAAAAACCGTTTTGATCTTCTACTTTGCAGCCGATCAGCTGATGTATGAATATTTCATCTGCTTCCAGCGGTTTCAACTGCTCATCCGGAAGCAATAAGCGGCAACCCTTCAGTCTTTCTGCGTCATTGCGGGAAACAAGTTCCTCAAACAGAATAATCCAACCATTTTTTGCCGGCCTAAGCTGTAAAACTTTTAAACTCCGTAACTGGCCGTCAGTTTCCAGATAGAAGAGTTTTGTCTTTAAATAATATTCAGGCGTGTCGGTGAAATATTTTGCTCTGACCGCACCTTTGATCCCATGTGCTCCAACCAGAGTGGCAACCCAGGTCAGGTCATCATAATCAATAAAATCTCTCATCGCGGACCCGATCGATAAAAAAGCGATTAACCACGAAATATCTTCAGACGGTGATTTTTGCCTGTTTCATCAATTTGCTGACACGCTCCGTAGGCTGTGCACCAAGGGAGAGCCAATGTTTGACACGCTCTGCATCAATCTCAAAGCGGTTTTCTGTAACCATTGGATTGTAAAAGCCAATGTGCTCAAGATAACGGCCGTCACGTTTACAGCGTTGATCTGCAACGACAACACGGTAGTAAGGTTTCTTTTTTTTGCCACCTCTGGCGAGACGTATTCTAACCATAATTATTAAATTCAGGTTTCAGGTTTTATGTTTATCTCTAAAGTTTTAAATCTTTAGTTGTTGTTAATTTGGCATCATGTCCTGCATCATGCGCATTGCTTTGCCGGGATTGGAAACTTTTGACAGTTTCTGCATCATTTTGCGCATCTGGATAAATTGTTTCAGCAGTCTGTTTATTTCACTTACGTTTGTCCCGCTGCCCTTGGCAATTCTGCTTCTGCGTGAACCATTCATCAGATTATGATTATTTCGTTCACTGATAGTCATTGATGAAATTATAGCCTCAATATGAACCAGTTTTTTATCATCAATATTCGCATTATTCAACGACGAAGTATTCATCCCCGGCAACATGCCAAGTACATCTTTCATTGAACCCATTTTGCGCATCGAACGCAACTGATCTCTAAAATCTTCCAGTGTAAATTCATTGCGCCGCAGTTTTGTCTGCATCTGCAGAGCTTCTCGCTCACTGAATGAATCTTCGACCTTCTCAATCAGTGAGAGCATATCGCCCATACCCAAAATTCTGGAAGCAATGCGTTCCGGATGGAAGGCTTCCAAGTTTTCGAGTTTTTCACCAACTGCGATGAACTTAATCGGCTTTTGTGTAATAGCCCGGATAGAGAGCGCTGCTCCTCCGCGGGCATCACCATCCATTTTAGTCAACATTACACCAGTAATGTCCAGCAGATCATTAAAGCCTTTTGCTACGTTGACGGCTTCCTGCCCAGTCATTGCATCTGCAACAAAAAGAATTTCATGAGGCTTGAATGAGTTTTTTATGCGACTCAGTTCTGCCATCAATTCTTCATCAATGTGCAGTCGACCTGCAGTGTCAATAAACACCACATCAGCTTCTTCCTGCTTTGCTGCTTCAAGCCCCTGCTCTACGATTTCCAGCGGATTTTGATCAGTCCTGGATGGATAGCATGAAATCCCCAGGGTGTCCGCCAATACCTGTAGCTGCTGGATAGCTGCGGGACGATAAATATCTGCAGGAATTAGATACGGTCGTTTACCTTCATTCAGATAAAATCGTGCTAATTTTCCGGCAGATGATGTTTTCCCTGAACCCTGCAGCCCTACCATCATTGTGATCAGTGGCGCTGTTTCCGGTTCGTTCAATCCTGAATTTGCACCACCCATCATCTCTGTCAACTCTTCGTTGACAATTTTAATGAACTGTTGGCCTGGTGTCAAACTGCCTTGTACCTCTTCTCCAACTGCTCTGGCCTTGACTGAGCGTAAAAATGCTTTAACTACCCTAAAATTGACATCCGCCTCCAAAAGGGCCATTTTGACCTCATTCAGAGTTTGACTGACATTGTCTTCTGTTAAACGCCCGTGTCCCCTGACCTTTCTTAAGGAGCCGCTTAATTTGTCTGACAGTGTTTCAAACATGGGACTTATTGAAAAGTGATAAACATAATATTAGAGCAAATAATTGGAGTGTCTGTCAAGCTTATTTGCTTGAAGTATGCGAGGAACCGTAAAATAAAAATCCGGATTATGTTCGGAGTTACTTATTTGCAGTTAGTCTGGTAAATTCTGCAGCAGAATTTTTTAATCTGATGTGAAGTATATCACAGCTGGATAACAGTTTTTAGTTATTTTAAAGCAGCAGGACTGATTTTATTCCCAAAAATCTGTCCGGATTTTCTTTTTATTATGTTTGGGTGTTTTTTGAGGGGACTTGGTTGTTTTTTGCACTGGCTTTGCGATTTGTTGCTTGGGTTCCGAGGTAGTTGTCTTTGGCTGATATTCAGTTTCTAAAAAAGTTGGACCTGTGCCAGCGTTACGGGTTTCTGACATGGACAGATTGTAACGTGGAATGACGGTTTGAAATTGTGTGCCATGAGTTGCAGCTGCAGGAGTAACCTTATCCAGGTTTCCATCGACATAAGTGGGATAAAAATTGGTAGTACCTTTCAAGCGTTTCCAGGGTACTTTAGGGTTTTTGCTTTTTTCACTCATAGTCGATTCTATGTTTTGGAGTTTTCAGCGGATTGTTGTCGAAAGATTGAAATATTTCCAGTTCTCTTATAAACTATTTAGAGCAAAATGCAAACCATCCTCATCATCTCTCTTTATCAATGAATTCCAACAGCTCCCGAGATTCGATCAATCTGGTACTGGCTAGTCCTCGGGGATTTTGTGCGGGTGTCGATCGTGCGATCACCATTGTGGAAAAAGCATTGGAACTTTACGGACCGCCGATTTATATCCAGCATGAAATTGTTCACAATAAGCATGTTGTTCAACGTCTCCGCAAAGACGGTGCAGTTTTTGTGGAAAATATTGATGAAATACCTGTTGGTTCACATGCAATATATTCTGCCCATGGTGTTTCTCCGGAAGTTCGAAAACGAGCAGAAAAGCGCAGATTAAAAGTCCTCGATGCAACCTGTCCTCTGGTGACAAAAGTACATGGTGAAGCACAACGTTATGCACAAAAAGGACACACAATTATCCTGATTGGACACCATAATCATGTTGAAGTTCAGGGTACTGTTGGTGAAGCTCCGGAACATATTTTTGTGGTTGGAACAGTTGCAGAAGTATCGACTCTAAAAATTCCTGATGAGAACAAAGTTGCTTATATAACTCAAACAACTTTATCCTTGGATGATACAAAAGAAATTATTGAGTCACTCAAGAAACGCTTTCCCGAAATTAAGGGTCCGGTCAAGGATGATATATGTTATGCTACTCAAAATCGACAAAATGCAGTGAAAGCCTTGAGTAAGGAGGTCGACCTGGTGCTGGTTGTGGGGGCCCCTAACAGTTCAAATTCGGTACGTTTAGTTGAAGTTGCTCTGGCAACAGGAGTTAAAGCCCGCAGGATTGAATCTGCAGCCGAATTAAATCCTGAGTGGCTGGAAGGAATCCGGAGCATTGGAATTACTGCAGGAGCATCTGCCCCTGAGGATATCGTACAGGGTATTGTCACCGGTCTGCAGGAGATGTTTACAGCTAATAAAATCAGGAGTCTTGAGATAGTACAGGAGGATGTTACCTTTGCTTTGCCTGCAGAGTTAAGAAGTTTTCAAATTTAAGAGCAGCAGCTGCACGCGGAGAAATGCGGTTTTTAAGTTCATGATCCATTTCACCAAAAGTCAGTTGCTGACCGACAGGCTGGAAAATTGCGTCCCAGCCAAAATCAAGAGAACCTCTTGGTTTGACGATAGTTCCCTCTTGAGTTCCTTCAAAAAAATGCATTGTTTTGCCGTCCTCTGTGTAGCCTAAACAGCAGACCGCCTGTGCTGCTTTATTTTCAAATGCAGATAAAGAACGTACTATTCCGGATAAGCCAAGATTCTCCAAAAACCACTTGATGAGTGGTCCGGGCAATTCGTTCCAGGCCTCAAAATACAAAGATGTGTCTTCAACAATTACTGGAGTCTGCAGGGTTTCAAAAGCCTGTTGGAGTTTATATTTTACGAGTTGCTGCAAATCTGTCGTTTGAATTTCCTGCAGATCAACTGGAAACAATTCCAAGCTGCAGGACAGCAGTTTAGAAAGTTCGCGTAGTTTATTGGAGTTTGAGGTAGCAAAGAAGAGTTTCAAGGTAGTAATCGGGACAGAAAATTTAAGACAGCAACGCCGTTACAACAGATGACGAGCTTGATATTGCCGGAGTTGTGAGCTATTCCTCTCATTTAAGGAGAGGAATAAATTTTACAGACAGGCTTTCAATGGTGCAAGGTTTGCGTTTTTAATGGTTTTTGCATTCGATAAAGCGCGTGGTAAAATGCTCCAGACATAAAATTCTGTGGTTCGCAGCTTGTTCCAATAAAATTGTGCTTCTTCATTTTCTTCAAGTAATTGTTCCTCGGAAGCAACGCCGGCAAGCAGGGTTTCCCATTTTGTCTGGGCAGTTTGAGCCTGCTTCAGCAAATAAAAACAGCAAAGTACATCGCCCAGCAAATCCAGCATATTAACTGCATAAAGAATGTAACCGTCTTTTCCCTGTGTTTCTCCAATATTTTTCAAATTGTTAATGCTTTCCTGTATTAAAGCACGATAGTTTTCCCATTCCGCAACCCAGCCGGCAAGTTCACCTGAGGGCGTGTGTTGATCAAACCAGCCTAACTCATTCTCCAGAACCTTCAGCAGCTGACCTTTTTTTGTGCTGAATTTTCTGCCAACCAGATCCAGGGCCTGAATTCCATTTGTACCTTCATAAATTGAAGCAATTTTCTGGTCACGGGCATTTTGCTCCAGTGGGAAATCCTGTGTGAAACCGACACCGCCTAAGACTTGGATTCCGATTCTGGCGACGTCAAAACCCTGATCGGTACCGAAGGCTTTACAAACTGGAATATGCAGGTCCAGTAAATCCTGATATTTTTCCCGACTGTCTTCCGGACCATGATGGGCCATGTCTGAGTACCATGCAGTTGTATACATCAGAGCACGGAGGCCTTCAGTAACAGCTTTCATCTGCATCAGCATTCTACGCACGTCAGGAAACTCAACGATTGCAGCTTTTTCACCCGGATTAACAGCAGAGGATCCCTGGGTTCTTTCTTTTGCATAAGCCCAGGCATTTTGAACAGCAGCACCTGCTCCGGCCAGTCCCTGCAGACCAACCAGCAGTCGGGCTTCATTCATCAGCTGAAACATTTGTGCCATACCTAGATTTTCTGCTTTCAGCAAATATCCATGACAATCAGCGTTATCTCCAAATGAAAGCAGACAGGTTGGTGAGCCGTTGATGCCCATTTTATGCTCGAGACTGAGTACTTTTACGTCATTCGGGCTACCGTCCTTTCTAATTTTTGGGACAATAAACAAGCTGATGCCTTTAGTTCCAGCAGGAGCATCAGAGGTCCGCGCCAGTAAAAGGTGGATTATGTTATCCGCCATATCATGGTCACCATTTGTGATAAACTGTTTAGTGCCTTTAATCAGATAGTGTCCGTCCTCCTGTCTGGTTGCACTGGTGGTTACGTCACCTACCGCACTTCCTGCCTGAGGTTCAGTCAGGCACATTGAACCGGACCACTCACCGCTAAACATTTTTTGGCAGAATTCTATTTTTTGTTCCTCTGAGCCAAATGTATAGATCAGATTTGCGGCACCAGAAGTAAGTGAGGCACCAATTGTAAAACCCTGATTGGCTGCCATTTGAGTTTCTTTGCCAATGATTGAGATCACTTCCGGAAGACCCTGTCCTCCATATTCCACTGGCATATTCATGCTCAACCAGCCACCCTCGCCAAGTTGTTTCCAGGCATCTGCAAAACCGTCCGGAGTCACCACCGAACCATCAGCTATTCTGCAGCCTTGTCGGTCACCATTTTCGTTAAGTGGCGCCAGTACCTGCTCTGAAAAAGTGCTGGCCTCATTAATTATCATCGAAAAAATTTCTTCATCAAATTCAGAAAAATCAGGAAGTTCACATAATTTTCCGGCTTCCAAAGATTCGTTAATAACGAATTGAAGTTCCCTGCGGTCTACTTGATATTCGGTACTGCTCATGGTGATATTTTTTGTTCAAAGAGATGAGAGATTTGCTTTAAGGACCTGCATTGATGTTCTGTCTGATATTGTTATAAGGTCCATACAGAAAAAATGAATTTAGTCTATTTTCTGAAAAATAATAGAGGCATTAGTACCACCAAAACCAAAGGCATTTGACATTGCAGCACTCACTTCTTTGGGTTTAACTGTATTTGGTGTCACGTCCAGATCACATTCCGGATCAAGATTATCAATATTGATGGTTGGCGGAATCAAACTATGGTGGATAGCTTTGATTGAGAAAACAGCCTCAATTGCAGCAGCAGCACCAAGAAGGTGCCCGGTCATGGATTTAGTGGAGCTAATTGAAAGTTGTTGTGCAGCTGTTTCTCCAAGTGCTAATTTTATAGCTTTGAGTTCGTTCAGGTCACCTGCAGGTGTTGAGGTGCCGTGAGCATTGACATAGTCAATTTCCATTGCTGCTAAACCGGAATCTTTAAGAGCCATTTTCATAGCCCGAGCAGGACCTTCTGAGGATGGAGAAGTGATGTGATGTGCATCAGAACTGAATCCATAACCTGTAATTTCGCAATAAATCCGGGCACCTCTTGCTTTGGCAAATTCATAGTCTTCCAGAATCAGTATACCAGAACCTTCACCCATCACGAAACCATCACGGTCTTTGTCGAAGGGACGACTGGCCCGCTGCGGATCATCATTTCTCGTGCTAAGTGCATGCATTGAGGCAAAACCGGCAATTCCCAGAGGAGTCACACTGGACTCAGCTCCACCGGAAATTACAACTTTTGCATCACCACGTTCAATAATCCGGGCTGCGGAGCCAATGGCATGATTGGAGGATGTGCAGGCAGAAACGCTGCAGGCGGTGTAGCTTTTTGCTCCAAGAAGAAGAGAGATATAGCCTGGTGCCAGATTGCTCAATGTCATGGGAATGAAAAAAGGGCTGACTCGTCTTGGGCCACTTTTCTCAAGAATTGCAGAGTATTTTTCAATACAGCCAAGGCCGCCAATACCAACACCTAATGAGACACCTACTTCTTCTTCAATGTCTGCTGTGATTTCCAGACCGGAATCGTCTAAAGCTTCCTTTGCTGCGCCTATGGAGTACTGTATGAACAGATCCATTTTTTTGGCTTCTTTGATTGGAATAATTTCCGGCAGTTGGAAATTTTTTATTTCACCGGCAATTTGACAGCGGTATGCTTCGGGATCAAAATGGGTTATTCGGTCTATACCTGATAATCCACTAGTGCAGGCCTCCCAGGAAGTGGAGACATCATTTCCGAGTGGTGACACGCATCCAAGTCCCGTCACTACAACGCGATTTCCCATGTTCTTTTAGATTGACTAGGGTGAAATGATGACCGGCACAGCAGTCATTAAGCAGTGCCGGATTCATCTTCTAGAAGTAAATACTCGAAACTCAGGCTTTAGCTTCAGCAATAAAATCTACAGCAGACTGAACTGTGGTGATTTTTTCTGCAGCTTCATCGGGAATATCAACCTCGAACTCCTCCTCCAGAGCCATTACCAATTCTACGGTATCCAGTGAGTCTGCATCCAAATCTTCAATAAAGTGAGAGTTCATTTGAATTTCTGACTCATCCTTACCTAATTGTTCACTGATGATCTGGATGACTTTCGTCTGTATTTCTTCCATTATTATTTTTGCTTTAAGGTTTCAAAAAATATTTTAACGGGCATTCTTTTTTGTCAGAAATGAAAAAAAAGGTCAATATTTATTAATACTCGTCAAAGAAAATTTAGTACATTCCTCCATTTACATGCAGGATAGTACCAGTTATGTACGAGGCTTCTTTTGAAGCCAAAAAAGTTACTGCATTGGCAATATCATCTGCATCTCCCATCCGTCCCAACGGAATTTGCTGCAGAATTGTTTGCTGCTGACTTTCATTGAGTGCTTGTGTCATTGCAGTATCAATAAATCCCGGAGCAACTGCATTTACAGTAACTCCTCTTGCACCAACTTCACGGGCCAGCGACTTGGTAAATCCAACCAGTGCAGACTTGGTTGAGCTATAATTTACTTGCCCGGGGTTTCCTGAGAAACCAACTACGGATGAGATGTTAATAATTGTACCTGAACGCTGCTTTACCATGGAACGAACAACTGCTTTAGTCACGTTGAAAACTCCATTGAGATTAACATCAATGACCTTTGACCACTGCTCAGGTTTCATACGCAAAAACAGGTTGTCCTGAGTGATTCCGGCATTATTGACTAAAATATGGATTGCTCCCATTTCTTCGAGAATATTTTTCACCATAGAATCAATGGCTTCAAAATCTGTTACATCAGCCTGAAATGCCAAACATTTACAACCCAGATTTTCAATTTCTTTTTGCACATCATCCATCTCCGGATTCATATCAACAAGTACAATATCTGCACCGGAAGCTGCCAAACTGAGAGCAATAATTTTCCCGATTCCCCTGCCGGCTCCCGTAATTAAAGCAGTTTGTCCTTGAAAATTCATAATAGTCTCTGAAATATGGTTAACATTTCATGCACTCTTTTCTGCAAAGTTTAATAGGTAATTATTCCTGAGTCTCAGCGGACTTTGAAATATATTATCAGAGTAAAGACAAAGAGCCAAATTGATTTTAGGTGCATATGCCAGATCACCCGGCTGTTAACTTCCTGAGGATTTAGCAACTTATTTTCTTCTGGGACAGGGTCTATACCAAGTTTATTCTGAAGCATGATCCAGACTGATTCAATCTCTTGTTTTTTTTCTGAATAAGTCCACAATCGCTGCAGATGATGATGATATGGCGAACGTAAAAAAAATCGATATTTTTCTGCTTTTGAACGGCCTTTACGCCACATTACCAACCTGAAAAATGTGCGTTGAATGACAGATGAAAGTACAGAAAATACAAAAACGCCACCTACAAGCGGCAAAAACAATTCTGCTTTCACAAAAATAAACATTGCAGACACCATACTTCCTAAAGCCAATGCGCCAAGGTCACCCATGTAGATCAAAGCAGGCGGAGAGTTGTATTTTAGAAAAGCTACACCGGCACTGATTACCAAAGCAGAGAGTACTGCGAGCTCCTTAATATCGTGCGATAAACTGGGTATTTTTAACTTTGCCGCAAATTCTGCATCACCACCAATGTAGGCAACTATTCCTACAAACAGGGCGCATGTCATTAAGGGGACTGTCGCCAGCGAGTCCATTCCATCGGTCAGATTTACAGCATTTGCTCCACCAACTATAATGAAGATCATCAAGGGGATAAAGAGATATTTTGGCAAGTATGGATAAGCAGTTTTCAATGGTACAAGAGGTACTACCAAGTGTCCGTCAATATCAACAAAGAGGTATAAACCTGCTACTACCAGCAGTGAAACTAAAAACTGTGCAGCTAATCTCCAGCGTCCACTGATACCATCAGCTTTTTCACTATATGTTTTTCTGGCCTCAAGTCCGGATTCAACCCGGCGCTTGCTGAGTACTTTTGCAACATCGTCAATTGCTCCAATTATTCCAAACGAGAGCATTATTACCAACAGAGCAATAACGTATTGATTCAGGTTGCACCAGAGCACTGCACCAATTAGGATTCCTAAAATTAAAACGCCTCCACCCATTATCGGTGGGGCTCCGGTGTAAGGCTTTGTGTCAGCTGGAACTGTGATAAAATCTGAAGTAATACCTCTTTTTCTAAAGGACCTGATTACTTTAGGCATCACCCACACAATCAGGAAATAGGCCGTCAAAAAGGCCATTCCGCCGCGGAAAACGACAGACTTAAAAACCTGATATTGCCAAATTGAGTGCAGGAGTGCAGCCAGCATTTAAGTCCTAAATGGTCATCAATTCTTTTTCCTTTGCAGTCACTAACTCATCTACCAAGGCTGTGTGCTTGTCTGTTACTTTTTGGATGTGTTCCTGTGCTGTTTTTTCTTCATCCTGAGAAATGAGCTTATCTTTTTCCAACTGTTTCAGGTTGTCGTTTCCTTCCCGTCTCACATTACGGACAGCAATTTTCGAATCTTCTCCGATTTTTTTTATCTGCTTTACGTAATCTTTACGTCTTTCTTCAGTAAAAGGAGGAGTCACAGCACGGATAATGTTACCATCATTTGAGATACTGAAACCCAAATTTGCTGCCTGCATGCTGCGTTCAATTTCCTTGATCATTGTTTTTTCCCAAGGACTGATGGCCAGCATTTGAGGTTCAGGAGTTGTGATGTTTGCCAACTGACTAACAGGAGTCGGTGTGCCGTAATAGTCGACCTTGATGCTGTCCAGCATAGCAGGTGAAACTCGACCAGCATGAATCCCACTGAGGTCCTGCTTGAGATTCTCAATTGTATTATCCATCTTATGGGAAACTATTTCTTCAACTTCCTGTGTATTTTCCAGAGCCATGTGCCTCTTTAATTGATCAATGTTCCGACGGTTTCTCCACAAACTGCCTTGAGAATAGAGTCAGGTGACTGGTAGTCTAAAACCAGAATGGGAAGTTGATTGTCCCGGCAAAAAGCAATGGCCGTCGCATCCATCACTTTGAGGTGTTTTTTGAGTACTTCATCGTAATTTAATTTTTCATAACGGACAGCGTCTGCATGGAGCAGGGGGTCTTTGTCATAAACCCCATCTGTTTTGGTCGCCTTTATAACAATTTCCGCACCAACCTCAGAAGCTCTTAACACTGCAGCCGTGTCTGTAGTGAAATAAGGATTGCCTGTACCAGCAGCAAAAATCACAACCCGTTTTTTCTCCAAATGCCGGTCGGCCCTGCGTTTGATGTACGGTTCTGCAATGGCATTCAGTTCAATTGCAGAAAGGACTCGAGTTAAGACTCCGCGTTGTTCAAGTATTTCCTGAAGACAGATACTGTTTATCACAGTTGCCAACATGCCCATATGATCACCGGCAACACGTCCGACATTACCTTCAGCGGATTTTGAACCACGAAATATGTTTCCTCCTCCAATCACAATTCCAACCTCAACACCCAGATTGTGAACGGAGATCACGCTATCAGCCAGTGAACGAATCGTATCATAGTCAAACCCTGTACCCCGAACTCCACCGAGGGTCTCTCCACTCAATTTAAGTAGAATACGTTTGTATTTTGGGTTCATACTGGATGCCTAGAACTGAAATTTAGCAAAGCTGTTAAATGTGATTTTAACTCCCAGTTCCTTTGCTGTGTTTTCTACTAGTTGAGCAACAGTAAGTTGAGGATCTTTTACGAAGGGCTGACTTTCGACACAGATTTCTTTAAGGAATTTTTTTAGCCTGCCCTCAATCATTTTTTCGATAATGTTTTCAGGTTTTCCGGATTCTCTTGCCTGAGCCGTAAATACCTCTTTTTCTTTTTCCAGCACATCTGCTGATACCTGATCAGCTTTTACTGCTTCTGCAGGAAATGCTGCAATATGCATGGCAATGTCCCGGGCAAGCGTCTTCAGGCGTTCATCATTGCATGGCTGGTCTGTCTCCAATGGTACTGCAACTCCAATTTTAGCATTACTGTGGATATAACCGCCGATAGCTCCGTCTTTTATTTCAAACTTACTACTCTCAAGAATCTGCATGTTCTCGCCTAATTCAGCAATCTTATCTGTCAAAAACCCTTCGACATTACCCTCACCTTCAATTAAGGGCTGTTCTAATAAACTGTCTGTACCCTGCTCACAAACCTGGTTCGCAAGCTGAGTGATAAAATCCTGAAAGATGTCGTTACGTGCTACAAAATCAGTTTCACAGGCAACTTTTATCAAGCCGGAGCGTTTGCCGTCTGAACTGGCAATAAAGCTGACTGCACCTTCGCTGGTTTCACGTGAGGATTTTTTTAATGCCTTTGCCTGTCCTTTTTTTCGTAGTAAATCTTGTGCTTCTTCCAGATCTCCATCTGCTTCAACGAGGGCTTTTTTGCAGTCCATCATTGCAACTCCGGTGATTTCTCGTAATTCTTTAACTGCTGCTGCTGTAATCGCTGCCATCTTTTTTATTCTTCCAATTGTTTATATAGTTTTTATGTGGTTTGCGGACTTACGTGTAAGTCCGCAAAGATTAGCTGGTAGGTACTCTTTATTTTTTTGTTTCCACCTTTTTGGCTTTAGCTGCCGGAGTCTTTTTAGTTGAAGTAGTTTTAGTTTTTTCTACTGTTTTTTTTGCTTTCACAGCAGTTTTTTTAGCAGCAGGTTTTTCTTCTGCAGCTTTTACTTCAGTAACAACTTTAGCATCTTTAACCGTTGCCTTCGCAAGTGGCTTAGCTTTTTCTACTGTTTTTTTTGCTTTCACAGCAGTTTTTTTAGCAGCAGGTTTTTCTTCTGCAGCTTTTACTTCAGTAACAACTTTAGCATCTTTAACCGTTGCCTTCGCAAGTGGCTTAGCTTTTTCTACTGTTTTTTTTGCTTTCACAGCAGTTTTTTTAGCAGCAGGTTTTTCTTCTGCAGCTTTTACTTCAGCATCTTTGCCCTTTGCTTTCGAAGGAGACGCAGCTTTTTCAGTAGCGATATTTTGCTCTGCAGGCTTCTGCTGAGGAGCAACTGCAGTTTTAACCTTTGTCACTTTTACAGCAGGCTTAGTCTTATTAGCTGCAGCTTCACCAGCTTTTTTGACAACTACTTTTGTTGTGGGCTTAGCTTTTTTGGCAGTTGCCTTTTCCTCAGAAGCCACTGCTATTCTAGCTTGCTTCCGTACAGCCAGACCTTCCAGGACTGCAGTTGAAATTATGTTGGCATACAGTGCAACAGCACGTGGTGAGTCGTCATTTCCTGGAATAACATAATCTATTCCTGTTGGATCACAGTTTGTGTCTGCAACCCCAACAACGGGTATGCCTAATTTTTGAGCTTCTTTCAGTGCAAGCTGTTCTCGATGACAGTCTGTAATGAAAAGCATTGAGGGTATACTTTTCATATTACGTACACCACCCAGAGAACGTTCTAATTTAACACGCTTGCGCTCCATCATTAGAGCTTCTTTTTTGATAACACCTTCGTAGGAACGATCCTCTCCGGCAATTTCCTCAAAGGATTTCAAGCGCCCAATCGATTGTTTGACAGTACCAAAGTTTGTCAACAAACCACCAAGCCAGCGAAAATTTATGTAAGGACTTCCGCAGCGTTCTGCTTCTTCTTTAACAATACGCTGAATTTGGATTTTTGTGCCTACAAAAAGAGGAACTCTGCCTTCTGCTGCAGATGCTTTCACGTATTCATAAGCTTCTTTGAGCTTAGTTAACGTCAGCCGCAGATCGATGACGTGTACGCCGTTTTTTATGCCGTAGATGTACGGCGACATGTTGGGATGCCAACGTTTTGTCTGGTGACCAAAATGGACTCCAGCTTCTAAAAATTGCTTCATTGTTATGACAGCCATAAAATCTCCTTGTAATGGCTTGGTTAAGTGTCCGTGGGATGTCAGCGGACGAACTAGTTCTGTAGTGAATCATAAAGAATCGAACCTGCTGCCCTCATCCCTTGACAGACAGATTTCGTTTCTCTTTAGAAAAATACTAAATTAAACCTATATTTATAATCAATCTTCTGTTAGTTTACAAGTTATTTCTCAAGAATACAGCAGAAGATGTAGTGAAATTGTCTTTAACTCAGTATAACCACGACCTCCGTTTTTCCTTGAACCCTTCTCCGTCAGAAATGATGGAAATGGATTCACTTTGTTTCAGTGGATCTTGGAGTGAGCAGGATTATCAGGAAATGCAGGCGCAGCCGACTTACAGGAACTGGTTGTTGAAATTGCCGGGAGCCGGTCAGGTAGGAATGCTGGTTTTTCAGTCAGTACCTCCAGAACTACAAATTCTCAGATTAGCAGTTCATCCGGAGTGGAGGGGAAAAGGGCTGGCAGTATTCATGTTGGATAAGCTGGAAATGCAGGCGAAGATGGATAATTTGGAATCACTTTGGTTGGAAGTCCATTCTGCAAACAAACCTGCAAGAGCCTTGTATTTCAAAGAGGGTTTTCAGCAAATCAGTTGCCGAAAAAATTATTATCAAAGACCTCCCGGAGATTCTTTTTTACTAATAAAATTATTGAAACAATGTTGATCAACTGAGTACAGTTCTCGGTTTCCGGTAATTCAAAAAAACCACAAAATATTTTAACCAAAAGGTCTCTCTTGAAAGAATCTGCAATAGTGTTAACCAGTGGCTTGTTCAAGTCCCATAACGCAAAGACTGCATTTGGCTTGATCCGAAATTCAGAGCAATATGATATACTTGCAGTCATTGATCAAAATTCTGCCGGAGAAGATGCAGGAAAACTGGTTGATGGTAAGGTGCTTGAAATTCCTATCCACTCAACTCTCAAAGATTTTTTAAGGAGTTGTAGTTCAAGGCTTAATCTAACTCCAGAAGAGTGCGGGCGCGGCGTTTATGCAATTATTGGAATAGCAACTCCAGGAGGTATAATTCCTGCGGGTCTTCGAATGGAGCTGCTCGAAGCACTGTCTTACGGTATGCATATCATTAATGGGCTACATCACTATCTGAACGATGATCATGAATTAGTGCAAATTGCAGAGAACAATCAGGCAAAACTCTTGGATATCAGAAAACCAAAAAGTGCAAAGGATCATGCATTTTGGACAGGAAATATTCTGGATGTCCGTGCACCGAGAATTGCCATGTTTGGTACAGACTGCGCTTTAGGCAAGCGCACCTCCAGTCTTTGGCTCAGGGATGCCTGCCGCGAACATGGAATTCGAACAGAAATGATTTATACTGGTCAGACCGGAAAATTGCAGGGAGGTCGCTTCGGTTTTATACTTGATTCTACACTTAATGATTTTGTCAGCGGAGAATTGGAAGATGCAATTATTCGTTGTGATCTGGAAGAAAATCCTGATTTGATGTTACTCGAAGGTCAATCGTCTTTACGCAATCCTTCTGGACCCTGTGGTTCAGAATATCTCTGTAGTGCTCAAGCTAAGGGTGTTATTTTACAGTTTGCCCCAAAACAGAAATATTACCTGGCTGATGATGAACGCAAGCTGTGGCCAATGCCGCCGCTGGAAGAGGAGTTGGAATTGATTCGTCTGTATGGTTCTCAAACGTTAGCAATAGCTCTGAACAGTTTTGATCTCACAAAAAAAGAGTTGGAAGCAGAGCAAAAAAATCTGGAAGATCGTCTGGGGTTACCAGTAGTCTGTCCAAAGGAAGAAGGTATGGGGAGGCTTGTGCCTGTAGTACAGGAGTTTATCGCTTCACAAGCAGCAAAAAAATAACAGAAAAAGATTCTGGAAACTCAAAGAAAAGAATCAGACTGTCTTTTAATTCAATAACTATTCAGTTATTTCTCAGTCAGTCTTGGCAGCATCTCTGCAAAATTGCAGGGCCGGCTGCGGACATCGAGTTGAGTTTCTAATATTTTATCCCATGCTGTTCGACATGCTCCGGAAGAACCGGGAAGACAAAAGATATAGGTTCCGTTTGCAACTCCTGCTGTGACTCGCGATTGGATGGTTGAAGTGGAAATTTCGTCAAAAGAAATTAGGCGGAACATTTCACCAAAGCCCTGAATTGTTTTGTCAAATAATGGAATTGCAGCTTCAGGTGTACCGTCGCGACCGGTCAGGCCGGTACCACCTGTGGTGAGTACTATCTCGACTGCAGGATCTACAATCCAGCGTGACAAAACTGCACGAATCTGATATATATCATCAGGAACAATGCACTTTTCTGCAAGTAAATGTCCTGCTTCTGTCAATCGTTCAACTAGTGTTTTTCCAGAAGTATCGGTTTCCTCAGTACGTGAATCAGACACGACAAGAACGGAAATTCGGAGTGGTAGAAAATCACTATTCTGCATATGAAAACTTATATTCAGGCCTGAAAGCTCGGATAAACTGAAGTTAGTATTAAATTTGAGTTGTTTTTTTATTGAAGACTATTGTCATTTTATTTTTGTTAATTGTCAATTTAACTCATGTTGTTTATGTAAACTAATTGATGCGCTCTTTATGTCATATTGAGAACAAAATCAACTTGATGCTGACAAAATGTATTTCGGCAAGCAGATTACCAAAACTGCTGAAGTTTATCTAATCAACAAAATAATAGAAATTTCCATGAAACCGTCAACGGTAAATAGTTTTTTCCAGAAGCTGAGTAATTCTATTCCTAAGCCGGAAACAGAACTTTATTACCGGAATCCGTTTGAGTTGTTGATTGCAGTAATTCTCAGCGCACAGGCAACGGATACTTCGGTAAATAAAGTCACACCGGAATTATTTTCTGCTTTCCCAACTCCAGCAGAAATGTCTGAGGCAGGAGCAGAAAAAGTTTTGTTATATATTCGGAGTATCGGACTTGCTCCAACTAAATCAAAAAATATTGTTGCAACCAGTGCTCAACTTGTTGAAAATCATGACAGTCAGGTTCCGGATAACAGACAGGATTTAGAAGCACTTCCGGGAGTTGGTCGAAAAACGGCAAATGTGATTTTAAACACGGCATTTGGCTTACCGGTGATTGCAGTTGACACGCACATATTTCGACTTTCCAACCGTACTGGTCTTGCACCCGGAGAAACGGTTATAAAAGTTGAACAAAAATTAATGTCTAAAGTTCCTGCAAAATGGCAAAAAGATGCCCATCACTTGTTAATCCTGCATGGACGCTATGTCTGCAAGGCACGAAAACCAGATTGCGAGCATTGTGTGATTGTTAATGAATGTGAAAATCCAGCAAAAATAATTGCTTAAGTACTTATTTATCATTGATTTCAACATCAGAAAAACCGGCTACTTGACCTATGAATATATTTGATTTTACGCAAAATATCAGCGGTGTTTATTTGGTGTTTCTCAACGTTGTTACACCAGTTTTTGTGCTAGTTGTTATTGGTTATTTCATTGGACCCAGGTTGCAGGTAGATGCACGCTCACTTTCCAGAACGGCATATTTTGTTTTCATACCAGCTTTTGTTTTCAATATTATCAGTGAGGCTCAAGTAAAAGCTGAATTGGCATTCCAGATGCTGGGTTTTATTTTTAGCGCACAAATTGCGGTTGCTGTTCTGGGCTTTTTGGTTGGTAAGGCACTCCGACAGTCCAAGGAAATAACGGCGGCTTTTGTGCTGATAGCAACTTTTGGCAATGTGGGAAACTTTGGACTGCCGCTGATTGAATTTCGTTTGGGTGAGGTAGCCAGAACTCCTGCAACGGTTTATTTTTTGGCAATTCTCTTTATCTCTTTTGTCATTTGTGTCGGCGTAGCCAGTTGGGCTCGAAGCGGAGGAATGACGGCAGTATTCTCTGTTTTTAAAACTCCGGCTTTACTGGCGTTGATTCCGGCCCTGACTTTCAATCTTTCCGGGATAGAAGTCCCTATTTTTCTTTCACGTCTAAGTGGACTGTTGGGTCAGGCGATGATACCGGTGATGCTGGTTACGTTGGGAGTACAAATGGGTGAGATTGCCAATATAAAGATAAACTTTAATGTTGTTGCCGCCTCTGCAGTACGTTTGATCGGCGGACCTGCTTTGGCAGTAATGTTGGTTCCCTTATTTGGACTTGAGGGTCTGGAACGCAGTACAGGCATCCTGCAGGCAGCGATGCCTGCTGCGGTGTTGGCCTCAATTATTGCTATGGAATATAAATTGATACCCGAATTCGTGACGACCACAGTACTTTTTTCAACACTATTGAGTATTCTGACTCTGACAATAATTCTTACTTTGATTTAACTCAAAATCTGTAGAGTATTTATCTGCATGTTGAATGATAAGTAATAGCTGCCCTTCATTTAGAGTTACAGTGACAGGATTGGAGACGACCAGATTGGAGACTCCTGAAGGTGTTTTGCCAGGCAGGAGATCTTTATTATTCAACGGAAACTCTAGTCCCTGTGTAATAACACCTTGAGCGCCACCGAAAAGGGGTAACAGAGAAAGAGTTGTTCCTGGTTTAAGGTTCTCTTCCCAGGTGTTCTGAATAAATTCCATGCGTTCCAGAGGTGACCACAAAATCAGGCGGGCCTCAGGAGAGTATTTAAAAAGTATTTCCAGGCTGGCAAGGAATTGATCAAGTCGTCCTCCGTCTGCACCAAGGATGTTGATGACTTTATATCCGCGTTTCAGGCAGTGTCGAACAGCCTTATCTGCATCGTTGGTCTCCTGTTCCTTGAGCAGGAAAAGAGTTGAATCAGCTAATTTTTTGCGAACTTCAGGTTGGAGTGAATCAAAATCACCAACCACTGCATCAGGTAAAAGCTGCTGGCTGAGCAAATGATTTGCACCGCCATCAGCTGCAACACGGTAATCTGCTTTTTGCCATAATTGCTGCAGCAGTTCTTCCGGAGGAGGGTCTCCATTGCAGATAATCAGTGCCGTCTGCTGCTCATGCTGCAGATCTTGTTTTTCAATTGCTAACATATAAAATAATCAATGAAATCACTCTTAAAAAAATATCCTGTTGTGGCAGAAATACCTGTAAACTGGGGTGAGATGGATGCCTTTCAACATGTAAATAATTCAGTTTATTTTCGTTATTTTGAAAGTGCAAGAATTTTGTATTTTGAGTCTGTCGGTTGGCTGGAAATAATGGAGGAAATGAGTATAGGACCTATTTTGGGCTCCACTTCTTGTCGTTTTTTGGTGCCGCTGACTTACCCGGATACAGTATTTGTGGGTGCAAAAATAACCGAAATGCATGAGAAACGATTTTCAATGGAGTATCTGCTGGTCAGTAAGCAGAAATCGGCAACAGTTGCAGAAGGTACTGGGATGGTGATCTGTTTCAACTACCAAAAAAACCAGACTACACAAATTCCTGAAGTTATACGTTCTGCAGTTGAAAAAATCGAAAACCGTGTTTTTGAGAGAGCAGCACGATAAGCAAGTGCCCGGTGTCAGATGCTCAGGGCCTGTCTGCAGATTCAGGGAGGTAATAAATCAACTCACTGGAATGCACTAACCCCAATTCTTTACGGGCAATCAATTCAATGTACTCCGGATTGGTTTTCAGTGCAGTAATTTCCTCCTGCATCAGAGATTTCTCCTGCCTCATTGAATCAAGTTTTAGCCTCAGCTGTTGCTCATGTGCCTCTAGTCGACTGGTTGCCAAAATTCCATAACTTCCAATTACGGAAATAAGGAGCATCACTGCTCCAAATCCAGCAATTAAGACCATCGTAAAAAGTGAGCGCCACTCTTCAGTTTCTTTTGCCATACCAACCGTATCCTCCTGTGTTTTAGGCGGAGTAAATAGTCCACTTATGTAGAGAATCCGGTCATGATTCTTTAAGTGTTTGTACTGAATAACAGGTCGTGTTTGTTGATTTAAACTATTTTTTGAAGTTGGGTACTGCATATTTTAAGCTAAAAGTCAGAAAAAGATCTTTCTTTTGGAGTTTATTCCAAGTAAATGTCAAGTAGATGAGAGCTGTTTGACAGGCTTGTCTTCTGAGAGAGTTATGCATTCAGTCTCCATAACTGCACCCTCCTGAATTAACAACTGACCGGAAGGCGTCCGTACTTCACCACGAACATTTGCAGTTGAGGTTACTTCTAAACGTTTGTGGGCCAATAAATCGCCTACTACTTTTCCTGCAACCATAACGACATTTCCTTCAATTGCTCCATTGATCTGTCCGTGTTCTGCAACAACAACTTCCTGGTTGCAAAAAACAGAACCTTCCAAAGTACCACTCAAAATCATTTTTTTTTGAGAATGAATGGTACCTTCGATGAGTAAATCTTTACCCAGTAAAGCCAGACCTTTGTTAGTTGTAGTATTTTGTTGTGACATATTTAGTTTTGTTCAGGAATCAATGTCTATAATATAGAGATTGATCCGGATTAAAGCTGGATATTGGTAGTAGTGGATCTGTTCTACGCCCGTTGATAATTATTTCATAGTGCAGGTGGGGTCCCGTACTTCGCCCAGTACTTCCTACTAAACCTAAGATGTCTCCACGTTTAAGCTGTTGTCCGCGTCTTACCTTTATTTTGGAAAGATGAGCAAAACGGGTTCTGTAACGAACAGATTTTTTCTTTCCAGGAAAAAAGCCTCTTCCGTGTTGGAGTTCTACCAACAGACCAAACCCTGATTTGCGGCTTGCAGTCCTGACAACTCCGTCTGCAGGTGCATAAACAGGTGTACCTCTTCGTGCTCTGAAATCGATGCCGGCATGATATTCACGCTTCTTTGTAAAAGGATCTGTACGCATTCCATAGCGGTCAGATAAAGCCCTGCTGCGTAGTGGTATGATAGTCGGAGTTTGTCTCCAGATAGTGTGATTACGTGCAATCTTCTGACTCAAATCCTCTAACTGAGCTACCGTTGAGTAATAGTTATCAGAGTTGTTGTAGAGAAACTGTCTTAGACTGCCTGAACTTAACAGTGCCTGTGGAGACTCGAGTGCCATACTATCCAAAATAGTTGGTCCACCGCGCCCTGTTTTCGTTTTTACACGTTTGCTTTTACTGGCTTTACTAAGTGTTATGCCAGTAGTTTTGCTGATTTTTTTTGTAAGACGCGAGACAGTTGCCTGATTTGCCTTGAGAAACTCCATATGTTCAGACAGATCCTGTTCTGTCTCAACAAGCTGTCTACGCAACTGCTGAATTGTATTAGCTTGTTCTTCAAAACTGCCGCGTCGAGCAGCAAATTCCTGCAAAGATTTGTTAAATAACAGAAAATCCTGATATATTTGTTCAAGCCATTGTACAGTTTGTTGAGGTTCTGCCTGATCACCAAAATCGGGTGCACATTGTGCCTCCAAAGTCTGACACATAAAGTTATGTAATTCATCCAACTTGTTAGTGTTGGAGCGAAACAGAGCTAAATGTTTTTTGAACATGATGCCACTGTTTTGCGTAGCTTGTTTCAACTCATCGACATAATTTTCAAGAAACGAAATTCTCGACTCTCGTCCATCGTAGAGATCAATTCGCTGTTGAAATGCCACCTGAGTCTTCTCCTGTTCCTCAAGTAACAGACGCTGTTTAGTAATGGTTTGAAATTGTTCAAAAAATTTCCAGCTTAATGCACCTGCACCAACCAGCAGCAAGCTCAGCAACAAAAACAGTAATTTTGTGCCAAAATGATACTGCCGTACACCGACGTTACTTTCCTTCAGAAATAAAATTGAATAGTCATTCATGAATTCACATTAGTAAAAAAAGCTGAGATCAATTGCTAATGATATCATATTAACTGAAGAACTACAACAAAACCTGAATTTGCACTTATTTTCAGTTACCAGGTAAATAGCCTGCTGACTCAGGCCTGCCGGCAGTTTTGCGGTGTTGTATGTTTGATTCCGGAACGTAGCTCTAGAAGCTCAAGTGTAAGTCTAGTATTGGAGCCAAAAAAACTCCGAATATATTTTAAATAATCCTTCAGCAGTTGCTGCTTTTTCGGTAGTATGTTTTCTTGATGATCAACAAACTAGCCTTTAGGTCTTTACACTGCCAAAATCATGCAAAAGATAAGTTCTGTGAGTTCTATCTGTTATTATTTAAGTATTTGAGCGACTATTGATTATCAAATATTCAGTAAGAGCGGTTGTACTTCTTCCAAGTCGGTCAATCCTTCTTTTAGCAGACGTTGAGCAGTTTGTTCAAGTGTATGGAAATAAAGTTCCGGAGCATCCCGGATCAGTTTCTTCCCGGTATCTCCAGCCTCTATGCGATCTCGTACAAGTGAGTTGATTTTCAGAATTTCATAAACTGGGATACGTCCGGCATAGCCTGTTCCACGGCAGCGCAAACAGTTCTTGTTGGTAAAACCGATTTCCCTCTTAACATTAGGATGAGTACAGCGTCGGCGGACTAATCTCTGGGAAACAATTACGGTCAGGGTTTCTGCTAACAAGTCCGGAGCAATTCCGAGGTTCAGTAAGCGTTGAATGGCAGTTACAGAATCGCTGCTGTGTAATGTCGAGAGTACCAGGTGTCCTGTTAATGCCGCTTTGACTGCAATATTTGCAGTCTCTTCATCTCTGATCTCGCCAATCAAAAGTACATCCGGATCTTGTCGCAGTGCAGCCCTCAAGGTGTCCGCAAATCCCAGACCCTGCTCCGGTTTTACAGAAACTTGTGTGATACCTTCAATATGGTATTCCACAGGATTTTCGATGGTCAGAATGTTTTTTTCCTGTGAATTAAGTGCATTGAGAACTGCATAGAGTGTAGTGGTTTTACCACTGCCGGTTGGTCCAACTATTAAAATCAAACCGCTTGGTGCCTGACTTGCCTGATAGAGCATTTCCACATCATTCTTAAAAAAACCAAGTGCCTCCAATTTATGCTGTACGGGAGTCTGGTCTAAAAGCCGGAGAACGAGCTTTTCTCCCAATTGTCCCGGTAAGGTGGATACTCTAACGTCAAATATGCGGTTTCCGTTGGTATGGTAGCTGTAATGTCCATCTTGAGGAAGTCGCCGCACCGCAATATCCATTCCGGCCAGCAACTTAATACGTGAGAATATTTGAGGTTGGAGAGCGCTTGGAATTGGCTCTGCATCCTGAAGGTAGCCGTCAATCCGGTACCGAACCCGGAGTTGATTTTTTTCCGGCTCAAGGTGGATATCGGATCCTCTGCGTGAAATGGCCTCTTCAAAAATTTGATGGATTCTTCCGGTTGCAGAAATATCTGCTTTAACGGCAGATAAGTGAGATGTTTCCAGTAAATCTTCAATTTGCTGTTGTCGGGCTAAATGCCACAAAACCGTCTCTTCCAGGTGAAAGGCCGCTTGATTCAACATTAACCAGTTTGACTGAATTGACAAAAGTCCAATGCATTTTTTACCGAAACGCATGGGCAAAATACCGGTGCTTTCATAAAGTTGTTTTGTTAAAGGAAGGTCTTCGTGATGCAGAACGTGATTTTCTGTTCTGAAAAATAAAGGCAGGTTAAAACGGGTTGACAACTGCTTGAGAAGTTGTGACTCCTCCAGCAGTTCCATTTGAATCAGACGCTGAATTTTTTCAAATTCTGATAGATTTTGAAAAGAACTTCCGGATTGCCGGAGCAAATCCGGATCAAGTTCTTCTTGCTGTATAAGTTCGTCCAACAACCCCATGATGCTGCTCCACGAAAAACTGGAGGACAAATTGTTTGTACACCAGTTTGATAGAATTTATTTCATGGTACTAGCATTACCCTATTTCGATAGCGCAGGTCAATACTTTTTAATTGCGGATGTTGTTTATACAAAGCTGGATAAATAGTTTGAAAGGTTTTTAAGCGTTTGTCAAAATCACGCTTTCCCATTTGGATTGTCAGCGGAACTGAACGCAGAGGTTGTGATGAGCTGGGTTGAAGATTGGAATAGTTCTGAGGCCAGTTTAGTTTGAGATTGAGTGGATCAGAAATATCAATATGTATTGGCATTGCAGGCCAGTTGACGAGATCAGCTTGGTCCTCAGACTCAATATGCGTGACTGAAATTTCTGCATTTTGAGTCGCAGCCATTTCCTGAAAAGTAGTGAGAAACTTGATCCCGCGAGCCAGCACGGCGGAATCAAGTCGTGTCCCTAGCTTCATTTCTGAAACGGTCAGCCCTTTGATTAGCGGCAGTCTTTTGTGTGTAGAATCCAGTAGTTCAGCAACAGATAATTGTTTGAGCAGGCGCTGATCTTTTCCAATCAGAACATAATTCTGTTTTGTGATTGCTGTTGGTGAAAAAACGTTGGCCTGTTGTGTTATTTTCAGCAGAGCTACAGGCTGATATTCATTGAAAAACAAAAATATTTCATCAGGAAATCTGCGTCTAATATCTGCTTTTTGCACTAGAGGATGTACCTGTAAACGTGCTGCAAGCTGATAAGGGTTGAGATCTATCAAACGCTGTCCGGGGCGCAAACCACTGGTTCTCAACACCTCAGCATCACTCAGTAACTGATTGCCATTGATCTGGACTTTAGTAAGAGCTTTTTGAAAATATGCCTGACCAACCTGGATGCTCCCGCCGGTCAGCCACAAAATAAAAACCAAACCGCAGAATGCAATCAGTTTTTCCAGCAGCCAGCGTATTTTATGACGCAACAGTGCAGGTTCATTTTCTTTAAAATACTGCGGAATCCAGGAGGTTCGATTATTGGGATCAGTACTGGGCTTGCGGAGTTTTAATGCAATACCGGGAATTGGATTACTGCGGTTTTTCCGGATGCTGACGGATGTTGTCCGTAGTTTTCGTACAGCCGGACGTCGGCTGGATTGTCGTTTGAGGTCCTGCATTTATAAACGGGCATTTCAATTATTGTTGACAGTTTTCGGACTAAATGCAGCACAAACGGTTGACTGCAAGATTGGAGCAGTCAGCTGCAAAAAAATTAGCCATACCCTGCACTCTGCAGGATTTGAACCTCAAGCTCCAAATTAATCGAGTGATTACGAAAAACTGTTTCCTGGACAGTCTCAATTAACGTCATTATTTCTACAGAGGATGCACAGCCAAGGTTAACTATAAAATTTGCATGCTTAGGACTAACTTGAGCTTCACCCTGAATTTTTCCTTTTAATCCAGAATCTTCTATCAGGCGTGCAGCATAATCTCCCGGAGGGTTTTTAAAAACAGAACCGCAACTGGGCTGATTATAAGGTTGCTTTTCCATCCGGAATTGCTGGCATTCCAGCATTTTTTTTTCTGCAGTCTGCAGATCTGATTCCTCCAGTTCAAAAACTGCGCTGGTGATTATCCGTCCGTAATTACCTTTCAGTTCAGAAAAGCGGTAATTGAAATCCAGATTATCCCGGGGTGTGGTATGTAATTCTCCTGACATGTCCATCCACTCTGCTTCCAATAAAAAATCTGCAGTTTCACCACCATGAGCACCGGCGTTCATGGCAATTGCTCCTCCGATTGTACCTGGAATGCCGATTAGAAATTCCATACCACCCCAGCCGAGTGCAACGCTGCGCTGAGCAAATGTGACATCAGCCAGTGCAGCTCCCGCAGAGACGATATTTTTTACTGTGTAAGAACTGTCTGTTTCAAGAGTTTGCCAGTTTTTGAACTCGCCACTCAAATGTAAAATAATACCGGGCCAGTTTGTATCAGGAATGAGCAGGTTGGAGCCTTTGCCAAGGATAAACCAGGGGATTTTGTGTTTGCGGATAAAGGACAGAATGAGAGCTAAATCTGTTTTATTGACGACATCAATCAGACAATCCGCGCTGCCGCCGATTCTCCAGGTATTGAAACGCTTGAGAGACTCTTTAGTGCGTAAACGTGAAGAGAGAGGTAATTCCTCCAGTGTTGTCAGCCATTCCGGTTGCTCTTTGTCCGGCATTTTTCATCCTTTGTTCTGTCTTATAGGGATTCAAGCTCTGCAAAATTATCCTCATTTGGACGCCGCTCATAAAGTTCTTCCAATTTGTAATACTTGCGAATTGCAGGATGAAAAACATGTAGAATAATATTCCCATAATCCAAAAGTACCCAGTTTCCCTCTTTTTCACCTTCAATACCCAAAGATAACTCACCTTGATGCTTCATCTTATACTGCACATCTTCTGCAATTCCCCTGCAGTGCAACTGAGAGCGTCCTTCGCAAATCAACAGATAATCTGCCAGACTCGAACGTTGCTGGGCATCAATCAAAATAATATTTTCAGCCTTTGCATCGTCCAGATATTGTAAAATACGTTTAATTAAAGTCCGGTCAGTGTCGTCAGTAATTGCCTTTTCCAAATCCTTTTCCGTTAAGTCAAACTCAAAGGATTCTTCTTTTTCCGAAGTTTTCGGTTTATTTTTTGTTTCTGTAGCCAAGTTTCGTTTAAATTAAGATGTTGAATTTTTTTAGTTTATTACATACTCTGCCTTTTAACAAGAGCAGAAGCAGTGTTTGTTTTTAGCTAATTTCAGCTGCAATAAAATCAGCAATCATAACAGCGTCCCTGCCAGGTTCCTTTTGCAGTCAGATAGTCATCAATAAATTGAGTTGGACGCATTTTCTCTTTTGTCCATGCTGGAGCTACCAGTTCATCCCAGCGTGATGCAACTGCGGCCAATCTGTGTACTGCTATTTTTGGAGAAAGATTTTCCAGAAATAAGCTTACTTTACGTGTGTATTCCTCCAGCTCGACCGGCACAAACAGCGCTTCACGATATAACGTTTCCAGTTTGGTGTTCCGAAGTACATGCAGGTTGTGTAATTTTACCCCATCTACTCCCAGCTCTGACAATATGTTTGCAGTATCTCGAATTTGTGCATCAGTTTCTTCCGGAAGCCCAAACATCAAATGCACACAGAGATTTAGATCAGCAAGAGATTTTAGTTTGCGGATTGCACTCAGGGAGCAGGCACTGTCATGTCCTCTTGAAAGAAATTTCAGCTGTGCGTCATCAAAAGTCTGAACACCAAGTTCAACTGACAGGTAGTTTTTTTGTGCAATTTCTGCAAATTTCCGCAGCACCCTTTTGGGCAGGCAGTCCGGACGTGTTCCCACCACAATTCCCACCACATCCTTTTCCTCCAGTGCAACCTGATACAAGGATTCCAACTCTTTGAAGCGTCCGAAGGTGTTGGTGTAGGCCTGAAAATAGATTAAAAATTTTTGGGCACGGTAACGCTTTCGAATTGCCTCCCGGTTGATATTGATTTGTTCCAGAATTGGCTGATCACGATACTGATGATAAGCAGCGGAGCCCCATTCATCACAAAAAATGCAGACATCCATTCCCTGCTTTCCCTCTCTGTTGGGACAGGAATCTGCAATAGAAACACTGACCTTAAATACTTTTTCACCAAAGCGCTCTTTGTAGTGTTGGCTCAGTGGACGGTAGCGTTTACCATGGTCAAACGCCGGAATTTGCTGCATGGAACAGGGGGAAAGTTAATTCAGTGAATCTATGGTAAAAAACTTTTATCAATGCGCCAGTCTGTGAGCAACTGCTTTGAGCGGTTGGTTTCTATCTCTCTTCCATTGAGTAAAACACGAACTACTTGTGTGTTTCCAATAGTCAGCAGATATTGTTTTTTTGCTTCCTGCTGAAAAATCTCATCTGCCTCAATTCGGATATCCTCAGTTTCTCCATCATCTATTGCAAGACTAATCCATGTTCCTTTTGAGGCTTCCACTTCCAGAGTAAGGGGTTCCACAGGTTCTGGGACAACTTCCGGTTCAATTTTTCCTGGAATTTCTTTTTGTTTTTCAACTGCAAGTATAATTTCCTCAGGGGATTCAACTTTTTCCGGAATTGTAGTTATGATTTCTGCCGGCTCTGCTATGACTTCCGTAATTACCGGTTCTGTCTTAACTTTTTCATTTTCCAGTTCAACTGCCGCAACTGTGGCCTCAGTTTGTGTGCTGTTGTCACTGGCCTGAAAAAAAGGTGTCTGTGAAAAATAAAGTGAATAGAATAATATTCCGCCAACAACAAGGACCAACACAGTTAAAGTATTGCGGACGGGATGTGATTCTTTCATTTGAAAAACCGGCTGAAGAGTCTTGAGCTGTTGTTTCTCTTCCGGCTCCGTACTCTTCAGCAGTCGATCTATGTTCTCGATTATATCTGTCTTTTCCAATTCCAGAAACTGACAGTATGAATGAACTAAGCCACGAAAAAAAACCGGAGACGGGCCATTTTCCGGTTTTCCTTCTTCAATGGCCTCCAAAATCTTTACTCCGATATGCAGGTGACCCGAGATGCTTTCGAGGGAAAGATCTTTCGAAATTCTTGCTTCACGAATTTTTTGACCCAGCTGCTGAAGCGATTCTGTTTCCTCTGCAGCAATTTCTTCTTCAGGCTGAGCAGATGATTCTTCTTCAGGTGGAATATTTTCAGTATTGTTTGTGGACATTCAAAATCTCAGTGCAGGCTGTAGCCAAAACGGGCTAGAAATGCCTCAAAGGTCATGGATTTAAGATAACTGTGTTGATAGAGCAAGTGCATTGCAGAACTGACTATTTCAGCAGGATATTTACTAATGGAAAAGCCGGAGGCTTCTTCTGCCAGACTCTTTTGTATTATATCATGATAAACAATTGGAGTTACACTATTATTAGTCTGCAAAAACTTTTCCACTTCAGTGCAGAGCTGATCATAATACTTGTCCGTAATGATTGACTCTCCAAGTTGATAATAAAGAAAAGAATGAATCAGATACTGCCGGGCTTTTTGTTGAATCAACTCCTGCATCTTAATATAAATTAATTAATTGATCTTAATTTTGTTGATTTTCTTTGCAGAAAAAGTAAATTAAAGTAAATATCTCTCCTTACTCAAATTAGAAGATGCTGATGATTTAGCAAGGTTTTTCCGTGAATTTAAATTTCAAACACCTTTTGCAAAACCACTTAAATCAGAAATTATTAAATTAGTATTTCTGCAGGGCTCACGAAGATAACTGCAAATAACTTGTTTTTCTACTGATTGACTGCCATAATTATGAGTTCGGGTTCACAATTTTGTTGACTGTGCTCAGCAGTTATAGCAGTTTGCGAACATAAAACCTTAACTAAGCAGGAGTCAGATATGGCAAGTGACAAGGTCTTTCACCTTGAGGATTCAAACTTTGAAGAAGAAACGAAATCGGGCTACTCGCTCATTGATTTTTGGGCAGCCTGGTGTGGTCCGTGTGTAGCATTGGCTCCATTGATCGATGATATTGCTGCGGACTTGGACGGCAAGCTCAAGGTCTGCAAGGTTGATGTAGATAAAAACATGCAGACTGCAGCACGCTTTGGTGTGCGCGGAATTCCATACATCGTTTTGCTCAAAGACGGAAAAGAAGTTGACAGTGTTACTGGAAATGATCCTTCCCGCGTTCGTGCGTTGGCAGAACAGGCAAACGGCGTAATTGCTTCCTAAAACCTTCCGTGCCCTCTGCACAAAACTGGCTGCTGCTGCTGGCCTATGACGGAACCTGCTACCACGGATGGCAGGTCCAACCAAATTCACCTTCAATTCAAGAGACTCTCGAGCAGGCTATCACAAGTCTGACTGGAGAAACTGTCAAAGTTAACGGTGCCGGCCGCACCGACTCCGGTGTTCATGCACTTAACTTTACAGTAAATTTTTCTGCAGTTGCAAATAATTTCAAAACAGCAGAAAAATGGCGTGTTGCTCTAAATGCAGTTTTACCGCCGGATATTGTTGTCAAATATGCTCAAAAAGTTTCAGCAGATTTTCACGCCAGACACAATGCCGTCGGCAAGCGCTACCGCTACCTGATTTCAAATCAGCCCTATCAGTCGCCATTTTCTTTGAATCAGAGCTGGTGGGTGAGCCATTCTTTGGACATTAAACTGATGCGTGAGGCTGCAGGATTATTAGTTGGAAAACATGACTTTTCTGCATTTCGTGCAGCAAGCTGTTCTTCACCAAGTCCGCTAAAAGATCTCCGTGAAATAACAATATCTAAAGTTCGCTCACGTTATTCTACACTGCAGATTGAAATGGAAGCCAATTCATTTCTGCAACACATGGTACGCATAATTGCCGGAACTTTGGTTGAAGTAGGACGGGGCCACAAAAGCGTCAAAGATGTTGCAGTTGCCTTGGAGAGCGGCCTACGCAAGCAGGCTGGAATTACCGCACCGGGACATGGGCTGTACTCATTAAGTGTGATTTATCCAGAGGGCCTGATCAAGTGGCCCCCGGAAGTGCTTGATAATTAGCAGAATTATTATGGAATTCAAACTTCATTCAGAATTCAAACCCGCAGGAGATCAGCCTCAGGCCATTCAGGCACTGGTTGATGGAGTTGAAACACAGCGTAAACATCAGGTTCTGCTGGGTATTACCGGATCCGGAAAAACGTTTGCGATGGCCAATGTAGTTCAAACACTGCAGCGTCCTACGTTGGTGATTGCACATAACAAAACACTTGCGGCCCAACTTTACAACGAATTCCAAACCTTCTTTCCTGAAAACGCGGTTGAGTATTTTGTCAGTTATTATGACTATTACCAGCCCGAAGCTTATGTTCCGAGCCGCGACCTTTACATCGAAAAAGATACTGCACTCAATGATGATCTTGACCGTATGCGCTTGTCTGCCACGCGTTCGCTTCTGGAACGTCGAGATGTGCTGATTGTGGCGAGTGTTTCCTGTATTTACGGAATTGGTTCTCCGGAAAAATATGAAAAAATGCTGCTGATTTTTAAAGTCGGAGAACGATTATCAAGACAGGTTATTCTGGAAAGACTGGTTGAACTGCTTTATACACGCAACGATATTGATTTTCACAGGGGAACTTTCCGGGTCCGCGGAGATGTGATTGACATCTATCTGGCAGAATCAGAATCTGCAATTCGGGTTGAATTGTTTGGCGACGAAATCGAAAGCTTAGTCCGCTTTGATCCACTGACCGGCAAAAAGCAGATGTCCTATCAGCATTTTGTTATTTACCCGGCCTCGCATTATGTTGCGCCGTCAGAACATATTCCGGAAACTCTGAGCTTGATTCGGAAAGAACTCAAAGAGCGCCTGGAAGATTTGAATGCCCAAAATAAAATTCTGGAAGCACAACGTCTTTTGCAGCGAACAGAATATGATCTTGAAATGATTGAACAGACTGGATCCTGTTCCGGAATCGAAAATTACAGCCGCATTATTGACCGCCGTGCAGCCGGAACTCCGCCTGCCACATTACTTAATTATTTTCCGGATGATTCGTTGATATTTGTCGACGAAAGCCATATGACGCTCCCGCAGCTGCGTGCCATGTACAAGGGCGATTATTCCAGAAAATCAACTTTGGTGGAACATGGATTCCGTCTGCCGTCTGCAATCGATAACCGTCCGCTCCAGTTTCCGGAGTTTAGTCTATTTCCGCAGAGAACGATTTATGTTTCAGCAACACCGGGGGATTATGAATTGGAACAAACAGAAGGACAAATGGCGGAACTGGTGGTGCGTCCCACTGGATTGCTGGAGCCTCCAATCGAAATACGTCCGGTGCTGGGACAGGTCGATGATATGCTGCATGAAATCCGTTTACGGGCACAACGAAAAGAACGGGTGCTTGTGACCACACTTACCAAACGTATGGCGGAAGATCTTACCGAATACTATGAAGATCTTGATGTGAGAGTGCGCTACATGCATTCAGACGTGGAGGTGGTGGAACGAACCCAAATTTTGCATGATTTGCGTGCCGGTGAATTTGATGTTTTGGTGGGCATCAATCTGCTACGCGAAGGATTGGATCTACCGGAAGTTTCGCTGGTCGGAATTTTCGATGCAGACAAAGAAGGGTTTTTACGTTCAGTACGCTCACTTATTCAAACCTGTGGTCGTGCCTCTCGAAACGCCAATGGACGAGTGATTATGTATGCAGACAAAATCACTGCCTCAATGCAAATCACACTCGACTTGACTGAATCCCGTCGCCGCAAACAAGTGGCATATAACGAAAAGCACGGCATTGTTCCAAAAACAATATTCCGTAAAATCGCTCCTTCATTTGCGCCGGTTGAACTGAACGAAATGCTGGAAAGCGATTTGTATGCAGCCGAAGAAACTCCTCTTTATGAAACAGTTGTCAACCTTGAAGAAAAAATTGCGGAATTTGAGGAAGAAATGCGCGAAGCAGCGGAATCTCTGGAATTTGAACGTGCTGCAGATTTACGCGACAGAATTACTGAATTGAGGGAAAAAATGGAAGGTAAGGGATAAAGCGAAAGAAATTATTTCCAAACTCTTACACCGGGAACGACGTCAAAGTGTTTGTCGTATGTAACAATGACTGAACCGGTTTCAAGCGCATGTGATGCTATCCAGACATCGTTGATTGGAATAGTGGTCCCAGCGAGTTTCAGAGAATTCTTTACAGTTCCAAAAATTTCTGCTGTTTCCTGCGTTGCTTCGAGTATAATGACAGTTGTCTTCCGGAGAAATCGATGCAAAATTTCAACATTTTTTGTTTCACGAATCCCGCCTTTGAATCCTGCATATAACTCACCCAGAACAAATATCGACATAAAAGTTGTATCCGTTGCAGCAAGAGTATTTAGTACTTTTTGGTCACCTTGCAAGTAAGCACCATAAGCATTAGTATCAAGTATGACTTTGTTCATTTCCAGTCTTCATCATTAACTTCTGAAAATTCTTGTGTGTTCGCAGTGAACTCCTTTCCTTCAGCAACTCCCCAAATTCCACATAAATCCAAAAATTCTTCTTTATAATTCTTTGGCACAAAAGAGTTCAAGCCGAGAGCTTCTGATAAAAGTGTTTTGATCGTTTTGTTAAGACTAGTTTTATCGTGATGTGCCTTTTCCCTGATAAGCCTCTCGAGAGGATCATTCAGTCCATGTATCGTGATAGAAGTCATTCTTATCTCCTGTTTCCATAGTGAACCATAATTAGTTCAATATGAACCATATTATAGTTCATATAATTTTGAGAGTCAAGTTTACGTTACAAAAAGAACTTAATCCTCAACTCACTTTAGTCTCAATTATTTTTTCAACTTCCTGCCAAACTGCATCAACGCTGATAT
>JACNJW010000018.1 GCA_014382365.1 SAR324 cluster bacterium
CAGTTGTTTAGTCCAAGGTGAAGTGGGTGTAGTGTCAGTAGTCGTCGTATTGTCACTACTCTTAGAACCATCATCACTACTTTTACAAGAAATGATGGTGAGACTAAAAAGAAATGTGGAGAGGATGATGAGTAGGTGTTTCATAAGTTTCCTAATTGGTTAGTTTAGGAGAACCTTACATATACCACGATTTGGGGGTAATTCTCAAGGATGTGGGGATTTTACTTGGTGGTATTTTTGGGGGGTGTTTGTTTTAGAGGGGGGGTTATTGGTTTATACCGGATGAATTGTATTTGACTAGGAAAATGTCAGAACTACCTGAATTTGTATTTCCATCTAATCCTCCATAAGTATAACCAGTCACATAGATATTACCGGAAGAATCAGTTGTAACACCACTTCCCACATCATCTAAATATTCTTCCCCCAGTTGTTCAGTCCATTGTTTTGTTACAGATGAATTGTATTTGACTAGGAAAATGTCAGAACTACCTGAATCTGTATTTCCATCTAATCCTCCTTCAGTGGTACCAGTCACATAGATATTACCTGAAGAATCAGTTGTAACACCTAGACCAGAATCACTAGAAGAAGTACCCAGTTGTTTAGTCCATTGTCTCATACCGGATGAATTGTATTTGACTAGGAAAATGTCAGAACTACCTGAATTTGTATTTCCATGTAATCCTCCACTAGTAAAACCAGTCACATAGATATTACCTGAAGAATCAGTTGTAACATCTTTTCCCCATTCATCAGAAGAGGTACCCAGTTGTTTGGTCCATTGTCTTATACCGGATGAATCGTATTTGACTAGGAATATGTCAGAACTACCTAAATCTGTATTTCCATGTAATCCTCTATTAGTACGACCAGTCACATAGATATTACCGGAAGAATCAGTTGTAATACCGTGTCCAATACTATAACTCCCAAATTGTTTTGTCCATTGTCTTATACCGGATGAATTGTATTTGACTATGAAAGTATTCGAGTTACTTGAATTTGTATTTCCATCTACTAATCCTCCATCAGTAGAACCAGTCACATAGATATTACCTGAAGAATCAGTTGTAACACCTTCTCCATGATCGTTATAAACAGTACCCAGTTGTTCAGTCCATTGTTTTGTTCCAGATGAATTGTATTTAACTAGGAATATGTCCGTATTACCAGAATTAGAATTTCCATCTAATCCTCCATTAGTAAGTCCAGTCACATAGATATTACCTGAAGAATCAGTTGTAACACCTTGTCCATAATCACGAGAAATAGAACCCAGTTGTTCAGTCCATTGTTTTGTTCCAGATGAATTGTATTTGACTAGGAATATGTCATTACTACCTGAATTTGTATTTCCATCTAATCCTCCATAGGTTTCACCAGTCACATAGATATTACCTGACGAATCAGTTGTAACACCTAGTCCAGAATCACGAGAAATAGAACCCAGTTGTTTAGTCCAAGGTGAAGTGGGTGTAGTGTCAGTAGTCGTCGTATTGTCAGTACTCGTTGTACTGTCAGTACTTTTACAAGAAATGAAGATGGAACTAAAAAGAAGAAGTATTGAGAGGATGATGAGTATATGTCTCATAGATTTCCTAATTGGTTACTTTAGGAGAACCTTACATATATCAAAACTTGGGGTATTTTACAAGAAGGTAGGGGGATTTTACTTGGAGGTATTATTTGTGATAGTTATTATTTGACTATTTGTGATAGTTTTGTGATAGTCAAACTTCCACCAGATATATTTTACTTTAGTCCTTCGGTATCACATCGTCAGTAATACCAACGGATTGAGAGGTAGGAAAAGGTGTAGATGTAAATGAAAGAGATTCGTTCCCCCTCGTCTCCAGAGTTTTCTTCCATAAGCCCTTGTAATTACACAATAAAATTTTAAGTCAGGGGTTTATAAAGTATATTTTAGAGACTTAAGTGTCTGTTTTAGGTGTCTATCTATAGACAAAACAGGTTATATGAAGTCTCTAATCAAGTCACAGTATTCTTACCTATTTGTATCTTATATTCCCAAAGATTTAAGTAATCACTTGGGTGGTAAAATTAAATTCAGAGTTTCCCTAAAATCTGTTATATTCTCAGAATCCCAACGACTGTCACAGTCTCTTAGAATTGTGATGGAAAGAATCTATGATGAGATTAGAAAAGATATGAAGTCCTCCCTCACTATTGAAGATGTGAAAGATATACTCAGGAAGGAGATTAAACGTTCACAGACTCATTCAAACTATTTTTCCTATCTTGGAGTTAATAGAAGAGATAATACATCTATAGGTGAAGGTTTAAAGACGTTGGACAATGAAGAAGAGAAATTAAACAACAGGAACAAATCTGATTATGATTCTGAGGTAGAGAAAATCTTATTAAAAGAAGGATTTAAAATTGAGAAAGATAACCTCTATTTCAAAAGACTCTTTAGACGTTCTTTAAGAACCATCAGAGGAGAAATAATGTGGAGATGAGCAGGATTAATAATTGTTTGTATCAGTGGTTAGAGAAGAAAGATTTAGACCCGACCAACAAACTAACAGATGATGAATGGGCAGAATTTATAAAACTTCATGAAGATGGTTTTGCAGAAGAAGGTACATAACTTGGTATATCATTTTTAAGAATTTGGATTTCAGACGGACACCTGGAAAAATATAGAGAAGTACAACGTCTAAGAAAACTTTTAGAAGATCATTGAATGAAATGACTATACTTACTCCTTACAGAAGGTCTGTAAGGACTGGGAGATTTGAAACCTCACACAAAAGAGGTATTGATTACCCATCTCTATAACCGGATTGGAAGAAGATTATTAGATGATAGAGTTATATTTTGTCTCAACTTGCAGAAAAAGCGTAAGAACAATACATTTCCAATATGGTAGTTTTGGTAAAAAATATATCCTCCCAAGTAGAATCCCCACATTCTGTACCTCCATTAATAATTAAAAAAACACCTTAGCACACGGCTTCATTTATGGAGTCCAATGTAAACCCAATTTATACCAGTGTGTGGAGTGTTTTACGAGAATGTTGGGATTTTACTTGGATGATGTCTGACTGTGAAGAATTAAGTGGGGGAGGTCAATCACACTACTGAGAGTGTGACTGACCTTTCTTGTTTTTGTTTTGAATGGATAATTCTGTGATCCAATTCAAACTTCTTGGAGGTTAGTGGTTATTCTGAGAAGGTGATTCCAGCGAGACTCCCTGTTGCTGCTGCTGATGTTCTATTGTCCCAAGTGGTACCATTGTCTGATGAAGTTAGGATGGTTCCATTCCTTCCAGTCACTACGAAAGTATTGTTTCCAAAGGCGACCCTGGAAGTATCATCATTTGTAGTTGGACGGGTTGCATTATCCCAAGTAGACCCATTGTCAGTTGATTTTACTATGTTTCCATAATCACCAACTGCCATGAAAGTATTGTTTCCAAAGGCGAGTCCATTGAGATAATTTGCATTTGAAATAGTCGCATTATCCCAAGTAGAACCATTGTCAGTTGATCTAATAATGTGCCCTAATCCACCAACTGCCACGAATGTATTGTTCCCGAAGAAGACTCTCCTGAGACGTTGTGTAGTTGTATTATCAGTTGTCGCATTATCCCACGATGCACCATTGTCCGTTGATCTAACAACGTTTCCATTATCACCAACTGCTACAAATGTATTGTTTCCGAATCCAACTCCCCATAGATTAGCAGTAGTTGAATTATCAGTTGTTGCATTATCCCAAGAAGACCCATTGTCAGTTGATCTCATTATGAATCCTGAATAACTAACTGCAACAAAAGTGTTGTTTCCGAATACAACATTAAAGAGATGCTTATTAGTCGCATTATCCCAAGAAGAAATATCGCCAGTTGCATTATCCCAAGTGGTTCCATTATCCGTTGATCTAATTATGGTTCCATGTAGACCAACTCCAACGAAGGTATTGTTTCCGAAGGTGACGTCATAGAGAGTATTTGCATTTGGAGAAGTCGCATTATCCCAAGTGGTTCCATTATCCGTTGACCTCACAATTCCTCCGTAACCAACTGCCACAAATATTTCAGGATTTGAAGAAGAGGAATTATCTGAAGTACTTGTGGAATTATCTGAGGAATCGTCTGAAGATGTGATGGGGGTGGCAGTTGCAGTAGTAGACTCTTCTTTTTCAGAACATGAAGAAACTATTACTGCAATGCTGACTATTAGGACAAACCAAGATAATATACTTTTCATATTATTACTTAAATATAAAATGTTGAAGAAGTAGGATTAAAAAGTCTCAAATTCAAACTATTCATTCAAATTGATGTACTCACAAAAACTAAATATTAATCTTCCAAACAGTTCCTAAAACAATATGAAACATTGAGTCTAAGTAAGTCCCCAGATTTATGTTCGTATTAATGAAAATGAGATACTACAGAGTTATTAAAGGTTTGTCAAACAACAAATAACCATCAATCGGTTTGCTTTACAAGGAAGTGGGGAGTTGCTTGGAGGTTCTCTGACTATGTGAAGAATTAGTGGGGGTTACTTGGAGGATCAATCTCTCTATAGTGGACCCCAAAAATGAGACAATGTGTAAGGTGTATTTTCAATCAAATGGAGATACCCAATGGACAGAAATAATCACACCTTAACTCATAACAATAACTGTCCTTGACTTGGGGGCCACTTCAGATTTTCACTGTTCAACACCATTCACAGTTTTTCCAAGAATGTTTCCGTCTTTGTCATATCCGGTAGTATTCCAGTCTTTACCGTCCCTCATCTCACCAACCCATTTTGAACCATCAGGTAAAACCCACTTTCCCTGCCCATGCTGCAGATTGTCCTTCCATTCTCCAATATAACTGTCACCACTTGGCCAGGTCATTGTTCCCTGTCCATGCATTTTTCCAATTTTCCATGCTCCACGATACGTTTGTCCTTTCCATTCTCCTGCTCCAAAAGTGAATGTTCCCTGCCCATGCATTTCCCCCATTTTCCATGCTCCATCATAGCTGTCGCCATTTGACCAAGTCATCGTTCCATTTCCTTGTTTTTTTCCATCTTTGAACTCTCCAACATACTCTGAAGCATCAGTATAAGTCATTACTCCCTGACCGTATGGGATTTCCTCCTTATGTTCTCCCTCATACTCGGCTCCATCTCCAAGAGTGAATCTACCCGTTGCTAAAGTCAATTTTGGCTGAATATTTCCTTTTTCCTTTACTTTAAGTATTTTTGTCATGACGCCATTCTGACTAATGTCTTCTGCCCACATCGCATACTTATACTCAATCAATTTTCCGTTTTCATCTTCAAACTCCATAAATTCAATATCAAAAACCGGATCCTGGGTAAAAGTGAAATATTCACCGATGTTTTCACCAGTGTCAAACCAATCATCCTTGTCAGGATTGTCCAGATGAAAACCGTAATTTAGAAACTGTATTTTATCACCAACCTGAATCTTTAAACTCTCCTTATTAAAAAGTGTGCTGCCGAGTTCATCATCCGGTCCGGAAAATATTGTTCTAAAGGTTTTTATCGAGTGATTAACGGCCTGGTTTTTTTCATCAAATGTAATTGTGAGCAGTGCTGTATCCGGTGCATCGTCGCTATATATTTTACCAGTACGGAAGTAGTTTATTTCCGCTACATAAGATGTATAAACTCGATTCTCTTTTTTATACCTTTTATCAAACATCAGTGGAAGCCACGTCGCCTCTTTTTCTGTGTCGAAGACCACCGAGTACCACATTTTGTTCCAGTGAGGAGTAAAATACTCTCCTGCATTACCAGTCTGATATGCTTCAAGTTCTGCAACAACCATAAAATAATTTTCGTTTTCTCCTTCAAATCCGGTTACAATTTCTTCAAAACCAAATAAAGTTGTTACTTTTGCAATGTTGTTATCTTTAAAAACAGATTTTACTCCAGTAATTTTTCCATTGTCTCCAAGCTCAATAAAAGCCAGCCTTTCCTTAGGAACATCAAATAATGACTCTGCAGCCAGATCACATTCTGCTTCTGTTTTTAAAGATTCTGAAGAGCCGAGTTCGAGCTGATTAAATTTAACATCCAGTATCTTAAGCTGCTCCTCAAGTGAGTTGGCTTCCTGATTTAGAATTTCACCTGATTCGTCACCGTCTTCAAGAAGATCTAATTTATCAAGTACTTTGTCCAGATTGTCTCTGAGTTGATTATATTTCAACTCCATTGCTCCAGTATCTGCCCGTTCAGGACTCCAGCAAAGATCTTCTGAAGCAGACTCCAGTTCAAGCCCTTCAATTTGAGGGGGGTCCTTGTCACTGAATAAAAATTGCTGATAAACCGATTCAAATGATAACCAGTTCTGATTCAGTTTATATTGATCAAATTCCTTTCTCTTGTTTTCCGGAGCATCAATGGCAATGCCGTGCGCTTGCGGATTTGTACCATCGGTTCTGTTATAAATAACAAACTTATTAACTGCTTGAATGAGTTCAGTCAAGTGTCCGCGTAAAACATTGTCATTGGAATCATTTTTTATTTTCTGAGCCCAGTTCTTCAAGTCAATCGAAACCCTGGTTTTTTCTCTTGGCGATTTTCCAAACTCCTGAACTCTGGCTGAACCGGAAATGATACTGGCTGAAATATCATCTCTCAGCAACAGATTGTTGGTGAAAAATGAAGTCACAGGATTAATTTTTTCAACAGTCTGAGAATATTGGCTCAAATCCAATAAGGCTAGTGTTTTTCCTTCAGAATCATAACCGTGTGATTCATTTTTAACAAAGTTATCAATAATTCTTTTTGCAGTTTTCGTTATATCCTGATTTCTTGAATACTGTTTGATGAGATTGGTCCAGTTCCAACCATGTCCGGGTTCTGCTTCTTCTGAAGCAAGCATGTAATCTGCAAACGGCTCAATCACTTTTGCCACTTCCATGGTTGCCATGTGACATGCATCAAACCCAATCAGATCAAACCTTGATAATTTTGATTTTTGAAATGCCTGACTGAATTCAAGCATGGTGAGCGGGTCTCCGTCAAAATTTTCATCATTTCCAAACCCCTTATAAGTAAAACCGTGATCCCAGAACACCAGCATATTTTGATCGAATGTACCGTATTCCTGCTGAAGATATTTCAGGAAAAAACTCAAAGAGCTTTCGTCACCCATGTGGGCTTTAGGGGCATGATATAAATAAGATGCGGAGCTTTCATTTCCAAAATTATTATCCTTGTTATCCTTGATTATTTGACTCATATTGGCGATTTTCATCCCTTTCCATCCCTTTTTGGCAGAACCGCCAAAAGCAACAACTACTTCCAAACTTTCTTTTTTGGAGAGAGAACGATAGCCTTCAATCAGCTCTTTAAGGTCGGATGTACCTTCCTGATTGTTATCTTCAAGATCGCTACCTACCATATACACAGCCAGTAACTTCCTTCCCTGACCGGCTTTTGGAGGTTTAAAATTGTAAGGTGATAATTCTCCGTGTTCTGTTGAATAACCGGTACTGCCTGCTGTTGAGATAGAGGAATGAATTATTGTGGATAAAAACAAAACAATTATGGCCAGCAATTTCTTTGTCATTTTTCTTCCTGATGAAGGTTAATGATGTTGAAAATATACCTAAAACCACGTCATTTCGAACGGAGTGCGAGATCTTTTATAATGCGGATATCTTAAATTATATTTTAGTCCTTTAAAAGTCTAATTATTTTTTGAAAAAACTCAGGAATTCTGGTTTCTGTCCAACTATGTTTTTTCCAGGGATAACCGGTAATGAATCCGGCATGACCCCCCTTTTGATGGAATTCAAGTTCAACCATTTCAGAAACTTCGTTTGGGCCGGGAAAAGTTTTTGTGTCAAAGAAAGGGTCGTCCAGTGAGTTCATAATGAGAGTTGGAACCCGGATCTTCTTGAGGAATTGTCTGCACGATGATGCTGCATAATAGTGGTCTGCACCAACAAATCCATGCAAAGGTGCCGTTACTTTTTCATCGAATTCTCTTAAAGTTTTTATATTATCCAAATCACCAGTCTCGAACAGCGGTGGAAGTTTGCGAAATTTTCGTTTTGCAGATTCTCTCAACAGATCAACAAAGTGTTTCTGGTAAATCCTTGAAAATCCTTTTTCCATTGCTGCAGTTGAAGATGCCAGATCAAAAGGTGTTGATACTGCGGCAGCGGCAGTTATGCCGGCATTACCACCTTTTTCTCCCAGCCACTTCAGCAGAGTGTTTCCACCCAGTGAGTATCCGTAAACCAGCAACGGTACATGAGGAAATCGTTTTTTTGCCAGTTTAACGACAAAATCAAGATCACCTGTTTCACCGGCATGATAAGTCCGCTGAAGCCTGTTTGAAAACCCTCCGCAGTTGCGGTTCAGTAAGAGAACTCCATTCCAGCCGATTTTACTGATTACATCAAACATGGCTTTGACATTATTAGAAGAGGTATCACCTTCCAAGCCGTGAACTATTATCACCAGCGGTCCACTTCCTTCTGTCAACCAGTACAGATTAAGAAAATCTCCGTCAGCAAGTTCCAACTGTTCCTTTTTGATGTTTGGTACAGGAACAGTTCTAAAAAGAGAAGCCCAAATAGTTTGTGTGTGCGGCCCCGGCAGCCAGCAGCTTGGTTGGTATTTTGATTTTAATGTCATTATAATTTAATTCCTGGTGAGTCTTGGTATACTTGTAATATGCCCTCTTAACGTGTCATTGAGCGAAGCGAGAGATATATTTTATGTTAAGCACTATTTTCATTAAGCTTTCTCTCTGCGCTTGAAATAATAAATTATCGCTGTCAGAGTATTTACGGAATCTTCAGTTTGAAGCTAAAATTTAATTGCATATTGATATTATTGTGAAATATTTTTTTCGGCAAGTCCTGAAAAAAATATGTATTGTATCCCCATTACAATTTGAATAAAATATATCCAGCTTTGAAACCTTTTTAAAATTATTACAAATGAGTTATGTGGTTCATGTGACGGCAGTGGTTGAGGGAGATCTAGAACAGATTGAAATCCTGATCAATGATTACCGTTACAAATGTCTGGAAAACCAACTTGGAATGGAACAATTTTTTGTCTGCCGCAGTGTGGAGCAGCAAAATGTGTTTCTCTATACTCAGGTATTTACAGATCAGGATGCCCACAATATCCATCTTGAAAGCGATGATCCAAAGTGGTTCTTCGAGCAGATGCAGGAAAAAGAATTTAAATTTCAAGGACAGTGGGTTGCAGGTACCGAAATTAACTCCTCTGCAGGACAAATCCTGAACTGACCTCTAAGGAAGGGAGCTAGCAGATAAGATGATTTTCAGCCTCGTTTCATTGGAAGAACACTCACTCCCTTCCACTAAATTTCAGCATTCTGCCAAATAATTTCAAAAACAAGATGCAACTCTGAAAAGTCAAGAAACTGTGCCGTTTCCTGCGAAATTAGATATTTTGTCTGCCGGGATTATTTTAATTCAAAAAATCTGCAAAGAAACTTGAAATCTGGAAGAAAATCAGCAAATTGATTGATATTTTTTGGATTTCATGAAATAAAAGTAGTTCGTTCGAAAATCTAAACTTCAAATAATCAAAAAACTCATGAAGGTTTCCAATTACCTTTTACTCTGCCTGGCCCTCCTTTTTCTATTTTTTCCATCCTTTTCTGCAGCACAAGATGAAAAGCAAAAACTCTCCGGCCCTGTTGTAAAAGGGATCGTTGAGCAGTTTGTTGCAATGCACTATGCTCAAAAACCACTGGATGATGAAATGTCTGCAAAGATTTTTTCGCTTTTCATGAACCGTCTGGATCCTGCCCACTACTATTTTCTTGCCACAGATGTAGCAGAATTTCGTAAATACGAAACACGTCTTGATGATATGCTGCTTCGAGGAAACACTAAATTGGCTCTGGATATTTTTGAGCGCTTCAAAAAACGTCTGTCTGAACGGCTGGCAATGATGGAAGAGTTCATGAGTGAGGATTTTGATTTCAGCCTTGATGCACAGTGGACTTTGGAACGAGATGAAGAACCTTATCCTGCAACAACTGAAGAGGCCCGGGAAATTTGGCGAACCAAAATCAAGTTTGATTTGTTGACCCTCAAGTTAACCGATACCAGTCTGGAAGACGGTAAGGAGCGCTTAATGAAAAGGGTGCGTGGTCTCTGGAAAGATTTTTCTCAGTACGAAAATGATGATGTTGTTTCAATCTTCATCAACTCCATGGCAGCAGCTTATGATCCCCACTCATCTTATCTGGCAGCCCAGGATTTGAAAAATTTTGATATCTCGATCAAACTTTCTCTGGAAGGCATCGGTGCCGTTTTACGCTGGGAAGACGGTTATACGGTTGTCAACTCAATTGTCCCGGGAGGTGCTGCTGCACGACACGGCAAGCTGACTGCAGACGACCGGATAATTGCAGTTGCACAGGGCGATGAGGCTTTTGAAAGCGTGATCGACATGCGGCTCAATAACGTGGTAAAGCTAATTCGTGGTAAACGCGGTACCAAGGTGGGACTGCAAATTCTGCGAAAAACTAAAAAGGGCTTTGACACACTGAAATTTGTCATTGTCCGTGAAAAAATTGTACTCAAAGACGGCGAGGCACAGTCTCAAATTTTTGAGTATCCTCCTCCTACAGAGAGCAACGAAACCTCTGCTGCAGCAAAACGGATTGGTGTAATAAAACTGCCGTCATTTTATGTGGATTTTAATGACCGTCGTAATAACCCTAATAATTACAAAAGCTCCTCCAGAGATGTAAAAGAGCTGCTGCAGAAATTCGTGGCAGAAAATGTTGATGGTGTGATCCTTGATTTACGCAGCAACGGCGGCGGCGGACTGGATGAAGCAATCAACATGGCCGGTCTCTTTATTGGACACAATCCGGTAGTTATCGTACGGCAGTCCGGAGGACGCCGGGTTACTGTTCACCGCAGCCGTGAACGTGCGGTTTACGATGGACCGCTGTTGATCATGCTCAATCGCTACAGTGCTTCTGCATCCGAAATCCTGGCCGGTGCAATGCACGATTTTCAACGTGCATTATTAGTTGGAGACAGGACCACTTTTGGCAAAGGAACTGTGCAGAATATTTTTCAACTACCGGAAGGATATGGTGCTTTAAAAGTTACCATTGCACAATTCTACCGTGTTTCCGGCTGGTCCACACAAAATCGCGGTGTCGAAACCAGTTTGATTTTACCCTCCATCAGTAATGTCAGAGATGTTGGTGAATCAACTTTGGACAATGCTCTGCCCTGGCGCTCAATCGATCCAGTCTCTTATCGGGTAAGTGGAAACCTGAAAAAAGTACTGCCGGAACTGCAACAACTTTCTCAGCAGAGAGTTGTCAATTCTGAATTTTTCCAAAAAGTTAATACTGATGTTGAAGAATTTCTGACCAAGATTAAACCCCTGAAATATACCTCTATCCTCAAAATGCAGGAAGATGATTTACGCCGCAAAACGCAGCGCGACCAGGAACTGGCAAGTGCCGACGAAAAAGCGGCAGATGATGATTCTTCCGAAAAAGAATTTGAAGCAGAAAAAACCGAAATTCAGCGTGATGAATACCTGAATGAAGGCATGGCTATTTTAGATGATTATATCCAGCTACAATAATAATAAAATTTAAATGACAACTAGATACTATGGCCAACGAACAAATAGACTTTTCTAAACATGAGATTTTACTTTCCAGCAGCGAAATTAAACTGCGTGTGGAAGAATTAGGCCGACAGATTTCTGCAGATTATCGGGACCGGGAACTGCACCTGGTTGGTGTACTCAATGGTGCCTTCATTTTTTTGGCAGATCTGGTGCGCCAAATTGACATTCCCTGCCAGATCTGTTTTTTGCAGGCCTCAAGTTATAAAGATCAAAAGCTAAGTTCGGGTGAAGTGACCTTGATGCACAACCTGGATTTAAGTGGAAAAGAAGTCCTCGTGGTGGAAGATATTTTTGATACCGGACTGACCCTGAAATACATCTTTGAAGATCTTCAGCAGCAAAAACCAAAATCACTGGAAGCCTGTGCTTTGTTGAGCAAGCAGATTCCGGATAAGGAAGCAGTGGAAGTTAAATATATCGGCTTCGAAATAGAGGATCGTTTTGTGGTTGGCTACGGACTTGATTTTGCGGAAAAATATCGGGAAATTCCACATATTGCCTGCCTCGATTAAAGAAACTTACTGCTGATTTCAGTTCTGTTTTCAAAAAAAGTGAATGGTCTGCAGTCCTGAAATATGCTGCCTTTGCCGGTCATTTTGGAATAGCTTTCAATTTCTTCCAAAATCATCTTCCAGACGCTCAATATCATCTTCACCAAAATAATCACCGGTCTGCACCTCTATGAAACACAAATCAACTTGCGCTGTATTTTCAATCCGATGGGTGGAGCCACACGGAATATCTACTGACTCGCCACCTTTTTTGTTGAGTCGTTGTTCGTCAAGTGTTACGATTCCTTCTCCGGACACCACATACCAGTGTTCCGCCCTTTTTTGATGTTTTTGCAGACTGAGACGTTTACCGGGATAAACCACGATTCGTTTAACTTTATGGTCCGGTTCATCTGAAAGTACGGTATAATAGCCCCAGGGACGGTGATCTGTTTCTGCAGTATTTTTCATGTAGATTATTTTAGTTGTTATTAAAATTTCACGTGCAGTCATTCTAAGAAAATTGAAAAAATTCACAAGACCAGACAGGTTTTGTGTCAAGTGAAAATATAAATTATTTTCAAAACTATCAGGATCAACTCAAGAGGATTTATGTCGAAAGTCTTAAAAAAATCTATCCTTGCACTTTGCCTGCTCAGTCTGGCAACCCAGGCCTGGGCCGTTAAAGCAAAAATCCGCTTTCTCTTTCCAGTCAGTTCAACAAGCGTTACTGACGGCTTTGATGATGCAGAGCTCAAGACATCTGAATTCGTACTGGCCTTTTTGCTGCCTGTTTCCAGAAACACTCAGTTGGATCTTGGTTACTCATATTTCAATGCCCGCATTGAAGATCCTGCCAGTGTATCTGAAGCATATACAGGTGTTTTTCGGGCCCACTTACTGGAACTAGGTGCAGGTTATACCGGCTTTGAACTAACGAGCAATACATCACTCGTTTTTGATCTTTCAGTCAGGATTCCAATCAGCGGACAGGCTGAAGTGAAAAGCAGTCAGGATTCTTCAGAGGCAGCCTCGATCAGCGGCATGGGTTATTTTTTTGGACCCGGCATCACATACGGCAATGCAGAAATTTTGTTGTTTTATCAGCGCAGAAATTTAAGTTTTGATGACCTGACAGTTTTACGGAACGGCAAACGCCAGGATGTGGCTTTGAATTCTACAGAATACGGTCTTGGTTTCGGTTATACTTTTTAGTGCACTGCTATGTTTAATATTTTAGTCAACACCGAATATGAGCAATTATTCGAAAACCTGCTGGCTGAGGCTCCTGAATCTTTTTCCTTGACCCTGGCAGATTTTACACAGCCGGATCAAAAGCTGAATCAACTGCTGAAAAAAACGGATGCGATTATTGGACAGGTAAATCTCAGCGATTCCCAGTACGAAGCTGCTGCAAATCTAAAAATAATTCAAACTCTAAGTGCCGGTTTTGACCGCATTGACCTCAAAAAAGCCCGGCAGTATCAAGTCCCGGTTGCCAACAATAACGGTGCCAACGCAAGCTCTGTTGCTGAACATGTTTTGATGATGATCTTTGCGCTCTACCGGCAGCTGCTTTTTCACCATCAGTCTGTAGCTTGTGGTCCCTGGAAAAATTTAAAACATACAAACAGAGAACTGACAGGAAAAGCGCTGGGAATCTATGGTCTGGGGCATGTAGGAAAAGCACTTGCTCAGCGGGCTGCGGCTCTGGGTTGCAAGGTACAGTATTTTGATATTCTGCGTCAGCCTCAGGCAGAAAAAAAATGGAACCTGAAATATCTCATGCCGGATGAGCTGCTTTACAGTTCAGATATTATCAGTTACCATGTGCCAAAAACCAGTTACACGCATCATTTAATTAACCAGGATTCTCTTCACAAAATGCGTCCGGATTCACTCTTGATCAACACTTCGCGCGGTGATGTTCAGGATGAAAATGTCCTTGTAGCAGCACTGAGTTCCGGAAAAATTTCCGGAGCCGGACTCGATGTTTTTGAAATTGAACCTCTGCCTGAAAACTCTGCACTGCGTAATTTGAAAAATGTGGTGCTGACTCCACACAGTTCTCCTGACCGGGAGTGCTACATCAGGACTGTCAAAAATGCGCTGGACAACCTCATCAGAGTCTCAAAAGGAGCACCACCGCAAGCCCTTGCGGTGGACCATGAAGAAATCTCACGGAAATTTTTTAAACGCTTTCCGGAACTTAAGATGAATGCTGAATAACGTTTCTAAAATAACTGAAACTAAAACGGACTGTGTTTTGCAATTGTTATATTAAAGACAATATCTATTTTGCAAATACAAAGGACCGGATTGATGGAACAACAATTACTAAACCCCTATTCTGAGCTGGGCGTAAAGCCCGGAGTATCACCTCAGCAGTTGAAACAGGCTTATCGACAGTCTGTCATGCGCTACCATCCGGACAGGGCTTCAGGAAGTAGAAATGCTGCAAAATTCAGGCAGGTGACAGAAGCCTATCAACTGCTGCAAAAAATGACTGCCTATGAAAATACTACTGTCAGAAAAAATACTGCACAAAGAGCCTCTCATTTAAGACAAAAATTTTCCTCAGTTTTTTTTAATCAAAAAAAACAACAAACCCAAACATCAACAGCCTGGTGGGAAAAAACTGAGTTTGCTCAAAAAAGAGCAGAAAAAATTAAAGTTAACCGCCAAACCACAAATCTTTCCCTGGAAGAGCTGATAAACTGTGTAGAACTTGCCGGAAATCAGTACGTCTATCAGGTTGCTCTGGAAGCAATTGCGGCCAAAAAAGACGAGGGTGGAGTTAATTACCTACTGCATCTGCTGCAGAATTCGGATCCTTCCAAACGGACTCAAGTAATTCAGGCTCTTGGACAATGCGGATTTCAGCGTGTAAATGAATATTTGTCTGCTTATGTAATGGATCCATCGATCGAAATTTCAACTGCTGCAATCAAGGCTCTGGAGCGTATCAATACCTCAAACCGCACACTGATAATTGGGCTCCTCCGCAAAGAAAACATCTCCTGGCAGCAGACCATTGTTCCATCTCTGGCAAAACTGAAAAACAAAGTTTTTTCCTCAAAGTCCTCAAAACGCAGGTTGGGCGGTCTACTGCTCAGTGCGCATAAAATCACAGGAGAACAGTTGGAAATTGCTCTGCTAATGCAGAAAAGATTCCCGCTGCTGCTGGGTCAAATTCTGCGCCACCTTGAATACGTTTCCATTCCAGAAATTCAGGAAGTTGTTGCTTCACAGAAGAAATTCAGTTAGTGTTACATGTAGGGTTTGATGTAACTCTAACAAGTTTTCAGCAAGTCTCAGAGAAAAAAGACTCTGCCGGATAATCACTGTAAACTGAAAATTTCTATTTATCTTTCCTCGATTACAAGAATTATCATTCTCTATAAAGATTTGATATCCCTTTAAAATAGACTATGCCAAAAACAGAATCCAATTCCGCTGCCGAAAATGAGCAGACCACAGCCCCGCAATATGTCCAGTATGGAGTCCCCTACCCTCAGCAGTTTGAAGATGACACCATTGATTTGTATGAACTCTGGATCACCTTGTGGAACAAAAAGTGGCTTGTTATTGCCGTGACTGTAATTGCCGCGCTGGGATCCGTGGTTTATGCCCTGCTGGCACCACAAATTTACAAAGCTGAAGCACTACTCCTGCCGCCCAAAGCAAAAGATGTTCAATCATTGAACGTGCAGGGAGTGCAGGGAGTGCAGGGAGTGCAGGGAGTGCAGGGAGTGCAGGGAGTGCAGGGAGTGCAGGGAGTGCAGGGAGTGCAGGGAGTGCGGGGAGTAACTGCGGCAGGAGTATTTGCTGCTTTCAAAAATAATATCAGTTCGCGAACTCTGCAAAAGCAGTTTATTGAAGAACAGGGTCTGATGGAAATTCTGGCACCAAACCGTACTCCTGAGACAAGGGATATTGAAATACTGGAAAGTTTCTCTGAGATGATAACAATACAAAATGGAGAGAATATTTCTGTTTCGATGGAGTCAGATGATCCGGAATTTGCTGCAAAATTAGTCAACGATTATATTAGTTTTTTTGACCTGGAGACCATCCGCGGACTGGCTGCTGCTGCCCGAAATTCTATTGCTGCACAAATCAGAGACATTGAATACACTATTGGCTCTAAACGGGAAATGGCTAAGCAGCGGCGTGAAGATCAAATACTACGTTTTGAAGAGGCCGCCACCATAGCCGATAAACTTGGTGTGCGAGACAGAATTGATGCAACAAATGTTGTTCAAAATAACCAGCAAAGTTCCTCAACATCATCCGCTACTCCACTTTACTACAGGGGATTCAGGGCACTGAATGCTGAAATAATAATTCTGAAAAATCGAAAATCGGACGATCCCTATATCGGTGGTCTCCGTGACCTGCAGGAGAAACTTGCACTGCTGCATTCAATCAAAATAGAAGAGACAGACCAACATGCGGTAAGAGTTGATCAAGCTGCCTATCCGCCCAAAAACCGCATCAAACCAAACCGCAGACTGATTGTTTCGCTTGGTACAGTAGTTGGTTTGTTTTTAGGCGTTTTCCTGGTTTTCTTTGTGTCTTTTGTACAGAATCAAAGGAAAATTCACACCGAAGATCCTGCCTGAGCAACAAAGGAAAATCCAAAGCAGTACACGTACGGATTTTAGCATCAGGCTGAGACGGTCAAACCTTCAATCAACATTGCAGGAATGAAGGAGTGCGTCAGTTCAGGTTGATAAGTATTTCCCATGCCCTGTATCTGCTTTAGTACATCGAAGAAATTTCCGGCAACAGTGATACTGTCAACAGGCTGAATCCGCTTGCCATTTTCAATTAAAAAACCCTGTACTCCAATCGAAATATCTCCACTGACTGGATTACAGCCGGCATGTCCTTCAAGCTGGGTGACCATCAGGCATTTGCTGTTTAGTTCACAAAGCTGCTGCAGGCTGTAATCACCAGTCGGCCATACCAGATTGTGTGAACGGGTACCTATACCGCCGGAAGATCCGCGAGCTGCATGTCCGGTTGAAGTTTTGTTGTCTTTGCGTGCAGATTCAACGTGGTACAAAAAATTACGGAAAACACCATTTTCAATCAGCGGTAACGGTTTAGTTAAGAATCCTTCTCCATCAAGAAAACAGGAGCGGTTTCCGCCAACACGATGCGGATCATCAAGCAGAGTCAGTTCCGGTACCGCAATGCTTTCGCCGAGTTTTCCCTGCAGCCGTGACATTCCACGCTGTGCTGCTTCTGCGGAAAAGGCACCAAAGAACATGCCTAAAAATCTTGGTGCCATATATTCATCCAGCACCACAGGCATACTTCCGCCAGAAATGGAAGCAGCTTTCAGTAGTTCTGCAGCTTTTTCTACAGCTTCGATACCAATTCGTTTGCCGGCATCAGGATTCCATTCACGTCTGTGCATTATCTGCATACCGGATTTTCTGGAATCACCTTCCTGTAACAGCGGTCCGCACCAGGCAGCAACTTCATTTGACTGCTGTCTGTAGAAAACACCTCTGCTGGAAAGCAGCATAGACTCATGACTAGCACGTGAAGCACCCAGATATGGAATTGAAACCACCCGCTTATCTGCAGCTTTGACTGCATCCTCAATCGACAATCCAAGTTCACTTAGATCCTCTGCATTCAGTAGATCGAGTTCCGGATTATAAAGTCCAAATGCAGCAGAGTCCGGTACTTCTGCAGGTGCATCCAGCATTTCAACGTCTGTTGGATCCTGCAATTTTGCGTTTTCACAGGCATTATTGAAAGCATTTTCTACGGACTCTGAACTCAGCCGCTCAGTTGAAGCAAGTCCAGTTCGTCCTCCGTCGAGCACTCTGATTCCCAGACCAAGACTGGTGGACTGTTCAACTTTTTCCACCTTGCCCTCCTGTATTTCTACATCCAGTGATTCACTGCGTTCCACTACAACATCAACATCTTTTAGTCCTTTTTTTGCTGCGAGCATCAAAACATGTTCTGCAGCCTGCTTCATCTTGAGCATATGTATTTTCCCTTTTCTGGTGAATTAAAATAATATTTGCAGGCCTCATCCACTGGATATTGATAATTCTCTACTAAGCTCTGCTGGAATAATTATACACTTATCGGCGACGATAAAAAACTGCTTTATGCAAGATTCTGAACTTTGAAAATCCCTGCAAAATGAAACATAAGCCGCTTGCCACTTGACTTCAGTTTTAATAGACTCAACAGGAGCAGTAGCTAAAAAAAGAAGCTGTGATTTTGATTTTTTTCAATTAGTCTTGGTACTGATTGACAATCAAGTTAAGGAAACAGATGAAACTGGACGAAATCGATCTGAATATTTTAGTTGCCCTGCAGGACAATGGCCGAATTACAAAAACCAAACTTGCAGAAAAAGTTCACCTTTCTGTCAGTCCCTGCCACGAACGGGTAAAACGACTGGAGCAGGCCGGCTACATTAAGGGCTACCAGACTAAAATTGACATTGACAGGATTGTACGTAACTCACTGGTCTTTGTTCAGGTACATCTAAAACAGCACCGTGCCGAGGATTTTATCAAATTTAATGAAGCAATCCTGCAGACTCCTGAAGTAATCGAGTGCCATGCTTTAGGCGGCGGAGTTGATTATTATCTCAAAATGATCGTTAACGATATCAAACATTACCAGCAGAAAATCGAATTCCTGCTTGGTTCAGACCTGAACATTGAGCGTTACTATACTCACATTGTCACCAAGTTGGTCAAACAAAGCGGCTATCCGATTGCGGAGTTGCTTATGACAGAAAGAGATCTTTGAAACCTCCTCTTCAGCAACAAAAACACTCTTCAAGCAGTCAGCTAAAAACATAATGAAAAAATATACTATTGCGGTGGTCGGCGCCCTCGGAAATGTCGGTACTGAAATGCGCAGTATTCTGGAAAAAAGTAAGCTGCCAATCGAAAAGTTGGTTCTGCTCGATCTTGCACAAAATGCCGGTACAAAAATCAGCTGGTGCGGAGAAGTATACACAGTCGAAACAGCAAACGCTAAAGCCTTTTCCGGAGTCGATATTGCAATCATGAGTGCCGGAGCAGGAGCTTCACTTGAATTGTCACCTGAGGCAGTCAAACGAGGCTGCGTGGTAATCGACAATTCTACTGCCTTCAGAATGGCACCGGAGCATCCACTGGTTATTCCGGAGGTCAATGCGGAGGCTCTGGAAAAACATGTTGGAATAATTGCCAATCCAAACTGCTCGACAATTCAAATGCTGGTTGTCCTCAAACCGCTCCATGATCACTACAAAATCAAACGTGTAATTGTCAGCACCTACCAGGCCGTCAGTGGCTCCGGACAGGCTGCAGTTGAGGAGTTACAGAATCAAGCCCGGGCTTTTTCTGCCGGAGATGAAATACATGCTGAGGTCTATCCGCATCAGATTGCCTTCAATATTTTACCGCATATTGATATTTTTCTGGAGAATGGTTACAGCAAAGAAGAGATGAAAATGATTCTGGAAACAGCAAAAATTCTTGATCCAAATATCAAAATGACTTCTACAACTGTCCGTGTACCTGTGACAACAAGTCACAGCGAAAGTCTGAATATTGAGACCGAAAAACCCTTTGAAATTGCAGACATCAAAGCACTGTTGGAGTCCGCACCCGGAATTGAACTTGAAGATGATCCTGAAAACAATGTGTATCCAATGGCGCTCAATGCTGCCGGAAAAGATGCAGTTTTTGTTGGAAGAATCCGCCGCGATTTTTCTACAGACAATGCACTGAACATGTGGTGTGTTTCAGATAATCTGCGTAAAGGTGCGGCACTGAACACCGTTCAAATTGCAGAGGAACTCGTCAAAAGGAATTTGGTGCGGGTTCCGTAAAAAAACTATAAATTTATTTAGAGAAAATGAGAAAAAAAAATAGTCCTGAAAATTCAATCATTGTAATGAAATTCGGTGGAACCAGTGTCAGAAGTGAAGAGGCACGTGCTAGTGCAGTCGAGCATATCCGCAGGAATGCTGAATCCGGCAGTCAGGTAGTGGTAGTCGTTTCTGCAATGGGACGTAAGGGTGAGCCTTATGCAACAGATACTTTGATTTCTTTACTCAAAGATCTCGGAGAACCCGTCAATCCTGCAGAACTTGATGCAGTAATGAGTCTTGGCGAAACCCTGAGTTCTGCATTTTTTTCACATTTGCTCAGTCAAAACAACTTACCTGCACAAGCCTTTACCGGCCAGCAGGCAGGTATTTTAACCGATGATAATCCTGGTAATGCTGAAATTCTGAAAATAAATCCGACTCGAATCAGGAGTGCCTTAAATGCAGGAAAGATTGCAGTTGTGGCAGGTTTTCAGGGTGCAACCTCAGCAGGCGATGTGCGCACACTTGGACGCGGAGGCAGTGACACCAGTGCCGTTGCACTGGCTTCTGCCTTGAATGCAGAAAAAGTTGAAATTTATTCAGATGTAGACGGAATCGCAAATTGCGATCCCCGTCAAATTGCAGAGGCAGTTTTTATGGATAAAATCAGTGCTGCACAAATTCTCTCCATGGCCAACGAAGGCAGCAAGGTTATTCATCCGCGTGCAATCAAAGCAGCACTGCAAACACAAACCCCGATTGTAGCGCGCAACACCTTCAGCAATGCCCAGGGAACTACCATTTTTCACAGTACGGCTGATGAAGAAACCAGTCAGGCCGCCCTGGCACATCGTGACGAAATGTGTCTACTTGTGTTTGAAGCCAATGCAGATGCAGATGAATTAATTCCGGAGCTGATCCGTGTTGATGAGCGACGATTTGTACTGAAGAATGATGTGTATCTGGAAAGCAGAATAAAGGAGCTACAAAAGAAATTCGGTAAACTCCGTCAAGAAAACGGCTGGGCCACGATTTCAGTTGTCTTTGATAAAGCTGCTGCAGAAAGTATCTTGATTGCAGATACTGAAAAAATTCCTGCCGGCAATAATGTAATCAGCTACCTGTTGAAAGAAGATTGTTTAAGGTCTTCTTTAGAAACACTCTATGGGCATTATATTTTAGCTGAATGACTACTGAATACTAATTCCGAAGCAATGAATATGCTGAACCAAAACGGCCGATAACTGTGAGCCAGCAGAGACTCCCGAACATGACTGCCAACATTGGAAAATATGCCGGAAAAAGACAAACGACGATGTAGAATACAATCGTTTCTGTACCTTCAGTCAAACCTCCCAAATAGTAAAAAGCCTTCTGTCCATGTGCATCTGAAGAGATTCCGTGCTTCTCTGCAATGACTGCAAAAGCAAGAAAACTCGAACCTGTGCCAACAAAGGAAAAAATTAAAAACGATGCCGCCAGCCCATTGGCATCCGGTGCTGCCAGTGCAAAACCCAATATTACTGCAGAATAAAAAATAAAATCACAGGTAATATCAAGGTAACCGCCTAAATTAGTCACACCGTTACGGCGTGCGACTGCACCATCCAGTCCGTCTAAAAAACGGTTCACCAAAATTAGAATCAGTGCAACAGGATAAAGTTCAAGCCAGAGCAACGGAACTGCAAAAAGACCAACAGCAAAACCAGTAAGTGTAATACTGTTGGCCGAAATATGTCGTGGGACATAATTTGCGATATCATCCATTGTCGGATGCACATACGTGTTTGCCCAGTGGTCAACCATGAGAATTTTAAGACAGGATGTTGGGTTTAGTTCAAATTGTATCAAATTAAGCCTCTGCTGTTTTTGTAGTGACGTAGGCTAAAGCAAAATCTTACAGTATAAAAACACTTAGTTTTGTTCAATTCTATCAAGGAGTGCATTGGCAATTCCTTCCTTGCCGACAAACTTTTGAGGTTCCAGATTTGGATCCAGTAACCAGGCAACCTGCGTTCCGTCTGCTTGAAATTCTTCTGCACGGTTGGCCACAATCAGTTGTGAACCGTCTTTTTCTGAAAGTCTTTTTTCTGCAATTGAGATCAATTCCTGATGTGAAACATTTTCTTCATACTTGAAACTGACCATTTTAAGTGCAGGAAACTGCTTGCGAACTTCATCAATCAGCTTTTGCGTCGGCAGCAATTTCAATGTTAACTGCTGATTACTGGCAATTTTTCCGTCATAAACAGATTCCGGCTGATAATCAGCCACTGCAGCAGTAAAAACACCCCAGTCAAAAGAGGCTCCCTCTAGTGCTTCGTTCACGATTTTACAGTAATCATCGTAGGTTGCAACTTTTTTGGCCTGCAAAAAATCCGGTGCAGAGCGGCTTCCTTTTCCAAGAATCAATTCAACAGATGCACCCCGCAGCCATGCCTCACGGGCCAACTGGATGGAAAGAGCACCACTGAAACGTGTCGTAATTCGGCGGATATTATCCAGTGGAACCGGTGTCGGTCCTCCGGTTATCAGCATTGATTTTCCGCGTAACGGGGATTTACTGAGTGTCCTGATTGTTGCTGCAACTATCAGTTCCAGTGAAGCCAGATTATTTTTACCGTGTGTCTGCTGCGGTGGAATCAGAGTTACACCCATTTTCTGCAGAGTCTGCATTGAACTTGTTAAGATGCTGTTATGCATTGCTCCGTGCATTGCCGGTGCAAACAGGACCGGAATTCCCTGACGTTCCATGCGCCCCAGGGCTGCCGCAATTGCAGCAGTGACCACAGAATCCGCAATTCCTGAAGCTGCTTTATTCAAGGTGTTGTAAGATGCAGGTGCAACCACAAACACATCAAACGGTGTCGAGTCACTCAAATGTTCTGCATCGGAGGTGAAACCGTCAATGACCGGATTTTGGGAACACCATTCAAGTGCTTCTCTCGCAACATAACGCAACCCTTCAGTGGTTGCATAAACTACTACATCTGCACCTTCCCTGCGAAAATCACGAATCAAATCCGGCATCCGATAAGCTGCAATACTTCCTGTAATCAGCAAAGCGATGCGTTTTCCAGACAGATGCTTACCAGTAATATGGATTTCACGGTCAGCATATTCTGAAGGTGGAGGTGGTTCTAAATTCCAGTTTAAAGACATTAATGATTAAAGTTACAGGTTATTGATTTAAGGCCCCGTTTTGGCTGAAGATTGAGATTTCTCATTTTACAAGTTCTGCAATCTTTGCCGGAAATAATTAAAAATATTCTTAACCCCCGATTCCTGTCAGCTCACATCACAGTTGCTGCCAACTCTGCCAGCAGAGAGCGTTCACAACTGCTGAAACGTACATGCCCTGCCAACTGAGAATCTTTGAAGCGCTCCACCAGTCTGCTGAGTCCGTTTGACGCAAGGTTAATATTCTGATTATCAATCTGATTCGGGTCTCCAGTCAAAACAATTTTTGTACCTTCTCCAACCCGGGTGACAATCGTTTTCATTTCATGTGCTGTCAAATTCTGTGCTTCATCAACAATCATGTACTGCTGTGGAATCGTCCGTCCGCGAATATAGGTTAGTGGTTCAACCACCAGCATTCCACGCTCCAGCAATTCATGATAACTGTCACGTTTTGAAGTGCTTTTTGCGCCGTTGTTGTTTATCAATAACTCCAAATTATCAAAAATCGGCTGCATCCATGGAGACAGCTTTTCCTGTGTGTCTCCCGGCAGATAACCCAGATCCCGTCCCATGGGAAAAATCGGGCGCGAGACCAGCATTCTTGCATAAATTTTTTCGACCATCATCTGCTGCAAACCAACTGCCAATGCCAGTAATGTTTTACCGGTTCCGGATTTTCCACTGAGAGAGACCAGCGGAATTTTTGGATTAAGCAGCAGTGCCAGTGCAAGGCGCTGTTCCGGATTTCGCGGCCTGATGCCCCAGACACCCTGCTCTTTTGGAAGCACTTCAAATTTTTTCCTGGCAGAATTAAACGCTGCCAGCACTTCTTCATCAGGAACATCGGAGCTGCACAGCAACAGACCTTCATTTGGAAAAAAATCTGCATTTTCCTGCTGCTCTGCAAAGACCTCTTCCGGATTTATGAAAGACTGCTTATTAAAACTCCGTAACTGCTGTTTAGTAACTTCTGTACGACGTATGCCAGAATAGAGAATCGAATCATCCGGCCTGCGGCCTGCAAAGGACAACGTTGGTAGACTTAGTGTGTTGGCCTTAGTCCTTAAATTTTCATTTTGTGTAATAAAAACAACAGCTTTGTTTTTTTGCAACAGCAGCCAGGCAACTGCAAGAATCCGGTTAGAAATACTCTGCAGATTAAAACTGTATGGAAAAGACGCAGACTCCGGATTCAAGAGTTCAATTCTTAATTTTCCTCCATTCGGCAGGCAGATTCCATCTACTAAACTACCATACTGCCGACACTGATCCAAGATTTGGCTTACTGTCTGGGCAGAACGTCCCTTTTCTCCTAAATCCTGCTTGAGATTATCCAACTCTTCCAGAATACAGAACGGCAGTACAACTTCCTGCTCAGGATAATCAAAAAGTGCCTCAGGTGAATAAAGCAACACACTAAGATCAAGAACGTAAACTGCAGTGCTGCTCATCTGTTTTCAAGCTGGTAAAATTGCATGTAAAAAGTCTTCAATTGCCAAGGCATTAAAATTAAACTTGGTGTTTTCACGAACAGCTTTCCTTACCCATTTTAAGCAGGGTGTCTGAAGTTATAATTCAGGATGGATTCAGTTTTCAACTGCAGTCAGCAACTTATATAATCTACATTATTCTGAATGCAGCAGATACTATTATAAACCAGCTTAGGCAGATCATCAATCTAAGAGCACATGTTTTTGTAACTAAAATACCAGCAGATAAAAGTTCAAATTCTTGCATTTTTTTAGAAACTCAGGTACAAGATTAGTGACGGATATGATTTCCGCATCTCATTCTAGCTCTACAAAGTAAAAAATGGAACACCAATTACCATCCGGTTTACAGCCGGAACTGCTTGAAGACGACCAGAAACAATGGCTGGCCAATGCAATCTGCGGTGCGATTACCGCAGACGGCTCAATTGCACCTGAAGAACTTGAATACCTCGAACGTGCCCTCTCATTTTTACCTACACAAACAGCTGTAAATAATATGATGCAGGCCGTGAAGACTCAAAAACTTCCGCATTTAGAACGCCTGCCCGGTGCAACCAGAGAGATGGAAGTCAAAATTTTCATCGACATTGCCACAGTGATTTCTGTAGACAACGTACTGGGTGCAAACGAAATCGATTACCTGTTGTATATTGGACGAAAGCTCGGTTTTGGCCGCGAATTTGTCCGTGTTGTTATCCGCTGGGCCAGTGAGGGAATTGTCTTGAGACGAAAAATGCAGCACCTCATTGATGCAGGAAGCTCACTTGAAGCAGAATATACAGATTAAGCAGCCAGATTGAGTTCTGCAGAATACAGAGCCTTTATCCTCAAAAATCAAATCCACAAAATCTGGTCACAGTTTCACTCCGGTTGCTGCAGTTCCGTCAGTACGTGCCTAGTTGTTCCCTCCTCAAACTGTAGAAGATGATATGGAGCAGCTGCAGAAAAAGTAAATTCAAAATGAGTTTTTTCTCTGGGCAGCAAAGCCCGCAAAAATCCGGATTGAGGTGAAAGCAGGATTGTTTGTGCCTTAAGATCTCCCAACGGTGTTTTTAACTGTCTTTCTGGCTGGGCTTCAACCCTCATACGGATCATGCTCATTGAACGCAGCAGGCCCTTCTTTTCCAGTTCAATTGCCAGCAACGGTAGAAAAAGGTTAAAAGCATAAGCTTTGTTCTGCAGAATCTGCTGCAAATTTTTTCTTAGAAAGAAAATCACCAACTCAAACGGAACAGCCTGCTCCCGGTTCAAGTTAGTCTCAAACTCCAGAACTTCACCATCCTGATCCAGTCTGGTGTACATGATTTCTCCGGAATAGCTGCTGCTGATCCGAAAATTCTTACGCAGATCCTGTTCCTCATACCATTTTGCTACACCGGAATTTGCTTCAAACCACAGTGTTTTACGTGTAAATACTTCACCGTCCGGTTTGCTGTTTTCATTATTTTCAACGATGTAGCTGCTGCCATCTCTGCTCATAATTTGATAGCTGAAGCGGCTCTGTCCTGTAATTTCTGCACTCTTCAAGTTCAAATGCTGAAATATTGCGCTGCTGCCCGGCTGCAGCACAGCAAGATAACTTTCCTGTGCCATTATTGTGAATCCCGGCAGAAGCAGTCCTGCCAGTAACAAACTGTATCTATTTTTCAACTGCATCAGTTATATGCTCCTTCGCATTTTCGGCAGGTCTTTTTCAGAGTTTTCAATTTTGCAGGATCTACCGTACATTGGCGGCAGATAACCTCTTTGCAGCGGTGACAAATCATATTGTGGGCTTGGAAACGTGACACAGATTTTCCGCAAATATTACAATTTTCTGCCAGTCTTCTCATAATATTTTTCAGTTACCCCTTCTTTTATTTTTGTTTGCTGCTGCAGTCCAAAGTCCTCAAGCTGTATCACTTAGAGCCTGTTGGGAATCATGCTCAAGCAACCACGCAAATATGATGTTGATTTCAAAAGTGAATTGAGCTGACACAATATTTAATTCTAAAACAATTAAACTCCATGTCTCCATAATTCCTTAAGCCGGTTGAGTCATTAGTATGCCAAGATGTTTTTTAGGGCGCAAGCACAATGAATGCAACAGAATTTTTCTGCTCTGTCCATTTCAGCTCAAATAATGCTGCGTAAACAGCTTTTTGCCCCCGTTAATTTGATCTACAGAGTGTCCTTGGAGACACATTTTCTGACTTGTTTAAACGTACTGCAGAAAAAAGAATTTGCAGAATTTGCAGAAAAAATATTTTTGGATTTGATTTTGCAAAAAGAATTTGCTTAAATTTGACTGTGAGATTAAAAATATACACTGTAATACCGCTAATAAAATTAAAGATATCAAGAAATCATGGAAGAAATCAAAAGCCTGTTATTAAAAGAAAAGGCAGCGCTTCTCGCCAACATTCAGGAAAAGGCAGTAAATAGCAAAACAAATTCAGATATTGGCGATGCCATTGATTCTTCTGTAGAAGAACAGGAAAGGGAACTGGACCTGCTGCTGCAGGATCGTGAACAGGCACGGCTAAAAGGAATTGAGCTTGCTCTAAAACGAATGGAAGCCGATGACTTTGGTTACTGTGACGAATGCGGAGAAACGATTTCCAAGAAGCGTCTGCTGGCAATTCCACTGGCTCGAATGTGCATCAACTGTCAGTCAAATGAAGAGCGCAGCAAACTTGCACAGAATGCATTTTCACGTGCCGACTACTCCAGTCAGGTTTTAAGTGACGATTAAGTTGCAGACCAATCTGTTCCGTCAGCAAGAGTAGCTGCTGCTGCAAATTAAAAACAGAGAATTTCTAAAATTAAACTTCAAAATAAAAGCTTTGATTTAGTTTTTTTACTGATAAAATCAGCCTTCACAAAAAGCCGAATCTGACGGATTTATTTAATTCCAGAACAGCATGGCCAATCTACTGAACTACGACGCCAGCCAGCTACTGGCATTCATTCTGGTCCTGGTGCGTGTCAGTGGAATTATCGCCACTGCACCGGTCTTCGGCAGTTCAAACACTCCAGCACAAATCAAAGTAGTGCTGAGTCTCATGCTGGCTCTGATACTCTATCCCTTCATTCCGTCAATCACAGTTTTTCCGGACCGTCCGGATCATTATGTAGTACTGATTGCCAGTGAAATGCTGATTGGAGTAGTGCTGGGTTTGATTGGTAGATTTTTGTTTGGCGCAGTTGAATTTGCAGGTACAGTGATTGGTTTTCAAATGGGACTTGGCATGGCCAATGTCTTTGATCCACAGTCACAGGAACAGGTTTCTCTGATCGGCAGATTTGAAAGTACAACTGCCACACTGATTTTTTTAGCCATGGACGGTCATCTCGTGGTTATTCAGGCTCTGGTGCGCAGCTACTCTGTTCTTCCTCCGGGCGGAGCAAAAATAACTCAGCCGCTGGCAGAAAAACTGATAGAGCTGTCTGCAAGTGTTTTTGTTATCGGCCTGCAGATTGGTGCTCCGTTAATAGTCGCTCTTTTTCTGGCAAATGCAGTTGTAGGATTATTGGCACGTTCAGTACCACAAATTCAAGTATTTGTGGTTGGTTTTCCACTGACATTGTTACTGGGTTTTCTGTTTCTGTTTTTCGGCATGCCGTTTTTTTCACAGGCAGTACACCAGATGTTTGAGATGCTGGATTCCCAATTATTTGAAGCAATAAATCTGTTAGGCAGCTGAGGGCAGCAAAACAGAACCTTGATTTTCAAGCAAACCCCGCAGCTGCTGCTGCTTTTCGTACACCTCTTTAACAAAGCCGCTTTCTTAAAGACCGATGGCAGAACAACAGGGACAGGAAAAAACTGAGGCTCCAACGGAGAAAAAACGCAGGGAGTCACGAGAAGAGGGACAGGTAGCTTTCAGCAAGGAGCTCTCTTCTGCAGCTTTGCTGGCCGGAATCGTCTTGACACTGGTGGCAACAAGTCCTGCAATTCTTGCTGCACTACGCAAGCTGATGTCCCAGATTTTCATGGAGATGTCGCAGGCAGAAGAATTAACCATTGACAGTCTTTATATCTTATCCGGAGAAATATTTTCTACAATACTTCCTGCATTTGCTCCTTTTGCAGCAATGATAATATTCATTGGAATATTCTCTTCAGTTCTGCAGGTAGGCGTCCGTATCACCTTCAAAGCACTTGCTCCAAAATTTAATAAAATAAGTCCTTTAACCGGTCTCAAGCGCCTTTTTTCTTCACAGTCCCTGGCCGATTTTCTTAAGAGTATGGCAAAACTGGTCATTGTAGGATTTGTTGGTTATTTAACCTACATGGATAAAATAACCGAATTAAACGGACTTTCAGTTTCATCTCCTCTGGCAATTCTCGAGTATAATTTTACTGTGGTGGCAGAGGTTGCAGGCAAGATTGTGCTGGCGCTTTTTGCAATTGCCGTTTTTGATTATTTTTATCAACGCTGGCATCATGAACAACAGTTGATGATGACCAAACAGGAAGTCAAGGAAGAGACTAAACAAACAGAGGGTGACCCACAGCTTAAAGCCAGAATTCGTCAAATTCAGCGTGAAATGTCCAATGCCAGGATGATGCAGGAGGTGCCAAAAGCAGACACACTGATAGTAAATCCTACCCACTTTTCTGTAGCAATTCTTTATGACCGAGAGGTGATGACTGCTCCGGAAGTGACTGCAAAGGGTGCAGACCACCTCGCACTTCGAATGCGCACAGTTGCACTTGAAAATAATGTTCCTATTCTCGAGCGACCGGAACTGGCCCGTGATTTGTATGCCAACGTTGAAATTGGCGAAGATATTCCGGAACGCTTTTACAAAGCAATTGCCGAAATTCTGGCCTTCGTTTACCGTCTCCGCAAGAGATAAAGCACCCACCCCTCAAAGACTCCATTTTTCATTTCCTGCAGACTAAGGAAATAATTATATTATTTCCGCTTTTGGAGCAGTATTTGCAACAGGCACATCCGAGCGTTGCTATTCTGAAACGCAGCTAATATTAACGACCCTCATGGTAATGGATGACCAGTGGCCGCAGCAAGTATACCTTTAAGTAATATAGTCAAAAAGTCCGACATCGTTCTCGCCACAGGCGTGATGTCCATGCTTTTAATCATGGTGGTTCCTTTACCACTGGTAATCCTGGATCTACTCCTTGCCTTAAGCATTGCCATCGGCGTGCTGATTCTCTTTGTTGCATTGTTCACAGAAAGTTCTCTTGAATTTTCCTCTTTTCCCTCAGTGCTGTTGATCGCAACAATTTTTCGGCTTTCACTGAACGTTGCCTCCACTCGTCTAATTCTACTGGAAGGTCATCAGGGTGCTGGGGCAGCCGGATCAATTATCAATTCTTTTGGCGAATTTGTGGTTGGTGGAAATCAGATTGTCGGCATCATCATCTTCCTGATTCTGGTTATCATCAATTTTGTTGTGATCACAAAAGGTACGGGACGTATCGCGGAAGTTGCCGCACGTTTTACCTTGGATGCCATGCCCGGCAAACAGATGGCGATTGATGCAGATTTGAATGCAGGTCTGATAGATGAAGATGAAGCCCGCAAACGCCGTTCAACAATCCAGCGTGAATCAGATTATTTTGGTGCATTAGACGGTGCCAGCAAGTTTGTGCGCGGTGACACAATCGCGGGTTTGATCATCACCTCAATCAATATTTTAGGCGGGCTGCTGGTCGGTGTAACCCAGTTTGACATGACTCCTGGAGACGCATTTAATTCTTATGCAACTTTAACCATTGGTGACGGACTTGTTTCACAAATTCCTGCACTGATCATTTCAGTTGCTGCCGGTATTGCAGTGACCAAGGCTTCCGGTGAAAACAAAATTTCTGTCGATCTGCAGAACCAGATTTTCAGCAACGTTCAGGCACTTTATGTTGTTTCTGCAGTACTGATTACTTTTTCATTAATCCCCGGACTGCCTGTTGTTCCTTTCATGTTTCTGGCAATTACCACTTTTACGCTGGCCCAGATGAGCAAGCGCTCAAATGTGCAGCTTGCTGAAGTGAAACACCAGGATGAACAGGCACGCCTGCAGAAGGAAATCAGTGAAGAACCGGAAGATATTGAGTCCCTGCTGCCGATCGATATTCTTGGCCTCGAACTTGGTTACGGCATGATTCCACTGGTGGATGAAGAACAGGACGGAGAACTGCTGAAACGAATCAAAGCAATCCGCCGGCAAATTGCTCTCGACTTCGGCTACATTGTGCCTCCGCTGCATATCAAGGACAATCTTGAACTTTCACCTGGAGAATATTCAATTACAATCAAAGGCATTGAGATTGCGCGTAACGAATTAATGATGGGTCACCATCTGGCAATGAAGACCGGAGATGTGGACGAGGAGATTCCCGGAGTTGATACAGTGGAACCGGCTTTTGGTCTGCCGGCAATCTGGATTGCTGAAGAAGACGAAGAACGTGCGCAGTTTGCCGGTTACACAGTTGTTGACCTGCCTACTGTTTTGGCTACACACCTGACTGAAATTCTGAAAAATCATGCTTTTGAATTTATTGGACGTCAGGAAACTCAAAAACTAATTGACTCTCATGCCGAATCTGAGCCAAAAGTAGTTGAAGAATTGATCCCATCACTGTTATCATTAGGAGTCGTTCAAAAAGTATTGCAGAATTTACTCAAGGAACTCGTTTCAATCCGCGACCTGCACACTATTCTTGAAACTTTAGCAGATGTCGCTCCAATTTCCAAGGATCCTGATTTACTGACAGAGCACGTTCGGCAGAATTTATCACGGCAGATTACCCGACAGTATCAAACTCCGGACGGAATGCTGCCTTTGATCACAATGAACCAGGATTTGGAGAATCAAATTGCCGCTGCAATTCAGGATTCCGGACAAGGTGCATATCTTGGCTTGAATCCTAACATGGCACAGGCGATTATAAATGGTATCGATGGTATGATTGAGCAGTTTACGATCAACAACTATCAACCGCTGCTGCTTTGTTCACCTCTGATACGCCCGCATGTTAAGAAGCTTGTGGAGCGTTTTATTCCAAACCTGGTGGTACTTTCTCATAATGAGGTGGCCCAGGATGTACGTATTGAAGCACTTGGAGTAGTAGAGTTAAGCAGCTAGTTAAAAAAAGTAAGGCTTGGATTTTCAGTCTGCTTTAATAATAGTCCAAAACTCAAAATCAAAATAAGCAAACTGTAGTCCTATGAATCTGAAACGTTACCGCGTCAATAATATCAAAGAGGCTTTGAAAGAAATCAAGCAGGATCTGGGTTCTGATGCGATGATCGTTTCTACCCGTCAGGTTAGAGAAAGCACAGGCGCATTTGGAATGTTCGGCAAAACAATGCTAGAAGTTACTGCTGCTCCCGCAGAAAAGAAAAAAGAAAGCGGATTGTCCGTTCCCGCTGCTAAAGCCATTAAAGCTTATAGTGGAACTGTAGAAACTGGGGAATCCGCATTGTCCAATACCTTCCTGACGCCCCGCAACAGTCCTGCACTTTCGCTGACAGATGAAACTCGAAAGTTGATGCAGCCAATCCAAAAAGAGCTCCAAGGAATCCGGCTGACATTAGGTGATTTAAGCACACATTCTGCCGGTTTTGATGAACACATCATGGGTGAATTGAAAAATGAACTGGGAGAAATGCGGCAGATGCTCAACATTATGGCAAGCCGTTCCGGCAGCCTTACAGACCCGGATCTTCCTGAAAATTTGCTGTTGCTTTATCAGCAAATGAAATTCGGCGGTCTGGAAGAGCGCTTTGCCCGACGTCTGGTACTTGAAGCCGAGCGTAATATGAGTGCAGAAGATGCAGAAAATTTTCCATATGTGAAAATATTCATTGCACGGATGCTGATGAAAATTGTCAAAATTACCAGAGGACTTGAAGGACTCAAACAGAAACAGAGAATAGTAGCCCTGCTCGGACCAACCGGAGTTGGTAAAACAACAACTGCAGCCAAGATTGCTTCGGAGCAGATGCAGAAATATAAACGTAAAGTTGCTCTGATTTCAGTTGACACAAACCGCAGTTCGGCTGCCGAGCAATTACGTTCTTTTGCAAAAAAGATTTCTGCCCCTTTCAGTATTGTCAAAGACAAAGCGGAGCTCAACCGGATCATAGTCAGCTATGAGGATTATGACTCAATCATCATTGATACAGACGGTTTTTCTCAGCGCAATGACACACAGCTCTATGAAATGCGTGAACTTTTTGATGAACGCGGAAGGATCCACAACACACTCGTTTTGAGCGCAACCAGTAAAGACAGTGACATGATTGAAGTCACGCGTAAATTCGGCTGCATGCCGCTTGACAGTATTATTTTTACCAAACTTGACGAAAGCGCTGCCTACGGCTCACTCTTTAATCATGCAATTCGTTTCAAGAAACCGCTTTCTTATTTAACTTTAGGACAAGAAGTTCCAACTGATCTTGAGGTGGCCTCAAGGGAACGTTTAGTAGATTTGCTGCTGAACATTTCCGGAACCTGAGCAATGATTCCAAACCATGCCCACCACGAAAAACCCATACACAGCTAAGACGCAGCAGAGTAGAGAAGATCAGCTGATTAAGTATGCTCCTCTCGTGAAACGTGTGGTGACCAGAATGGCTGCACGCTTTCCTCCAGGAGTGGACCAGGATGAACTGTATCAAGTGGGAATGATCGGTCTGCTGGATGCAGTTGACAAATTTGATCCTACGCGTGATGTAAAGTTTAAAACATATGCAGAGTTCCGCATCAGAGGTGCAATTTTGGATGAATTGCGTTCAATGGACTGGGTACCGCGTTCAGTACGTGCTGCTACTAATGAACACGGTGTCGCCTGGCGTAACCTGACTATTGAACTTGGCCGAGAACCCAGTGATCTTGAACTGGCAGAAGAGTTGGAGATGAATCTTGATGAGTATCATGATTTCATCCGTAAAGCCAGCCCGACGCCTCTAATTTCGATTGAAGAATTCAAAGCAAACTCAAATCAGGAAGACAGTGTCAGTTTGCTCGAAATACTGGCCAAGCCCGGAGAAAAAGATCCCTTTGTTTTGCTTTCGATGCAGCAGATGAAAAACAAACTTGCGGATGCAGTTTCTGAACTTGACGAACGTGAGCAACTGGTTCTATCTTTGTATTATCAGGAAGAGTTGAACCTGAAAGAGATTGGAGAGGTCCTTGGCGTAATCGAATCCAGAGTTTCGCAAATCCGCACCAAAACCATTCTCAAACTGCGTGCAAAACTGCGGTTGATGACCAAAGACGGCATGGAGTAAACACGATTCAAAATGCAGAATGCCGCTTGATGAAGCCTCAATAACACTGCTGCTCGAAGAAATGGTTGCACATCAGCAGGCAAAAGTTCTCAAAGTTGCCCGTGAACTCATTCCTGATGCAACACCGGAAGACATCCGTAACCCTCAGGATTTTCCGCAACTCTCCACCGACTCCCTTTTCAACTACGAAGACGGTATCCTCACTGGTTATCTTTCAATTCAGACTGCGTTACGAAACCGTAACAAAGCATAAATTAGACAAGCTGTTTTAGCTTTCATGCAGAATTAATTACGTTTAAGCTGAGGGGGTAACGGTGATTTTCCGGAGTAATCACATGTTCCCGAAGATCAGCAATCATTGTTCAAAAACCCCCAGACAAAAGCAAAACTAATGTCAACAAAACCTATCAGCCGTTTTCCGGTTCCTGAACTCAAAGATTTACCGGAAGACATCCATGAAAGAATCATCGCCGTTCAGGAAAAATCCGGATTTGTGCCAAACGTCTTCCTCGTGCTGGCTCAACGTCCGGATGAGTTCAGGGCGTTTTTCGCCTATCATGATGCCTTGATGGAAAAAGAAGGCGGTCTTACAAAAGGTGAACGCGAAATGATTGTGGTCGCTACTTCAGGTCTCAATCAGTGCACCTACTGTGTTGTAGCCCACGGTGCAATCGTGCGTATTCGCGAAAAAAGTCCGAATCTCGCAGATCAACTTGCCACAAATTATCGCAAGGCGGATATCACCCCAAAACAGAAAGCAATGCTTGATTTCGCCGTCAAAGTCACTTTGAGTTCTGCTGAAATCAATGATGCTGATTTTGAAAAAATGCGAAAGCACGGATTTTCCGATGATGAAATCTGGGACACAGGGGCAATTTCCGCTTTCTTTGCGTTATCCAATCGTATGGCAAATATAACAAGTATGAGGCCAAATGATGAGTTTTACCTGCTGGGTCGTATTCCAAGAAAATAGGCTTCAGTCACCCTGCGGAACAATCGCTGTGAAACAAAATAATTTTGTCAGGCAACTGGCAAAATTTCTGGGACTGCTCTTAGCGTTTTGTTGGCTGAATCAGTCAGTAATGGCCGAAACACTTTTGCTGAAAAGCAGCAAGGGCGTACCTTTCCAGTTAAATAAAGTTGCTGATGGACTCGGGGTTCCTTGGGGTATGGTCTTTATCGGTCCGGATCAAATATTGTTCACTGAACGAAACGGAAAGATCGGGATTCTGGATACAGTAAGCGGCGTAATTACCAGAATCACAGGTGGACCGAAAGTTATGTATTCGGGACAGGGCGGTCTACTGGATGTTGCCGTTCCTCCGGGTTATTCTCAGGGAGACTGGATTTATTTTACCTACAGCAAGGAACTGCAGGGAAAGGGCGTTACCACATTGGCTCGTACCAGACTGAAAGGTAAGCGTCTTGTTACATTTCAGGATATGCTGATTACACGTTCCGCCAGTACTACCGGCAGACATTTCGGTAGCCGCATCACCTTTGATGGAACAGGACATCTTTTTTTCTCTGTTGGTGATCGCGGAGTACGTCCCAATGGTCAGGATTTATCCACACACGCAGGCTCGATTCTGCGTTTAACTGTAGACGGTAGTGTGCCAGAAAATAATCCTTTTGTGCAGCAGAAAAACGCCTTGCCCGAAATCTGGAGTTATGGACACCGCAATCCGCAGGGAATTTTCTATGACAGAAAAAAGCGGCGTCTCTGGTCAATCGAGCATGGTCCACGCGGAGGTGATGAAATCAATCTCATCCTGCCAGGACGCAACTACGGCTGGCCCGTTATTTCCTACGGCAAGGAATACTGGGGTCCCGTTCAAGTTGGAGAAGGCACTAAAAAAGAAGGCATGGAACAACCGGTTAAGTTCTATATCCCCTCAATTGCACCTGGAAGTTTGATTGTCTATTCCGGAAAAGCCTTTCCTGACTGGAAAGGGAATTTGTTTGCGGGTGCCTTAAAGTTGACTCACCTGAATCGTGTAGAAATTGACAATTCCGGTAGGGCTGTTGCAGAAGAAAGACTGCTGGAAGGACTTGGAGAACGCATCCGCGCTCTGCTGGAAAGCCCTCAAGGATGGCTTTATTTTTCAACTGACAGTGGAAGAATCTTTAGACTAAGACCACTTGAAAATAATCAATAAATTATTTAAAATTTCGCAACAGAGTCAGAGAAACTAAAGGAGGTTATTTGAAAAAAGCAGTCATCATAGGCGTTGGCGCTGAACAGGGACTGGGATCTCAACTGGCTAAACGTTTTGCCTCCGAAGGGCTGCATGTTTTTGTCGCCAGCCGAACTCAGTCCAGACTTGTCGCTTTGACAGTTGAAATTGAACAAGCAGGCGGAAAAGCTACAGCCGTTTGTGTAGACGCAACCAAGGAAGATCAGGTAATTAAGCTTTTTGAAAAAGTAGGCAACGGTCTGAGCCTGGCAATCTATAATACCGGCAACAATTATCCAGGTCAAATCATCGATATGGATGCAGAATATTTCACTAAAAGCTGGCAATCATGCTGTTTTGGAGGTTTCCTTTTTGGCCGAGAAGCTGTACGACGCATGGTCCCGTCCGGTAAAGGGAGCCTGATCTTTACCGGCGCAAGTGCTTCACTACGGGGACGTGCCAATTTCGGCGCTTTCAATTCCGCAAAGGCAGGATTACGTACTCTTGCTCAGGCGATGGCCAAGGAATATGGCCCACAGGGAATTCATGTAGCTCACGTTATAATTGACGGTGCCATAGCCGGAGACAAAATTAAACGTCATCTGCCTGATCTTGCAGAAAAACTCGGAGAAGATGGAATGATAAAAATCGAAGGTGTTGTTGACAGCTACGTTCATCTTTATCATCAATCACCACAGGCCTGGACATTTGAACTTGACCTGCGTACCTCAATCGAAAAATGGTAAAATGAAAACACTGCTACCGACAGTAATCTTCTGTTTGCTGATTTTTAACTGGACTGAGCCGAATCTCAGTTATGCAAACGAGTCTGCCGAATTCCCGAGTGTGTTAGAGTTGAAGCATCAAAGCTGGGAAGTTCTTGAAAAGCAGAGCGAAGTCGAATCACGCCCCGGACTGAAACCGTATCAGAACCTCAAACGCGAAATTCAGGTTGTCAAATATCGACTGCGAAAAGGAACAGAGTTTATTTTCTGTCTTGTTGAATATGACAGCCAGTTGGATACTATCCGAGAAGCATGTGATGTCAGTCAAGAAAAAGCGGAAAAGCGATTCGCTCAATAAATCCGGAAAAGGTGATTATTCAATACTAATGTTAAAGCTATCGAATTTTCATGCATTGTCATTCCTGCGTAAGCGGGAATCCAGAGAAACCGTCACGTTTCATGTTTTCAACTTGAACTGGAATCCGGATCCCGCATTAAGCCTTGAATGACAACTAGAAAATTTTCAATGAGCCAAATTTAGTACACATTTACCAGAGAGCATAAATGAAAACAGAAACACAAACTGAAATCGAAGCCGCCGTTTTCCGCAGGTTGCTGAGTCATCTTGATTCACGCAAGGACGTGCAGAACATTGAGCTGATGAACCTTTCCGGCTTTTGCCGTAACTGTCTGGCCAAGTGGTACTCTGCTGAGGCGGAGGAACGCGGAGAAGAGATCACTGTTGATTCCGCTAAAGAGATTATCTATGGTATGACATACAGTGAGTGGAAAGAGAACTATCAGATATAATTATCAACTGCTTTGATCGGCCTGATTAAAAGGACAAGTATATGAAAACACGAAAACTCGGCTTTGACGGTCCGGAGGTCTCAGCAATTGGCCTGGGCTGCATGAGCTTTGCAGGATTTTTCGGACCCACAGATAAAGTAGAAAGCTTTGAGTGTTTGGATGCTGCACAGGAGCATGGCATTACTTTTCTGGATACAGCCGAATTGTATGGCCAGGGTTTGTCGGAAGAATTAATCGGCGAATACCAGCAATCCCGGGGTCACAGTTTTAAGATTGCAACCAAAGGCGGAATCGTGATTGGAGGGAAGCGTGGCGAAAATGACAATTCTGAAGCGGCATTACGCAAGGCACTCGAAGGTTCGCTGAAACGCCTCAAAGTTGAGCATGTTGAGCTTTACTACATTCACCGCCGTGACTGGTCGATCGAGATTGAAGACGTTGCTGAAACTCTGGCAAAATTCGAGAACGAAGGTAAAATCGGTGGTTTCGGCTTTTCGGAAATTGCCCCTTCGTCACTACGCCGCGCGCATGCGGTGCATCCTGTGACAGCCGTGCAAAATGAATATTCGCTCTGGACCCGTTATCCGGAACTGGGAATGCTGCAAACATGTGCTGAACTGGGGGTTGCTTTCGTACCTTTCTCTCCGGTGGCACGAGCAATGTTAACGGATACTTTTCCGGATCCTTCCGCTTTTCCTGATACAGATTTCCGCAAAAACATGCCTCGTTTTCTGGAACCGAATTTCTCTGCCAACTGCAAATTGATTTCACGTTTCCGTGACTTTGCACGTTCACGGGGTTGGAGCACAACCGAAGTAGCACTGGCTTGGATTCTGGAGCAGGGAGAGCACCTAATTCCCATTCCCGGAACACGGAGTGCGGCGCATCTGAAAGAATGGGTGGGAGCTACTGAAATTAATTTCAGCGACGAAGACCGAGCAGAAATTGAACGAATTCTGCCTGTCGGCTTCGCGCATGGGGACCGCTACTCAGATGAGCAGATCGTGGGAATTGAACGTTATTGTTGAAAATATGAACCTGATGAAACAGTAAAAAGTCCTAAAAAAATGTCATTTTAAACGCAGTGAGAAATCCTGCTACCATCCAGAACGTTGACTGGATCCCGGATCAAGTCTGGGATGACAAGACATCGTGCATGATGTGTGTCTTTTTTTTGAATTAAGTTTCGAGTCCCCTTAGTATCTAAAAAGTTGTCATTCCCGCATACGCGGGAATCCAGGGGTGTTGCCTAAAACATGTTTGCAAACAGAACGTTGACTGGATTCCGGATCAAGTCCGAGATGACATGATATGGGAACAGCTATTTGTAGTTTTTCAGTATAAATGATTATGTCAACTTAATTCTGTAAACTTTCTTGACAAGTTTCGTGTCAACTTAATTCGCTAAGAAGTTGTCATTCCCGTGAAGCTTGTCCTCGACATGATATGGGAACGGGAATCCAGGGGTGTTGCCTAAAACATGTTTGCAAACAGAACCTTGTCTGGATCCCGGAGCAAGTCCGGAATGACAAAACATAGGAGAAGTGATGTGTCTACTATTTCTGTATAAAGTATCGTGTCCTCTTAAATCCTAAAAATATCTATGGAAACAACTCAAATTCTGGAAATTTTCAGTGATTTCGTCTGACCCTGGTGCTACCTCGTCACCGGGCGTGTCGAACGATTGAAAAAGAAATACGGACTGGCAGTGCGCTGGACACACTTTCCGCTGCATCCGGAGACTCCGGATACCGGAAATTCGCTGGAAGAACTGTTCCGAGGGCGTGGTTACGATATCGAGACTATGAAGCAACGCATGTCCGGTTTGATGGCCGAGGAAAACTTGGCTTACGGAAACCGCACCCATACCTTCAACAGCCGACTCGCACAGGAACTTTCAAAGTGGGGTGAATCGTTTCCGGAAGGAGAGACGTTGAACCTGAAACTATTTGAGGCGTATTTCGTTGAGGGGCAAAACCTCGCCGAAACGGAGGTACTACTGGACGTCACAGAAGCCGCAGGGTTGTCCCGTGAAACGGCTGCTGAGGTGATTCAGGAACGCAGTTTCCGGAGTGCGGTGGACGCTGATTGGAAACGTGCCCGTAAGCTTGGAGTCACCGGAGTACCGACTTTCGTTTCCGGAAACCAGGGACTTGCGGGAGCACAGCCGTTTGAAGCGCTGGAGCAGTTGATTCAATCTGAATGAAGCAAAGACTTGTCTGTGATTCAAATCAGTAGGAAATAACTTTTCAGTGTGCCCCGTTTATGATCTATTAAAATTGAAGATAATACCTTAAAGCAAATCAAATGGACACTATCTGCAAATTCAGTATTGGACAAATCATCCACCACCTCCGTTTTGATTATCGGGGGGTTATCGTCGACGTTGACGCAGATTTTCAGGGCTCAGAAGAGTGGTATCTGGTAATGGCAAAAAGTAAACCTCCACGCGACAAACCCTGGTATCATGTACTGGTTGATCAATCCAACACCACAACTTATGTGGCAGAACAGAACCTTGAAGAGGAAACTTCACCTGAGCCCATCCTGCATCCTCAGGTCAAGGAGTATTTCAGTAAATTTGAAGAGGGCTGTTATTTGAACAATTTATGCTGAGCACCATCACACGACCAGCTGAGCAGGTTATCGTTTAACCGTTTTCAAATAAAATCCAAGTAGTAAATCTTCACTTATAGTCACTCCGTTATTATTTTCTCATTCCATAAACTAAAGCCCAACATCACAAATACAGTGAGTATGAAATAGATGCCGGTTGTAATCAGTGCCTGAAAGAACCCACTTGATGCAAATAGCAGTATAAAGAGCACTACCAGTTGAACTGCAGGTTTTCCCGGATAAATATCCCATATAATTTGAAATATTTCTTTCCTGCTCCAATAGATATTCTTAAATATTGTTGTCAGGTCCTGCGGATTAAACTCTGAAAGCGGTTTTTCTCCCAACTCGGGATAAACATGAGATTTAAGTGAAGCTATTGTTTCATGAGTATTTTTTATATCTGCATAAGGCTCTTGTTTTTGCTCAGAATCAGTGACTACTTGTTGGTATATTGGGGCTTCGTGCTCTACAACTTTTTCTTTTTTTTGAATCGATTGCTGCCGCTGAGCTGCTTTCCGTTTTTTTTGTTTAATTGGATTGACGCCTGCACTGATTTTCTTTTTGGCTTCATTTCGTTTGGATCTGGCTTCAGCCAAAGAGACTTCCGGCCAGACGCCCAAAGAAGATGATTTCTGCTTGCCATCGAATCTAAAATCGAATCTCCAGTATTTTGATCCATTTGAATGAACGAGCAGATACAGCCCTCCGCCATCTGACAACTTGAATTGCTTTGCAGAAGGTTTTGCGCCTTTGACCGTTGCCTCTGTGAGTTTGTCCTGTTTCATATTATATTCATTGCTGGTAAATTAAATAATATAATCAAAGCAAATATTATACCAGCATATTTACCAGTAATGCTAAATGACAACAAACACTATTTGAGTTGAAATTTTTCTAGTAAAACATAATTTTTCAGATTGAATTATTTTACCAGTATTTTACCAGCATTGGTCGTGCTTAGAAAATGCAATGTGTTTTCTTGTTAAAATTTAATCTCAACGTTTTTACTGCATTGGGCTTTCACCCAGCACCTGTTCCAGTTCTGCTAGCAGATACTTTGCGTCAGCTAGATTGAAAACCATGGGTGGTTTGAATTTGAGTACGTTGTGTGCCGGGCCTTCGGTACTGAGTAGGATCTTACGTGATTTCATTCTTTCTACAACGTAGGCAGCCTGAAGCGGTGCGGGTTCTCTGGATTCAGCATCAAGAACCAGCTCAACTCCGAGAAATAATCCTTCACCACGTACATCTCCAATCAGAGGAAAAGATTCTTTCAGTGCTTCAAGTTTCTCTTTCAGCCAGCTTCCTGTTTCCAGCGCATTCTGCTGGAGACCTTCCTTTTCCATGATATCCAGCACAGCCATACCCACAGAGCAGGAAACATGATTTCCGCCGAATGTATTGAAATATTCCATTCCGTTAGCAAAGGCTTCCGCAATTTTACGTGAAGTTATAACAGCACCGAGCGGGTGTCCATTACCGATCGGTTTTCCTAGAGTAACTATATCCGGCACCACACCCTGAAGTTCAAATGACCAGAAATGCTTACCCGCACGAGCAAAACCAACCTGAACTTCATCGGCAATGCAGAGCCCGCTGTGCTGTTTTACATGTTGGTAGGACTGTTTTAGAAAACCCTCTGGAAGAGGAATCTGCCCACCACAGCCCAGCATGGACTCGCAGATAAAAGCGGATGGTTTTCTTCCCTGTGCGGAAAGTATTTTACAGATTTTTTCGACTTCATCAGCATAAAGTTTTCCCGCAGTTTCAGGATCCCTGTGCAGACCTCGATACAGATATGGCATTGGAATTTGATGCACCCATTCCGGAGCGCCCTTTCCTCCTGGACCGTTGTGTTTGTAGGGGCTGATATCAATATTCGCCTTTGTATTACCGTGATATGCATGCTCAAGCACAATCATATCTTTTTGTCCGCTGACTGTGCCGGCAATCCGCATCGCCAGTTCGTTGGCTTCACTTCCGGAACAGACCAGAAAACAGGTGTCGAGCGGTTCCGGAAACAGCGCGCAAAGACGTTCCGCATACTCAATATTGAGCGGATTCAGGTAACGTGTATTGGTGTTCAAAACATAAGCCTGATTGCTCTGCGCCTTTGCAATCTCTGGATGAGAGTGTCCTACATGCGCCACATTGTTGACGCAGTCCAGATAAAATTGACCTTTTGAATCTATCAAAGACTGAGCCTGACCCCGAACAATTATTAGCGGATCTTGATAAGACAAACTCAGCGAAGGCCCAAAAACATTATTACGGCGTTTTAGCAGTTTTCCGGAATCAATTTTCTCAGCGCTGCTTTCGCTGTCAAGTCCCAGCATCAAGCCCGGATCAGGGCAAATACTCGTCCAGACATTTTTTACGGAAGGCAGTGCGACTCCGGGATAATTACCATCAAAATCAAACAGGTCGAGGATCAGTTGAAAATGAACGTGCGGAAGCCAACCTCCATTTACGTTTGAGTTTCCGATTTTGGCCAGCGGCATTCCGCCTTTGATCACTTGTCCAATTTGCAGTTGCTGAAGACATTCACGGCCCAGATGACCATATAGCGTGTAAAACTCAGGACCGTCCTTAAATTTATGGCAGAGAATCACCGTAGGTCCGTAATCAAGTTCATTATGATTGTCCTGAAGCTGATGTACAACACCAGCAATTGGCGCATAAATTGAAGTTCCGGAAGACGCAAAAACGTCAATACCAAGATGTATTGTTCTCTTTTCTTCACCATCAATTGAGTTATTCCGGAAATCTTTCGCTGCATAGAATGAACGGGCCTCAGTATATTTTCCAACTCCAAACTCTGCATTATTTTCACCTAAATATTCGTCAAGAATGTGCTGTTGTTTTTCCAGTGAGACACCTTCGGTTTTTGCAGAAAGAAAACTGCTTACGCTAAGATCAAGCACAGCTGTTTTTTCAGGATTAAGTGTTTCTCCCAGCAAGTTGTGAATCAAAGCGTCCGCCTTTTTATACCAGTTCAGGAATTCAAACGAGGCCGGACATGCTTCTAAATTACAGGCGTCCCTGAAGAGATAATGTGCAAAGCGCGGATTTATTACCTGTAACCGCTCCAGCAATACACGGGCGGGTTTCTGGCTGATTCCCAAATATTCATTTTCAGGATCGTTCTGCTGTTGAAACGCGCCAAGAGTCAGACTCAGACAAAGACGCATCATTATCATCGGAAACAATATTTCAAGCTCTTTTTCTTCAAGCGGAAAGTGCTGATTAAATCCGCGTATCAGCAGGGCCGCAGCCTCAAGCGGATCTGGCTTGTTGAGCATCGCGTAAGCACAGGCTACAGCAGGTTCAGCCGCAAGGTAGGAATGTGTCATGTCGCCAAAATCGATCAATCCTAAATCCGGATTTCCGCTGATTTTTGGTACAGCCAGAACATTGTAATCGTTGAAGTCATTATGAATCCAGCCACGCCTTAATTTTGAGTCCAGAGCTTCGATTGTCCGGCTGTATAAAGCGAGTGACTTTTTGACCCAGCCCAGCAGTTTTTCATCCTTGATCCACGGCATATATTCATGCAGAGTTTCCTGCACATTATGCATCTCCCAGAGCAGTGTGTGTGAAGGTGGCGGTGCGGGGATTTCGTGAAGCGCCTTTGCTACGGTTCCGCACATTCGGCCTAGTTCCTGTAGAAATTCTCCGGTATGGGGGCGGTACTTCGCCATCGGCAAGCCGTCAACATAACGAACCAGTCGCATCCAATGCTGACTGCCATCTGCGGAACTGACGCGTAAATGAGACTCTCCATTTTTATCTGGAAATATTTTCGGTATTCTTCCATGTTCAAGTAGCTTTGCGGAACGTTCAAGTGCATCATGCTGAACCTGCAAAAATTCGAGAGTTTCGCAGGAATTTGAAATCTTCAAAACGTAAGTTTCACCCTTTATTTCTTGAACCAGATAATTGCGGTCCCTCTCTCCCGGAAGTTCTTCAAGTGTACAGCAAAGTCCGTAGTTTTCTTCCAGAAGGAGACTTGCGTCTTTGACTGAAAACTCCGGACGTTCCAGTTCAGGCATTGAGTTTTTCATGTTTTTAGTTGGAGTTATTGAGTATGTGTTTGGGGAGTAGTATAAAAAGAGGTATATCCGAATTACTAAAATCGTCAAAGATCAATCCGCCGATTTAAAAGGATCTGCCACCCAGGATAAGATTAGCATTTTAGGATTCAATAATAAAGACATCCCAGATACATGTCATTTCCACAAAAGCAGGCACCATGGGGAAACGACAAAAAAGCCTGAATCAAACTGCTCATTCATCTAGACCAAGAAAGAAATTTGGAGAAATGATACTAAATTCATCCACGTCCTACGAAAGGCATTTTGGTTGCCATCACTGTCATGAAAAGCACGTTTGCGTCGAGTGGAAGTCCAGCCATGTGAACAACTGAATTCGCCGCGTGCTCTACATCCATTGTCGGTTCGACCGCAGTTTCACCATTAGCCTGAATGATACCGTCCCGCATACGAGCCGTCATTTCAGTTGCGGCATTACCGATGTCGATCTGTCCGCAGGCGATGTCATAGGCACGTCCGTCAAGCGACGTCGAGCGGGTCAAGCCAGTTATTGCATGTTTTGTTGAAGTGTAAGGCGACGAAAATGGACGTGGAGTATGCGCGGAAATTGATCCGTTATTGATGATGCGTCCGCCTCTGGGATTTTGATTCTTCATAATCTTAAATGCTTCCTTTGTACAGAGAAAAGCTCCTGTCAGATTTACGTCCACAACTGCTTTCCATTGCTCATAACTTAGCTCTTCCAGCGACACAGCAGGAGCGCTGATTCCTGCGTTGTTGAAGAGCAGGTCCAGCCGACCAAAGGTCTCCCTGGTTTGTGCGAACAGAGATTGTACCGAATCCGGATCACCCACATCTGTAGTGCAGATCAGTGTCCGGATACCCTCTTTACCGGCTTCTTTGACCGTGGTTTCCAACGGCTCTTTACGGCGTCCTGCAAGGACCACAGAATAACCTACCCGTAACAACGCAATAGTTGTACTCCGGCCAATACCGCTTCCGGCCCCTGTAACTAAGGCGACTTTAGCTGCTGAGCTCATTTTACCCATTTCAGGTCATTGTTTTTTGATATATTGAATTTCTCTTAAAAGGCCTGAAATCCAACCGCACCTATAACAGCAATCCGATCTCACTTCGCTCGAAATGAGATGGATTACTGCTCTCGCGTGAATGACAACTTTTTAACTAGACCATCACGACTGCTGTAGATATAACTTTATTGAATATAATTTACCAGCATATTTACCAGCATTATTTATTAAATTAACTTGCATCATCAACGGGAAACACGCATCAGTTCTTCAATTTTTCGTACATAGCCAAGGGTTTCTTTTTCACGCCACCTTGTAACTTTTGGGGCAACAGATTTGATGCTTTCCCAGTCTTTGCCGTTAAAACCGTGTTCTCTACTGACCTTCTGGGCTCTCAATATGGTACGAAACCCTGCATTGTAACTTGCCAGCATGAAACGCATCCGTTCCAGAAACGGACGATCCTCCTTCCATTTAATAAATAATGTTGAGTCATAGTAAATTCCTGCGGCAATGTTCCAGCGCGGTTCCATAACATTGCTGAGCTGAGGATTCTTTTTTTTCAACTCTGCAAAGGTTCTCGGCATCAGCTGCATGATTCCCTTGGCGTTAACCCAACTGCGGGCATCACCGCGTAATCCGGATTCAGCAATTCCCTGAGACTTGAACCAGTGCCAGTCTATGGCCGGTCCAAAAAACCGTTTCGAGTATTTGCGGAAATATTGATCGTACTTCCTCGTCCAGTGCCGATCTGTTACTTTTGGAATTTCAGCGGCCTGCAGCAACAGAGGAATCACAAGTGCTGCAGCAAGTAGAACAGCCTTTCTCATCCTCAATTCAGCCCTAGTCCAATGACCAGTCCAATGGCTACTCCAATGCCGATGAAAATACTGCCGACCACCTGACCTACTGCACGGTTGCCATTTTTCAGTTCCTCACCAGTGTCGAAGGGAGTCAAATAATCCAGCCACTTGTAGCCAAAGTACATGAAAGCCAGAGTGATCACTCCTCCGCCAATAGCATAGCCGAAATTCATTATTACAATCAATGGCTGCACCGTTTTCTCCTTTTTTAGTAATTGGTTGATTAAATAATAAAAATAATTTATAGAGTCTAATTAATCAATTAAGGGCATCTCTAAAAACCCATTTTGATTGAATTTTCTTAAATAATGTTTGTATAAC
>JACNJW010000015.1 GCA_014382365.1 SAR324 cluster bacterium
GAACTTTTTTCCAGTCAGTTGTTGTGTCCAGACTGATTAAGGACAATTGTTCAGCCTTTGTTACAGGTTCAAAACTTTTTTGCTGAAAGGGGAGTATATCTTCAGTAGCGTCGGAAATATCATGCTCACGCTTTCGTAGCCGCTGAATCAAAACCGATTCCGGCGCAGTGCATTGTACGAATTTTAATGCTATCTTTCTCTGTGTTGACCAGTTGCTGAGCTTTTTGCGGAACTCCTGTTTGCCAAAAGTTGCGTCCAAAACCACAGATAATCCTTGAGCACTTAAATCATCCAGCAGTTCCAGCATTCTGTCATAAGTGCGTTCGGTGTTCTGCTGAGAATAGAGGAGATCATTTCCACGTTGATCTAGTGCAATTCCTGACATCTGCTTGCGCAGAGCATCAGAACGAATGTGGACTGCGCCAAGTTGCTGGGCAAGCCAGGCAGCGACTGTGCTTTTTCCGGAACCTGATAATCCGCTAACCACCCAGCAATTTACAGGTCGTGGTTGACTGTACTTCCAGGACAGATTGTAGAATTTTGCTGTTTGTTCCCGGAGAGCATTTTTTTGTTTCGGCGGTAGATGTGGGTCATTCAGTAAAAAAGATTTAACTTTGGCCCTCACGTATGCCCTCAGTCCGGCATAAAAATTCAACATGGCAGCACCCTCATAATCACCGGTGTTTTCAACCCATGTATTGAAAAATCCGAAAGCCAGATCACGTCGGTTTCGATATTCCAAATCCATCACCATGAAAGCAGTATCGTAAATAACATCAATGCAGCGAAATTCACGGTTAAACTCGATGCAGTCAAATAAAAGAGCTTTGTCCGGAAACCAGCAGACATTGTTCAAATGCAAATCGCCGTGACATTCCCGAATCCAATTATTTGACTGTCGCTGGCTGAATCGTTGAGCTTGATCTCTAAGAAAATTTAGTTGGAAGCTGCGAGTCTGCTCAAACTGTTCTCTAGCTTGCACGCTGCCGATGTACTTTGCGGTTGCTTTAAAATTATCTTCAACAACTGCACGGGTTGCTTTGACTGAACCAAAGTCAGCTATTTCATCACTTGTTGCGGCATCAAGATGCCATTTGGCTAGTCTTTTACCTAAATCCTGCAGGTGTTGCAGTTCTAGTGTTTTGGATTCAAACATTGCCCTGAAGAGAGAATCTTGTGGAAACTCCTGCATTTGCAGAGCATATTCAACGATCTTAGTACCTGACTGCCCCAAGCGGTAATGTCCAGTAGAGCTTTTGCTAATCGGTAAAACTGCCCGATACAGTTCCGGTGCAAAATGACGGTTGAGTTTCAACTCTTCTTCGCAGAAATGCTTTCGCTTTTCTAATGAGCTGAAATCAAGAAATCCAAGGTTGAGAGGTTTTTTTATTTTGTAGGCCCATTTACCGGTGAGCAACAGGTATGAAATGTGTGTCTGCTGTAGTCGAACAGGCAGTTCAACAGCATGAGGATATGATTCTGCCCGCAGTAAATCCCGGACTATCTCAGGTATTTCAGCATGAACAGACATTTAGAATAATTTTAGTTACATACAGGTTGAATTTTGTCGACATTCTGAAGTTTAAATTAATAAATTATAATTCAGTAGCAGATTGTTCAGTAATGATTTTAAAATTTCCCTTGATACGTTCTGGTAAACGAAGTTTTAAGACCTGCCGGAACTCCCTCTGGTATCCTTCAACAGTCTCTTGCATGCTTAATATTGCTGTAGACTCTGCAGTTTTAGAGGTGAAGTTAAGGTAGTGTGTAGTATGTGGTGGTGCAAATCCTTGTATTTCCAGCAGAATAACTCCATTTTGACGTTTCTCATAAATTGGAGGAACAACCATCCATTTTTCCGGAAGATTGACTTCCAACTGTGTAATATTACTTAGTATTTCAAAACTACGCAGGTGATCTTTGTAAAAGGGACGTCGGTTCCAGATAAACAGGCTTAAAACTGCAAGAAAGATGACTGCTGCACCTGCAATTTTCCATTTCTGTTTTTTGTTTGCAGAAATGCTGGGTTTGTTTTCAGTCTGTGGAGGCTGAAAAACAAAATAATACAAAGACAATAGTGTCAGCCAGACAATTCCCAGCGCCCAAAAAGCGTCACTTAAAAAATGTCCTCCCTGTACAATTCTGGCAGAGCTCATTAGTATGCCGTAGGTCAGACCAAGTACCAGAGAAGTTAGGGCAAATTTGCGGGAGCGCTGCCAAAAAACAACACCGCTGGTCAATGTAAAAGCAATAGAGCAATGCCCGCAGGGGAAAGAATGTCCACGTCCTGGAGTGCCCTTTTCAAGAACCGGTTTGTAATCCCAGTTTCCGTTGAACTGAACAATTTCGCGAGGTCTAGGACGTCCAGTGTGATCTTTGAGTACAATATTTACCAGGAACAGTGAGGCAATAAATGGTGCTAACGCACAAATGTATAAATGAGGACGCAGACTTGACAGGCGGGAATTTGTGCGGCTCGTTAACAGGATTACAATGGAAATAACTGAGAAGAGAATTCCTGGTATAACACCATAATCATAAAGCAACTGCCAGAGAAAACTATCGGCCAGGAACCAACCGTTTTCGCTGGTGTAAAACTGTGACGAAAATTTACGGTCAAAATCCTGTGATTCGAGCCAAACTGTTAAACCTAAGAGTATGCTGAACAGCAGGCTAATAAGCAGGATTCCACGGAAAATAAAAAAACCGGAGCTGGATTTCAGCTTAGATTGTTCAGGTCTTGCAATCACGAAGAGAATATTGTGTATTAGTTAAAAAAATATAGAGCTGAAAGTAATGTGTATACAACTGTAAGACTATCAAAGCGTTTACAAATGAGCCAGACAACTTTTTTGACTCCGGATAATAATGTCTTTTGGTTTGCAGTAAAAGAATGTTGTGATAAAATATGCAAAATGGGAGCAGTATAAATGCTGATACTTCTTCTTTTGAGTATTTAATACTAATTAACCGAAGATTAGTTACTGCATTAAACTATTAAGCTCAAAAAAACTATGTCTGATATGGAAAATAAATCAGTATCTCTGGAAGATAAATATAGTCTGAGAGATGGTTATGCTTTTATGACCGGAATCCAGGCACTGGTACGTTTACCGATGATCCAACAGGAGCTGGATCTTAATGCCGGCCTCAAAACTGCAGGTTATATCAGCGGATATCGTGGTTCGCCTTTGGGAAGTTTTGATTTGCAGTTGGCACAAAATAAAGAACTGCTGGATGAGCATCACGTAAAATTTCAACCAGGAGTAAATGAAGATTTAGCAGCCACTGCACTTTGGGGAACACAGCAGGCAGAGTTACGTGGAGAAGGTAAGTTTGACGGTATTTTTGGGATCTGGTACGGCAAGGGTCCCGGGGTTGACCGGTCAGGGGATGTGCTGCGTCACGCTAATTATGCAGGTACATCCAAGTTTGGCGGTGTATTGACCTTGATGGGGGACGATCATACCGCAGAGTCGTCAACAGTCTGTAACCAAAGTGAATTTGCCATGGTTGATGCACTGATTCCTGTTTTGAATCCGTCAGGAGTTCAGGATATATATGATTTAGGAATCTACGGTTGGGCACTTTCACGCTTTAGCGGATGCTGGGTTGGTTTAAAGTGTCTGCATGATACTGTTGAGGCCACTGCATCCATCAGAATTGATGTTGAACGGCTCAAAATTAACATTCCGGAGGATTTTGTTTTTCCTGCAGATGGCGTCAACATCCGTTTTCCGGATACTCCGCATGCCCAGGACCGTAGAATTCACGAATACAAACTTGATGCAGTGCGTGCGTTTTGTCGTGCAAACAAACTGGATCGTATAATCTGGTCCGGTGGAAAAGCAAAAATTGGAATTGTTACTGTTGGTAAATCATATCTTGATACCAGACTTGCTTTTGAAGAATTGGGAATTGACGAATCTGAAGCAGAGCGCCTTGGCGTGCGCCTCTACAAGGTCGCTATGCCCTGGCCGCTTGAACCTGAAGGAATTCTTGAGTTTGCTGAAGGACTTGATTTGATCATTGTGGTGGAAGAAAAGCGTGCCCTTATCGAACCACAAATCAAGGAAATGCTTTACGATGCTTCTCACCGTCCACAGGTGATTGGTAAAACAGATGAGACAGGTGAGGCTTTGTTCCGTACAGCCGGAGCGCTTGATCCTAACCACATTGCAGCTACAGTTGGTAGGCGGATTTTGAATTTCAGGGGTGATGCTGATCTTAAAAATCACTTGCACGAAATGGAGTCCAGGCTGGATTCTTCTCTGTTGCCCCAGGAATCAATGGTACGCTTACCGTATTTTTGTTCCGGATGTCCGCATAACACCTCTACTGTTGTTCCGGAAGGCAGCATTGCAATGGCGGGAATCGGTTGTCACTACATGGTGCAGTGGATGGAGCGGGACACTCTCGGTTTCACTCACATGGGCGCAGAAGGTGCCAACTGGATTGGACAGTCGCCGTTCACAACTCGTAAACATATATTTCAAAATATTGGCGACGGAACCTATTTCCATTCCGGAATAATGGCCATTCGTGCAGCAGTTTCAGCGGGTATAAATATCACCTACAAAATTTTATTCAATGATGCAGTTGCCATGACAGGCGGTCAAGGTTTTGATGGGCCGATGACTGTACAGAGTATTATTCAGCAAATGTTCGCAGAAGGAGCAAAAAAGGTGACTGTAGTCAGCGATGATCCGGACAAATTTACTCGAAGTAGCGGAGTTCCTGCAAATGTAAAAGTTTACAATCGCAGAGATTTGGACGTAGTCCAGCGGGAGTTGCGTGAAATAGAAGGTGTGACTGTGCTGATTTATGAGCAGGTTTGTGCAGCAGAAAAACGCAGAAGACGGAAGCGGGGTATAATTCCGGATCCACCGCGTAGAATATATATCAATGACGAGGTTTGTGAAGGCTGTGGAGATTGTGGTCTTAAATCGAATTGTGTTTCAGTGTTGCCTCTGGAAACTCAATTTGGTAGAAAACGGGTGATTGACCAGTCGGCCTGTAACAAGGATTACAGTTGTGTCAATGGATTGTGTCCCAGTTTTGTAAGTGTAATAGGCGGTAAACTACGTAAAAATGCACCATCATCAAGTTTGAGTGATGAATGGACTTCTTTACCTGAACCTCTGCTTCCTGAAATCAAAGGTACCTACAATATTGTCATGACTGGTGTTGGAGGTACTGGAATTGTGACCATTGGAGCCTTACTGGGAATGGCTGCCCACATTGAACAAAAAGGAGTTGGAATCCTGGATATGATTGGACTAGCCCAAAAAGGTGGTGCAGTATTATCACATCTGCGTATTGGCAATAGTCCGGATGATATTCATTCTCCACGAATTGCCTCACAAGGCGCAGATTTAGTGATTGGAGGTGATCTGGTGGTAACAGGTGGAGAAAAAACTCTTGCTGTAATTAAATCCGGTCAGACAAAATTGGTGGTTAACAGTTATGAACTGATTACCGGTGATTTTACGAGAAATGCAGACTTGCTTTTTCCAAGTCTGAAAATAAAGCAGACGATTCAGCAAGTTGCCGAAACTGAGAACTGCGAGTTTTTGGATGCATCACGTTTGGCAACAGCTTTGATTGGAGATACAATTGCAACGAACATGTTTATGCTTGGTTTTGCTTTTCAAAGAGGATTAATTCCGCTGGAGCGCAGTTCAATCGAACAGGCAATTGATCTCAACGGGATGTCGGTAGCAAGTAACAAACAGGCTTTTCTCTGGGGGCGACGTACCGCACATGATGGAAAACGGGTGCGTGAATTAACGGCTTCAATCGTAGAAGGTTTTCGTCTTCAGGATCCACCGGAAGGCTTGGATGAACTCATTCAGCATCGTGCAGATGTTTTATCATCATACCAGAATAAAGCCTACGCCAAGAGGTACTTACAGTTGGTGGAACGTGTACGTACTATTGAAACTGACCGTCTTCCCGGCCAAACAGAATTGACTGCGGCAGTTGCACGTTACTATTTTAAACTGCTGGCTTACAAAGATGAATATGAAGTGGCTCGTCTCTATACGAACGGTGATTTTATGAAGAATATAAGGGGTAGATTTGAGGGGGATTATAAGTTAAAACTCCATTTTGCGCCTCCCTTGTTTTCCAGTCGTGACACTCATACAGGAGAACCGTTGAAATCGGCTTTTGGTGCCTGGATTTTTCCGGCAATGAAAATACTAACGCATTTTAAGTTTTTGCGCGGAACTGCTTTTGATCCTTTTGCAAAAACAAAAGAACGGAGAATGGAAAGGAAGTTGATTCTGGACTATGAACTGACGGTTAAGGAACTTCTGCGCGGACTGACCAAGAAAAATCATCATACTGCATTGGAAATTGCAAAAATCCCGGAACAAATTCGAGGGTTTGACCTGGTCAAGCAGCGTTACGTTGAAGATGCGAAATTGGCTGAACAAAAATTATTGGAGCAGTTCAGGAATTCTGTGGAAATTACTGTGGGTCTTAAAAGTGCTGAAGCGGTTGGTTGACAGACTGATTTGACTTCAGTAATAATAGTTATCTCGGCAGTTTAATCAAGATTCCTGCCGTATGTTTTTGTGAGCTGGCTTATCCAATGCTGTTCTAACGTCTTCATTTGCTCCTGACTGCAGCGCCAACTCCAGTTGTTTCCTCCACATGTAGCGGGCAGATTCATTCTGCACTCTCCTCCCAGGTTCAGCAAATCCTGTAAAGGCGCAAGAGCAATCTCTGCAGTTGAAGACCAGGCCAGACGCAGTAGTTCATAACAAATGCTCTCTTCCTGCACATTTTTGCTGACGTATACTCTTAGGCGCTCCTTTTCAACTTCACTGAGTTCGCTAAACCACCCCAGAGTGGTGTTGTTGTCATGCGTACCTGTATAGACCACAGTTTTATGATTTGAGTAGTTGTGGGGCAGATATGAGCTGTTTTCAGTTGAGAAAGCAAACTGCAGTACTTTCATACCTGGAAATCCGCATTTTTCACGTAGTGCATTCACCTCCTGAGTAATCAATCCAAGATCTTCGGCAATTATCGGTAGTTCACCCAGTTCTCTTTGAATTTCCTCAAAAAATTCCATACCTGGACCTTGTTTCCAATTTCCTTCAATTGCGGTGTGTGCTGCAGCGGGGATTTCCCAATAATTTTCAAAGCCACGAAAATGATCGACACGCACAATGTCAAATTGCTCAAATAATGAATTCAGCCGTTTTTTCCACCAGGCAAAACCGTCATCCCGCATTTTATCCCAGCAGTAGAGAGGATTACCCCAGCGTTGTCCTGATTCACTGAAATAATCCGGAGGAACTCCGGCGACAACTTTGGGCTGCAGATCATCATCAAGTTCAAATAAATCCGGATTAGACCAGACTTCGGCACTTTCAAAAGCAACAAAAATCGGCAGGTCACCAATTACTTGTATGCCCTGCTGATTTGCGTATTTGCGTAATGCTGCCCACTGTTTGAAAAAATGCCATTGGACAAATTCGTGAAAATTTATTTCTGCCTCATATTTGTTCCTAAAATCTCTTAATTCGACATAATTCCGGTTTTTCCAGGCAGTCGGCCACTCAGTCCAGCTTTGTTCTCCGCTAATTGTTTTCATTGAAGCAAAGATAGCATAGTCATCCAACCAGAAAGCTTGTGTATTGCACCACTGTCTCAGCATTTCCTGCTGTTCTTCTGCAGCCTTTTTTCTGAAATTATTAAAGGCATCCCGAAGACGAGCCATTTTCCAGGTTTCAACTTTTTTGAAATCAACATAATTAGCTGTAGAATCGAATTCACATTTCAACTCTTCCGAACTTAAGTATCCCTCACTCTGCAAGAAATCCAAGCTGATTAGTAAAGGGTTTCCTGCAAATGCAGAAGGAGATTGATAGGGAGAATAACCTGAAGTTACTGGACAGAGAGGCAACACCTGCCAGAGGCTCTGTTTTAAGCTGTTAAGCAGGTTGATGAATTCATATGCGGAGTTTCCGAAATCACCAATTCCGTGTTTTCCAGGCAATGATGTTGGATGGAGCAGAATTCCGGAGGATCTGTTAGTCATAGCAGATTTGTTCAGCGAACTTTTTGACCTTGTAATTCCACACTGACAGCCTTAATGTTCCAAATATCTTTTGCATATTCAGCAATTGTACGGTCACTGGAAAACTTTCCGGCACCGGCAGTGTTTAAAATGGACATTCTGGTCCAGCGTTTCTGATTATTCCAGGTTTGCATGACATTCTGCTGACATTCTACATAACTCGTAAAATCTTTCAGTAACATGTATTTGTCTTCAAAAACCAATGAATTATAAAGATCATTATAAAGGTGAGGTGCCTTTCGGTTAAAATATCCGGTGTTAATCATGGAAAGTACTTCACGCAGTTCCGGATTACTCTGAAAGGGGACACGCGGATTATAACCTGATTCAGCTAAACTATTTACTTCTTCTGCACTTAATCCGAAGCTGAACATATTTTCATTTCCCACTTCTTCTGCAATTTCAATATTTGCACCATCCATAGTACCAAGTATGAGTGCTCCGTTCAGGATGAATTTCATATTTCCTGTACCGGAAGCTTCAGTGCCTGCAGTTGAAATATGCTGAGAAATATCAGTTGCAGGAATCATCATCTCTGCAGTGGAAACGTTGTAATTTGGTACGAACACAAGCTTCAAACGTCCCTGCATTGCAGGATGATGATTGATAACATTTGCTACATCATTGGCTAAATTAATGATGAGTTTTGCCATGTAATATCCAGGTGCTGCTTTGCCACCCAGCAGAATGGTACGTGGAATAAACGGTAGTTCAGGCTGATTCAGCATTTTGTTGTAAAGAAAAATCACATACAGAATGTTCAGTAACTGCCGTTTGTATTCATGAATACGTTTGATTTGTACGTCAAAAAGAGATTCCGGATCAATTATTACTCCACTCGTTTGTTTCAGCCACTGGGTCAACTGTTCTTTTTTGATGCGTTTGACTGAACGCCATGATTCCTGAAAACCCGGATCATCAGCATATTCTTCAAGTTTCCGCAGTTGCTCCAATTCCGTAATCCAGCCACTTCCAATTTTTTCAGTAATTAATTCAGATAATTCTGGATTCGCATTTTGCAACCAAAGTCTGGGAGTAATTCCGTTTGTTTTGTTTTGGAAACGCTCAGGAAAAAGTTTATAAAAATCTTTAAAAACTGTGGTTTTGAGTAATTCTGTGTGCAGTTCTGCAACTCCGTTGATGGTGTGACTTCCAACAATCGAAAGGTAGGGCATTCGGATCTGTCTGTGCTCATTTTCTTCAATAAAGGAAATTCTCCGTAATAAATCTGCATCATCCGGAAATTGTTTTTTCACGCTCTCCAAAAACAAATCATTAATTTGATAAATAATTTCCAGGTGACGCGGTAGTAAACGCCCCATTAAATCAACTGACCAACGTTCCAGTGCTTCCGGAAGAACAGTGTGATTGGTGTAGGCAAAGACTTGAGTTGTGATTTCCCAGGCATTTTCCCACTTCATTCCTTCTTCATCCAGAAAGATGCGCATCAATTCCGGAATTGCAATTGAGGGATGAGTGTCATTAAGTTGTATGGCAACATACTCGGCAAATGCATCAAATGTCTCCGAATGTGTTTTATAACGTCGTATGATGTCCTGTAGTGATGCAGCAACAAAAAAATATTGTTGTTTGAGCCGCAGTTCTTTACCGGAAAAAGCCTGATCATTTGGGTACAACACTTTTGAAATAGTGCCGCTGCGTTGAGTTTCTTCTACGGCTTGAAGATAGTCACCAGAGTTAAATAATTGGAAATCAAAACTTTTTGAAGGTTTTGCTGACCAGAGCCTCAAGTTATTAACAGTGTGATTTCCGAATCCGGCTACCGGTACATCATAGGCCATGGCCCTTATTTCCTCAGTATTAACCCATTTCCTGATTAATTTGCCGTCCTCATTTTTGACTTCGATTACATGTCCATAAAAATGTACAGGATAAACTACTTCCCAGCGCGGGATCTCCCAGGGATATCCATTTTCCAGCCAGTTATCCGGAGCCTCAACCTGAACTCCGTTTTTAAACTCCTGCTTAAATATGCCAAATTCGTAGCGGATTCCATAGCCGTGTGCCGGCAACTGTAGAGTTGCCATGGATTCCAGAAAGCAGGCTGCGAGCCGTCCCAGACCACCGTTACCTAATCCTGCATCATGTTCAAGTTCCTGCATTGTTTCAAGATCAAAACCTATTGTACTTATTGCAGCATCTCCTGCCTGACTGATACCTAGATTCAGTAAATTATTTTTCAAGCTTCTACCAATGAGGTATTCTAGTGAAAAATAATAAAGCTGTTTACATTTATTTTCATAATAAGTTTGTTGTGTATCGTTCCAGAATTCCACCAGACGGTCTCTGATGGATAAGGCAAAGCTGCGGTAGATATCAAAATCTTCTGCAGTATAACGGTTTTTACATTGAGAGAATTCTAAATGATTGGCAATGGAAGCAATCAGACCCTCCGGGTCCATTGCGCGGTAATTGGCCACCAATTCCCAGATCTTCTCCATTTCTTGACGTGTATTCGGCATTTTTCTGTTGTTATAATTTTGGATTTAGTTTGTTCAGGCTAGGCGGAATTTACACCAGTTGTTTCTCAAAAACCAAACAACCAAGTGGAGCTAAATTCACGGTGGCACGGTATGGTTGACCCTGCCATGTCAGTGCTGAAGGTTCAATCTGTTGCTGACTGTTGTAACCGGAACCTCCAAACTGTGGATCATCAGTATCCAGCAGTTTACGGTAGGGACCTGCTTCGGGGAACCCCAGCAGATAATTGTCACGAGGAACAGGCGTGAAATTAAAAATAAAGAGTAAATCCGGATCATTCAACTCTTCCGTACTGCGTCGGATGAAAGATAAGATGCTGTTATCCTGATCATGCAGGTCTATCCACTGAAAACCGCTCCAGTCAAAATCGTTACTGTACAATGCAGGTTTGCTGAGATAAAAATGATTCAAAGTCCGGACAAATTCTTGTAATTTGTGATGATCCGGAAATTGAGTCAAATGCCAGTCCAAACTTCGGGCTTCACTCCACTCATCCCACTGTCCAAACTCAGTTCCCATGAAAGTTAGCTGCTTGCCGGGATGTGCTATTTGAAATGCGAGGTACAAGCGTAAACTTGCAAATTTTTGCCAGTTGTCACCAGGCATTTTACTGAGCATCGAGCGTTTACCATGCACCACCTCATCATGTGAAAGCGGCAGCATAAAATTTTCTGTAAAGGCATACATCATTGAAAAAGTAATCAAATGATGATCATATTTACGATGCACCGGATCTTTTTCCATGTAACGCAGAGTGTCGTTCATCCAGCCCATATTCCATTTGAGATTGAACCCTAGACCTCCTGCATAAGTTGGATGACTGACACCACTCCAGGCCGTGGATTCTTCTGCTATGGAGAGAATACCGGGATGGTAGTGAAAGAGTGTTTCATTTAGTTGTCTCAAAAAATCAATTGCCCCTAAATTTTCACGTCCGCCATGTTTGTTTTTAACCCACTCTCCGTCTTCCCGATCGTAATCCAGGTACAGCATTGAAGCCACTGCGTCTACCCGGATGCCGTCAATGTGATATTCGTCAAACCAGAACAGTGCATTACTAATTAAATAATTTCTGACTTCATTGCGTTCATAATTAAAAATGAGTGTACCCCATTCCTTGTGCTCTCCCTGTCGAGGGTCTTCATGTTCATAAAGCGCAGTACCGTCAAACTGAGCCAGTCCGTGAATATCTTTTGGAAAATGTCCGGGAACCCAGTCCAGAATGACACCAAGTCCGGAAGCATGACAGCGGTCTATAAATTCCATGAATTGCTGAGGCGAACCAAATCGTGATGTTGGAGCAAAATACCCTGTAACCTGATAACCCCAGGAAGCGTCAAAAGGATGTTCTGCAATAGGCATTAACTCAAGATGCGTGTATCCCATTTCGCAGGCATATGGAATCAAGCGTTCTGCCAACTCCGGATAAGTCATAGAACGGTTATTGTTTTGCGCACTTTCTTCATTAATTTTTTGCCAGGAGTCCAGATGTACTTCGTAAATGTTGACTGGTTGCTTGAGTGGGTCACGACTTTCACGCTTTTCCAGCCACTGTTGGTCATTCCACTGGAAACCATTCAAGTCTGTCACCGCTGAAGCTGTAGAAGGTCGTTTTTCCATGAAAAAACCAACGGGGTCGCTTTTTAATAATAATTCATTGTTTGCGGCTTTAATTTCATACTTATAGAGCATTCCTTCAGAAACTTCCGGAACGAAAAGCTCCCAAATACCAGAACTGCCAAGAATCTGCATGGGATGTTTACGACCATTCCAGTGGTTAAAATCACCAACTACGCTTACTCTTTTGGCATTAGGAGCCCAGACAGCAAAGAGGGTTCCGGGCACACCATCCAGTTCTAGAGGATGAGCTCCAAGTTTGTGATAAAATCTATGGTGATTACCTTCGGCAAAGAGAAACTGATCGTATTCTGTGAATTGTGTTGAAAAATAAAATGGATCATGACGAATCTGAACGTTTCCGTCTTTATCTATGATTTTCAAGCGATATGGTTTTAGTTCCGATCGAGGAGTAAGTTTTAATTGAAACAATGCACCAGAATGTGAACGTCTCAGAGGCGTAGCCTCGTCTTCGGCCTGATCTTCCCAGAACAGCAGAACCTTTTTTGCTTCCGGTTCCAAAACACGTATAATCCAAATGGGTTTCTGTTTGCTGTTGAGCACTTGATGAAATCCCAATACTGAACGTGGTTCAGGGTGATCACCATGCAAAAGCTGCGTGATGGTTTCTTTGGATAGTGTGAGTTCTCCCATTTTAGATTTCTTAGGTGATACAATTTTGTTTGTTCAGTTATTCTCTTAGAAATGAGGACTCTGGGCAAGTTATACTTTCTAAATGTTAGCCGTCATATACAATTGTAAGTATGAAAACTATTGCTGATATTTACTCTAATAACTTGACCAATCAACCGTCAATTGTTTATCATAACTGCGTTTATCAACCTAAAAGATTTAAGAAATTGTGAAAAAAAAATCTCATATCTATGTCGCAGGACACCGTGGTCTGGTTGGTTCTGCAATTTTAAGAGCACTAAAACAACATGGATTTGAAAATCTGATTGTACGCACACATGCAGAGCTGGAACTGCTTGATACAGTGCAAGTGCAGAAATTTTTTGAGGAGACAAAACCTGAGTATGTTTTTCTTGCTGCAGCTAAAGTGGGAGGAATTCACGCTAATAACACTTATCCAGCCGATTTTTTGCGAGAAAATTTAGTTGTGCAAACAAATGTGATTCACGAATCTTGGAAGCATGGTGTGGAAAAGTTGATCTTTCTAGGTAGTTCATGCATTTATCCCAAACTCTGTCCTCAGCCAATTAAAGAAGAATATTTGCTTTCCGGAGAGTTGGAAAAAACAAATGAAGCTTATGCTCTGGCAAAAATAGCCGGGATCAAAACCTGTCAAAGTTACAATCAGCAATACGGTACAAATTTTGTTTCTGCTATGCCAACCAATCTTTACGGAATAAACGATAACTTCCATCCGGAAAATTCGCATGTCCTGCCGGCACTGCTCAGGAAATTCCATCAGGCAAAACTTGTCAACGCTGAGTCAGTCAATATTTGGGGCTCCGGAAGACCTCGACGTGAGTTTTTGCATTCAGATGACCTTGCTGCTGCAGTCTTGTTTTTGATGGAAAATTATAACGAATCTGAGATTGTTAATATTGGCTGCGGTCAAGATCAGACAATCAAAGAACTGGCAGAAACGATTCAGGAAGTAGTTGGTTTCTCAGGCCGTTTGGCGTTTGATTCAACTCGTCCAGATGGAACACCACAAAAAATTCTGGATATTTCAAAAATAAAGTCACTGGGCTGGCAGCCTGCAATTTCCTTAAAGGAAGGGCTTAAGCAAGTGTACCGTTGGTATACAGCTCTAAAGTGATGCTTGTAGAGCAGTCTACCTGTCTTAGAAAATCTTCCTCTAAAACTATAAATCATTTCACATGATAGTTAGAGTTTTAGCTTCATAACAATATCTTCACCAAACAGATCTTATCCATAAATCTACTAATCGTAAATCTACTCTTAGTAAATTTACGGATAGACAGCATTTAGTATATTTGGCAATCTGAATGAATGGTTTTTTCCTGCCGTCTTCTATGCAGATAGAAGAAAAAGGTGTCTCGGTTTCATTTGAAACTAAATTTATTTAAATTCTAGTTAATCAGGAGAAGAACGATGTTGAGAATGCTAGTGAAGGTCATACGAACAGCTGTTGCTGCAGGTGTGGCTCTAACTGTTGCAGGTGGTGTTTATGCCCAGTCCCTGCAGGAAGTAATGAAAGAGCGCGGATTGAGTGAGAAGGACTTGTTGGCCGCGGCGAAAACATATCATCCTTCGGGATTGAAAGATGAGTATGTAGTATTTTCGTCCGGTGGTCAGTCCGGTCATGTAATTGTATATGGAGTGCCATCAATGCGCATTCTCAAATACATTGCTGTTTTTACACCGGAACCCTGGCAGGGATATGGATACGGTGAAGTAGAAAGTATGGAAATCCTGGAACAGGGTAGGATTAACGGTAAAGAAATTCTCTGGGGTGATACTCACCATCCGGCACTTTCTGAAACAAAAGGTGATTATGATGGTCAATACCTATTTATCAACGATAAAGCAAATCCCCGTGTTGCAGTTATTGATCTGAAAACCTTTGAGACAAAACAGATTGTACCTAATCCATTGTTTAAATCAGAGCATGGTGGAACATTTGTCACACCAAACACCGAGTACATTATAGAAGCTGCTCAATATCCGGCTCCATTCGGAAATGAGTATGTCTCACTCGATGAATTTGAACAGAAATATCGTGGAGGAGTGACATATTGGAAATTTGATCGAAATGCTTTAGTTTCTCTGACAAGTAAGGCCTTAAGACGTTTGAAAAAGAAAGGTGTTCCTACTAAAAACCTGAAGAAACTATTAAACGAGGAGTTTAACGGTAAAAATTCTTTCATGGCTGCTGTTGTCGCTAAAATTGGAGCAGATGCAGCAAAAAAACATCAGAAGAATATTTTCAAATATGCCAGTAAGCAGGGTCGAATTGTTCCTGATAAATCATTTACAGTTGAAATGCCTCCTTACATGCAGGATGTCAGTGATGCTGGTAAGGCACTCAGTGACGGTTGGTCATTTACTAATTCTGTCAATACTGAGCTTTATATCGGTGGCTATGGAAAAGGCAATACTAAATGGAAAGATCGTTTAGCATATGAAGCCGGTATGTCATCTAAAGACACCGATTACATGCATATTGTAAATTGGAAAGCAGCCGAAAAACTCTTCAAATCTGGAAAGTTTGATATCGTAAACGGTCATGCAGTTTTGAGAATGAAAGACATGATTGCAGCCAATGCTCTTTTTCTGTTGCCTGAAGCAAAAAGCCCTCATGGTGCAGATGTCAGTCCCGATGGACGTTACATTATTGTCTCCGGGAAGCTTGATACTCACACCACAGTTTATGATTTTGAAAAAATCAAAGCAATGGTGGACAAGAAAGATTTTGCTGGCAAAGATCCTTGGGGAATTCCAATTTTGGATATGAAAAAAGCAATGCACACTCAGGTTAATGTTGGTCTTGGCCCACTACATACACAGTATGATAAAGAAAAAGGTGTGGTTTATACCTCTCTTTATGTGGATTCACAAGTCGTCCGCTGGGATTATCTTAAAGGAAAAGTTCTTAACAAGATTCCAATTCATTATAACATTGGACACTTGCTTACAGCAGAAGGAGACACAGTTGAGCCTGACGGAAAGTATTTGATCGCTTTGAATAAGCTGGCGATTGACCGCTTCACCGGGGTTGGCCCGCTGCATCCGCAGAATCATCAGCTGATCGATATTACAGCTGGTCGTTCAATGCAACTGCTTTATGATATGCCGCTTCCTTTAGGTGAGCCGCATTATGCGCAAATGATCAAAGCCGATAAACTGAAACCAGTGATTCGTTTCAGTAAAAAAGACTTCAAACATTATGTCAGGGCAGGACAGGAACGTGTGGAGCGTAATGGCAATAAAGTGACCATTTATGGGACAGCGATACGCAGTCACTTTAGTCCAGAGGTGATTGAAGTCAAAGTTGGTGATGAAATAACATGGCATATCACTAACGTGGAACGTGCACAGGATCAGGTACATGGATTTACTGTTGATAACCACAATGTACATGGCAGTATTGAGCCTGGTGAAACTGCAACCTTTAAGTTTGTTGCTGATAAAGAAGGTGTTTATCCCTTCTACTGTACAGAGTTCTGTTCAGCTCTTCACTTAGAAATGACAGGATATTTCCTGGTCAAACCTTAATTATTCATCCTTTTCCCGGAAATGTCTGAGGACATTCCGGGAGCAGGTATGGCATTCTTTTGTTCACAAACTTGTGTCGAAAAACAGGCACTTATTATTAGAGGAATACTATGTACAATTTAATGAAGGGCATTTTAATAACATCATTCTCAGTGTTATTACTAGCAGTGTTTTCACACTCTGCATTTGCTGATGCCAAGGCTAATTATGAAAAAAAAGTAGGGGTTAACGACGCGACCATTGGCGTTATTGCCGGAGTCATCAATTATGTCTGTCCCAAACTGGTGGACGCCTCCCTCAAAGTCTGTAACCCAAAAGATCCAGTTGGTTCTGCAGTTGGTGTGCAAAAGGTGATGGGGGATTTACAGGAACTTGATGATATGGATCCTGATGAATTGATTGAAGAATTAACTGACAGAAAAATTCTTCATGTAGATGCAGCCATGCAATTCTTTGATGCTGTGGAACAGTTTAAACTGCATTACCCTCTTCGTGCTGCTGCAAAAGAATCCGCAGCCAAAGGAGAATGGGAAGATGCAGCCAGGAGTGAAGAAATGGCCTGGCAATATCTGGTGAAAACTGCAAGTCGCGGTATTTTTGCCAAGAAAATGGTTGACGGCGAATAAAAGGCCAACTTAGCTCACAAAAGCCAGGAGAGAATCACCTATTTTTCTCTTGGCTTTTTTTTTATTAAAAAATTTTAACAGGAACTTATGAAAAAAATTAATCGATGGTTGGTTTTTGTTCTATCAGGTACATTTTTAATGGCCGGCAGCACCGTTGTCTATGCAATTGATGAAGCAACAATTAAACGTGGTGAACAAATGTATATGGCACTCACCTGTTTTGCCTGTCATGGTAAAGAGGGCAAAGGCATGGTACGTAGACGAGACCGTAAAAACAAAAAAACAGGTAAGTGGAAATATCGAAAAGGAGATCCTATGCCTGGCTTTGAGTCATATCCTAAATTGGCAGGTCAAAACTCAAAATATCTTTTCACGCAGATGAATGATATTTTTGACGGCAGACGTACTAACGGCTTGAGTGCAGCCATGTTGGGAATAAAAATTATGGTAGACAGCACTGCTAAAGAAGGAGATTTGCAGGCGATTGCAGATTACCTGTCACAAGTAAAATAAGAATCAGTATCATTCAACAATAATTTATCAGGAGGCGTAATGAAGACGCATTATTTTCAAAATATAAGACAAAAACGAATCATTATTCTAAGTATCAGTTTATTATTTTTCGGTATGCAGGCTTTTGCACAGGATACCAGCAATCTTACCTCTACAGCAGATTTTGGAGGAAAGTGGGGAACAAAGGTCAAAGAAGCTATAGAGGCCATGCAGTTGGAAGGCAATGTTGAAGATGGATCAATTATCTATGAAGAAATCTGTATGGCTTGTCATCAACCGAGTGGCGGAGGTGATCCAGCCGGAAACTTTCCTCAACTTGCAGGTCAGCATTCCACTGTGATTATAAAGCAAATTGCAGATATTAGAGTCGGAAATCGTGATAATCCAACTATGTACCCTTTTGCTAATATAGAAGCTCTACGTGCTGCTACAGAAGATATCTTTGATGAAGAAAAAAGCGGGCCACAAACATTGGCAGATGTATCTGCTTATATTCAAACTCTACCAATGTCGAGTAAAATCAAAGGAAATGGCCTCGATTTAGAATACGGCGCTGAGGTTTATAAGGAAAATTGTGTTCGTTGTCATGGAGATCACGGTCAGGGTGATGTGGTCAACTATTATCCAGTAATTGCAGGACAAAATTATAATTATTTACTGCGTCAGTTTCGCTGGATCAAGGAAGGAAAACGTCGTAATGCAAATCCGGAAATGGTCAAGCAAATTGCAGGATTTTCCGAACGTGATATTTTGTCAGTCATGGATTGGGTTTCACGTCAAAAAATGATTCCAGGAGACTGGGACCGCAAAAAGTAAGGGGGACATTATGGGAAATTTAGCTAGTCAAAAGCGCTTACGTTTGAGCCAGGTTCTGGCATTAACAGCATTGGTGCTGTTAGTCTTCTCTTATGTAGGAGGACCTTATTTTGAATATCGTGATCCAGTTACTGATGAAGTTGAGTTTGATGAAGAAAACTTGTCATTTCAGCCATTTAACTTTTTTCTTGAAGAAGATGAATATGAAGTGATCGATGTGCCGAATGAATTGAAAGCACATTTGGGAGAGACACTGAATGCTTACTTCCCATCAGGCGCGTGGTCGTACCTGATTGGATATCAGACAATGCCAATTTGGAAAGTCTCGCTTGAAGCTCCTCAATATCCAAAACACTCATATCCGGATGGAATACCGGTGTTTTTTACATTGACTGATTTTCGAGGAAAAGTGGTTGAAATGAATGTGATCAACCATTACATCGGCATGGATCCCATGGATCTGGGTGGTTTTTTTGTCAGGAAACTGGTACCTTTGGTTTATTTAGTTTTCAGCCTGATGATAATTGTTTTTCTTTTTTACAATGGACCGGGCTGGTGGATTTTAGGTTTTGCACCTGCACTCTTACCGTGGTATTATCTGGGGTTTTTCAGTTACTGGCTTTATTGGTTCGGGCACAATTTGCATGATTATGGTGCATTTGAAGTAAAACCGTTTATGCCTACAGTTATGGGCGATGGGAAAGTAGCTCAATTTGTCACGCATTCTTACCCTACTTCCGGTTTCTATGTCTTGTTTGCTGTATTTGTTTTACTGCTACTATCTGTTCTCATTAAAAGACGTGCTCTTCGCGAAGCGTCAGAATGATGAACGATGCACAAGATAACCGCCTCTCTCCTGAGGGGGTCGTTGTTTACTGTCTTTGTTATCTTCTCCTCATTGACTGCAACAGCGGCTACCCTCCAGGAACTAATTGATCAAACTCCAGAGGGAGCTTTAGTTCCTCTTGTTCCTGGTGTTTATTATGGTCCAGTAGTGATTAATCACTCAATCATTCTGGATGGCCAAAATAAAGTTACCATAGACGGCCAGGGTAAAGAATCTGTAATTCGGATAACTGCAGATGGTGTCACATTACAGAACCTTACCATCACTGGTTCTGGAAAAAGCCACGATCAGGTTCATGCTGGAATTTCAGTAACATCCTCTCACAATATCATCCAAAACAACATAATCCATCACACCTTGTTTGGAATTGATTTAAAGGAATCAAATGAAAACAAGGTGATTGGTAACGATATTTCTTCCTTTCAGGAAGATCTTGGTTTGCGCGGGGACGGAATCCGGGCATGGGCCAGTAACAATAATATTTTCAGGAAAAATTCGATTCATGATTCCAGAGATATGATTATTTGGTATTCTGACGGAAATCTGATTGAATATAATAAAGGCTGGAATAACCGCTATTCTCTGCATTTTATGTATACTGGTGCAAATACAGTGCGTTTCAATAATTATTGGGACAGTGCAGTAGGGATCTTTATGATGTACAGCCATGACTCAGTACTCAGTCATAATTATATTCGGCATGCAATTGGTACAACAGGAATGGGAATTGGCATGAAGGAAGTGGACAACATGCGTCTAGTAGAAAATCGCATTGTCTATTGTTCCACTGGAATATATCTGGATCAATCTCCATTTGATCCATTAAATTTTAATGTGTTACTGGGCAATACAATTGCCTACAATACTCAAGGTGTAGTTTTCCACAGTACTCTCAAACAGAATGTTTTTAAAGGAAATCAATTTATCGGTAATTTGACACCAATAGCCGTTCACTCAAATGGTACTGCCAAGGATAATATCTGGGAGGCAAATTATTGGAGTGAGTATGAGGGGTTTGATCGAGATAAAAACGGTTTTGGTGATTCACCTTTTACCAATATAGTTTATTTAGATCAACTTTGGATGGATAAACCATGGCTACAGTTCTATTTTGCATCTCCTGTGTTATCAATCATGAACCTGCTGGCAAAGTTAGCTCCAATTTCAGAGCCCAAACTTTTGATGAGTGATGCAAAACCAATTTTTAGCAGTGGCGATCAACTCCGATTGTCTGCAGAAATTATGGGCTATGTACCTCCTGTACTGGATGAGGATGATCTCGATGAGGACTGGGATGAAGATGAAAAAGATTGAATTAATAAAATTACTACAGCAGAATTGAATTATTTATATAGTGCTGAAAAAGCCGTAGTTGTTACAGAAAGTATCTAAATGATTAAACTGACAAAAATAGAAAAATCTTTTGGTAAACAGTTGGTGCTGGATTCACTGGGACTTGAAATAAAACCTGGAGATCGAATTGCACTGATAGGACAAAATGGTGCAGGTAAAACGACATTAATAAGAACGTTACTTGGTCAATACACACATCAGGGACTACTCTCAGTTTTTGGGGTTAATCCACGCCAACAGCGGGTGGATGTATTACAGAAAATAGGTTTTGTTCCACAGCATTCACCACCTATACAAATGAGTGTTAAAGAGTTAATTGCTTTTTCTGACTCTCTTTCTGCTCAGTCGATTATTGATAAGGTCCGTGATTTGGCTGCTAAACTTGAATTTGACGTGCAACAGGAGGGCAGTAAACCATTTTATAAACTGTCTGGAGGTATGAAGCAAAAACTACTTATTTCGCTGGCAATGAGTAGACGTCCTGATTTTCTGATTATGGATGAGCCTGCAGCAAACCTTGATCCACCTGGCAGGAAAGCGTTTTTTGGAGAATTAAGCTGTCTTCCGAAACAGACAGCAATGTTGCTTAGCAGTCACCGTGTGGATGAATTACTACCTCTGGTAAATCGTATCATTGAAATGGACTGCGGACGTATCGTGCAGGATGAAAGAACAACAGACTCAGTTGCAGATGGTAAATTACTCAATTGTCAACTGCAAATTTCGAATGAAAATGAAGCAATCCGTAAGACCCTCAGTTCATGGCGTTTCAGTAACGGCACAGAACCTGGACATTATTCAGGTGAAGTTGCAGAAGCAGACAGAATGAGATTTTTTAATGATATCTCACATTTTTCGAATCATATTCAAGAATTAAATTTGGAGGCATCATGAGTTCATTAGTTTCTGCTGCAACCAATCATAAACAAAATGCTCTTCTGGCTACAGTTGTAGCAGAAATTAGAGAGTCTTTCAGAGCAAAATGGTTCTTTCTATATGCACTTATATTTGGAGGTGCCATCATATTGCTTTTGGCCCTGGGGATCACTGAATCTCAAGTCTTAGGTTTTACAGGACTCAGCAGGTTGCTGGTTACCTACATTCAGCTATGTGTTGCAATATTGCCTATTTTTGTGTTGGTAACAACGGTCCGTACAGTTGTTGGAGATCGTGAATCAAATGTATTGGAATACATTCTTTCGTTACCGATTTCACTTGCTGCCTACTATTGGGGAAAACTGCTGGCAAGGTTTCTCATAGTTTTCCTGCCGGTATTTCTAGCCTTAAGTGGTGCACTGTTTTGGGGGGCTGTGAAAGGCTTATCGATTCCCTGGACAATTGTAGGTTATTATTCTCTCATGTTAGCAGCACTTGCCTGGTCATTTCTAGGTACAGGCATGTTCATTTCAACATTGGTTCGCAAACAGGAGTGGGCATTGGGATTGGCCTTTTTGGTTTGGCTGACACTGCTCTTGTTTATTGACGTCATTCTAATTGGTGTGTTGCTGCAAAACCAAATAATGGAAGAAGTAATCATTGGAATAGCTCTATTAAATCCACTACAGGCATTCCGGACAGGAGCGATACTACTTTTTGATCCAGAGTTATCTCTGCTTGGTCCAGCTTCTTACGTGATTCTTGATAATTTTGGCAAGACTGGGTTTTTGTTATATTCCATAATTTATCCACTGGGACTTGGTTGGGGTTTTTCCTGGTTGGGATTTAAAGTGTTCCAAAAAGGAGACTTGGTATGAAACAAAATTTTGTAGTACCGGTGAAAATCTATGTTTACGGGAAAAAAGGTTCTCAGTTTTTGACATTTATTCTTTTTGTGTTCTTACTGGCGCTATTATTGATGTCAGTTGGAGGTTGTGAGAAAAAAAATGAACAACAACTTCCAGCCAAGCTGGTTTGGGATCGTGATATCTGTGTGGAGTGCAGTATGGCAGTCAGTGACAGACGCTTTGCTGCACAAGTTGTAGATGACAAAGGGAAACCATACTTCTTTGATGATATAGGCTGCGCAGTGAACTGGCTAAAAAATAAAAACTGGAAAGAAAAAGCTCTGCTTTGGATTCAGGATGTGGAAACAGAAGAATGGATTAAGGCCAATGAGGCAAACTGGACATTTGGGAATCCAAATACACCAATGGGCTATGGGTTTTCTGCCAGCAAAATGAATGTTAAAAACTCCTTATCATTTGAAATAGTTGAACAAATGATTCTCAACAATAAAACATTGAGACAGCAACACCAAAAAAGTCACAAAAAAGAAAAATGAAAAAAGATTTAACGCGCAGATTTTTCTTTAAAAAAACTACAACAGCAGTAATAGCAGGAGGTGCTGCTGTTTACGGAGTTGCAAGTGTGCCTTTATTGAAGAGCAGTGAATTACAGTTGCGCCCCCCCGGTGCTTTAGCTGAAGATTTGTTTTTATCGAGTTGTATTAAATGTGGACAGTGTCTTCAGGTCTGCCCACCGCAAGTCATTGAATTAGCTGGAATCAGCAGCGGTTTTGGAATCGGAACACCATTTATTGTTCCACAGAAAGGAGCCTGTATTCTCTGCAAAGGTCTTCCCTGTGTACTTGCCTGTCCTACAGGAGCATTGGATCATCATATTTCTGAAGGTAAGGAAGCAGATATGGGGCTGGCAGTTTTGAGCAAACCAGATACTTGTCTGGCCAGAAAAGGACAAAATGACATTGTCTTTGAACTGCAGGAGTTAGAGAAATCAAAAATGCCTGTGCAAGTTCCGCTGACTAATATTTTAAGCAAATTAATTTCACGATTAACTGTAGACGAAGAAAAAATATTTACTCAAGAATTTAATTTAGATTCAGTGAATAAAAGTAGTATTTCAGCAATTGCAGCAGCAATTTCTGAAGCTCAATTTAACTGGTTGAAGCAGTTTACAGCACAAACCAAACAAGCTGAAGAAGGCTGCAGAATTTGTCTCAAAACCTGCCCAATCAGTTCCGAGCAACCCATTGTGTTTCAAGCAGAAAGTTCTGCGGATTCAAAAGAAGATAAAGTGATCCCAGTTGTACAGCGGACTTGTGTCGGTTGCGGGGTTTGCGAAGAAGAATGTCCTACCAGTCCTCCTTCAATTACGATAATACCCCGGAAAAAATGGAGTTCGAATGACTTGCAGCAGGGGGTTCAATCATGAAAGGATTTTCTCAAAAAACAAATTCAAAGCTAGCGAATGTGATGGATTCTGCAGAATCTGGATCAGGTTTCAGTCAGACTAATTCTGAAATTAAGATTAAATCTCCAAAATCAAAAAAACGTAAAGGACCAGGATTACGTGATGTTTCTATCACTGAAAATCCCAATCGCAACAAATGGAGAGTAATTCGCTGGACTTTCCTGCTGTCAGTCAATTTTATGTTTTTTGCATCTTTTTATTTTGACATACAGATTCTTGAAGGTTCACTGAGTGGTTCCCGTTTGCTGGGATTCCATCTGGCGGATCCCTTTGCAGCAATACAGGTTATGTTGGCCAGCAGAGTATTTAATATAAATTTAATTATTGGAGTCACTACTATCGTGATAGTATATTTGCTGATTGGTGGTCGTTTTTTTTGTTCCTGGGTCTGTCCATATCACTTTTTGGCAGAGTTAGGCGAAATGACTCACAAACAGTTGATACAGAAAAAGATAATTAAACGAAATCACGTTTTTAATGGAAATTTAAAATATTACTTCTTTGCCTTGTTTTTGGTTTTGTCACTGCTGAGCGGATATACAATATTTGAGGTTATCAATCCTGTCTCTATTCTCAGTCGATCTTTTGTGTACGGTGTGGGTTTGATCATATTCTGGGTTCTTGCATTGCTCTTATTTGAAATATTTTACAGCCGCAGAGCATGGTGTCGCTATTTTTGTCCAGTTGGTGTTCCTTACAATATAATTGGACGAGTTGCACCATTTAAGGTTCATTGGAACATCAGTAAGTGTTCAAATTGTAAAAAATGTCAACGCGCATGTATGGTACCATGGGTACTGAAAAATACGGTTAATATGGGAGCAGCGGATTATATAGTTTCCGGGGATTGTACCCGCTGCGGGTTGTGTCTTGATGCCTGTGAAGATGGTGCTTTATCCTACAACATTCGTTATCTGGATAAGTTAATTTAACTTTAAATACGGAAGTATTATGGAAATTCGAATAGAAAACAAGGTGCTGCAGAATAAGATATTCAAAATATTTGCGGCAATTACTTTGCTCTTTGTAGTATTTCTTTTGGTGGTTCTTCCTTATCGACTGTATACACGTGATGTTCAGGCCACCAGACAAAATGCACGAGAAATCTCAGATTTGCTGCGTTCAGGTCTTCTGTCGACAATGATAAATACTGGTGAGTCTGAAATGATCCGCAGTAAGATACACGATTATCAAAAACATTATGATTTTAAATTCCGGATGATCCGCAGTCAGCATGTCGAAAAACAACATGGTGTCCGTGAAGATGAACAGGCTGCAGATGAGTTGTTGAAACAAGTTTTGAAGAGTGGCAAAAGCAGGGATGACTGGATTGACCGTACCACTTTCCGTTATGTTGCACCATTCATCGCAGATGAACGATGTCAGGAATGCCATGAGGCTGTTGATGGTAATGTGATTGCTCCAGGTCAGGTTTTGGGAGCATCTGAAATCATTTTTGATCTTTCTAAGCAGGAAAATGATTCTGTGCGTCTAATTTTTGAAATAGTGCTTTTACTTGTTGTTTCACTTTTTACTATGAGTTGGGTACTTTACCTGGTGATCAAAAAAGGACTGATTGATGGTAAAATAATTTCTGAAGAGCATTAAACATTAATTTTCATAACTCTTGATAAATGACTAGATTTTAAGAATTTCTATGATTCCACTAAACTTGTAAAAGGAAAAAAGATGTATATTCAAAGAATACTTGTTATGTTAACCCTCCTGATTTCTACTGCTTTCAGTAATGTACAGGTGATTAGTGCTTCCGACAATTCTGCAGGTAGTCAAAAGCCGCTGCGAATTTATGAAAACCGTGGTGGAGATTTTGAGTTGACTGGGCCGGATGGTAAAGAATTATCGTCTGAAAGTTTTAGGGGCAAAGTGATTTTGATATATTTCGGTTATACTTATTGTCCGGATGTTTGTCCTATGTCACTATCTCACTTAAAAGTGGGTATGCTTAATTTGAAAGAGCAGGCTAAGGATGTTCAGGTTTTGTTCATAACGATTGATCCTGAACGTGATACTCCGGAAAAATTGAAAGATTACGTTCCATACTTTTATCCAACATTTATTGGGCTGACCGGTTCAGTCAACGATATTGCAGAAGTGGCCAGGCAGTACGGTGCAAGATATTTTAAACAATACGTTGAATCTGTGGAAGGTTATTTCATGGCGCACACAGATGCCGTATTTCTTGTTGATCAAAAAGGACGTTATCGAGGACGTTATAAAACAAAATGGGATATGGATAAATTAGTAGCAGATATTCAATGGCTGCTTAATTCTGGTTCCTGAAGTTGATTTGTAAATGTATTTAACTCCAAATATCTCAAGCTCGTCATTTGCGGTTAAAACAGTAGTGCAGGCATGCGTACTGTTTTTGTTGAACTGGATGGTATGGCTGCCTTTCCATGGAGTGCATCATCTTGGTCCAAAGCAGGTAGAAAGATCCTTGCTTCAAGTAATAGAACACGAACATCTTCATGTTGATTCAACAGTTCATATTCACTCGGAGGCATCTTCACCTGCAGAGCAAGAGCATCAGAGGCAGACTGAAGATGATTGCTGGTTTTTGTCCTGCAATACGTCTACAGAACAGGATTACCTTCCCCAGCAGAGCTCTTCGCCGAAAAAACTGGATAGTATCCATAATAAACTTAATTATACTGAAATTGGACTACTTAATAATTTTCAGCGGACTAGTGAATATTCTCCCCGTGGACCTCCCCAGTTTCTACTTCAAAACTAGTTCAAAACTTCATGTACATCTCTTTTAGTATCTCATTGCAAAAAGATGTATTCTGTTTCTATTCAAAATATTGAACCACAAAAAGGTCTTAAACAAGTCTGTTTTAGAACTTTTGTAGTAGGTTAATTAGAAAAAACGAAAAAAATAATTACAGGTAATATTATGTTTAAAATGAAGAGTTATCTCAGAATGATGCTGCTGTTAAGCAGCTTGTTTTTACTTCTCGGTTGTACAGCAACTGTAGATCATCCTCATGCTGGGATGGGACAAAAGGTTCACGTACATGGAGCATGGGTACGTGCAGTACCACCAGTCTCTCACATGTCAGCAGCATATTTGACATTAATCAATCACGGAGAAAAGGAGGATCAACTATTGTCTGTTGAAACAGAATTGGCGAAGGTGGTCGAACTACATAATGTGAAGAAAAAGGACGGTATGATGTCGATGTTTCCTGTCCCATTTGTACCGGTTCCGGCTGGAGGAGAACAAAATCTGAAACCAGGTAGTTATCACATTATGCTCATCAATTTAACTCAAACTCCAAAGTTGGGTGAAAAGTATGATTTAGTTTTGCATTTTAAACATGCAGGAGTATTGAAAGTTTCTGCAACTGTTAGAGAGGGACAGCCTATGAAAAAAGAGATGCATAAAGTTCCAAAGGAGAAGTGAGCAATAAACAATAGTTTTACAGACTCAAAATAAAATTATTTTGTGTTGTAGATACAGCATTTTAACAAGATGTTATATTGCGACCCAATTAAATTGTCAAAAATTCCATCTTCATTTAAGTGTGGCTGAGAATATAACTTCAATTTTAGACTAATGCAAATACATACTTGGCCTGCCCATGCAGGGAAATGGATTTTCAGACCGAAAAATATTTACATTTTATTAATAGGATGTGTGATATCGGCAGGACAGATTATTTGGTTTTGGAAACCTGCCCAAATGAGTAAGGAATTCGATTTTGAAAAGATGGAATGGCAACTCCTAAAAGGTCTTGAGATTGAAGAAAAATGTGTGAATCTTAAACCCGGACAGAAGCTGGAATACTCATTTAAAAGCTCTGCTGAACTTTCATTTAATATCCATTTTCATCGACAGGGAAGCCCAGTTTATCTGCAGAATGAAAAGGATATAGTTTTCAAAAAAGGAATTTTGGTTCCACCAAAGAAAAGTCAATTCTGTCTAATGTGGGTAAATCCCAGCATGGAAGATATCCGCTTAAGTTATGATACCCAATTATTGTCTGAGCTGGAAAATCAGGAGAAGAACCGTATTCCTGTTCATTTTAAAGTAGCAACAGACAAACAAGCTGTCCGGATAGTTGCGGATACAGGCCTTGAACTTTCGAGACTGGAGATAGGTTCAAATATCTTGAATTTTGAACTTAACAACAATGCAACAATGCTGGCTGTTTCAGTTGCAGATTTAAAAGAGACTCTGTTGATCTATGATGCCAAGACCTTGCAAATTATCACAAAAGTTACGTTAAAGAGATTTCCTACATTATTAGTGTTTTCTACTGACAGTAGGTTTTTGATAGTGGGAGATGAGCATTCTGAAAATATAATCCGTATTGATCTTAAAAACAGCCGACAGCAGACCCTGGCATTACCTCTGTCACCTCTTGCATTGATGTCTGGAGAAGAGCCAGGCGAGCTGCTTGTTCGAGTTGAACGTGAGGTATTAAAAATTCAAATAGATCCACTGCAACTATTGGAGCGAAACGCAAGAATCGAATTTAACTTTGGCGAAGAATCCTTTTTTGCTGATCCTGATGATATTTGTACGGCACATGGTATTCCGCATCCACTTTTTACGCCAAAAGAAGTTGCAATGAGTCAGGAGGGCTTGCAGGGGTATTATTTTCAGGAAAAATAAAAATAATTGTTGCCGTTAATTTGTAATTGAATCAACTCAAATTCTATGTGCTGAAACTTCATTAAACGGTATTAGAAAAATTAAGAACTCCATTATCCGGAAGGTGACGGTCAAAAGGCATGGCCAAATTCCTTGTGAAAAGCATTCCAATTGGAGTAAGCCTGATTTTTTCTGGACTTAAGTTTACGAGTCCTTCCTCTTGAAACTGTTCCAGTTCAGTCCAGGCTTTTTGAAAGTGTTTGCGGAAATTAAGCTGATAACGCATTTCAAAATCCGGAATTAGTAATTCTCCATGACACATCAGTGTTTCGATCACATCCCGTCTCAATTGATCTTCTTTTTCCAAGCGCAGACCACGACGCGGAATGAGTTGATTATCTGCTACTTCCTCCATGTACTGTGATAGTTCTTTTTGATTTTGCCAGTAACTGTCGCCGAAATCCGAAATTGCAGAAACACCCACGCCAATTTGTGCCATATTATGAAGAGTGGTATAGCCCATGAAATTTCGGTGCAAAGTTTTGTTTTGCTGGGCTAAAGCAAGTTCATCTTCCGGAAGTGCATAGTGATCCATACCGATCATCACATAACCTGCCTCTGCAAAAAAACGAATTGCTTCCAAATAAATTTCAATTTTTTGTTCTGGACTGGGTAAATCATCAGCTTTGATGGCCCGCTCATGGGTTTTGAACATTCCCGGTAAATAAGCAAAACTATAAACCGCAAGTCTGTCAGGACGCATACGGTTGACTTCTTCCATTGTCTTTAAAAATCCCTGTGGAGTTTGCAGAGGTAAACCGTAAACCAGATCCAGATTGATACTCTGATAACCCAACCCACGTGCTGTTTCCAGGGTGTGCCAAGATTGTTCTACTGTCTGATTTCTATTGATAGCCCGTTGAATTGCTGGATCCAGATCCTGTACACCAAAACTTATTCTGCGGAAACCTAGTTCAAAGAGTGTCTCTAATTGTTGGTCGCTCGTAACGCGTGGATTTGCCTCCAGGGCCCATTCTCCGCCATCCTGCACCTCAAAACTGCTTTTGATCATTCTAACAACTCTCCTGAGTTGTGTCTCATTGAGGAAAGTTGGGGTGCCGCCACCAAAGTGAACTTGCGCCAATTTCTTAGCTCCACCCAGACGTGCAGCAACTCCGGTTATTTCCATTTCGAGTGCAGTCAGATATTGCTCAACAATTTGTTTATTGTTGGTGATGTATTTGTTGCATCCGCAGAACGTACACAATTGACGGCAAAAAGGGATATGTACATAGAGCGAGATAGGTTGATCAATTTTTCCTTCATTCCCCAAACATTCTGCATAGTCATCTGCAAATTGACCTTCTTTCCAGATAGGTACTGTCGGATAACTTGTGTAACGCGGACCGGGACGATTGTAACGCTGTATCATCTCCGGAGTCACTTCAAGCGGAGCTGTTGTTTGCATTTTCCTGTAATGATTTAAATGTTGGAGTCTGTTCTCTTGTATTGCACGAAAATGTGCAAATAATAACTTAACAAATAGTTGTTGTCGCTTGCGGAGATCAAGACTGTTTCAGACTGTAAAAGCTGGACAGAGAGCTAATATCCTGCTATTATAATACACTTCTGAATTAAATATAAACAATTCAAAATATAGTAGGTCAAAATGGATAAAAATGTAGGTAGTGCAGATCAAATTATCAGAGTTGTAGTTGGAATGGTGTTAGTTGCAGCAGGAGTTATTTTTCAAAGCTGGTGGGGTCTTGTCGGTCTTGTCCCTCTTTTCACAGCAAGCATCGGTTGGTGTCCGGCATATTTCCCTTTTGGAATAAAAACCTGCAAAACGGCTAATTAAAACCACATAACTATTTTAAGAGTATGTCTGAACACAAGGCAAGAATATACTGGGAACGGGCAACGCAGGATTTTAACATCAGGAGTTATAACCGTGATCATGAAGTCAGGTTTGACAATGGAGTTGTAATTCAGTCTTCTGCAGCACCTGATTTCAATGGCAATCCGCAGTTGAATAATCCTGAAGATTTGTTTGTAGCCTCAGTATCAAGTTGTCATATGCTGACTTTCTTAGCTGTTGCGTCCCTGAAAAAATTTACTGTTGACAGGTACAGCGATAAGGCTGTAGGTTTACTGGAGAAGGGTGAGTCCGGTAAGTTAGTGATGAACCGGATAGTATTACGTCCGGAAATAGTTTTCAGTGGAGAATTGCAGCCGACATCTGCTGAGTTGGCAGCACTGCATGAAAAGGCGCATCACGGTTGTTTTATCGCAAACTCAATCAACTCTGAAGTTATAGTTGAGAAACCGGAATCCCCATAAAATCCACAATTAAAAGCAGCTCACAGGAAAATTTGCATGTGTGAAATATTCGCAATGTCCAGCCGGTTTGTGGAAAATGTTTCAACCTCATTAGATGAGTTTTCCAGACATGGAGGCTCAACCAAACATCATAAAGACGGCTGGGGTATAGCTTTTTATGAAGATGGTGATGTTAACCTCATACGTGAAATTCAACCTGCCAGCGGCAGTGCCTACCTCGAATTTATCCGAAATCGTGAATTTAACAGTAAGACCTTCATTTGCCACATCCGGAAAGCTACACAGGGAAAAGTAACCTTAAGAAATACACATCCGTTTGTACGTGAGCTGAGCGGTAAAATGCACGTATTTGCACATAACGGCAGATTAGGTGCATTTGATCAGCAGCAGAAACTGTCAGGTCGTTTCCAGCCGGTAGGTGAGAGCGATTCTGAATTTGCTTTTTGTTATTTGCTGGATGCACTAGCACCTCTCTGGCAGGAAAAATCAATTCCTGAACTCGCTGACCGAATGGATGTGATTTCCGAATTTGCTGCAAAATTACGAAATTATGGACCTGCAAATTTTATTTATGCAGATGGTGATGCTATGTTCGTTCATGGTCATGAAAGAATGCAGGAAGACGGCAGTATTGCTCCACCAGGTCTTTTTAAATTATGTCGATATTGTCAATTTGAAAAATCTCCGTTTCTTTCTCAAGTTCTTCCTAAAGATGCAGGAAGTAAAGTGCAGCAGGTTACCTTAGTTGCAAGCATTCCTTTAACTGAAGAAAATTGGACCGTCATGGAGTCGGGTGAGTTGCTGGCACTACGTGATGGAAGAGTAATTATGGAGGAAAACATATCCGGTAAACGAACACCATGTCCTGAAACTACTGCATTACTGGCTGCTCCAGCTTAGGTAAGAGCAGGGTCTTTATTGATTTTTCTTCAATGCAAAAATATTTGCTGCGAAAAAAAACAGTACTGCAGCAATTACAATCGAGGGACCGGAAGGTGTGTCAAACTGCATTGAAGTAAATAATCCAATTACAACTGAAATAACACCAATCAAGCTCCCGCCGAGTGCCATTTGTTCCGGACTCCTGCTGAAGCGCCTGGCTGCAGAAACAGGGATTATCAAGAGTGATGTAACCAGCAGAATGCCGATTATTTTCATTGATAGGGCAATAACAGCTGCAATCAGCAGCATGAAGATTAGTTCAATTTTGAAAACTGGCACTCCTTCTGCCAGGGCAAGTTCATTATCAAATGTAAGTGCCAATAGAGGACGCCAGAGTAGGAATAATATCAACATAATTAAAAACCCACCTCCGTAAATCCAATAAAGATCATAGAGATCAACTGCTAAAATATCTCCAAACAAATAGGCCATTAGATCAATTTGAATCCAACTCATCAAACTTATTGCCAAAACGCCCATTGCCAGTGAAGCATGAGAAAGTGTGCCTAAAACTGCATCATTAGCAAGTTGTTTTTGTCGTTGAAACAAGAACAACAGTAATGCAACTGCAATAGCAACAGCGAATACTCCCAGAATTAAATTTACATCCAGAAAAGCACCTACTGCGACACCCAGTAATGCAGAATGAGCCATTGTGTCTCCCAGATATGACATTCTTCTCCAGACAATAAAACAACCCAGAGGTCCGGCAACAAGTGCAACGCCAATTCCGGCAAAAACTGCTCTCCAGAAAAAATCATCTAAAAGTATCATTTGACGTCTTTTTGTAATGTGCCTGAAAGGTGATGTGTATGATCGTGATGGTGGCTGTAAATAGCCAGTGCGTTTCCTGAATCTATACCAAATAGTTTTAAATATTCCGGATGTCGACTTACATTCTCAGGTTCTCCCTGGCAACAGATATGCTGATTTAAGCAGAGCACACGGTCAGTTGATGCCATTACCACATGTAAATCATGAGACACCATCAGTACTCCACAACCGTGACTGTTTCTCAAGCTTGCAATCAAATTATATAATTCCGATTCTCCCATATAGTCTACTCCCTGTACCGGTTCATCAAGTACAAGCAGTTCAGGATTTCTCAAAAGTGCCCTTGCCAGCATTACACGTTGAAATTCTCCTCCGGATAGTTGATAGGCGGCTTTGTTTTTTAAAGAAGAAACACCTGTTTCCTGCAGGACGTTTTTGATTTGCCGTTCAGAATATCTTCCTGTTAAATTCATAATCCGACTGACAGTCAGAGGAAGAATAGGATCAACATTTATTTTTTGTGGAAGGTAGCCTATTCTGAGCTTTGGTTTTTTTATAATATTTCCTGAATCAAATGGAATCAAACCCAGCAGTGCCCGTAGCAGTGTGGTTTTTCCAGAACCATTAGGACCGATTACTGTCACTATTTCACCTGCAGAAACGGTCAGCGATATTTTTGCCAGCAGCTCACGTCCTTCTGCCAACAAAGTGAGATTCTCTGTTTGCAGCAGGATTTGTTCGTTTGCTGTAATTTTAGATAAATCAGCTGTAGTTTCTATCGTGGCAGGCATTGACAAATCAGTGAGTTAGAGTTATGCTAAAGCATGTAATATTTGTAACATATTTTCCACTTCAAAGCAAAGACGCAAAGCAAAAACTGGATTGTGATGAAAACTGGATTTTGCTTATTATTTATTTTCCACCTTCTGTACGCTTCTCAAGTAATGGCAGCTTCGGATTTGAAAGTCGTGGTTACTATCAAACCGTTTCATTCACTTGTGGCTGCAGTAATGCAGGGGGTTTCCAAACCAGTTTTACTCTTCAACGGAAATACTTCTCCCCATTCTTATTCACTGCGTCCGAGTGAGGCAGAGAAGCTTCAAAAAGCAGAGCTTATTTTTTGGTCAGGTGAAAAATTGGAAGGATTTTTAGCAAAACCTCTCAAGTCTCTGGCCTCCAAAGCAAAGTTGATCTCATTTCAGAATATATATGGACTGCAGCATTGGCCGCTCCGTTCAGGAATTGATTGGCAAAGCACTGAACCGGATTCTGAGCATTCTACATTGCATTTAAGTGAAGAAAAAACAGCAACCCATTCTGACACAGATCCTCACAATTCTGAGCATTCTACAGTGCATTTAAGTGAAGAAAAAACAGCACACCATTCTGACACAGATCCTCACATCTGGCTGGATCCTCGCAATGCAGACATAATTACGCAGTATATAGTTGAAATATTATCTGAAACTGATCCTGAAAATACTGCAATATACCAGAGTAATGGAAATAATATACGGCTTCGTTTGAAAAAATTAGATCAAGAGTTATTGGAGAAAATGGCAGCAGTTTCTAAAAAAGCTTATCTTGTATTTCATGATGCATATCAATATTTTGAGAAACGTTATCAATTAAATTCTCTTACTTCAGTAACTTTAGGTATAGGACATTCAACAAGTGTTCAGAGGATGATGGAGTTACAACAAAAGATAAAAAATAATAATATAATCTGTATATTTACTGAACCGCAATTTTCTCCAAAACTGGTTCAAACTGTTATTGCAGGAAGCTCTGTTAAAAAAGGCATACTGGATCCACTTGGGAGTAAGATTCCGCCTGGTCCGGAACTTTATTTTAGTCTACTTAATAATCTTGGCCACTCGATCAGAATGTGTCTTAACTGATTCACGTTAAGACTCTGTTATGGACTGCACTTAACTGAAAGCAGTTTGTCTGCGGAAACATTTCAGCTGCTGTCCGTCACAGCAAATTAAGCTATAAAAATTTAAATCTGCAAAAGACTATGACTGAAAATAACTTTGTGAAGCAAAAAAACACCTCAGAAATTGATGTTTTTAATAATTCAATTTTCATGCAGTTTTCGAGTCAGTTTTTATTCGGAATGTCTGAAAGGATGCGTGAAACCTATAGTGAGTCAGAGTTACAGGATTTCCTCAAGGAACGCTTTCTGTTTTTTAAGGAAGCAGTACGTAGAAGCGGCATGGTTAGGGTTAAAGCACTCAAAAGTACTACAGTTTCTGTTGATAATACCAACTTAAATGGCTATGTGATTGTAGAAATTGTATCTCCGGATGCTCCTTTTATTGTGGTCACTGTTGAAAGTTTGTTACGTCAGTTGGATTTACTGATTCATAGGAAACATCATCCAATAATGGGAGCAGACATCACAACAGAGAAAGAAGTTACTGCAGTAAAATCTCCTCAGGAAAACAGTGAAAAATATGATTACATTTACCTGGAAATAGAAGCAGATAATGATAGTGTTTCTTTAAAGAACATTGAAACAGCAATTGCCGGGCACATGCTTGCCGTTCAACTAGTCCAGAATCAGCGGCAAAAAATGTTGCTGCGTCTTGACTCAATGGTAAAAGAAATTGGGTCTATAACAGCAGTTTCTGCAGAAACGAATGCAGAATGGGTTAAGCTTTGCGGTTGGCTGAAATTTGACAATTTTACAATTATGGGGTTTGCAACTTTTGCAGAGGCAGCACAAACAAAAACAGACTGCACAAATATGTTGGAAAATTCCGGACTAGGTATTCTCTCAGCTGCATATTTGAAACAAACTGATGGTAGATTGTTGAATGTCTTAAGCACTCATTTGTGTAAGCGATGCAAATCAACTTTCCCTTTTGCACTGGACCGTATCCGTTTCATCAGCCCAGTTTTGCGTTTTGAAAACCTGATGATATTGAGTATACGTGTTCCGGATAAACAAAATGGTATGCTTGAACATGTATTTTTAGGCTTGATCAGGGGTAGTTCACTGCATGCAAAAAATACTGAAACGCCTCTGGTTCGCCAGAAAATGAATTATATTTTTGATAATCAAAATATGCTGAGAAACAGCTATGACTACAATGAGGTTGTTAGGATTTTCAGTGCAACTCCAAAGTCTGAGTTGTTTCGTTCATCAAGGAAAGAGATGTTACAGGTTTGTGAACACTTATTATCCGTCAATAACCCAAACAATATATTTTGTTTTAAAATCAACACAAGAGTTTCTGATTTATTGAAACTGATGGTGGTGATGCCGACATCGCTGTTTTCAGAAGAAGCAATCGAAAAGACAGTTGCCTTTCTTAAAGAAAAAATTCCGCATCTGCACTGTGATTGGTTCGAAGCACGTGGTAGTGAAAAATCGCGTTTGCATATTGAGTTCGAAATACCAGAGGAAGTGGTTGAGAAAGGTGATATTCCTAAAACAGACTTGCTGCAGTTTGAAAATACAATCAGTAGCTTGATAAAACCTTGGGAGATGCAACTGAATGAATTGCTTCGTAGTCACTATACGGTGGTAGATGCAAAACAGTTGTATGAGCGCTACGTTCCTATGCTACCTTCTCATTATCGGGCACGTGTTGATACTCTTGAAGCACTGGAAAACATCCAGTATCTTGAATTGTTGACTCAGGAAGAGAACATTCAGTTTGACTTGAAAGAGTTTTCACTCCCGTCGTTACTGGGGAAAATTGTATCAGTGCTGTATGTGTACAGCAAAAATAAAATTCATTTGATTGAAATCATGCCCATCCTGCAAAATCTTGGTCTGCATGTAATTGACCAGTTGACTACAAGAATTGGAGATGATCAAAAGACTTTAGGTTTTATTCAGTCTTTTAGAGTAGAGCGCAACGACCATGTAAATATTGATGAGCAGCAATATAAGCCTTTATTGGAGGCAATTGTCCAACAGGTGTTTCTGAAAAACACAGAAAATGACCCTTTGAATGGACTTGCCTTGAGGGCAAAGTTAGCCTGGCGGGAAATAAATGTACTTCAACTTTACCGAAATTTGTCTCTGCAGTTGAATGCACCATTAACGAGAGAGACAATAAATGCAGTTTTGCTCAGGCATCCTAACTGTTCACGTTTGCTCTTTGAAACGTTTGCCTGTCGCTTCTCAGTAGACTCGACTTTGGGGGACTTGTCAAATAGACAGGAGGTACTATTGCCGCAGAAAAAGCAGGAGTTTCTGGAAAGTCTGGAACAAGTACAGCAGGTTACTGATGATGAAGTCTTGCGGCTCATGTTTGAATTGATTGAAAACACTTTGAGGACTAATTATTATATTGAAAAAAATTCCTTAAAAACAGGTATATCTGTTAAATTAGACTCCAGAAAAATTGAACAAATGCCGGTGCCTGTGCCATTTAAGGAAATATATGTACATGATGTTGGAATGGAAGGGTTGCATTTGCGTTTTGGTCCAGTTGCACGAGGTGGATTACGTTGGTCAGACCGTCCGGATGACTTTAGAACAGAAATTCTAGGACTTGTCAAAACTCAGCAAACAAAAAATGTAGTGATTGTTCCTGTTGGTTCAAAAGGTGGTTTTGTGCTCAAAAACGCTCCAGTTGAACGTGAAGAGGTGATTGCTGAATCAAAATATCAATATAGACGTTTTATCAGCGCAATGCTGGATATTACAGATAATATGGACGCACAGGGCCATATCCTGACACCTGAAAATGTTCTTTCATATGATGATCCGGATCCATATCTGGTTGTTGCTGCAGACAAAGGGACAGCAAGTTTTTCTGATATTGCCAACGAAGTTTCTGAAAACTATGACTATTGGCTGGGTGATGCCTTTGCTTCAGGTGGTTCAGTAGGTTTTGATCATAAGAAAGAAGGAATAACTGCCCGTGGTGCATGGGAGTGTGTGAAACTGCATTTCAAAGAGATTGGCAGGAATATCCAAACAGAAGAAACTACAGTAATGGGGATAGGAGATTTAAGTGGTGATGTCTTCGGTAACGGAATGTTGTTGAGTAAAATGCTGCTTTTACAGGCTGCATTCAATCATATGCATATTTTTCTTGATCCAAATCCAAATCCTCATAAATCGTGGCTTGAGCGCAAGCGAATTTATGATTTACCACGTTCCAGCTGGCTGGATTATTCAACAGAGTTGATCAGCAAAGGCGGTGGAGTCTATGAGCGCTACGCAAAATCTATTAAATTATCACCAGAGGCAAAAGACCTGCTTGGTACAACTGAAGATAATTTAAAAGGTGAGGATGTGGTACGTCTGATTTTAAAAATGAAAGTTGACCTGTTCTGGCTTGGAGGAATTGGAACATATATTAAAACTCCTGCACAAACTCATTTTCAAGTTGGTGACCAGGCAAACAATTCAATTCGAATTGATACAACTGAATGCGGGATGAAAGTCATTGGAGAAGGTGCAAATTTAGGATTAACCCAACTAGCACGTATTGATCTGGCAAACAGTGGTATTCGCTTGAACACAGATGCAATAGATAATTCTGCCGGTGTCAATATGTCGGATTATGAAGTAAATCTTAAAATATTACTTCAGCAGTTTCTCAGAGAAAAAATGATCAAATCCAGGGAAGAACGCAACACGCTGCTGGTTTCTGCAACTGACGAAGTCTCTGAGCTTGTATTAGCAAATAATCGAGGACAGCATCGTGCTGTTTCCATGGATAGTATGCGTAGTAACCAAAATTTACGCTTGTTCAGGAAGTTGATTGCCCATCTCCAGGATAGGGGTTTGAATAAACGGAGTGAGTATATTCCTTCCAGATCAGAATTGGATCAGCTGGAACAGGCAAAGATGCCATTACCGAGACCAGTACTTTCGGTTTTGATGGCATATGCAAAAATGGAAATTTTTGAAGCACTGACTTCTTCATCAATGCCGTTGGAAAATGAATTAAATGCAACTTATCTGGATTATGTTCCTCAGACTTTGAGAAAGCACTTTGGAGAAAGAATCAACGAACATCCTTTAAAAAAGGAGATTGTTGCAACTGTTTTAACCAACAATGTGACAAATCAGGCAGGAGCAACTTTTGTTTCGAGAATGAATCAAGTCACAGAACGCAGTATTCCGGATATTATCAGGACATATTTGATAATGGAGTCAAGCCTGGGTGCAGTAGAAATTAGACAGACTTTATCAAAAATGCAAAAAATTAGTGAGCAGGAGCGTTATGAAACATTGATAAAACTGGAAGATGTCTTAAAAATGCTGGTTAGAAATATCCTGCAAAGTGATGAAAAAACACCTGGGTTTGAGAAAATTGAAGAATATCATGAATTGTTAAGTGAGTTGATTAAACATCCTGAAAATGCAGTAGATCCAACTGGATCATCTGAAATTCAAGTAGAGACTGATACAGTTAAAACTGAAAATGAAACAGAAGGACTAGATGAGTTAAGCACTGTTAAAGAAATTGGCGCATCACTGCAACGCTTAAGAATAGCACCTGATGTGATGCATCTCAGCCTGAATAAAAAAATGGGAATTAGTGCTGCTTATACTATTGCAGAGTGTGTTGAACAAAAATTTGGACTGGATTGGCTACGGGAACGTTTGATTGAGTTGGAACCAAAGAATGATTGGGAATTGGAATATCAGGACATACTGTTACGATCTCTGGATGCAAACAAGTTGCTGGTACTGGAAGTTCTGCTTGCTGCTCACAAGATTGAAACGATGAAGGAGAAGGATTTTCCAAGTTTGCTAGAACCACTGGAAGCAATGAACGCTGCCCATTTACGTGCATATCTAATCGCACTTGAACAAGTTAGAGCAGGATCCATAATCAGCCTGACATCAATTGCTGTTATTCTCAGCCACCTGAATTTTATCCAAAATTTCTCTTCTAATTAACTGATATTTGCCAAATAATCCATTATAAAATTATATGATTGCCATCATTCTTGCCGGAGGAACCGGAACACGCCTCTGGCCTTTCAGCCGTAGTATGACTCCCAAACAATTTCTTAACCTGGGATCTACACACGAATCTCTTTTCCAGGAAACATGTCTGCGTCTGGAAAACCTGGTCCCGCCCGAGCAGATTTATGTGATTGGTGCAGATTCTCATCAGGGAGAGTTGCAGCAGCAGATGGGACAAATTTATCCTGATTACCGTCCTGAACAGTTGCTGCTTGAACCACAAAGCAGAAATACTGCACCGGCAATTCTCTGGGGAATTCTGCAGATTCCGGAAAATCAACGACATGAACCGGTAGTTATTCTAGCCTCAGACCATTTAATAAAGGCTCCTGCAGGCTTTATCAGTGCTTTGAAGAGTGCAGAAACATTGGCTGCATCCGGATATCTGGTAACTTTTGGTATTCGCCCTGACCGTCCGGAAACCGGTTACGGCTACATCAAGGCCGGTGAGTCATTGGGTGTAGGTTTCAAGGTGGCAGAATTTGTGGAGAAACCTGATCAGGCGACTGCAGAAGCATATCTGGAATCAGCTGATTATACCTGGAATGCAAGTATATTCATGGCAACTGCAGAAACATGGTTAGCTGAATTTAGACTGCATGCAGCGGAAATGCTGGCGGTCTTTGAAGTAAAATCTGCAGCAGGCGATGATCTTGCGGATCCGCAAGTTATTAGTGATATTTATGAAGAAATTGCTGCAGATTCAATTGATTATGCTCTCTTTGAAAAATCAAAAAATGTGGCTGTTCTGCCTGTTGAGATGGACTGGAGTGATCTTGGTAGTTGGGAAAGTATCTTTCAGGTTTCAGAGAAGGACGAACAAGGAAATGTACTGCGTGGAAATGTTGTTTCGCTTGACACCAAAAACTCGCTGATCTTCAGCAGCAAAAAACTGGTGACAAGTATTGGCGTAGAAAATTTGATAATTGTTGAAACCGATGATGCTTTGCTGGTTTGTGATATGACGCGCTCCCAGGATGTCAAAAAACTGGTGGAGACACTTAAAAAAGAGGAACGTCACGAATATAAGTTCCATACCCGAGTAATGCGTCCATGGGGTAGTGCGACTACTATTCTGGAAAACTCAAACTATCGAATCCGGATGTTGGAAATAGGTCCTGAAAAAAGTTTAAGACTCCAGCGCCATCAACAACGCAGTGAACACTGGGTGGTACTTGAGGGAACAGCAGAAGTTCAGCGTGGCGACGAAACAATAATCTTGCATCAAAATGAATCGGCCTACATCCCCAAAGGAATGCAGCACCGTCTTCAAAATTCAACAAAAGTTCCACTGCAAATTATTGAGGTTCAACAGGGTGAATATCTGGGTGATGACGATATTGAACGCTTATAAGTCTTTATTTTGTGCTTCGATTTGTTGAATATCAGAGCAGTAGTATTAGAAGGCTGAGTAAAATGGGAGAGTTACTAGACAGACATTTGACTTCCTGTAACTCTGTAACTGTCTTTGAACAGCAAACAGAGTAGAAACTCAATTTCTTTGATTCTTAAAATTCAGTTGCCTGATTCCTGAGTGTGATCCTTGAGGATATGCAGTTCCTTAGTGTACAGGCGAAGCGCCAGTGATAGGATCGGCAGCACTACTGTCACAATAATCCAGAAGGTGAAATAAAGGGCAATTAAAAAAGAACCATTCAGAATCGCTTTTGGTTTGGCAAACAAAGCAGTCATTTGTCCCAGTCTATGTTATTAACAGTTCAATTGTGACTTGGTCAAATAAAAGCAAGTTGCTGGCCAAATTGTCTTAAATTAGTGGGCTGAGGCAGAGGTGTATCTGCTACTTAAAATAGTCAGTAGCATAAAGTGTCTTAGGATAACCGGTAGTACTGGCAGGATTGGTGATGTTTCCGAGTCTGATAAATGTCTTTTCTGAATTCATCTGGATAATGTCACTGTAGGCGGCATTTAGAGCTTTATTTACCGTAGAACCGCAGGTAAGTCCGGCAACTGATGTTGCTGTTCCTGAACTCCAGCTTGTTAATCCGCAGAAGGAAGAACTATTCAGTGAAGTAGAGACAGTACTGGTTTTTGGTTCAAGAGTAATATCAGCAATAACTGCAGTAAACTGACTGATGATTTGATTTTGGGAAGTAGATGTTTTGCTGCCGAGAACCAGAGTGTTCAGTTTTTTGGTAAAAATAAAACTCTGAGTACCGCAACTTAAGTCCGAATAATTTGTGGTGGTGGCAGTCAGATTGTCTGCAGATGCAGAAAACACTAATGCAGTTCTGGATGAGGTGGAAGCTGTAGTATTGTCACTGCACTTAGCAGTCCAGGTGCCTGTCAGAGAGGCCGTTGTAATGTTCGCAGACTCATCCTTTGTATTCGTCGAAAGCTTGTCTCCGCATCCGGAAAGCAGGAAAATTAACAAAAGTAGCAGTAGTAGTGAATTAATCTTCATCATCTGTTTTTAAAAACTGTAGCCGACATAGACTACTAAATTTGTTGGAAAATCAGTCTTTTTCTCCAGATCATTCTTGAGAGACTCACTGAAGCGGGACATATTTTCCGTATATTCAATAGTTCTTGTTCCTCCGAAACCTGCATTGATAGCAACAGAGAGACTTAATCCAAAACCCCATACTTTGTGCCAGCCTACTCCGGTTACCAGTAACACGGGACTCCAGTTGATTTTTACTGAAGCAATTTTTGCTTTTGTACTGTCTTCGGTAATGCTGCCTTTTCCACTCCAGTTTCGAAATGCAAGACCTGCCTGTCCGAATAAGCCGTCTGTAAATTCGAGATCTCTCAGGTAGTATCGTCCAAATGCATTAAAAGTCTGAATTACTGACTCAGATTTAATCGAAGCACCGGAGCCGGAACTTGTAGTAGTACTGTCTGTCGACGCAATATCTCCGCCCAAAAAAATGTCGTCTGTGTAATTATAACCACCCATAACACCGCTGCCCCAGGTGGAATAGAATAGTCCTGCCTCACTGTTACCGCTTTGCGCGAGCAATAACACAGGAAACGAAATGAGAATGAGAACAGTTAAAATTGTAATTTTAATCATGCATTAATTATTTATTAGAATTATTCTATAACTAGCACATTTGTTAATCACATCCATTTGTCTTAGTATTTGAAGTAGTAAATCCAGTTCCAGTCAGTTGACTGCTCATTGGATTACCTGAAGGATCCTTGACTCCAGTAGTGACTCTTATCTTGTATGTTGTTGAGTGAATTAAAATAGGAGACGGCACAACTGATAAAGTTGTATTATCACTGCTAGCAGTTGGATTCCCAGAGGTCATTTGTATGCAAGATACGAAATTGTCAGATGAAATCTGAAATGATCCTGAACAGCTTGTATCTGTAGTATTTGTTGTGATTGAAGTTGTGTCCATATCTTCTGAAAAAGTCACAGAAATGCTTGTTGTGCAAGAGATTGAAGAAGAGCTATCTGCAGGTGAATTGGAACTGACAGTAGGAGCATCAGATTCAGTCATGATCTGATTTTGAACAGTTCTGTTTGAGATCGACATTACTACTGATCCATTACAGACAGTCGAATTATCAATAGTAGCATTATCAATTGTTGCATAACAAATAGATGAACTGTTTCTGACAGTTGAAGCACCTTGTACAGTTGTATTGTTGTTCACAGTAGATCCTGTTACAGTCGAACCCCCTGTAATTGTAGAGTTACTGTTCACAGTCGAACTTGTTATGGTAGAACCTCCAGTTACAGTCGAACTGTTATCAACAGTAGATCCAGTTACAGTTGAGTTGTCAGTCACAGACGAATTGTTACAGACAGTGGCATTATCAATTGAAGAGTTGTCAATTGTTGATTGAGCACAGATATTTGATTTATTTATTGTAGAATATGAAACAGTAGCATTATCAATTGTAGAAGAATTATCTACAGTTGAGCTATTGTCTACAGTAGACCATGATACAGTCGATCCGCCTCTTACTGTCGATCCGCCTGTTACAGTCGAACTGTTATCAACTGTTGAACCCGTTATAGTTGCATTTCCGGCTACTGAGGAACTGTTGCAGACAGTGGCATTATCAATTGAAGAGTTGTCAATAGTAGACCGTACGCAGATATTAGACTTATTGATTGTGGAGTATGAAATTGAAGAGTTGTCAATTGTAGATGAATTATCAACAATTGAACGGCGAACGGTTGAGCAATTTTTAACAGTTGAATCTTTGATGCTGGAATTATCCAGGATGGTAGAATTATCAACAGTCGAATTATCAACTGTAGATTTGTCTAACGATTCGCAGCTGCCCAGTGTGACAACAGGCAGAGCAACGTTGTCCTGATCATCATTGGAATTTGGCTGATCTAGTCCCTGACCCAACTGTGTGGTTACACTCGATGAATCCTCGCTGTTGGCGCATGAAAAGAGGGCGAGACTAAAAAGTGGAAATAGTAAGATGATTATTATTTTATTCATCTTTTCTCTCATAACTTTTGAAAAATTACACCTGCCGTGGAAAAAATTGCATTCCATCCAATGGAACACTTTATTTAGATGGCCTCCAATAAAGTTGTTGCTGAAATAATAAGTAAAACTTTAACTGTCCATATTATCTATCTGCAATCATAGAACCAAAATTTGAGTCAGTTAAATTATCAGGTTAATATTTAAGAATCCTGTATATCTGCTTTGTAACGTTATTCTTGAAATTTGTCAAGTGTTTATGCTGTAAGTTTTCAGTATTGGGAGTTAAAAAATTTATAAATTATAAAAGTCTGTTGGCAACTAGCACATTGTTTTTAATCAAATATTTTGCTCAAAGTTGTCAGAAAACTTGCTTGAGTAGAATTGTGTACGAATAATATGAAAAGCGATGACGACTATTACTATGCAGGCACCAAAAATCATTATCATACTCGGTCTTTCACCAATACCAAACCAAACCCAAAATGGTCCAATTACCATTTCTAACAGCATAATCAAACTAACAACAGCAGATGTTGTATAGCGTGGCGCAATAATAAGAAATGCAAATGACACAGGAAGTATTACTACTCCCATTGTGAATACTGTCCAGACTGGTGCAAGAAAAATAGTGCCTTCTGCACTCAAGGCAAAACCAATGACACCACTAATGAATGCTCCGATTGCAGCAGCAGGTACCACCTCAAGATCCCGGTATTTACGCACCATAGTAAAGGCGAGTGCCAGTCCAAATGCAGTCATAACCCCATACGCAGCACCCAATACCGGAGAGCCCTCGGGGTGACTTATGGCGTTGTTTCCGTCACTGACAACGATCGCGACACCAATCATTGCAGTTATTATTGTTAACCAGCCCCCGATACCCTGGGCTTCACTCATCATAATACTTGATAGAATTGCAGCAAAAACCGGCATTGTAGCAACTGCAGTTAAAACAAGCATTACTGAAGTTTCCTGAATTCCAAGCGTAAAGCTAATGGAATTTATTGAAAAAGAAATTATGATTATTATTCCTGGCCAAGTAATTAGCGAACGCCAATTATCACTTGTCTTTGAAAAAAGAAACAAGCGCCAGATAAGCAAAAGAGTAACACCCATTAAAACGCCACGCCAGCCCATCAGCGGCCAGCGGTCAAGATTTGAGAATCTCATCACCATAGTGTCAGGTGTGAGAACCAGCACACCTGCAAGGGCAAGAAAAGTTCCAAAACTTTTGGGGTGTTTTTTGAAAATTTTGTCAAATAAATACATAATTTAGCTTTTAGATGTCCTTTTGTTTCCCATATAGCAGAATTTTGCTGGAGCTAATTCAATTTTTTCAGGATTCTTCTTTAACTTAATGAAAACAGGTGAATTTTGGACGGAGTCGTCCCTTGTACATGGTCGAGGATTATTTTAGCACACATATTCCTCATCATGAAAATACAATTCATCCGGTGGAAAGGGGTCGCCAAAGTCAAATTCAAGACTGGAGAAAGTGGCAGCAGGTTATAAGGGGGGCCACTTCAGAATACAATTCAAAGCTGGAATCGAGGTGATTCCTGAAATCCGGATTGCCGCTTGAATCAATTTACTCAAACACCACTTTTGACAATAATTCTGTATTTCTTCAGCAAGAAAACTCCTGAACAACTGTAACTCCAACCATCGAATCACGTTTTACGAGTGCTGCCAGTTCATCCTCAGTGAGATTCTCTGTTCCTGCAGGACGTTGCGGCAGCACGAGATAACGCAAATCAGCAGTACTGTCGTGTACCCGGACTTCTACCTCGTCCGGAATCTCTGTACCGAATTCCCGTAAGACTGCCCTTGGTTCACGTACTGCACGTGAGCGGTATTCACTGCTTTTGTACCAGTCCGGAGGCAGTCCGAGAAGAGTACGTGGATAACAGGAACAGAGGGTACAGACGATTAGATTGTGAACTTTTTGCGTGTTCTCTACTACCATTAACTGCAAAGCTCCGATGTCAATTCCAAGAGTTTTAACAGCGGAAGGTGCATCCTGAAGAAGTAAATGCTTGAACTGAGCGTCCACCCAGGCATGAGCTACAACTTGTGCTCCGAGTTCCGGACCTCTGGAATCCATTGCCTCAACTGCTTTCCGGATTTCATCTTCACTCAGGACACCTTTTTCGATCAGCAACTCACGTACTGAAATTTCCATAAATTGATAATAGGTGC
>JACNJW010000039.1 GCA_014382365.1 SAR324 cluster bacterium
CCCATCTCAAGGGTGATGAGAATTTCAGCTGGATTGAAACACAAAATAAACAGGTACTGATTAAAAGTAAAAGCAGCGGTTATTTTGAATTTGCTTTACTGAACAAAGATGATAAAAACCGTTTGAGTCTTGTTCCTTCAGGAACTCCGTATGTTGAGGAACCCAAGTCTGTACTCAAGTCCGGCAGTAACTCACCAAACATTTCCCGGGAACAGTTGGGCGAAATCTGGCAAAGTAGGATTGAGGAAAAAAGGAATCTTAGGCCACTTCAACCCAGCAACTAGCAATTCAGTCTCAGAGAGTCAAAAGTGAGGTTGACTCTGCACGCAATTGCAATTCCATTCGGGTCAAGTTCAAATGCGACAGTATCATCGATTATCTCAGAGCCAACGGTCACTAGTGGTGTGGGAAGAAGATATTGTTTAAAGATGTCTGCATTTGCTGATTATTCGAACATTCCAGAGTAAAGGTTTGTGATCAACCTAGGCGGGCCAACTGCATGCCGAGGTAACACATCCCAAGACAAACTACTGTATTGACAGCAATATTAAGGACTGCCCTCCAGACTGCTCCGCTGAGCATGAGTTGCACTGATTCAAAGCTGAAAGTGGAAAATGTGGTGAAGGCGCCCAAAAATCCTACTGCAAGTCCAAGCCGGAGAGCGCTGTTGATTTCCGGACGATCCAGAAAAACTGTTGCTAACCAACCCAGTGCCAGTGAACCGAGCACATTCACAGCCAGAGTCCCATAAGGTAGATAATTACCAAACATGCGCCCCATCTCTCTGGCCACCAGAAATCGTGACACTGCGCCTAATCCGCCTCCAACAGCAATTGCCAGCAAAGATAATTCAGACATTGAAGAGATTAGGTTTGATGTGAAAAATAGTAAACTGAAAATAATCTCTTTGCATATTTAGTCTTGCTGACAGGCTTTATATCTTTCAGTAATTTTTTTAAGGAGAAGTTTTGGGAGCAGAAAAGAAGTGTCAGGAATCAAGCCAACTCTTGAATTTTTGTTCAAGTACTTCCAGTGAAGAAGGTCCTGCCTTTTCTACCAGCAGTTTGATTTCATCCAGTGCCATTATTCCACTGCGGTAACCCTCTGCATAAAGTTTCATCGAATTTCCTGAATCTGTCAAACTGTAACCGGCCAGTGACGGTTTGATAATTACATCTGCCAGATCACCCTGATGATGTATAGATCTGTCAATGGCGATGCTGAAGGCATTCAGGAGAACTTCCACCAGTGTTTCCGGTTGACGATAGCCTCCGCTGCCTAAATCAACTCCTACACATACTTTTGCTCCCATTTCTTTAACTACTGAAACAGGCACATTTTCCACTATTGCCCCATCAACCAGCATCTTTCCATCAACTTGAGTCGGCATAAAAACACCAGGGATACAGGTACTGGCCATTATGGCTGTGGACAGGCTTCCGGTTTTGAATACCACCTTTTCACCGGTAGATATGTCTGCAGCAACAATTGCCAGCGGAATAGTGGAATCTTCAATTAGTACATCACCCAGGTATTTTTCAATGAATTTTCCGATTTCGTTGTTGGAGAGTAAACCAAGTTTTGAAAAGGTTAAATTTGTTGCTTTTAGCCAACGTAGATTTCTGGCAACATTACGGATTTCTTCAGGAGGCATACCAAATGCGTAAAATGCGGCAGCCATTGCTCCGGCACTTGTTCCGCACAACGCACAAGGACGCAGGTTTTCTTCCTCTAAGGCTTTCAAAACGCCAAGATGTGCAGTTCCTCTAAATGCTCCACCTCCTAAAGCCAGCCCCAGATTGTGTGGATCTTCTTCCATTATTATTTTATGTTCTTAGTTAGTGTTAAATGAATTCTTATTCAACCAAAAACTTTGCCAGCTCCTGTCGTTGGTGAGGAGCATGAATTGGATTTTTCAACAGAAGTACTCCACTGTATGGTGACTCCAAATCCAGTTTCCCTTTTCTGTTGTATAGTGTGGCAATCACATCTCCTTCAGTGACAGCATCTCCTGCGTTTATATGCCAGCAGAGAACACCTCCGTCTGGAGAATACCATTTTTTGAGCTGAGACTCTGTCTGCCAGATTCGGGATCCTTCAACTTTCGGCAACAGACCAAAGAAACGCCTCAGATAAATCAGACTTTCCTCAACCTGCTCGTCCTGAACACTACGACTGCATGACAGCTCAAAGGTCAGGGCAACTTTTCCACGTTGAAAATTAGTATCAGAGAAACTATGTGATGGAATCTTCCAACTCAAGAGATGCAGAATTCCTAAGCCGCTTACATGTACCTTTTCGGATTCGTGATAGTAGATGTGTGCTACAGTTTCTACTCCTGCAGTATGTAAATCAAGGATGATATCAGCAGGTGCAGACAAGTCCAGCAAAGTCTTGATCCAATTCCCTTCCTGGCTTGGCTCATCCTCTAAATTTCCAATTCGGTTCCAGTTCCAACAGTTTTGCTGGTTGGTGTGCAGGTTATTGTAACCAGTCTGCACGCCCATGATCTGGCTGTCCAGACCCATTGGATTTGAGAGTGGAACACAAATGAAATTATATGCCAGCTGCTGTTCCTCGATTTCCTGCATGAATTCATGCACAACCGGAATGCCGGTCAATTCTATACCATGAATTCCTGCCTGCAGATAAACAGTCTTCGTGGCCTCCGGATGCTGATAACGCCAGACATCAATTTCAAAAGTTGTCCCACTGGCTGTGCTATGCAGAGGAATTGTTTCACAGGAAAAATTTGCTGTCATTTCATAATTGATTTAGTAGACGTCTGCAGGTGTTGTTTGATAACTCATTGTTCCAACTTCAACAAGACCGCCGCTGGTGGTAAATGTAAAAACTCTCCAGAGAGTTCCAGCACTGTTTGGTGCATTATACGTGGTTATAGTACTGTTGTAATAAACTTTAACCGAAGCACCGGAATTAGCTAGCTTTGAAATACTGGAGCTGGCTTTATTTGTATAATCATGAATGCTGTAGCTGTAGTTTCCACTTCTGACAGCAGTAACAGTTATAGTTTCAGTTCCGGGTGCTGATGTTTCATCTCTGTCTAGTGTTGTGTTATCGCTGGCACCATAGATATATTTTTTATGATTTACACCACTAACATTGGTATCGTAATAAATATGAAAAGTAGCACTGGAATTGTCTGGAATGCTAAAGTGTGAGTCTATGTCTGTAGCTGTACTGCCTGTGGGCCAGGACAAGACAATCCGCATGGCACCACTGGCCAAAGTTGTTGAAATAGAGGAATCCTGACTGCTGACGTTTCCACAGGAATAAACATGAAATGTGCTGTCAATGTATCCGGATTTACTGGTCTGAGCGGTATACCAGCCACGGTTCATACTGAGGGAATAATTGCCTGACCCATCTGTGGTAGCAGTATAGTCTGCAGTTCCGCTGGTTGTGTTCAACCCTCTGCGAAAACTCATAGAAACACTGCTTACATTTGCACTGCTGACAGCATCAGTTATATTTCCTGAAATAGTACCGGAAGTTGCGCAACTGCTTGAAAGCATTTTAAGTGATGATACTTTCAGTGTCTGGCCATCTGAAGAGAGTGTTGCTGTCTGGGTTTCATCCAGATAGCCGCTTTTGCTGTATGTCAGAATATATGTGCCGGTTGCCAGTGAGGATTGTGTATAATCTCCGCTGCTGTCAGAGGATGTTGATGCCACAGTAGTAGCAGATAAAGCATAACTGATGCTGACATCCGACAATGCACTGCTGCCTGACTGACTGATGATACTGCCCTTAATGGTTCCTGAGCCAGAGGTTGAGGTAGTGAAACCATTGCTGGTATAGGCACTTGCGAGTTTATTGCAAGAAGAGTCTGTTACTGAAGTGGTTGCACGTAGTTGATAAGTGGTTCCTGAACTAAGATTGTCTGCAGGCGTTGAAGTAAAAGTCTTGTCACTGTTTGAAACAGAAGGTGCAGCCGACATTTTGATACAGGTTGAAAAGTTATCTGCTGATAGTTGAAAACTGCCGGAACATGTTGTGTCAGAGGTGTTTGTAGAGAGACTGTCTGTAAACATTGCTTCACTAAATGTAAAAGCAACTGTAGAAGTGACTGCATTTCCTGTTGAATTATCCGTGGGGCTTACTGCAGAAACGCTAGGCTTGGTGGTATCGCTTGATGCAGTACAACCGGCTCCTAATTTTTGATAATCACTCTTCTTGCCGTATTCACTTCTTTCGATTCCACAACTGTTCAAAAAGAGAAATAACAGAGGTAAAATAAACGGTGTTAAAACAACACTCATTTTTTTTGTTAAATACATCAGACTTGCTCCAGAGATTATTCTGCTGGGATTTTGTGCATTAATTTATTTTTAGATTCACCCAGTTTAAAGTTCAAGTTAAATGCAGTATTCAAGCCAGTTTTGAGTACAATTAGTTACATCCTAAAAACTCCGTAGCGTGTTTGCTCAACAGGTGCATTTAAAGCTGTTGAGAGCGCCAATCCCAGGACCATTCTTGTATCTGCGGGATCAATAATTCCATCGTCCCAGAGACGTGCTGTAGCATAATACGGATGTCCCTGATGTTCATATTGTTCTCGAATAGGACGCTTAAATTCTTCCTCTTCTTCAGTTCTCCATTTTTTTCCGGAGGCTTCAATGTTTTCCCGTTTTACAGTTGCCAAAACTGATGCAGCCTGTTCTCCACCCATCACAGAAATACGGGCATTGGGCCATGTCCAGAGCATTCTTGGACCATAAGCTCTTCCGCACATGCCGTAATTTCCAGCGCCATGAGAGCCGCCGATTATCACAGTGAACTTTGGTACTTTTGCACAGGAAACAGCAGTTACCATTTTTGCTCCGTCTTTAGCTATACCACCGTGTTCATATTCCTGACCAACCATGAATCCGGTAATATTTTGCAAAAATATCAGTGGAATACCACGTTGATTGCACAACTCCACAAAATGCGCCCCTTTGAGTGCAGACTCAGAAAACAGGATACCGTTGTTTGCTACAATTCCGACCGGATAACCGTGAATGTGTGCAAAGGCAGTCACCAGGGTTGTGCCGTAAAGTTCCTTGAATTCACGAAACTCAGATCCGTCAACGATGCGTGCCAGTACTTCGCGCACATCATAAAATTGTCTAGTGTCTTGAGGTAAAATACCATGCAGTTCCTGCAGTTGATAAAGCGGTTCAACTACTGGTTTGGTCTGTAACGGCATCACTTTTTTTCGATTCAGTCCGGAAACAATTTCTCTGGCAATACTTAGGGCATGTGCGTCATTTTGGGCAAGATGATCCGTGACTCCGGAAATACGGCTGTGAATTTCACCACCGCCAAGTTCTTCGGCAGTCACAGAATGTCCGGTTGCTGCTTTAACCAGCGGCGGTCCTCCTAAAAAAATTGTACCTTGATCCTTGACGATTACATTTTCATCACTCATTGCGGGAACATAGGCTCCACCGGCGGTGCAGGATCCCATCACTACTGCGATTTGAGAAATTCCTTTGGCCGATAAATTTGCCTGATTGTAGAATATCCGGCCAAAATGCTCTTTGTCCGGAAAAACCTCATCCTGTCGAGGAAGAAATGCTCCTCCGGAATCTACCAGATAAATACAGGGCAGATGATTTTCCAATGCGATTTCCTGTGCCCGCAGATGTTTTTTGACCGTCAGCGGATAATATGTCCCGCCCTTGACTGTTGCGTCATTTGCGACAACCATTACTTCTGTTTCGGAAACACGACCGATACCTGTTATTATTCCGGCAGCAGGAACATCATCATCGTACAAATCATGTGCAGCAAGTGGCGAGAATTCTAAAAATGGAGAGCCTGGATCAAGTAATAAACGCACACGTTCATGCGGCAGGAGTTTACCTCGGGCACAATGTTTTTTCCGGGCCTTTTCACTGCCTCCGAGGGCTGACATTTCCAATTTTTGCTTTAGATCTTCAAGCAGATTTTCCATGAATTTCGTGTTACTCAGAAAATCTTGGGAATGTACGTCAATTTTTGTGGCAAAGACAGGCATTGCTAGAATTCAGAATTCAGGATTTAGACAGAAAATTACACAAAAGTGCACTCGTAACTAATTTGATACTAGCTGGATATATGTTTAATTTCAAGCCAATCACGCTTGGTATAATCAAACAGCTTTCAAATACCAGTCATATTCAAGTGGTGCAATTTTGTTCAAAAAACGACTTTGCTCACTGCTCTTCAAAGTAGAATACAAGCTGCAAAAATCTTGTCCAAAATATTCAGGTAAGATTTTTGCCTGCTCAAAATTATTTTCAGCCTGTTTCCAGGTTCGTGAAAGATTGGTATCAGTTTGTAAACAGGTATTACCAACAGAGTCAGTATGAATATTACCACTGAGAAAACTAGCGGCCAGTCATGGTAGCTGGAAAAAGCAGCCTGAACACTTTTCTAATCATCATTGTTTCAGCAGTACCAAACTATTCCGGAATGACAAAATAGTCCTATGATGGAATAATAAATCAGCAGCAGTGCGGTGAGGATATTTTTTTCTGAAAGAACTAATGTGATTGTTAAATTAGCTCTCGAATTAGCTCTCGAGAGATGTGCTATCAAGTCCAGAGATACTTCAATCAGCAAAGGGTCTTGTTTCACTAGATGGATGCATTTTTAGCATAAGCATGAATGACATGGTATATTAATGTGTCAATTAACACAGACATTCTGGAAGACACATATTTTTGTTATTCAAGACAGAATCAGGCTGTAATATTTCAAGAAAAATGAGACTTGAGGTCTAGGCATTCTGATGTTATTTCTATTATCTGATTTCGACTTGGTATAAACAGAGAACAGGTAATGATGATTTTACTAAAATAGTTCACAGCATTTTAATGAAAACTTAAAAATGAAAAGAGACCCTCGTTACGATATTCTTTTTGAACCGGTAAAAATAGGACCAGTGACTGCAAAAAACCGGTTTTTTCAAGTTCCTCACTGTAACGGAATGGGCTATCTACGTCCAAGAAGTTTGGCTGCAATGCGTGAAATGAAAGCTGAAGGAGGATGGGCTGTGGTTTGCACTGAGGAAGTGTACATTCATTCCAGTTCTGAATGTGATTCTATGGTTGAAGGGCGTCTTTGGGACGACGGTGACATTCCGGCATTAGCATTGATGACCGAGGCTGTTCACAAACATGGTTCTCTGGCTGGAATCGAATTGCAGCACGCCGGCTATTGCAGTACAAATAACTTCAGTCGTATACCTCCTATTTCTCCCAGCACGATGTCAGTTGACAGCTACGCTCCAGTTCAGTCACATGCAATGAATAAGTCTGATATACGTGACTTCCGGAAATGGCACCGCAGGGCGGCATTGAGGGCAAAGCAGGCTGGTTTTGATTTGATTTATGTTTATGCGGCACACAGCGGAACACTATTGTCACACTTTCTTTCTCGCCGCATCAACAAACGCACGGACGAGTATGGAGGAAGTCTGGAAAACCGTGTGCGCCTCTTTCGCGAATTAATTGAAGATACCAAGGATGCAGTCGGAGATTCATGTGCAGTAGCTGTACGTTTTGCAGTTGAGGAATTTCTTGGACCGCAGGGAATTACTGCTGACAATGAAGGCAGGGACATCGTGGAAATGCTGGCGGAACTGCCGGATCTTTGGGATGTTAATATCAGCGACTGGAGTATGGATTCAGCTACATCTCGCTTTGAACTGGAAGGTTATCAGGAACCATACATAAGTTTTGTGAAATCATTGACATCAAAACCGGTGGTTGGTGTAGGCCGTTACACTTCTCCGGACTCAATGCTCTCTTTGATTCAACGCGGTGTGATGGATATGATCGGCGCAGCACGTCCCTCAATTGCAGATCCATTTTTGCCAAAAAAAATAGAAGAAGGGCGTGAAGATGAAATCCGGGAATGTATCGGTTGCAATATCTGTGTTTCGGGTGATAAGCTTTCTGTACCCATTCGCTGCACCCAAAATCCAACTATGGGAGAAGAATGGAGGCGCGGTTGGCATCCTGAACAGATTGAAGCAAAAAAAAGCGATGACGGTGTTCTGATAGTAGGTGGCGGACCTTCCGGATTGGAATGTGCGCTTGCGCTCGGACAGCGCGGATATCGGGTAATTCTAGCCGAAGCTTCTGCAGAACTTGGCGGGAGGGTCAGCAGGGAAAGTCGACTTCCAGGTCTAGCTGAATGGGGACGTGTCCGAGATTACAGAGTTTTGATGCTGGAACGATTGGCAAACATCTCCATCTATCGCGAAAATCCACTTAGTGCAGCAGATATCATAGAGTTCAGTGCAGAAGACCAATTTAATTATTCCCATGTACTGCTTGCAACTGGAGCAAGATGGAGAAAAAATGGAATGGGAAGGGTCCACAGGGAGCCAATTCCGGGACTTGAAAAAATTCCGGTATTTACGCCGGATGATATTATGGACGGTGTATTAGTACCAGGAAAAGTAGTTATATTCGATGATGATCATTATTACCTGGGTGGTGTCTTTGCAGAAAAACTACGGGCAGAAGGCCACGAAGTTATACTGGTCACGCCTGCACCGGATGTCTCTACCTGGACACATAATACTCTTGAGCAGAAAAAGATTCAAAAAAAATTAATTGAAATTGGAGTGGAGATAATCACGCAGACTGAACTAAGTGCTGCGGCTACAGGGAAAGTTGAACTCTCCTGTGTTTTCACTGCCAGAAAAACAGAAAAACTTTGCGACAGCCTGCTGCTTATTACAGAACGAACACCGAATAATGAACTTTTTCAGGCTTTGGATGCAGATCAAGGTAGCATGTCCAGGGCTGGAATCAAGTCACTTAAATGCATTGGAGACTCATTTGCTCCAGGTACCATTGCTGTTGCAGTATACTCAGGTCACCTTGCAGCCAGAGAGTTTCAATCCGAAAGACAGGAGGAGGTTCCCTTCATGCGGGAACGGATTCAACTTTGATGCTTTTAGCTGTTTTGTGATTTTAGGGCATTTCTTGCTAATGACAAACCTTCAAAAAGATCGCTGGCAAGCAGATAGTTTGAAGCAGTTTTTTTGAGGAAACATTCTGCAGCAAGCCCGTGCAGATAGGCGGCGCATAAAGTTGCCTGCAGGGATGATAAACCCTGTGCTAGAAAACTTCCAATGAAACCACTTAAAACATCTCCGGATCCAGCAGTTGCCAATGCCGAATTTCCGGTAGGATTGATATATATCTTACCATCCGGATTTCCTATAACTGTATATGCACCTTTAAGCAGCAGAACTACATTCCATTCTTGTGAGAGACGTCGAACTGTTGCAATCCGGTTTTCCTGAATTTCTGTTACGCTTTGACCGCAAAGTCTCGATAATTCACGCGGATGAGGTGTAATGACTGCAACTCCAAGTCTTTCCTGCAGAGTTTCTTCATCCAAATTGTTGAGCCCATCAGCATCAATCAGCAGGGGGCCCTCAAGGTGTTTGGTCAAATGCTGCACAAATTTTGCTGTCTGAGAATTAACTCCCAGTCCGCAACCAAGGACCACAGCATCCCGGACTGCTGCAAGCTGCAGCACAAAATCTGCATGTTCTTCAGAAAAAAATTGATGTGCATTGTGCGGACTGACAGTCATGACCTCAGGTGGTTGCCCTGGAAGGTGATCGCGAAGCTCGTTTGGAACACAGGCAGTAACTAAACCGGCACCGTTTTTCAGAGCTCCTAATGATGCCAGACTTGCTGCGCCGCCCATGCCTGCAGAGGCGCAGACTGTCAGCAAATGACCGGAACTGCCTTTATGTGCATCGGAGGCACGTTCAGGAATCAATTCGCTGATATATTTTCGTGTCAGCAAAAAAGTATGATTTTGTTCCAACAGCTTGGAAGAGTCTGTTTCATCTTGTTCTGAGTTTATATTTTCAGGCCAGTATTCAGGAATAGAGATGTCGACAATGTTGACTTTTCCCGCATACTTTGCCCCGGGATATTGGAAGCATCCGTTTTTAGCTGCTTGAAAAGAAATTGTATACTGACACTCTGCGGCAACTCCAAAGATCAGGCTCTCGTCAGTTGAAACACCAGATGGAATGTCAACAGCAAGGCGCAACGCAGTTTTGTTTGAGTTGAATATTTCAAGCCATTCCCGGTATGCTCCTTCAATCTGCTGCACCATTCCAATACCAAAAATGGCATCAATCAGGATATCTGCTTCCTCAATCAGGCGGACTGCATTTGTATCCGGAAAGGAGACACTATCACCAAATTGTTGCCACAAAATCTGGTTCTTACGGGCATCCCCTTTTTTTGCAGTACCAGCATCAACTACTTTGATGTTATATCCCCGGTTTGCTAAAAGCCTGGCAATTGCAAATCCGTCACCGCCGTTATTACCCTGGCCGCAGCAAACGATGACAGATGCTTCAGGTTCATTTCTTAATTTATAAATTTCAACCCAATCTGCCACACTACGGGCAGCATTTTCCATCAAGATTGCTCCCGGAATTCCTAAGTCTTCAATTGCATGCCGATCCATTTCACGCATTGAAAGCGTGTCTGCAAGTCGAATCAGTTTATCAATATTAGAATCCATTTCTAGTCAACGGTTAGACTGCTGTCTTAATTGCTGAACAAATATCTTTGATTCCTGGTGTCTTTTGTAAACGTGTGTACCATAAAGGTCTAGCTCACGGGGTTTTTTCCGCGGAGTGTTACCGAAGTATGGTTTGGGTTTAAAAGCATTGGTACAATAGGCAGGCGCAATTATGGGGTCACATAATTTGCTGACTGCAGGTGGTTCAGAAACAGGATTATTGTAGCTACCCTTATTTGAAACAACTGGTCTGGTTGCTTCTTTCCTGCCATACAATTTTTTCTTGTAGTTAACCGGAGAAATCAACAGGTTTTGGAGTTTTTGTGCAGTACGTCTTTCTTGGATTGTTGGTTCCGGAGGTTGCAACTGTTCAAGGGTAGGTGTAGATTTTCTAACTGTATCAGCAGAGTATGCTGATTTATCTAATTTGGTTTTTCCTTCAATGATTGATTTGACACGTTTGCTGCTGGAACGTATTTCTTTTTCTTTGTAAGCCCACAAATCTGTTGCACTGCCTATAAAAAGTAACAGAAATGCAAAAGAAACTGGTGCCGAAATTAGTTTTTTTCGAGTCAGCAAAAACATAAAATATGTTACTCCAGAAAACTAAACTGTTCGTACCGGAATGTTATGATCACGAAGATACTGTTTGACTTGTGAAACTGTATATTTACCATAGTGAAAAACAGATGCAGCCAAAACTGCATCTGCTTTGCCAATTGTGAGTGCATCCCGAAAATGTTCAAATGTGCCACCACCGCCAGAAGCAATGACAGGGATATTAACTGTGCCACTGATTGCTGCAGTCAATTCCAATTCAAAGCCATCCTGATGTCCGTCAGCATCCATGCTTGTTAATAATATTTCACCTGCACCACGTGCTTCCATTTCTTTGGCCCAGAGCACTGCATCCAATCCGGTTGCACGGCTTCCTCCGTGACTGAAGACCTCCCATTTTGAAGCAGTCTCTTTTGTTTTTTGATTTTGTACTTCTAAATCACATTTTCTGGCATCAATTGCAACAACAATGCATTGGGAGCCAAAACGCTTTGCACCTTCCGTGATAAGATCAGGGTTACTGATTGCGGAAGAATTCACTGAGACCTTATCTGCTCCCGCAGTTACCAGAGCATGAATGTTATCAAGTGATGAAATTCCACCGCCAATAGTAAAGGGTATAAACAATTCACGTGCCAAGCGTGTTGCCAACTCAATTGTTGTACCTCGATTTTCAGCCGAAGCAGCTATATCTAGAAAAATAAGTTCGTCTGCAGACTGTTCATTATAACGCTGAGCAAGCTCCAGTGGGTCGCCTGCATCTCGCAAGCCAACAAAGCTCGTCCCTTTGACCACGCGTCCGTCTTTTATGTCTAAACAGGGAATGATACGGCGTGCTAACATTTGAAAACTTCCTTTAAATCAAGTTTTTCTTCGTAAATTGCTTTGCCGCTGATTACCTGATCAACACCAACAGCCTCAAGAACTTTGAGCTGTTCCAGATCCTCCATCGAAGATACTCCTCCGGATGCTACTGTTTTTAAACCGCTGCGACTGGCAAAATCGTGGAGTGCGGATAAATTTGGTCCACTCAGCATGCCGTCACGGGCAATGTCTGTAAAAACGACTCTTTCTATCCCAAGTTTTTTCCATCTTAAGGCAAAATCAACGTCATCAATTTCAGTTCCTTCCTGCCAGCCTTCAATTGCAACTTTACGGTTCCGCGCATCAATTCCAAGAATTATTTTTTCTCCGGTAAAATGTTGCAAAGAATTCTCGAGAACATCAGGATCCTTGACTGCCATTGTACCTACTATTACTGAGGATATTCCCAGCTCTAACATTCGCTCAATGTCTGCTGTTGTACGTATTCCACCACCCAACTGGACTGGTATGGAAATGTTATTTAGAATTGAGCGGATACTTTTTAAATTGGCAGCTTTTCCGTGGAATGCTCCGTCCAAATCAACCAAATGTAGTCGTTTTGCACCTGCTTTTTCAAATGAAAGTGCCATTGCAGCAGGATCATCTGAATAGACAGTTTCTGCAGCAGCCTCCCCCTGAAGCAATCTTACGCAGCGACCATTTTTTAAATCTATTGCCGGAATTAACAGCATATACTAGCTTTAGTTTTGGGTTTTTGGTTCTAATATTAGTGAGAACTCTGAAATAATTAAACTTTATTGTCCATGATCCTGTAAATTTCACTTCAAATCAAGTTAGATCGTACGACTTCTGCTGAAAAAAAATGGCTCAATACTTGAATGCCAGTATGGTTGCAAAATTATGCTGATTGTCAAACCAGCATAATCATCAAATGTATATTGTTAATAAAACTAAATCCGGAAGATATGCAAATTTCAGCAAATACTCCTGCAGATAAAAAAGCTGTAATGGAAAGGTCGGTTCAGAGTAATGAAAGAACCGCTGTTCAAAGTCCTAAAACACAAACAGCAAAAGCAGAGGAAATTATTTTAGCGAAGGGTGCTGAACGAAACGAAACCTCACAGTATTTGAAGGTACTCTCAAGGATAGAAAATTTACTGATCCAGAATAAATTGCCGGATGCTGCAGTAGAAGGATTTATTGGTGCAATTAAAAAACAGCTTGAAGCAATAAATGAAGCAGACAAAAAAATGTTGATGAATCTGCCTGAACTCAAAAAACTGGATGTGAAAAAATTGGAAGATCTTCCGAATTTGATCAAGAGTGATTTCAGGAACAAAGAAAAATCAGCAGATTTGTTTAAGCTGCTGCGTCAGCCAGAGTTTGCGGTTTTGATGCGGACTGATAATAAACCTGCGCCAAAAACTTACTCTGCACAGCCCGTACAACCGTTATCAGCTGCAAAATTGCCAGTAATGAAAGCTGAACAAGGACCTGCAGGTAAAGGGATAGAAGTTCTTACTGTACCCTCAATAACTGTTGGCAAAACGCCTGAAAACAACAGTTCTCCAAGAAAAAATCTGGTTACCTGATTAAATAAATAAAAAGAATCGTCAGTGATTGTCAATCTGTGGTGTTTGATTCATGATGAATTTTCCTGAAAATTCACCGCCAAGCTGCATCTCCAAGCCACCGTTTGGAGTATAAATATCTCCTTCAACTTGTGCATTTTTTAATATTTCTACGAGTTGACTGGCTCTTAGATCTCCTTCAACACGCCCATCAACCCTGATCACAGGTGCCTCTATATGCCCCTTAACGTTTCCTAATGAACCAACTAAAACTGTGTGTTCACTTGTGATACTTCCGACATAGGCACAATCAATTCGGATACTATCGATGGTGGACAGGCTTCCTTCCAATTGTAAATCCGGTCCCAAATAACCTTTAACTGCTTTCATAACCGAACCTTTTACTAAATGTATTTATTTTTAACATAGTGTTTTAATTATTTCTATTAATGCTTATGTATACTTGACGCAAATTTCAAACTAGTAGTATTTTCTGCATTGATGTCTGAACTGAAGTATAGTTGTAGTAAAATTATTTTAAATATAATCTTAAGCAAAACTAAACTGGAGTTGTAATATTAACTGGAGAACTATCAAGAATGCTTAATATTCTAAGTAGACTTCTGACAGTAAACTCATTTCAGCCAATTATTAATCCTCCGGCAGGCTTCAACCAACTTAGGAAACAGACTTAAATTCAACTCTTGTGTGAGTTCTGTTTTTCCAGGGAAATCATGCAAAACTTGTGCACCATCATAGTCAACACTTGCGATTCGAACTGCTAAATAATTTTCAGGCATATAAAAGTCTGCTCCTGGGAGCAATGCTACACCAACTTCATCCAAGAGGCGTTTGCTCAATTCTGTACTGGTCTTGATGCCGCGTGAGCTAAGTTTATCTTTAAAATTTTCAAAATCCGGAAAGAGGTAAAATGCACCTTGAGGTTCAGGACAATTCAGACCAATTTTTCTAAATTGCTGACATAAATAGTGTCCTGTAGCAGCATGTATATCGCGGCAACGTTCAACATATTCTCTAAGCTCATCATAGCCAGCAAATCCTGGCAGGGCGCCAAACTGAATTGGAGCACTGACACAACTGAAAGTTTCACTCACAAAAGCAGAAAGCGGTTTTGTGATTTCAGCGAACTCGTCTGGAATCATAGCAAAGCCAAGTCGCCAGCCTCCGGCAGAAAAGGCTTTTGAAATTCCACTGGTAGTAATTGTTGCTTCAGGATAATATTTAGCAATTCCCTCAAACTGCTGTCCATCATACTGTGTAAGCGCATATATCTCATCTGAGATTACGATAACTCCATGTTTGCGGCAGACTTCAGCTAAATCTCGTAATTCAACTGCAGAATGAACACTACCGGTCGGATTGCTGGGATTATTTAATATCAGAATTTTTTGAGGATAGTCTTGACTGGAACAGGCTGCATCAAGTTCTTCGGCCTGTAAACGGTAACCATTTTTAAAGTCGGTTTTAATTGGTAAAAATGTTTTAGATCTGATTCTTGCCTGAGGACCATAACTGACCCAACTTGGTGCGGGTACCATGAGCGGACCTTCCAATAAGTAAAGCAATTGAAATATCAACTCTTTACTTCCTGGACCAATGAAAATATTTTCATATGAGTAGTTATAACTGAATTCTTTCTGAGAAAAATCTGCAACTGCCTGGCGTAATTCAGTCAAGCCATAACCAGAAATATATTGTTTGCGCTGGGCGTTATTACGCAAGGCATCCTGCATCTGTTCCGGTACTGGAAACGGAGACTCTCCAAAACCCAGATGACAGATGTCTTTACCTTCATTTCGTAATTTCAGTGCAAGCTGGTTGATAAATAAAGTTGCAGATTCCTTCAAATTACTAATCTGCCGGTTAAGAATAGGCCGCATTTTAGATTGAATTATTTAAATGAATGTTATTTTGACTCTTCCCTGATTCCGGCAATCAACGAAGATGGATTTCCACAATGCATGATCCACAGTTGATGTGCTGCCCGGGTAACTCCAACATAGAGCAATTGTCTGGAACGAATGTCCGGTCCATATGTAGATGCGTCTGCATCTGCAATTATAACAGAATCAAATTCCAGGCCTTTGGTCTGTGAAATATCAGTTACATCAATACCTGGCGTAAATGAAAATTCCTGATCACTGATGAATCGCAGGCCAACAAGATCTGTTCTCAACAAACCTTCATATAAGATTTTGGCACTTTCCTGAGTACGTGCCAACACAGCCACACTGGCCAGTGGTTCACGTATAGATAAATCTTTCAATGTATCTGCCAGGAATGCGACCATGGCACCTCTTTCACGGAAACGGAAAACATCAACAGGGGCGCCGTGACGAGTAGAATGCCAAACTGTATTAACACTATGTTCACCAATAACCTGTTTTGCAATAGTCATTATTTCATGAGTTGAACGGTAACCAATTTTTAAAGGATCCAAGGCAGTAATGTCTGGTTTAGAACCGTTTGGCAGAGTCAAATGTCCGAGTGATTCTCCCCAGGTTTCATGTCTGCGCCCAATCATGATACGTTGATCTAAATCACCTGCCAGAGTCACACTTGGTAGTTCTTCAGGAGTCAGACTGACTAATAGTTGAAATTCAAGGGGTCCAAAATCCTGAGCCTCATCGAGCATCAAGTGTGTGTAATTAAGCTGTTTACCGTTTTTACGTTGTAAGGGCCCCATCAGCAGTTGATACAGTAAAAGCAGGAGAGTATCATCTTCCTCGTCCAAAAGAGCCTTTTCATCAGCAAAATTTAAATTAATGCTGCCTAATCCTTCCACGGGGTCAGTCAAAGAAACACGATCTGATTCTATCAGTTCTCCAGCTTCTAGACGTTTTTGATATTGTCTAACAGCCCATGAACAGGCACTTGTGAGCTGAGTTTCGCTAAAAACTCCAGGTGCCAGACGCTCAACTGTTTCAAATAACAACTCCTGACGGACAAGACAATCATTCCAAATTTGAGAAGTTAACAAATGCGGAGCTTCAAACAGCTCGGGAAATGCATGCTCCAAAACTTTCTGCAACTGTTTCTCCATTCTGGAACTGCTAAGTCCGGGAACATTTTCGATCGAATCTTCACCTTTTGACCAACGTACTAAATATAGTAAACGAGGTATTAAGACTAACTCAGACAGTGCATCCCAAGCCTCAAGCACGAGATCCAGTTCTTCAACTTTAACAAGTTTGTCTTCAAACAACTTGCGGAATTTTAGTGTTCGTTTTTCTATTTCCTCACGATAGTATTTCAGCCACAATGGATGACGTTTTAGTTCAATCACATCCATCGGTGTGTTTTCAGCATAACTCGAAGGTAATTCAGGCAGCATACGCTTACGGAGCCCGGAAACCCATTTGTGATAAGTACGTGGCCGGACACCATTTACTCCTAATGCAGGTAAGACTTTTGACATGTAATTTGCTAAAGCCGGACCGAAAACAATCGGTAGAACAGTTTTTGGTTTAAAATACTGAGGTTTTTTTGACATTAAGTATGCCAGCCGATGAAGTGCAACTGTGGTCTTGCCAGAACCTGCACCACCTTGTATCAACACAATTCCGGATTCAGAATGTGTAATAACGTTAAATTGTTGAGGATCCACCAGTGCAGTGATTTGCCGGAGATGTTTATCCACTCTATAACCGGAAAAATTAAGGTCTGTAGTCTGTCCTGAATTTGAGCTTAATTCTTCAGGTACTTTTAGTTCGTCCAGAGTTTTTTCCGGACCGCTTTCTAACTGTGGTGTTTTTTGGCTGACTAAATGCCATTTCATTTCCTTTTCAGGTTTTTTGGAGAAGTCTTCCAAAACTCCTCCTGGCCAGTTAATTCTCATCAAAGTGCCATTTTCTATCAGTAGCATTCTTCTGACAATCAGCACACCTTCAAGTTCCCGCTCTCCAACTTCTTCAACGTACTCTTCTCCTTCATTGTAGCGATAAAATATTTGACTGATTGGAGCATTTTTCCAATCTACGATTGGACAGGGTAAGTGAGTGGAAAAGCAATTTTGATTGCCAATCAGCAAATCCCTTTCACGTTTGTTTTCACGTAAACGGATGTGAGCAAAATAGGGAGTGTCAAGGTTATATCCTGATGCGGCCTTATGTGAATCCTGGTGAGTATGCAGTAGAACCAGGCGTTCCATTTGTGCCATCACAGCAGGTACATCTTCAGGCAACGTGTCTGCAAGAGAGTCTCTCAACTCAATAATATTATTAAAGTTTACATCATTAAGGTTGTTCTGTTTTTCATCGACAGCAAGCATCAAAAGCCCCTGTTTCACCTGAATTAACAGTTGTTGTTCTTCTTCCAGAATTTTTGTCTGTTCCGGAGATATAGTATGGTTATTTTCCATTAGTTTGATTATTCCATTACTCTATTTATTTTTGCACCTAAAGCATTTAGCCGTTTGTCAATTGCTTCATAACCACGGTCAATCTGGTCAATATTGTGAATTTCAGTAATTCCATTTGCACCAAGTGCTGCAATCAGTAAAGCCATGCCGGCTCTAATATCAGGAGAAGAAACTCTTGCCCCTTTGAGTGAGGTAGGTCCTGAAACAACGGCCCTGTGTGGGTCGCAAAGAATAATTTGTGCTCCCATTTCTATCAATTTATCCACCCAGAATAAACGGCTTTCAAACATTTTTTCAAAAATTAAAACTGCACCGCTGCATTGAGTTGCGACTACAGTCATGATACTGGTTAAATCTGCCGGAAAACCTGGCCACGGTGCATCATCAATTTTTGGGATTCCACCGGGAACATCTCTTTGGACAATTAGCTGTTGTTTTTTTGGAATGAGAATATCATCTCCATTTACTTGAATTTCAACACCAAGTTTTTCAAACATCAGCTTTGTCATTCGTAGATATTTGACTCCGGCATTTTTGATTATCAGCTCACTTCCTGTCACTGCTGCCAAACCAATGAAAGAACCAACTTCGGTGTGGTCAGGCTGAATTGTGTATTCTCCACCACCTAGTTCAGGTACTCCATCTATGATAATGGAATTGCTGCCAATGCCTTCAATCTTTGCTCCCAGATTCACCAGAAAATTGCAAAGTCCCTGCACATGTGGTTCACAGGCAGCATTGTAGATATTTGTTTTCCCTCGTGCAGTAACTGCGGCCATAACAGCATTTTCAGTTGCCATTACACTGGCCTCATCAAGATATATTTCTGTTCCTGCTAAGCCCTTGGTCCGCATCTGATATAGACCTTTTTCATTTTGCTCAATGCTGGCACCAAGCATTTCAAGTGCAGTTAAGTGAGTTTGTACAGGTCTGAGACCGATGCGGTCACCACCAGGTGCAGGCAAATCAATGGACTTTTTTCGGGCCAGCAGTGGTCCTGCCAGCAGGAATGAACCTCTGATCTGCACCGCCTCTAATTCATCTGGAACTGTTGACTGTAATTTGCTGGAATCAAAACGATAGCTGTGCTTGTCAATTTGTGTTACTACAACACCTAGACTTATCAGCAGCTGGCGCATAATTGCTATATCCAGAATATCTGGAATATTATGTATAATAACTGCTTCCTGTGCCAGTAAAGTTGCTGCAAGTACTGGAAGGGCTTCGTTTTTGTTGCCGGAAGGTGTGATGCTTCCGGAAAGTGGAAAGCCACCTTCAACAATGAATTTTTGCATGAGTGTTATTTAATTGTTATAACTTATTAAAAAATATCTAACTCAACTACTTGAATTAGCTTCAAGTCTGCTGGTTTAAATTAATTCCAGAGATTTCGAGAGGAGCATCGTTTAAATACACTTCTCCAAAACTACTATCTGGAGTTCAGTTAAGTTCTGTGAAATTTGCTCCAAGACGATGACGCAAAAGCTCTAAATTGTTTGGAACTGCAGTCAGTGTCAGCAGTATTCCTTCCTCCTGATAGTCTATGTTGTCAACCCGACTCCATTCGTAAATATTAGCTAACTGCTGAGAGTGCTGATAGTCCAGTCGGATTGTCATGCTTTTCATTCTTTGATCGAAAAAACTCAGAATCTTATTCCTTAAATTTTCAACATACGTGCTTGTTTTTTCCAGACCATTATTCTCACCCTTGATGACTGAAATAAAAACTGCATCCGGAAATAATTTTTCCATCATCATCAAGCGGGTTGCTGACACCTGATCGATTTTATTAAATACTTTGATGATCGGAATACATGAAGCGTCCAAATCTGATAACACCTCAGAAGTTGTTTTTAAATGCTCATCAATATCATCACTGGCATCTATTATCTGCAGCAACAAATCTGCATCTTTAACTGTAACCAATGTAGAACGAAAAGCCGCAACTAATTCATGCGGTAACTGACTAATAAAACCTACAGTATCCGAAAGTAATACTTTTGGCCGTGAATCTTTATCTAAAAGTCTAGTTGTTGAATCGAGTGTTGCAAATAAACGGTCCTCCACTAACAAGCTGGAATTGGTCAGCAAATTCATGATTGTAGACTTACCTGCATTTGTGTAACCAATCAGACTCACTTGCAGACAGTTTGAGCGTCTTTGTTTTTGTGTGTTCCTTTCTTTTTCAACTCTTTTTAACTGGCCTTTTAGACGCGTAATGCGATCACGTAAAAACTGTCTGTCTTTTTCAATTTGTTTTTCACCAGTACCACGGGATGCCCCAATTCCACCTCGTTCCCGGTCAAGGTGTTTCCATAAGCCAACTAGTCGCGGCAACAAATATTCTGACTGTGCCAGACCTATTTGCAATTTTGCCTCACTGGTTCTGGCATTTTTTGCAAATATTTTTAAAATTACCTGGGTCCGGTCCAGAATTTCGCATTCTAAAAATTCTTCTAGATTTTGTGTTTGTTTTGGACTGAGTGGATTATCCACAAGAACTGCATCAACACTCTCATTCTGAATGAAATTTTTAATTTCATTCAGTTTCCCTTTACCAAAAAAATATGCCGGATGTATTTGAGCACGAGCCTGAATGATTTGGCCTGCTACTTCTCCACCAAGTGTGTAGGCTAGAGAAGACAACTCTTCCAGTGAACTCAAGACTTCAGTGTTTGCTCTGTGAGGAAGATGAAGTGAAATAAGTAAGGCGCGCTTCCAATTATTGAATAATCTGTTATCGTCCAAATAACCTCAGGTTAGCAACTAAATTCATGCAGTATTTTCGCACAACATTGTAGCATTAATAAGTACTAAAAGTACAATGAAAATAAATTGAATTGTGCAATAAAAACTTAAAGTTCTATTCGAAATAATCCAATCATGAAAAAGACATTATCAAAGATAAACTTGCAAAACTAGACAGTTATAATTTGTTGTTTATGTAAATATCACGTATTTCACGTTTAAGTGTTTTTCCAGCAATATTTCGTGGAAAATCAGCAAGAATATGCACTGCATCCACACGTTGAAACTTTGCGTCCACCCGCTCATTAATCCAAATTTTTAAATCAGCGGTTGCAACATTTTGTTCATTGTGAAATATGACTGCGGCAATTGGAATCTCACCCCATTTTTCATCAGGAACACCAAATACTGAAACTTCAGCCACAGCCGGATGCAGAATAACAACTTCCTCAATGTCTTTTGGATAGACATTAACACCGCCGCTGATGATCATGTCTTTGACTCTATCCACTAAAAATAAATAGCCTTCCTCATCCATGTAACCTAAATCACCTGAATGAAGCCATCCGTCAACAATTGTCTTTTTGGTCAGATCTGCACGTTTATAATATCCCGGCATCATCATAGGCCCGCGACCGCAGATTTCTCCAACTTCCAGTGGGTCACACTGATCACCGTTTTCACTGAGGATGCGGATGTCAATAAATGCTGGTGCAGAACCCACAGATCCGACTTTACGCAGGGCATCATCACGATCCAAAATTGAAAAGAAACCCTCAGTAACGCCGTACAACTCGTAGAATATGCCTGGTAAAACTTCATTCAGTTTGTGCTTGTATTCCAGCAGCAATGGAGCACCTACGTTTTGCAGCATTTCCAGTGAACTTAGTTTCTCTGCATTAAATTCAGGATGATTCAGCAGGGCCATGATTTGTGAAGGAACCATGATGATATGCGTTACTTTTTCTTCCTCAATAGTCTGCAGAACTGCAGCTGCATCAAAACTGTGGTGTAAAATATAAGTTGCCCCCAAATACATCCAGGGCATAATATCCAGCATTGCTCCATTAAAAACAATTGCTCCTGCATGCAGTACAATACTTTCCGGACTCATACGCCAGGCTGTCGCAAAATGAGTGCAGTAATTTGCACGGACGTAGTGTGTGTGAATAATCCCTTTCGGCGCACCGGTTGTGCCGCTGGAGTACATAATGTTGTATACGTCAGTATCACTCAGGTCTGCATCCGGTGGCTCAGATTCAGCAGCTGCGGAAATAAAATCTGTATAGGACTTAAATCCGGGAATCGTTTCAGTACTACGCTGAGCTTCGTCTGTACCGATCAGAATCCAGTGCTGACTTTGAATTGCAGGCAGCTCAGTTTTAATTTTTTCCAGAGTTGCCGCAAAAGCCGCATCCGCAAAAACCAGCTCTGTATCAGAGTCCTGCAGTAGTGTTGTCAGTCCGGAAGCCTGCAGTAATGGACTGCCTGGTACAATTACGATTCCTGTTTTTGCGGCAGCCCAGTAAAGCAGCATCAACTCTTCACAATTTGGCAGGACAGTTGCCATTTTTTGTCCCTTACAAAATCCGGCATTCAACAAAGCATTGGCCAGACGATTTACGCGAATATTTAATTCAAAAAAATTTAAACGTTCCTTTCCGATCACAATAGCAAGATGTTCGGAGCGATAAAGTGCATGTCGAGGTAATAAAGAGCCGATATTCATGTGTAAATTATTTGTACGTTAAATAAAGAAACAGCAAAATAAAAATTTTTAGTGCTGTGATAAATAACACAGACACTTTGCATTTTCAAGAAAAAGCTGGAATCATCAAGTGTAATAGTTATTATGCAACAATTTACTCATTCACTATTTATACTTTTGCAACTGGATGCAACAAATAATCAAACAGTTCCTGTGTTCCATAATTCTGCTCTCTCTCGTTTTCAGCAGTTGCAGTAACAATGGTGGCTACCCGCTAAATCCGCTTCCGGCTACTCATACAGCACCTGAAGCTCCACTGCTGGCAGAGGTGCTGATGCATCTGCAGTTGGATTATGTTACACCGGAAAAACTGCTTCCTGAAAAATTACTGCATGGTGCTTTGAAGGAACTTGGTCGGATGGTTCCCGAAGTTTGGGTTGTTGCAGAAATGGAAGCAAAAGGTTCCGGCCTAAATTTGAAAATAATGGTTGAAAATGAATATACTGTTCTTTCTGTATCTGAACTGAGGGGATTGTCTGATCTTCAGCATATTTTGCAAAAGTTGATACAGCAGCTTTTAAAAATGAATTTACAACAGTCTCAGTTAAAAATTGAACAGGTGCTTGCAAGTGGTATTTTAAACATGTTGGATGCCTATTCGGTTTTACTTCCACATGAAATATATAATGAGTTCAACATTAACATCGGCGGTCAATTTGCTGGAGTAGGCCTGGTTGTAGGAATCAGAGATGACCAGTTAACTGTGATTGCCCCTATGGATGGCAGTCCTGCGGCATTGGCCGGAATGCTGCCACTTGATCGTATTGTTGCAGTTGATCGGCAAAAAACAAAGCACATGACTCTGGATGAAATTCTTCACCGTATGCGGGGCAAAATAGGAACTTCAGTCAGGCTCAGTGTTTTACGTAAAGGTCAGGCAAAAACTTTAGAATTTGAACTATTGCGAACAGAAATTAAGCTTGAAAGCGTTGAAGCATTTAATCTGGAAAGCGGTAGTAAAACTATACGTTATGTCAGAATTAAGAATTTTCAAATTGATACAGCTCAAGAGTTGAAAAAGAAGCTAGGCGAGTTGAATAATATCCAAGGTTTGATTCTGGATCTTCGCAATAATCCTGGAGGTTTGTTGGAGGAAGCTGTTCGTGTAAGTGATTTGTTTTTACGGGGTAAGAAGCGCATCGTAAGTACCAGAGGTACGAATCTCTCCACTATCCATAATGCAAAAAATCTTTTTGCGGAAGAACATTTATTGAAAATTCCACTGGTTGTACTAATAAACCGCGGTAGTGCCTCTGCTTCAGAAATTGTGGCTGCGGCCTTCAAACAAAATAAACGGGCACTTGTGGTTGGTGAGCAAAGTTTTGGCAAAGGTACTGTACAGACGCTTTGGAATATGAAAGACGGTTCCGGACTAAAATTAACCATCGCAGAATATCTAACTCCTTCAGGACTTTCAATTCACAATGTTGGTGTTATGCCATCCCTGCAAATGGTTCCAGTTAATGTGCCAGAGTTCTTAAGTCAGGAATCCGAGTTTAGCAGCCAGTATCGGCGTTTCGGACTACTGCCGGAAACTCTGAGCAAAGAAGCTAAAAATGATGCTCGAATACTGCAATTAAGCTACTTGTCCGCCAATGTTAAGCTGTTTGATGAAACTGAGATAATAGTTGACAGTGAAAAGATTAATAAATTAGACGCAGATATCTTCATCAAAATCGCAAAAAATGTTTTGTCTCAGGCAGACACAGAAAATCACAATTCTACAGTACGGAAGATTTACCGTCAGACAGAACAACTCGAAACTAAAAAAATTATAGCTGCACTGGCAAAACACGGGATAGACTGGAGCCTGAATCCCTACTTAAAAAATGTGACTGCAGATAAAATTAAATTGAACTGGTTTGCAGAAAAAGTTGCGGAAGATATACTAAAATTAACAATACAACTGAAGAATAATGGTGAAAATATAATTCAGCGTTTACTGGTTGTCACAAAGTCTGCAAATGCACTATTAGATGGTTTGGAATTTCCTATCGGGAAACTCGAGCCGGAAAGAGAGGCTACCCGTAGTCTTTATGTAAAAATACCTGCAGGAATGATGGAAGAGTTGGAACCAGTTCAACTTGTGTTGTTTGATTATAAAATGGAAAAGTTGAAATCTGTTCAAGAAAAATTAGTGTTTCCTGCTAAACGGATATCTGCTTTCATGCTGAGGTTAAAAATTTATGACAATGGAAAGTTTGGGAGTCAGGGTAATGGTGACGGTAAAGTACAGGTAGGAGAAACTATTGCACTGCGTTTTATAATTGCCAACAGCAGCAAAAATTCTGTACCGGAATTATTATTGAAAATACGGGGTTTGGATGGGAACTTCAAAATTGACCGTGGAAAAATCGTACTGAAAAATTTACTTCCGAAAGTTAAATATACAGATCATTTCATTTTTGAAACTTTTGCGCAAACAAAAAATTTGGGCAAAATCAGTCTGGAAATTGTTGACACTAAATCTGGTCATCCAGGGATCGACTATCTTTGGGATTTAGAAAAAACACTGCCTGTACAAAGGCTGGCTACACCTAAATTATTTGGAGTCAACTGGCAGGACAAAAAAGGAAATATTGTGGAAGCAGTTACTGACTTGGAGTCACTGGTTTTAAGAGGCAAAGTCAGCAATACTGCCGATATCCGGGATGTTTTTGTTCACTTGAATGATCAAAAAGTATTTTATTCAGTAAACAATTCAGTAACTGATGGAATTGCTGCTCAAGAAAAAAACAAAAATGTGTTCAACTTCAAAACAGCACTTAATCTGGTACCAGGAAGAAATCAAATTTCAATCTATTACAGAAGCCGTACCGGATTTACTTCTGAGCGCAGGTTTCGGATTATGCGCAGCGAATGAAAAATAATTTTCAAATTAAGGTAGTAAAAGGAACAGTTCCGGGATGCGGAAATATACTTCAGCGGTAATTTGTAAACTGAACATCAAAGTCAAAATCCTGCTCTTTAATTTCCTGCATCACAGTTTGCAGATCATCCTTTTTTTTGCTACTCACTCTCACAGAATCACTTTGAGTTTGCGGTTGCACTTTGACTTTGAGGCCTTTAATAAACTGATTTATTTTTTTACACTGCTCTTTGGTCAATCCCTGCTGAACAGTGATCTCTTTCTTTTGAACTCTTCCGCTGGGCTCTGTCTTTCCGTAAACAAGAGATTTGACCGGTACTGAGCGTTTAATCAACTTTGTCAGTAATATGTCGATTGTAGTTTGCATTTTTAATTCATCGTCTGCAGTGATCATTAATGCAGGTTTTTCTTTGTCTAGTTCAATTTCACAGTTTGTACCTTTAAAGTCATAGCGATTGTTAATCTCCCTACGTGCCTGATCTACTGCATTGGTAACTTCCTGAATATCAATTTCACAAACAATATCAAATGAAGACATATTAAGTTTCTTTGTTTGGGGTTATTATTTTGTTTAATTTCAACACACTTTTTGAGAAAGAGCAGCCTTAATAAAACCATTAATATCACCATTTAGAACGGCTTGAGTATTACCTGCTTCCCGATTTGTCCGATGGTCCTTGACCATCTGATATGGATGTAAAACATAGCTCCTGATCTGACTGCCCCAGGCATTTTCCTGTTTTTTGCTGTTCTGGAGATCTTTTTCCTTGTTCAGTTCTTTTTGCTGCAAATCAAATAATTGTGCCTTGAGCATTTTCATGGCAGTTGCTTTGTTCTTATGCTGAGAACGTTCGTTTTGGCATTGCACTACTATTCCACTGGGCATATGCGTTATTCTTACTGCAGAATCTGTGGTGTTAACATGCTGACCGCCTGCACCACTGGCACGGTAGGTGTCAACCCGAATGTCATCTGTCAGGATTTCAACTTCTACATCTTCATCAATTTCTGCATAAACAAAAACAGAAGCAAAGGAAGTGTGGCGTCGTTTTTGTGAATCAAAAGGTGAAATGCGAACCAGTCGGTGAACCCCAATTTCTGCTTTCAGCTTTCCATAAACATAAGGACCTGCAACAGAAAAGGTGACAGACTTGATTCCGGCCTCATCCCCTGGTTGATAGTCCAAAAGTTGATATTTAAAGCCTTCCTCTGAAATCCATCTACGGTACATTTCGTGGAGCATTGAGGCCCAATCTGTAGATTCGGTACCACCTGCACCTGGATGAATTGAAACAATTGCATTTCTGTCATCTGCTTCACCATTAAAAAGCCCAGTGATCTCTAAGGAATCTAGTTCAAAATCCAGTTTTTCACATGAATCAAGAATTTCTTTCAGCAGTTCTGTATCCTCATCTTCGCGATATAAATCTGCGGCCGCAGAGAGATCTTCATGTAGCGAATCCAGATTTTCCCAACCATTGATGGAATCTCCTAAACGCGAAATCTGCTTTAAGAGAACAGTACGTTCAGACTGTGGTAATTCCCAAAATCCGTCCTCGGTTGTTTTGGACTCCAAATCCTGCATTTGTGTTCGTTTGTCAGAGACTTCAAAGAAACCCTTCTAAGTCGCCCAGCCTCTGAGTCAAACCATCAATCCTGGTACTGATTTCTTCGCTCAACATTGGTACAAATCCTTTTAATTTAAGGGAAATATTAATCCACCAAGGCTATGGTTTATTAATTGAAATAACAAGTTTAAATCTAAAACGCTTGTGTTTGATGTGTGGCCCAGTATGGTGGTTTAGTGAAATAAAAAAACAATTTTGTAATTTGAAATATAAAAAAATGAAGCAAAATAAATCATCTTTTTCAAGACCAATATTTTATACCAGTTTTTCTTTACTGTTTTTCCTGTTGAGTGCCTGCAAAACGACAGACCTCAAAGACAAAGCAAACCTTTTGCCTTATATGCAGAAACCTGTGGCTTTTCTGACAATAAAATCTCCAAAGAACCTGGAGACAGTTTGGCCGGAATTAATGGACAGGATTGAGCAGCGCTTACGCGATTTGCCTGCACTGGGAAAGGTAGAAGGAGTCAAAGAAATTAATCAGAAATTAAAAAACAACCCCAAACTCCTCACTCAATTCAGGAGTTATCTGAGTACATTGACTCTTACGGGTATTTCAGAAAAGGAACTTGCCTGGAAACTTGAAGATGAATTGAACAGTCCTTACTTTTTACTGCTGGATTTGGTTTCATTTCCTTGTACAAAGGAATGTCCTTCAAATGAACAGTGGGTAGTTCGACTAAAATTGATTGAGGCACATTCTGGTGAACAGGTTTATCGGGTCAGGTTACAGCATAAGCTTGATGAAGACGAAAAAACTGCCGAATCATACAGTGAATTAGCAGCTAAACTTACTGCGGAAGTGGTAGATGAGTTTGCTGCAGGATTTATTGTGCCGTGGCATCGCTGGCGATATGAGCATTTAAAACCAGCAACGGAACGCACTTTACGCAGCAAAACCGGAATTTAGTTTTATCTTCAAAGTAATTATTTTTATGAATCAGTGGGAGGCACGTTGGCAGGAAGGCCGGATTGGTTTTCATCTGCCTGCAGTAAACACATACTTGTTACGATATTCTGCAGAATTGTTGCAACAAGACACCGAAAGAGTCTTTGTTCCTCTTTGCGGCAAAACTCTTGACTTGAACTGGCTAGCCGCAAGAACCCAAAAAGTAGTTGGTGTTGAACTGGTAGAAAAGGCAGTTGCAGATTTTTATCAGGAAAATGAACTAAGTTATACAATTCAGCAGTCAGGTAATTTACGTCTTTTCTGTAATACTGAAATAGATCTTTATCAAGGTGATTTCTTTGAATTGTTTTCGGAACAAACTGATACATTTAAAGCCATTTATGACCGTGGTTCTATAGTTGCGATTGAGCAGTCGGAAAGACAAAAGTATGTTGAACATCTGATGTCATTCCTTGAACCTGGAGGCAGGCTTTTACTGGTTAGCCTGGAATATAAACAAGAACAAATGTCGGGTCCTCCATATAGCGTTTCCCGGGAAGAAATTGAAATGCTGTGTTCTCCATTTGGGTCGCTTCAATTGTTGGAAAGCTGTGATATCCTTGATGAACGATTACTTAAAAAAGGTCTGGATGGAATCTTAGAGTGCGTATTTTTATTACAGAAACATTAATTTTAGCTATTCTCAAACCGAGCAAAATATTGTGAGTAGTAGTGACTATCAAAAAACTTTAGCAATCATTCCTGCACGCTATGCCTCTACGAGGTTTCCGGGCAAGCCACTGGTGGAAATTGCAGGTAAAGCAATGATTCAGCATGTCTGGGAGCGTGCGGTGCAGACACCGTCAATTGATGAGGTTTTGGTGGCAACAGATGATCAGCGTATTGTTGCTGCAGCTGAAAAGTTTGGAGCGGATGTGGTACTGACAAGTCCGGAACATAAAACTGGAACAGACAGAATTGTTGAAGCACTTGCAGAACGTTCTTGTGACTGGGTACTCAATATTCAAGGTGATGAACCGTTGGTTTTGCCTGCTGATTTAGAAAATCTGATTCAAAAAGCAAAAACAACTGAAGACACAAAAGCTGCAACGCTGATTTACAATATTACTGATGAAGCGCAGTTACATGATCCCAATGTGGTAAAGGTTACTTTAAACCTCAAAGGGCAGGCACTTTATTTTTCACGTTCTCTGATTCCATTCCCCAGATCCGCAGATGCAGTTAATTTTACGATTTGGAGGCACCTGGGTGTATATCTTTTTAAACGTGATTTCCTTTTACAGTTTAATCAATGGCCCCGGACTTTGTTGGAGCAGACCGAACAATTGGAACAATTGCGGATTCTGGAAAATGGTGAAACCTTAGTTTGTGTGGAAGCTGAAAATGACGGAATTGGTGTAGACGTTCCTGAGGATGTTCAATATGCAGAAATGATGCTGAAAGAACAAAAAATTACTTCAGCATAATATTTTAAATATGGTCTGAGCTTAAAACTAAATTTAGCAGATCTAAATTTAACCGCTATAATGGTCCGGACTGACTCCAAAGATTACATAGAGTAGTAATATCGTGACTACTGCAGCCAGACTGAGCATGATAACTCCGACATAGTTGTCAGTTCCATGAGAGATACCGATTTCTCCTGCTGCCATGCGCATCTGGATCTCCTTGTCCAGTGCTTGCCCTTCTTCAATGCTTTTCTGTCTTTTTTTCGTGTCCTGTTCAACACTTGCCTGAAAATCTTTAATCAATTCTTCCTGATTACTCATCATTCGCCTTTAAAATAATACAAAGTTAAATTACCAATCAGGATATAAAAAGATAGATTCTGACCTGGTAACAAGTTACAAATATTTTATTTACTGAGCCACGACACTAACATAGAACATAGTGTTGGCCAAGCTTTTTTTAAATTACCCGAGATCAGCTTTGTAAAAAACTGTCCGGACTGTTTAGGCTTTTTCTTTTGTAGAATTTTTTGCAGAAATTTCAACGCTTGCCAGATCTTTTGTCTGTGCGGAATTAGTTGCCGGAGCCGGAAAACCTTCTGCAGAAAGTTCTGTCGGTTTTGGCTTCGTTGATGTTACTTCTGTCTCTGTAGTATCTTCTGTCTCAGTATTTTCAGTTATTTCAGTGTTTTCAATTGCATCAGCAATCGTTTCCAATTGCTCTCCGGAACTCATTTTAGAGAGAGACAAGGGTTCCATTTTATTTGCAACACCACCAAGTTCATTACTAAAATTTTGAGCAGATTCACGTACATCTTTAAGTTCAATTTCTTCTTCAATTTTATGCATTTCATCTTGAACAGTTGAACGGACATCACTAGTTGCACGTTTAAGTTCAACGAGTCCTTTACCAATAGAACGTAATACTCCAGGTAGTTTGTCCGGACCAATAAAAACGAGTGCAACAACTGCGATTATCATCATTTCGGGAAGCCCGATGCCAAACATGTGAATGCTCCTTGTGAGATTGTGCAAATTTTAAGATACTGCTACGATAAATCAACATATAGATTATCTTGCTCTGAAAGGAAAAGCAATGCAGGACTTCATAGCTGTACTGGATTTTGGCAGCCAATACGCACATTTGATCGCAAAACGCATACGGCATTTAGGTGCCTACACCAAAATATTTTCTCCTTCTACAAAAGAAACCACACTGGCTCAGGCTAAAGGCATAGTCTTGTCTGGAGGCCCGGCATCTGTGTATTCTCCTAATATTCCAGCATTTAATACAAAAATATTGAACCTGAATTTGCCTATTCTAGGCTTATGCTATGGACATCAATTGATTGCCAGCGAATTTGGAGGAAAAATATCCAACACAGGAAAAGGTGAGTTTGGCAAAGCAAAGTTAACTGCAGTTGCTGATTTTCCTCTTTGGGAAAATGTCTCGTTTCCAAATCAGGTCTGGATGAGCCATCAGGACAGCGTTACAGAATGTCCTCCTGATTTTAAAATTACCGGAGTGACTGAGGCCGGAAGTGTTACTGCGATGCAGCATCTTAAACGTCAAATATATTCCCTGCAGTTTCATCCAGAAGTCAATGATTCTGAAGAGGGTGAAAAAATGCTCTTAAATTTTGTTAAGTGCTGCTCAGTAAATTCCAGTTGGTCGATGGAAAAATTTATTGATGAAACAACAGTACGTCTTAGACAGGAAGTTGCGGAGCGTAAAGTGTTGATGTTTATCAGTGGCGGGGTAGATTCTTCGGTGGCCTATGCCTTGTTGGCAAAAGCACTTGGAGAAGATCAGATGCTGGGTCTCTACATCAACAATGGTTTCATGCGAAAAGATGAAAGTACCGAAATTATGGAGCGTTATCAGCAACTGGGTTTTTCCGGAATTAAGTCAAGAGACTACAGCTCAATATTTTTGGAAGCAGTTGCAGACCAGATAGATCCTCAAATAAAACGCCATAAAATTGGAGCAGCTTTTATTCAGATGCGTGACAAATTCCTGAGTGAATTTGACTTGCAAACAGAGGATTGGCTGCTTGGGCAGGGTACACTTTATCCGGATATCATTGAATCCGGTGGAACTGAACATGCCGAAGTCATAAAATCTCATCATAATAGAGTACAGGAAGTTTTAGATCTGCTGGCTGCAGGAAAAGTTGTTGAACCACTCAAAGATTTATACAAAGACGAAGTCAGGAAAGTTGGCAGTTTGTTGGGGTTGCCGGACTCTATAGTTTGGAGACATCCTTTTCCTGGACCTGGACTTGCGGTCAATGTCTTGTGTGCCCGTGGAGATGAGCAGTTTCCGGAATTGGCAAAAACAGCAGTTGAAGTTAGAAAATGTCTGCAGGATCGTGCATGCGATTCAATTATTCTTCCGGTACGTTCAGTTGGTGTGCAGGGAGATCAACGGACCTATACGTCTCCTGTTGCACTCATGAATGCACCTCGTGACTGGCACTGGCTTGAAAAAGAAGCAACCCGCTTAACAAACGAAGTTCGCAATGTAAATCGGGTTGTGCTGCAGCTTGGATCAAAAAGCAAAGACCTTTTTGCTCCATTTCAAATACGTAGTGCTTTTTGCACTAAGGCACGGCTTAATTTGTTGAGAGAAGCAGATTTTTTGGTAACACAAATGCTGCAGACAAATGCTTTGATGCAGGAAATATTTCAGTTACTGGTGATTTTACTGCCAATTTCCAAAAGTGGAATGGAGGATAGTCTGGTTTTGCGACCAGTTATTTCTGAAGATGTAATGACTGCTCAATTTGCTCGTATTGATTGGAATTTACTTGATCCTCTGCTAGAATCATTACTCGAGCTGGCAGGTATAGAAACTGTCTTTTATGATATTACACATAAGCCTCCGGGTACTTTTGGGTGGGAGTGATACTGCATGAAAAAGCTAACAGAGATCAAAAGTAAAATTGCATTTAAAACATAAGAACTGGGAATGAAATTCTCTCTGTAATTTGCAGATTAATTTTGAGTTGTTACGAAAGAAATTACTGATGAAAATTCATAAAATTATTAAAGTGAAATCATATGTTTGATCAACGTCTACTTGCCAACATCGATTGGACTTTGTGTTTTTTAGTTTTGCTGATTTCCGGTGTAGGCTTAGTAGCACTTTCTTCTGCAACTGTAGGAACACCAGGCCAGGAAGATTATTTGATGCAGCAGGTTTATCGTATTGTTGCAGGTATAGGTGTTATTATCATGACCCAGTTGATTCATTATCGGAATTGGGCACGCTTGGGTTTTGTGCTGCACCTTGTTGTAATTGGTTTGCTGGTTTTGGTGTTGTTTTATGGAACTGGAGGACCTGGAGCTCCAGTGCAGCGCTGGTTGAAAGTCGGCCCATTCTTTTTTCAGCCTTCTGAATTCAGTAAGTTTACACTAATTTTGGCTTTGTCTCATCATTTCAGAGACTTTGAGAAACCTAAAGGGGATTGGTTGTGGATGGTCTGGCCGCTGGCTTTAATGGTAGTTCCGGTGGCATTGATCATTAAACAACCAGATTTGGGTACTGCCATGTTATTGGTGATTGTTTTTGCACCAATAATTTTTTTGATGGGAATTCGTTTCAAAACTATTTTTGTTTTGGGAGTATTCTCACTGGCTTCATTACCAATAGTTTGGCTGTTCGGACTAAAATCATATCAAAAGGGGCGTATCCTGACATTTCTTGATCCTGAACGTGATCCTTTAGGTTCAGGTTATCACATAATTCAATCCAAAATTGCTATTGGAAGTGGAGGATTATTCGGCAAAGGTTTTGGTGAAGGCACACAGGGGCAGCTTAATTTCTTACCTGCACATCATACGGATTTCATTTTTTCAGTTTTTTCAGAAGAATGGGGATTTGTGGGAGCAATGCTGGTCCTAGTCTTATTCTTGATGCTTGCATTATGGTCATTAGCTGAAGTTCTGAAAGCAAAAAACCGTGTGAGTGCAATTCAGATTATTGGTATTGTCTCAATCATAATTTCACATGTTTTGATAAATATTGGTATGACTACCGGTTTGATGCCGGTTGTGGGTGTACCTTTACCATTTTTCAGTTATGGTGGTTCTTCGATGCTCTCGATGATGTTTGGAATTGGTCTTTTGTTGAATATTCGTATGCGTCGTTTTGAAAAAAATTAATTTGTATTTCCTTTTGCTTCACAATTTTTATTTCCCATTTTGTCAATAATATATGGTTCGTCTTCGTTTTGCTCCAAGTCCCACCGGTTTTTTGCATGTAGGTGGTTTACGAACAGCACTCTTCAGTTGGCTTTATGTCAGGCAACATGCAGGTAAATTCATCTTCCGTTTAGAAGACACGGATCAGAAACGTAAAGTTGAGGGTGCAGAAAATGATCTGATCAGAATGCTGGAGTGGGCCGGAATTGATCTTGATGAGGGACCAGGATTTGGTGGTGATTTTGGTCCATACCGGCAATCAGAACGTCTGGACATATATCAGGAACATGTCCGCAAACTGCTTGATGATGGGAATGCATATCCCTGCTTTTGTTCTGCAGAACGCCTGGAAAAACTTAAAGACGATCAACGTGCAAAGGGTGACACTCCGCGTTATGACGGATTATGCAGGATGCTGCAGCAGGAAGAATCTTCTCGGCGTGTAGACTCAGGAGAGCAGCATGTTGTACGGATGAAAATTCCTGAAGTTCCGGAAACTATTGTGCTGCAGGATTTAATCCGCGGCAATGTCTCAATTGATACCAGCCAAACTGAAGATCAGGTACTGCTCAAGAGTGATGGTTTTCCAACTTACCACTTGGCTGTTGTTGTAGATGATCACTTGATGCAGATCACACATGTGGTACGCGGAGAAGAATGGTTGCCGTCATTTCCAAAACATTTGCTGCTCTATCGTTATTTTGGCTGGACTCCGCCGGAATTTGCTCATTTGCCGTTGATTCTCAATCCTGACCGCTCTAAACTTAGTAAGCGGCAGGGGGATGTTGCAGTTGAAGACTTTCTGGATCAAGGTTTTCTACCGGAAGCCCTCTTAAATTTTATTGCATTACTCGGATGGTCTCCTGCAGATGATCAGGAGTTGTTCAGTCTGACTGAACTGGTCAAGGAATTTAGTTTTGAGCGAGTCAATAAATCGGGAGCAGTTTTTGATCGTGATAAATTTAACTGGATGAACCAGCAATATATCCAGCAATTGGAACTGAATGATCTGCAGCAGCGTCTGCTTCCGTTTCTAGATAAAACCCCTTATGCAGGTGAGGACACAGTTCTCCTCAAAAAAGCCTTTGGTATTCTGCAGCCGCGTCTGTTGACTCTGAGAGAAATTGGTCAGCGTCTCTCAATATTTTTTGATGAGAGTCCTCAGGCAACCGATCCGGAAGTTTTTAAACTTCTACAGGAGGAAACTTCAAAGCAGGTACTTTCTGCTTTTATCAAAGAGTTGGAATCAGTTGAAAAATTGGGTGAGGATAATCTGTCCGGTCTGGTAAAAAATGTTCAGCTGACAACAAATATTAAGGGAAAGAATCTCTGGATGCCTCTGCGTTATGCAATCACTCTTGAAGTTCAGGGGCCGGATTTGAAGCTGATAGTTGATTTGTTTGGCAAGCAAAAATGTTTACGGCTACTACGGAGTGCACTGGAATTATGAAGTGGACTACAACTGAAATTAACAAAACTACCGCAGATGTTTCAGCAAAATAATGTGACTTGCAACAAGCAAACTGTGTTGATGCTGTTCTTGACGAGAGCAGTATTATCTTTCTTTATCATTTCGATTTTCAGCCTCATATTAGGTGAAGTGCCAGCAGTTAATGCAGTTACACCAACTGTTGAAACGGCAGAAACTTTTGACTCAAAGCTTGAACTTGCTTTAGGGAGTGTGGCAGCACTGGTACTGAAAAATCAGAAGAAAGTGACTTTAACTGTAATCGATCTCTTTAATTACGAAACTCAGGAACGTGACACACAAACAGAGTTACTGGAAGAAAAAATCACAGCTTCTCTCTATCAAAAGTTGCCGAAGCAGGTAGTCCCTTATTATGAAATAGTTTATTTGCGCTTGGAATGGAAAAGCACTTTCCCGGAAATAAAACATGAGCCGCTTACGGAAGATATTGCAAAACTAACTGAAGCAAACTGGCTGCTGACAGGAACACATCAAAACATTAAGGGGCTTCTCTCTGTGCAGTTAAAACTCTTTGATCTTACAAGTGCTGAATTACTCTGGGAAACAAATATTGGCAGTAAAACAGCAGTTGAAAATGAACTTGCTGAAAGTATTCCGGATGAAAGTGAACTGGAAAAACAAAGTCTGGAAGAAATAGTAAGATTAAGAATTAATCAGGACAGTACTGCACGTTTAGCACAAGATGTTCTTTCTGTTATAGCTCCTGTTACAACTCCTGTTTCAGAACCGGTTTTACAGGACTCCGGTTCTGAGGAAGTGGGTGCGGATGCAGACAAATCAGAATTTTCTCCTCTTGAGTCAACAATACCTGCAACAGAAGATAAACCAACTCCGGAAGGAATGGTAATGCTTCCAGAGGGAGAATTTCTCATGGGAAGTTATCTTGGAAATGAAGATGAGTTGCCGGATCATTTGGTTTTCATCAAAGGATTTTATCTGGACCAACATGAATTGACAAATGCTGATTACAGCAGCTGCAGCAAATGTGAAAGAGGTCAGGGAGGATTTGATACCAGTGATCCTCTGCAGCCGACAGTTTATGTTGACTGGAAAAATGCAGATATTTTTTGCAAAACCCAAAACAAACGCCTTCCCACTGAAGAAGAGTGGGAATACGCTGCCCGTGCAGGAAGTGAAGATGAGTATAGTTTTGGTGATAATATTTCTCAGCTCGAGAACTATGCCTGGCTAAAAAAGAATACTGAGGATCTTGGCCTTTGGGGGGCTAAAAAAGTAGCTACCAAAAAGCCTAATCAATGGGGACTTTATGATCTTTACGGTAATGTGATGGAATGGGTTCAGAACTATTACAGACCGAATTATTTTGCTTCAGTCCGAAAACAAGATGAACCTCAAGGTTTAGCAAAAGCTCCGGATGAAGAATATCCTCTTCGTGTTGTCAGGGGGGGGGCCTGGGGCGGCATGCACAAGGCGGGAATGCCAGAAGGAATGCGTTCAGCAAAACGCTATGCTTTTGTAGAATGGACGCGCTCATTCCAAATTGGTTTCCGTTGCGCAAAGGATCTTCCAGCAGATAATATATTGAAAGAATAAACATTATTTCCGGAAAATAAGTTATGTCTGAAATTCCAGTTGAAGCTCAAGTTCCGCCCAGTACTAATTTTTCAGAAGCAGTAAAGAAGCCTCTGCAAGCTTGTAATACAGCTGATTCTGCATATGAAAAGCTTTTACCTTTCAGCACGGATTTGGAGCTTCGTGAGCGTTATATTAATTTCTTTGGCGGACTGCGTCTCGGAAAACTGCTCGAAGATTTGGATTTGATTGCAGGGCAGGTTGCCTACAAACACACAGAAGGCTGGGAACGCGGATTGACTATTGTTACTGCGGCCTGTGATCGAATAGATTTGTTGGGTGAGCTTCGTTCTGACCGTGATCTGCAGTTGCTTTCCAGTATAAACTGGGTGGGACGCAGTTCTTTGGAGGTAGGAGTAAGGATTTCCGCACGGAAAGGCAAAAGCTGGCAAAGGGTAGCCCGTGCATATTTTATTATGGTTGCCAGGCGTGCAGGAAAAGCAGAACAGGTGAATAAACTTGAGCCGTCCAGCAGTGAGGAAAAGCGGCGTTTTCAAGAGGGAGAGCAGCGTCAGCTTCAGCGAAGGGCAATTGTGCAGACGAGCTATCTTCACAATACACCAACTGCAGAGGAAAGCAGAGTTCTGCATGATCTGTTTTTGCGTATCAAGAATAACGAAATAGTTGGTACGGCCATGCAGAAATCGGTACGGCAATCAACCTTGCTGATGCATCCGCAGTCCCGCAATGTACATAACAACATTTTTGGCGGTTACCTGATGCGTGAAGCTTTTGAACTGGCCTGGAATATCACCTATCTTTTCTGTAGAAAAAAACCTCAGTTTGTCAGCATGGATCACATGTATTTCTACAAACCGGTTGAAATAGGTTCAATAATTTCCTTTACAGGAACAGTAATTTACACTGTTGATAAATCACTGATGGTCGAAGTTGTGACAGAGGTTATTTGGCCAAAAACCGGTGAGACACAAGTCACCAATATATGTTATTTTACTTTTAATACTCTTGATGATTCCGGAATACCACAAAAAGTTCCGCTAATTCTACCGCATAGTTATGAAGAAGGTTTGAAATATCTTGATGGCGCAAAACGCTTTAAACTAGGTGAGAAAAAACGGAACTACTCTTGTTAATTTATGAAATTAGTGATCTCTGAAAACAAACAAATATTTATTTAGTCGTAAAAAGTACAGAATATTTAAAAATTAACCACAGAGCCACAGAGTTCTCAAAGCATAAATAATAACAACAGAGTCTCTGTGCACTCTGTGACTCTGTTGTTAAACACCTTTTGGATAGTTTTTTACGATTTGCAACTGGATTTTCTTTAATCTTTCAAATAATAAAAACATGATCAGCAACTCACAAACTTCACATCTCGATTCAATCGATTCCTTTCTGGCAATGGAAATATTTTCCAGAGCTCAGCAACTTGAAGCACAGGGGCGTGAAGTTATCCATCTGGAATTTGGCGAACCGGATTTTTCAGCACCTGAGTCAGCAGCAGAATCAATCAGAAAAAGTATGGAAATTAATGATGCCGGCTACACATTTTCACAGGGATTGGAGGGGCTGCGGAATGAAATTGCCAAGAAATACTTGCGAGATTATGGTGTCGATATTCTTCCGGAGCAAGTTCTGGTTTCAAATGGATCGTCTCTTTTACTGTATTTATCTGTTTGTCTGTTGGCACCTCCAGGTAGTGAGGTAATCCTAACCGATCCTGCATATGCCTGCTACGCAAATGCAATACGATTGGCTGGAGCAAAACCGGTTTTTGTCAAGTTGCATCATGAGGATGGTTTTCAGTTGAATGTCTCAGAATTAAAAAAACAGGTTACAAAAAAGACCAAAGCAATTCTGATCAACTCACCAATGAATCCGACCGGAGTCGTCTTTAGTGAGGAAGTTATGCAGTCACTGGCGGAGTTGGATATTCCTGTAATATCAGATGAAATTTATGCCGATTTGAGCTTTGAGGATCAACCGCACAGCTTTTTGAGTTATTCGCCACAAACAGTGGCTATCAATGGTTTTTCAAAATCATTTGCAATGACCGGCTGGCGTCTGGGTTACATGATTACTCCTGAAGAATGGATGCCTGCTGCTGATCGTCTGCACCAAAATCTGATGATTTCTGCTACCGAATTTGTACAGGAAGCAGGAGCAGCAGTTTTGCAAAAGAGTACTGCCTACTGTGAGCAAATGAAAGCAGAATTTAACCGCAGAAGGCTCTTTGTTCTGGAACGCATGAGCGAACTGGGAATGGAACTTGGGTATACGCCGACAGGTGCATTTTATGTGCTTTACAAGTATCGTGATTCTGGAAAATCTTCATTGGATCTTTGTCATGAAGTGCTTGAAAAAACGGGTGTTGCGATTGCTCCGGGAAGAGATTTTGGCTCGGCAGCAGAAGGTTATATCCGGATAAGTTACGCACAATCCATGGAAAATATCGAGCGTGCCCTGACTAAACTCGCAGAAAGTAAGTTGCTGACAAGTTAGCTCCTCGATTTAAGGAATATCCAAATTATCCAAACTTTAAGGCTCTAATCTTTTTGAAGAAAGCAAAATGGGCGAAATCATCAATATATTCATTTCAAAGGAAGCAAATAAGTTGCCTGTGCCTGTGGATTCTGCAGAAACGGTCAAACATCGGGGACTGACCGGTGACAGGTATTATCACAAGACCGGAACCTATTCGGATGTTGAGCCTAAAGGGCCGGGAAGGGAACTGACTCTGATTGAACTTGAGGTGCTGGAACAACTTGAATCGGAGCATGGTATCATGCTTTCAGGTGCTGAAGCCCGCAGAAACATTGTTACTCAAGGAATACTGCTTAACAAGCTTGTTGGGAAACGCTTCCGAATAGGAGAAGTGATCTGTGAAGGCATCCGCTTGTGTCATCCGTGCAAACTATTGGAAAAACTCACAGGAAAGAAAGTATTAGGACCCTTAGTCGACCGAGGAGGTTTGAGGGCCGATATTTTGACAAATGGTACAATTAGAGTGGGAGATTCGATAATGGTGGTGGACTGACCTTTAAATCGTTCCCATGCTCTGCGTGGGACTGCAACTAAGACGCTCTGCGTCACAAAAGCAAGCCGGGATATAAAATGGGCCGCAGCCGCTTTACTGTTATCAATGAATCGCCTCATTTTTTAACCTGTACTGTTGTGAACTGGATACCACTGTTCAGTGATCCCAACATTGCAAAACTGTTATTGGATTCATTAATGTTTCTCCAAAATCAGCAACGGTTAAAACTGTTTGCTTATGTAATCATGGAAAACCATCTTCACTTACTCGCTTCTTCTGCAGAACTCTCCAAAGAAATTGGTAATTTTAAATCATTTACTGCCCGTCAAATTGTGGATTATTTGGAGGAGAAGAAACATGTATCTCTGCTTAAACAGTTGAACTATTATAAAAGTGAACACAAGAAAAATAGAAATTATCAGGTCTGGCAAGAAGGTTCACATCCGGAAATGATATTGAGTGACAAGATGTTTCAGGCAAAGTTGGAATATATACACAATAATCCTGTTAAGAGGGGATATGTTGATCAGCCTGACCATTGGCGGTATTCGAGTGCAAGAAATTATTTAGGGCTTGAGGGATTGTTGAGTTTAAATGGTTTAGAAGACAGGACGCAGAGCGTCAAGTAGGCGTTCCCACGCAGAGCATGGGGACGATTTGGAGAGTGAGGATGCAGAGCGTCAGTTAGGCGTTCCCACGCAGAGCATGGGAACGATTTGGAGAGTGAGGACGCAGAGCGTCAGTTAGGCGTTCCCACGCAGAGCATGGGAACGATTTGGAGAGTGAGGACGCAGAGCGTCAGTTAGGCGTTCCCACGCAGAGCATGGGAACGATGAAGCGTGTAAAAACGCAGAGCATGGGAACGATGAAGCGTGTAAAAACGCAGAGCATGGGAACGATGAAGCGTGTAAAAACGCAGAGCATGGGAACGATGAAGCGTGTAAAAACGCAGAGCATGGGAACGATGAAGCGTGTAAAAACGCAGAGCATGGGAACGATGAAGCGTGTAAAAACGCAGAGCATGGGAACGATGTATGTTAATAAAAAAACCGAACAACAAAAATGAACTTGCAGCATTGTGTAAAAGAAACTGAATCAGGAATACGCCTGGATCAGTTGCTGACATCCTTGGATGAGATTATTTCCCGGACACAGGCCCAGCGGCTGTTGAAATCCGGAAATGTTTTAGTTAACGGAAAGTCCGAACTGGCACCATCGCGGAAAGTTCGTGAAGGACAGGAGATATTAGTTACAATTCCACCGCCGGAATCAACTGAAGTTCTACCGGAAAAGGGTAATCTCGATGTTTTATTTGAAGACTCACACTTAATCGTGATCAACAAAGCCGCAGGTGTTGTTGTGCATCCTTCTGCCGGACATGCTTCCGGAACTTTAGTAAATTATTTACTGGATCATTGTCAGGATCTATCCGGAATCGGCGGCGTGCTGCGTCCGGGAATAGTTCACCGGATTGACAAGGACACTTCCGGAGTTTTGCTTGTGGCAAAAACTGATGAGGCGCACCAGCATTTGTCCGCACAATTTAAGTCGCATTCAGTTAAACGGCAGTATCAAGCCCTGGTTTGGGGTGTTCCGAAAACAAAACACGGAGTTATAGATGCAGCCCTCAGGCGACATCCGGTACGGCGGAAGGATATCTCAATCATAGAAAATGATGATTCAGCAGAAAATGAAGACGAAAATGAAAAGAAAATGGGCAAATCTGCAGTAACACACTGGCGTCTTTTACAGGGTTTTGAATTTGCGGCATTGCTGGCTTGCCGTTTGGAGACAGGACGAACACATCAAATCCGAGTGCACCTGACTTCGATTGGACATCCGCTGATTGGAGATCCGCAATATGGAAAATCTCCCCTAAAAAGGCTTTCACATCTTTCAGCAGAATTGAGTTTGAATCTCAAAAATTTTAAACGCCAGGCTCTGCATGCGGAAATACTCGGTTTTGAGCATCCTGTTTCCGGAGAGTGGCTGGAATTCAAAGCAGTGTTTCCGGAGGATTTTCGTAACTTACTGACAGCAATTCAGCATGATTAGAGCGAAAAGAGAGATCAATATTGCTTGTCTTCAAACACGACCAAGAGCAGATTTTAAAACTGCTCTTGATGAAGCAATAGCGCTAGCAGAAGAGGCGACAGCAGCAGGAGCGGATTTTCTGACGCTACCGGAATATTGCGGTGGCTTAAAAACAGAAGGTTCTGCATTTGCTCCACCATTTGAAGTTGAGGAATCTCACCCTGTTTTAAACGGCCTCAGGGATTTTGCAAAAAACCGGAAAAAATATTTGCTTATTGGTTCAATTGCTGTCAAAGGTCCCAGAGAAAAGACTTTGAACCGCAGTTATATTATTGATGATTTTGGCAACATCATCAGCCGCTACGACAAAATTCATCTATTTGACATCAAACTCTCGGAACAGGAATCGTACCGTGAAAGCACAACCGTTCATGGCGGGCAGACAGCCGTAATTTGCCAAACACCTTTAGGATGTTTTGGACAGACAATCTGTTATGATTTACGTTTCCCTCATCTTTATCGGGTTTTATCACAAGCAGGTGCAGAGATATTGTTTGTACCTGCAGCATTCACTAAAAAAACAGGTGAGGCACATTGGCATGTACTTAACAGGGCACGTGCCATAGAAAACAGTGCTTTTGTGGTTGCGCCATGTGCTGTCGGCAAGGTTGAAGGCGGTGGAGAAAGCTATGGTCATTCATTGATCATAAATCCCTGGGGTGAAATTCTTGCTGACGGAGAAGCAGAATCGGGTTTTATCAATGTAAATATAAAGCTGGACGAAGTTGATTCTGCACGGTCTCGAATTCCAAGCCTGAGTCACGACAAGTCATTTGAGTTTTAGCTTTGAGTGCAAGCAAGACCTCTTTTTTCGCTCGAGCTGACAAACTGCACAGAGGGAAATCTCTCTTCGATTGAGCTGACAAACCGCACTAAAAAATACCAATAATTTCTAACTCAACTCAAGCTGCTTGATAATATCCCTCAGACTTGTCCCATCTTCAATTTCAAGACTCCGCGCGAATTTAGACTCAAGCTTGTCAATAAGCTCAACAATCACTACTGAATCTGCACCACAATCCAAAATTGGTTGATCCAAATCCGGTTCCAGCGAAACAACTTTTTTGAAAAGTGCAACAATTTCATTTTTAAGTGAAGGAGTTGTTTCTGCAATTGCTGAATCATCCTCATCCTGTGAACTGTAGATCCGCTCTAAAAGTCCGCTAAAACTCTTCTCTGCAAAAGTTTGACGGTTACGCTGATGTTTTATTTTTCCGCTGGATGTTTTGGCAACAGTACCCGGTTCAAGGTAGAGACGTTCAGTTGGCGTGATTTGAAAATGTTTGCCAACGATTTCAATAATTTGCTGATCAATGTTTGCCAAAACATATTTGCGGAAAAGATCCTGGTCTTTGAGTAAATCTGCTCGGACTTCAACTGCAACCGCCAGATGTTCCGACTCGTTTTCTGCTCCGGAAGCATAAGCCATCAAGCAACCCGGCCTTAATTCTTCCACACCGGTGAGTAACTGTTCAATGTCCTGTGGATAATAGTTTCGTCCACGGATGATGATAATATCTTTGATTCTGCCTGCAAAATAAAGCTCTCCTTTCCAGAGTAATGCTGTGTCACCGGTGGCCAGAAAATGTTGTTCTTTACCCTGTATATTTTGCTGGAAAATCTCTTCGGTAGCCTGTTCATTTTCGTAATAGCCCTGGGCAACCGAGGGACCACTGACCATCAGTTCGCCAACTTCACCTTCCGGAAGCGCCTGGTTTTCAGCACCTTTAATCACAATTTCATGACCGTCCATTGCTGAACCCAAATTGACCAGCATTTTTTTATCTGCTTCCGGAGCAGAGTCATCCAGCACTTTGATTTTACCCTCTGTTTCCAGCACATGGCGATTCACGCAAAGTCCATGGAGTCCTGTTTTGCTACCTGAAAACATGATCACTATTTCCGCCATTCCAAAGCCTGGACGGATAACATCTGCTTTTAATCCACATGCGGAAAAACGATCATTAAACTTTTTAGTTGGTAAATAATGAACCGGTTCAGAACCGTCTGTTACAGAAACCATGCAGGATAAATCGAGTTGATTCAGGTCTTCATCCGAGATTTTTTTCAGGCATAAATCGAGTGCGAACGGTGGTACATAACTGTGAGCGCATTTGTGTTTTGACATTGCGGAGAGCCAGCGCAGAGGCTTGCGGATGAAATGTGCCGGTGTCATCAGAACTGAGTAACCTCCTGAATATAGTGAACCCATCAGTCCTGCAGCTAAACCAAAATCATGAAAAAGCGGCAGCCAGATCATTGTTCCATTTTCTTCTTTAAGCTGCATAAATTTTCGGGCCTCCTCCAAATTTGCAAGCAAATTACTGTGTCCAATCATGATGCCTTTCGGTGTTCCTGTACTGCCGGAAGTGAATTGGAGGTATGCAGTATCATCCGCATTTATTTCAGGAGCCAAATATTCTCCGGACGTATCTGTTAAGATTTCTTTATCAGTTGCGATCTTAAGTCCGTCAAAAACTTTTTGCAGTTCTGGAGGCAACTGGTTCCGTAAAAAATCCACCAGAGTTGGTGTGGCAATTAATAAACTGGGTTTGCTGACTTTCAAAGTTGGCAAAAAAGTTTCCAGATAGGCCGCCATGTTTTTCGGTCCTGCTGGTTCTGATAATGGAACTGCAAGGATTCCTGCGTACAGACAACCGTAAAAAATATTGACGAATTCCAAGCTATTGGGAAGAATGATCAGTACTCGTTCGCCTTTGGAAATTCCACGTTTTTGCAGGGCTGCAGCAACTTGACGGGCAGATTGATCATTTTGCAGATAGTTCATTGTACCGGAATAGCGGCTTTCGAAGGCCGGATTTTCACCATCTTCGAGGAAAATAACGCAGTCTCTGTCTGGATGTTCAACTGCCCTTTGTTGGGCGATTTCTACGAAATTATTATAAGTATTTGGTTCCATATTATTTTATTCGACAGTTGCGAGTATTGTTATGTCATCCCGCACTCTTGTGTGGGATCGTGTAATATATCAACACTTTTTTAGATCTTTCACTTAGATCAAGGTTATAAATTATAGTTTATAAATTCAGAATCTTATGCTAACTAGCGACTCACGAGTTAGCTGGTTGGATTGTTAAGATGACGAATACCGTTTAAACAACACTATTTTTCTTCAATGCACAGTCTAGCACATTAAAGTCCGTCCTCAAAAAACATTTCTCAAGGCAAGAGTAAAGTCAGAAAACGGTTTTTAATTTATAAATATAAATTTGTTGAATCCTGATTAAGACCAAAATCCGTCTCACTGCTTACGAAACTGGAAACCTTCCATATACGACGCACCAATAATTCAAACAGATCTCTCCCTTGGTTCGAGATGATTATAGACGCAGCAGAAATAACTATAAGGATTTCAGGTATTTTTATGTAAGCTTCAATTTCCGAATAAATTTCAATGAAATATCAGCTACCTCTTCAAATTCCTGATCGAGTATAACTACGTGCCCAGATTGTTCCATCCAATGAGATTCACGAACTGCAGACTGTATCCGCTGTAAAATGATCTCACCACTTTTTAAATCAACAGTTTGATCTAAATTTGCCTGGATGATCAAAACCGGCTGATAAATTCTGCTCAGACGCGGCTTTGTTTCCCACTGTAGTCTTAGCAACTGTACACCTGCTTTTAAAGGGTTGACCTTGTAACCCTGCCACTCCATTTCATCCTTAGTCTTTCCACTCTCCTTTTGGATAGCAAAAACAAAAGGTGAGGCTAAGACCATTACAAATTTACGCAGTAAAGAAGAAGCCAGCCGCATGGCCGGCGCATAAAGCAGCAGTCCCTTTATTTCAGGATGCTCGCTGGCTAAATGGAGTGCAAGCACAGCACCTGCAGATTCTCCGCCGACAAAAATATGGGTACATTTTTTCTTCAATTCAAAATAGGCTCTTTCGCTGGCAGTCACCCAGTCTGTGTATGAAGTTTTGTTTAGATTTTCCGGTGTAGTTCCATGTCCCGGCAGCAGAACAGCAGAAACTGTGTAACCGGCCTCATTGAACCGTTTTGCCAGGGGTCGAACTTCTGCAGTAGTTGCAGTAAAACCGTGGATTAGCAGAATCCCGATTTTTCCACCCTCCCAGTAGAAAGAAGCGCCTTCCAGTTCAGGATTTTGCAAAGGTGTTGCTAAAGATGTGTGAGCTTCATTAACTGTTGATTGTTCTTTGTTCAGACTCATAATTATTCGTTTCTCATCAGTTTTAGAGGATTGAAGATAAAGTGGTTATTGTATTTTGTCTTGATACCTTTTTCCGCAAGAGCTAAAATCTTCTATTTTCTTGAAAACAGTTTGTTTATAAATAATACAGGTTTTTTATGATTCGTGTTCATTCTCTGAGCAAAAATTTTAACAACATTCCGGCAGTCGATCAAGTTTCATTTGAAGTCCAGCGTGGAGAAGTACTGGGATTTCTGGGGCCAAACGGAGCAGGAAAATCTACTACCATGAAGATGCTGACCTGTTTTATTCCTCCAAGTTCCGGATCTGCAGAAATATGTGGATTCAGCATTTTAGATGATGCGTTGCAGGTACGCGCCCAAATCGGTTATTTGCCCGAGAGTGCTCCTTCATATGACGAAATGCTGGTTGGAGAGTTTCTGCGTTTTGTAGGCGAAATCCGTGGTTTCAGTGGACGAGAGTTAAACCGGCGGGTAAGTATTGTACTTGAGATGACTGCACTGAGAGAAGTTGAAAATCAAATGATTGAGACTCTCTCCAAAGGTTTTCGGCAACGTACCAGTCTGGCACAGGCCTTGATTCACGATCCACCGGTACTGATCCTCGATGAACCAACAGATGGACTTGATCCAAATCAAAAACATGAGGTTCGTTCATTGATCAAGAACATGAGTGAAGACCGTACGATTTTAATTTCTACACATATTTTAGAAGAAGTTGATGCAGTCTGTACTCGGGCCATGATCATTTCAGCAGGTAAGGTTGTGGGCTATGGAACACCGGATGAGTTACGCTCACGGTCTCTGTATCGCAACTCTGTTACAGTGAGTGTGAATGCAGATAATCACGTGCCTTTAATGAATGATTTTAATGAACTCGACTTTGTTTACTCTGTCGAGCATCTTCCAGAACAACAGCAGGGTCTGGTTAGCATGCGTCTGTATCCTAAAAATAAAGAATCCATCACACGTCAACTCGAACAGTATTTATGTACAAAAAAAATTCCGCTGGAGCAGTTTGTTGTGAATAAAGGTCGGTTGGATGAAGTGTTTCGTGAACTAACTGTTACAGGCTGAAAACTGCAAAATGAAAGCAGGTACTTTTTTTATGCTAGATACTAAAACCAAATAAAATTATTATGAACGGATTTAATCCAATTTTTAAACGTGAACTGCTGGCCTACTTTCGCTCACCGGTAGCATATGTTTTTATTATTATATTTTTAGCAGCAAATGCAGGCTGCACATTTTTTCTGGGCAATTTTTATAATTCTCAGCAGGCAAGCCTGGAAATCTTCTTCCTCTTTCATCCCTGGTTATATTTGTTTCTGATACCTGCGGTTGGGATGCGTCTCTGGTCAGAAGAGCGCCGTTCCGGTACTGCCGAGTTACTGCTCACATTTCCAGTTAGACTGACTACAACTGTTTTTGCCAAATTTTTTGCTGCCTGGTTTTTCATCGGCATTGCGCTGCTGCTGACTTTTCCCATGATTTGGACAGTTCATTTTTTGGGTAGTCCGGACAATGGTCCAATCATCACAGGCTATTTAGGCAGCTTTCTGATGGCAGGTTCATACCTCGCAATTGCCAGTTGTACATCTGCACTGACAAAAAATCAGGTCATCAGTTTTATCCTGAGTGTTAATATTTGTTTAATCATGGTTTTGTTGGGCTGGGGAGTTTTGAACGATACTTTAAATGCAGTTTTTCCTGTCTGGATCGGAGATTTGATCAGTCAGTTCAGTTTTACAACCCACTTTGATGCAATCCGCAGGGGTGTGGTTGACCTGCGAGATATAATTTATTTTGCTTCGATTATAGTCGTTGTGCTGATGTTAAATGTGGTAGTGCTGGATTCGCACAAAGCATCATGATTGTGGTGAAATTATTATTTAATAATAGAATTATTAGCTTAAAAACATAATGAAAGAAGTTTCTTTATCCAGTACCTGGGGTAGTGTTGCCATGTTGCTGATTTGTCTGGTAGTTGTAAATCTAATGGCCTTTTTTCTTCCTCTACGTTTTGATTTGACTGAGGAACGTCTTTATACAATATCAACTGGTTCCCGTAATATTATAGCCGGTTTACAGGATCCGGTCAGAATCAATTTCTACTATTCAAGGAATAACTCTGAACTGCCTCCAAACTTCAAAACATATGCCCAACGTGTACAGGAACTGCTTGAAGAATATCAGACTCTCTCGAATGGAAAACTGATTCTGGAAATATCAGATCCAAAACCGGATACTGAAGAAGAAGAATGGGCGCAAAAGTACGGCATCAAGCAAATCAGACTTCCCTCCGGAAACACAGTGTATTTTGGTGCAATTGTTTCCATGCTGGATCAGGAAATGACACTGCCGTATTTTGATCAACGCAGAGAAAAGTTTTTGGAATATGATATTTCTCAGGCCATTCAGAAAGTCAGTTCAACTTCAACTTCCAAAATTGGTTTGTTGAGTGTCCTGAATCTTCAAGGAGGAAGATCAATGATTCCGGGTCAACCTCCGGCAGAAAAATGGGTTTTTCTCAGTGAACTGGAAAAATCGGTTGCAGTGGAAAATCTGGCTTTGACAACTGAAGAGATTCCGGATGACATCAGTTTGTTGCTTGTGCTGCATCCACGCGGTTTTAGCCCTCGCCTGCAATATGCAATCGATCAATATGTTTTACGTGGCGGCCGACTTGTAGTACTGCTTGACCCAAATGCACGCATCGATATGACCTCACCGGAAAATCAGTTTGGTCAACAACCGCAACTGTCCAGTGACCTTCCGGAACTACTCAAACAATGGGGTGTGGATTATGATGTGAGCAAAGTTGTGGGAGATCAACTGAATGCAACTCAAGTCAATACCGGACAGGGTGTGATGAGCTTTCCTATGTGGATGACTTTTCGTTCAGATTCTCTTGATCAGGAACACCCGATTACTGCACAACTGGAAAATCTGCTTTTTGTAGAGGCCGGTGCATTAAAAAAAGCTGACGAGAGTCAGACAGAATTTACTCCGCTGTTGTCACTATCAGCTCAAAGCGGTTTGATCGAGGCATTCAAATTACGTTTTAGCTCTCCGGATCAACTTTCAAGAGAAATGCAGGTTGATGCTGATTCCAAAGCAGTAATGGCGATCACATCCGGCAATTTTTCAACAGCTTTTCCGGACGGTCAACCTGTCAAAGAGCAAAAAGAATCACAGTCACCGCAGACTGCAGAGGAAAGTAAAGAAGAAACTCCACTCAAACATTCACATCTGGATCAGGCAGTTGAGCGCAATTCAATTTTAATATTCAGTGATGTTGACTTTATTTCAGATCAATTTTCTGTACAGAAAATGAATTTCCTGGGTCAGTCCATCATCCAGCCTACTAATGATAATCTGAATCTGCTGCTAAATGCAGCCGAACATCTTTCGGGGAACGAAGCCTTAATGAGTATTCGTTCAAGAGGGCGATTTTCCAGACCGTTTACCCGGTTACTGGCCCTGCAGCAACAGGCACAGTTGCGGCATCAAGCAGAGGAAAAATTACTGCTGGCTCAACTGGAGGAGGTTCAGCAACGTTTGAACAGTCTGCTCGAATCTGCAGGAAATGAAGGACAGACAGAAGTGATTTTGCCACCTGAGGTTCAGCTTGAAATTAAAAAATTCAGGGAAGAGGAGCGGCAGGCGCGACGTAATTTACGTGAAGTCCGTAAAATCTTACGGCAGGATATCGAGTTGCTGGGTCAGGGATTGCTGCTGTTGAATATGCTGCTCGTGCCTTTAATTGTCGGCATCATTGGTGTAATTGTTTACCGGCGTAGAACTCGTCAGCGTAGAAAAACCACAGGCTAGATTCTTATTATTAAAAGTATTTTTGAACTTTGAGTCGCCGGTTATATAATTTCACAACCGGCGATCAGTTCGAAGTTGATCAGGCAGCGCGCTGGTTGAACTGTTCTGCTTCGGTTGACTCCTTTAGTGCAGCAGTTGAAGATTCTCCTCCGGCTACTGTGTTCTGCACGGCATCAAAATAGCTTGTACCAACAAAACTCTGATGCTTGACTGCCTTGAAACCTTGTGTTTCATTCAATCTGAATTCACGTTTCTGCAGTTCTGAGTATGCTCCCATTCCACGTGTACTGTAACCTTTGGCCAGCTCAAACATACTGGTGTTAAGTGCATGAAATCCTGCCAGCGTTACAAACTGAAATTTATACCCCATTTCACCAAGCTTTTCCTGAAATTTCTCAATCGTCAGGTCATCAAGATGCATACTCCAGTTGAAAGAAGGAGAACAGTTGTAAGACAACATTTGATCGGGGTACTTTTCATGGATGGCTTCTGCAAATTCACGGGCCTCACCCAAGTCCGGCTTTGATGTTTCACACCACAAAAGATCTGCATACGGTGCGTAAGCAAGCCCGCGTGCAATTGCGCAGTCAAGACCACCTTTAATTCGGAAGAATCCTTCTGCTGTCCGTTCTTTAGAAGCAATGAACTCATGATCCCGCTGATCAACATCACTCGTCAATAACTTGGCACTATTAGCATCAGTTCTGGCCATCAGCACAGTAGGAACACCCATCACATCTGAAGCCAGTCTTGCAGCAGTTAATTTGCGAACAAATTCAGAGGTTGGTACAAGTACTTTCCCGCCCATATGACCACATTTTTTTTCTGAAGCAAGTTGATCTTCAAAATGAACACCTGAAGCACCTGCCTCAATCATATGTTTCATTAACTCAAAGGCATTCAGTACACCGCCAAATCCGGCTTCAGCATCAGCCACAATTGGAGCAAACCAGTGTACATCGTCTCTGCCTTCACTGCAGTCAATTTGATCAGATCTGGTGAGTGCATTGTTGATTCTCTTGACAACATTTGGAACGCTGTCAACCGGATATAAACTCTGATCGGGATACATCTCTCCGGCAGTGTTTGCGTCACCTGCAACCTGCCAACCGCTGAGATAGATGGCTTTCAATCCAGCCTGAACCTGCTGCACTGCCTGATTTCCAGTCAGAGCACCCAGCGTATTGATATACGGATTTTCCTGCATTAATTTCCATAAGCGCTCTGCACCGACTTTTGCCAGTGTGTGTTCTACCTGCAGCGAACCCTGCAGTTTTTTTACTTCCTCTGCTGCATAAGGGCGTTCAACACCTTGCCAGCGTGGATTGTTTTCCCATTCCTGAGAGATTTTATTTATTTGCTCTTGCTTGGACATTTGGCCTCCTGATTAAACAGTTTAATTGATTCCGGATGAACTATTACAACCGGATTGATAGTTCCCTTTATGCCGGGAATAAAATCTTGATACCACTTTATTTTAGTGAAATGCAAATAACAAGCGAAAATTCGCTAAAAATAATAAATTCACAAAAAAATATTATTTGCTATCTATTTAGAATTATAAGTGTCCTGAAAACTGCTATAGAAATAGAATCTATTGCGGTATGGATTATAAGTTACATTTTGTGTTTCAAATATTGTCTTGACAAGTTAAGTTGAGGGACTATAATTCACCCCTGAGACTATCACTATAAGCAGAAATGCATAGAGATGTCTTCCATGAAAGCTGTTAGCGGTACATCAAGCTGACACTTGTTAGTGAGAAAAGTACCTTAGTGGCTTTTGTTTTTCTCTCTCAACTAATAAAAGGAGGCATAATGGCACATTATTTAGTTCAGGCATCCTACACGTCCGGTTCGTGGGCTGCACAGATAAAAGATCCTCAGAACAGAATTGAACAGGTAGGGATGATGTTTGCCAAGAAAGGAATAAAGTTCCTTTCGGGATACTACTCGTTTGGTGATTATGATCTTTGTTTTATTGCTGAAGGACCTGATAATCCTAGTATGGCATCAGCCCTTATTGCTGCAGGAGCAGGAGGAGCTATCTCAAAGATGCATACTACAGTCCTGCTGACGCCTGAAGAAGGTCTTGAGGCTATCAAAGCAGCCGGCTCTGTAGAATACAGACCACCAGGTGCTTAATCGCACTGAATAAATTGCAGCGGTCGGTCCGATGATCGACTGCTTTCTAATTGAAAAAAACCGATAGCTATGTTGACGGGTTTTTATTATTAACCATTAATGATGGCCTCAAAAAAAGACAGCAATTCATGATTTACCATTTCGACCAGAGGGATAAAACTTTTTGATATTAGGCTGGTTGCTTATAAGGATTTCTTACTTCTCTAGAAATGATACGAATTAAGTACTTTTTTACGGCAGCATCATTAGTAATTTTTCCAACATGAAGGAGGCTTATGAATACTCAAAAGAACCTGATGATGTTCACCATCGTCATTTCAGCAATCTATGGTGTTTGGGCTGTTTTTGCACCAGCTAACATTTTAAGTACCTATGGAACTCCGGAAGAATTTATTAATCCGGTTGCTCAGGGTATTGTTATGTTGTTCGGTGTTTCTGCCTGGGTAGTTGCTCTACTGGGTTGGCACATCAGGGAGAATGTAACTGAAGAAAACGTTGAGAAAGCCATGAGCTATTTTGCTCTGGCCTGGCTGCTATACGGACTTCACGGTGTCCTGTCAGAAAAGTTACAAACATGGCCGGATGGATTAGAACCAGCTACTTTTTCGGAGTCAACAATAGGAGGGATTGTATTCCTCGTTTTTAGTGTTGTGTATTATATGCTACGAAAACCTTCAGGTACAGAATAAATAGCTATTTTCTCACCTCATAGGGGGGCCTCCGTCCCCCTGATTTTTATAATCTTGCTGCAATCCAGAATTTACCTGGATTAAGAATGTATATTCTGACTCTGATCTACAATTGAATAGTTAACAAATATGCCACATAATAACTGTAAGCAACTTTATGTTGGCATAGACCAAACAAGATATTATTTATTGCCTTTGTAGAGTTCCTCAAGTATTAAACCACCAAGTATAGACGAGCGAATTTTTAACTAATCAGCCACAAACAAAATTTAAAAAGCTTCATGGTCAGTGAACTGTTAAACCGTCTCAATCAATGGTTTGAAAAACTACCTGATCGAGTACGTCAGCGTCGAAAAATGGTCTGGAGTCTTTTTGTTGCCCTCACTTTGCTGATTGCATCCGGAGGTTCTTTTGTCAGAATCGATATGACGCTGGATGCTTTTTTTCAGGATGATGATCCAACGAAAATTGAGATGAACCGTTTCCGCTCACTGTTCGGTAGTGATGAAGTTGCATATGTGATTTACAAAACCAAAGACGGCGATATTTTTTCAGAAAAATCATTACAGTTGGTGTATGAAATTCAGCAGGAGCTGCAGAATTACCGGTTGCTGTTATCTACTTCTGAAGCCTCTCCGCTGGATCACATCACTGATGTCAAGACCATCCTCAACGCATCCTATATGGAAGCCGGAGAAAACTCACTGATCTCACGGAATTTTATCGGCGACAATATTCCAAAGACAACTGAGGAACGTGAAAAAATACGGAAAGCGGCATTGGCACATCCGGAATATCCTTTGCTTTACATTTCGGAAAATACGGAATATGGAGCAATTTTGATTCGTACTGATTTTGGTACAAAAATCAAGGGTGAAGCCCTCAGTGTGACTGCTGATTCAGATTTTGAGGAAAAGAATCTAAAAACCGTAGACGATTCGGAAATTTTTGGTTTCGAGGAATTAAATGAAGATGCTGATTTTGATGTTGGCAGTGACTCAGTGGACGTAATCGAATTGGGGCAAACAGAGGGACTGCCGGAATATGAAACTCCGGGAATGCCGGATTATGCTGAATTTATGCGCGTGTTGAACGCAAAATTAGAACAGCCTCAATACAGAGAACATCTGAAATTTTATCCGGTGGGTAATCCGCCGATGATGGCATTTTTTAACGATGTTATTGTGGAAGAAATTGGGACTGTTTCTGCATTATCAATATTGTTGATTGCCATAGTACTTTGGATTTTATTCCGTTCCTTCAGTGCAGTAATCTGGCCGTTGGTGATTATTGTAGTGAGCTTACTCTGGGTTGTTGGTTTGATAGGTTGGAGTGGAATGACAATGACCATGATGCTGAATATCATCATCTTTCTTGTACTGGCAATAGGTGTGGCGGACACAGTACACATTCTTTCCGGTTATTTATTTTTCCGCAACCGAGGAGAAAATCATGAACAAGCTCTGCGTTCCGTTTTCCGAAAAACTGCTTTGGCCTGTCTACTGACCAGTATTACGACCATGATCGGCATGTTTTCGCTGCTGCTCGTACCGATTGAACCGATCCAGAGTTTTGGTTTATTTGCCGGCTTTGGCGTTTTTATCGCGTTTCTCTTATCGGTATTTGTCTTGCCGGTGATGCTCGATCTTTGGTCACCATTTGCAACAAATCCTAAAAAGAACAACCAGCGTTTGGATGATGACGGACAACGCCTGCATTTTGTGCAGTATATTTTACGTAAAGTCGAACCTTTGAGTTATCGTTACCCACTCATTGTGACCTTAAGTTTTGTGAGTGTGGCCGTGATTTTGGGTTATGGAATGAGCAAAGTCAAAATAGACACCAACATGGTCAATATCATCAAAGATGGTCTGCCCATGCGCAGTGCTTACAATATCGTGGATAATTTCATGGGTGGTGCCGGCAGTGCTCAAATTCTGGTAAATACCGGAAAAATAGACGGTTTGAAAGATCCTCGTGTTTTGCAGGCCATGGAAGATCTGCAAATCTTCATGAAAAAAGAATATCCGCATTTGGTGACCAAAAGCACATCATTGGTTAGCATCAGCAAAGATTCATTCAAGGCTCTCAACGAGGGACAGGATTCGATGTATGTGATACCTGAAGATCCGGGAATTTTGGCGAATACCCTGTTTATGTTCAACAATGCAAATCCCAAAGAACGGCGACGCATGGTCACAGATGATTATGCCTTGGGCCGCATCTCAGTCAACCTGCGTAATTCCGGTTCCGAGGAATACAATGAGATGATCAATAAAATACATGTTTTTGCCGATCAGCGTTTTGCAGAATTGAAAAACGATTATCCGCAGATACAGGTCCGCGTTACCGGCACGCTGGCCATGCTTTCACAAATGACGGATTACATCAGTTGGTCACAGGTCCGTAGTTTTGGTTTAGCCTTAATCGTAATTTCTCTGCTTTTGCTGCTGGTCTTTTCTTCTTACCGGGCAGGAATGGTGGCTTTGCTGCCGAACATTTTTCCGGTATTGACGATTTTCGGAATTATGGGTTATCTCGATATTTCACTGGACACCGACACTCTGCTCGTTGCTCCAATCACTATCGGAATTGCAGTCGATGATACCATCCACTTTTTGACTCATTACAGAACTGAAGTCAGTAAACATGGGAATATTAAGGAAGGTATCATTAAAGCCTTCAGGGAAACTGGACAAGCCATCGCCTTCACTTCAATCATCCTTTCAATTGGTTTTCTAATATTTTTGATGTCTTCACATCAGGGTTTGAGTAATTTTGGAATTATGAGCGCAATTGCTTTTTTTTCGGCACTTTTCGCAGATTTATTTTTGCTGCCTTCGATGTGTATGTTGTTTAAGGTGCGCTTCAAACAGAAAGGTGCAGTTTGAATTATTTGAAAACTGCTAAAAAATTTCTTTAGACCAAAATTATGTCATTTCGACAGTAGGGAGAAAACTTACATCAGCTGCTTTAGCAAATTTATGATCTCTCTGAGTTCGAGATAACATCTATTTATGAAACTTTCTTCTATAAGAAATGAGTAAAATTATGAAGCATAAAATCAAAATTTTGAGTTGCATTACCAGTTTCATGGTTTTGTGGACAGTACCTGTTTATGCGCAAAATGCGCGCGACATCATGCAAAAAGTATTGTACAGAAATGATGGTACAACTGAAGTATCGCGGCAAAAACTTTCAACCTGCCGCTATGTAAAAAAGAACAAAAAGCTGGTTTGTGCAGAAAGTCCGCGGGTAAAGATATTTGACAGTGTGCGTAAAGATTACGGCTCAAATCAAAAAGATACCAAATCAATCACTATTATCCGGAAACCTGTCAGTGAAAAAGGAATAGGCTTTCTGCAGTTCGATTATGAGGAGCAGGGTCGGGACTCAGATCAGTGGATGTATTTGGCTGCTATGAGAAAGACCAAACGGATTGTCTCAGGAAATTCTGATGAACCAAAAAGCGGTAGTTTCTTTGGCTCAGAAATCAGTTACGAAGACTTGGAAGCTAGGCATGTTGAAGATTACCAGTATCGGATTTTGAAAAGTGTGACCTACCGTAAACGTCCATGCTGGATCATTGAAAGTCTTCCAACTCCACAAAGAGCACGAAAAAGTAATTACAGTAAATCCATCCAGTGGGTGGACAAGGAGAGGGACATGATTCTTAAAACCTTAGTATATGACCGTCAGGGCAAACCAGTGAAGCAAATCGTGCTGGCTCAAGTGGAAAACGTGAATGATATCTGGGTTGCACGAAAGATTCATGTGACTAATGTCCAAACTAAACGGCGTACATCAATGAGTCTGGAATCCGTGATGTTCAACCTTGAAGTTCCGGATTCTTTTTTATCACAACGCGCACTCACCAGTGATACTTTCCGTGAAAAACATCTCAGTCGTTTAACAAAAGCATTGCAGTAAAGAATTTAGTTCATTTATTGTTTTAATGTTTTTTCGTATCAAATTGAAAAATGACAGCTAAACCCAGCTTGTCTGACATCACTATTTCCTGCCTGTATAAAATGTACTTGAATTTATTGTTGATGCATATATGATGTCATCATACGATGTCATATGATATGCACATTTTTTTGAGAATTGTAATGAGAACCACTATAAATATAGATGATGAATTGATGGAAAAAGCCCAAAGCTTGACAGGCATGTCCGAAAAAACAGCACTTGTTCGTCAGGGTTTGCAGGCATTGATTGAACGGGAGAGTGCACTAAGATTGGCACGGCTCGGAGGAACTGAACCAGAAATACAGAGCATTCCACGTCGGCAACCAGAGCTGAAATGATTTTGGTTGATACATCTGTTTGGATTGACCATTTTAGATTCAGGGATGAAGGATTGGTGTCCCTGCTGGAAAGTAGACAAGTCGTGAATCACCACTTTGTGACTGGAGAACTGGCCTGTGGCAACTTGCATAACCGGGAACTGATTTTGAAAATGTTCAAATCTTTGCCGCAAACATTGACTGCGACTGAAGAGGAAGTTCTGCACTTTATGGAGAAGCAACAGTTGATAGATCAAGGATTGGGTTATATTGACTGTCATCTTTTGACCGCCACAGCACTGACTCCATCAACGCGTCTCTGGACACGTGACAGACGGTTAAAAGCAGCGGCAGCTTCACTGAACTTGATTTACAACGCAGTTGAAGTCTGATTTCAGGTTTAAATTTCTTGTCGTCACGAAAATGACCTTTCCCCTTGAAATAGTACTGTTCCACTAAGGATTGAGGAGGCAAAAATAATTCTTGTCATTCCCGCAAAAGCGGGAATCCAGGGGGAGCAATTACAAAGCTTGCTTTCGAGCCGATCAGGGGTGGCGGCAAAGCACAAAGTCTCGTAAACAAAAGATTTCGGAAAACCGTGTACAGGAAAACAGTCTGCACGGTTTGATAAGGGAGTTTAGGGGCTACCCTGCTCTACTCTACTCTTAATTATTTTGCTTAATCATATACATAGGCCTGAATCTTCTACTATTCATGAGCAAATGAATACTGAGCCTGCCCTATCTTGTAACTACAGAAAATTCTTTGTAAATCATTAGTCTGTAAATCAGAGGTTGGAGCAAACTCATATTCAGTACTGGATGTTGAAATATTACCATTGTCTGAACCTGGGAAATTAATTGAATTGTTTGTATCAGTCTTCAAAACATACGAACAAAAAATATTCCAGGCAACAGATTCAAGGAAGGTTGTGCTAACGTTCTCAAAGCTACCGGTTGAGGACTGTCTGTAGAATTTCAAATTAATTGAAGTTAGCTTACCGCTGCTATTATCAGAGTTCACCTTTAAACTGGGAATAAAACCTTTAAATGTACTTGCATTATCAAATGGATCAGCACCAACAAATTCGAAATTGCCAATTGAAGTATTATCCGTATACGTCAGCTTCCAATCTCCTGCAGGTAGAGAATCTACTTGTGGCCCATAGACTCCAATAGTTTTTCCATCGTTACTCCACCAGACAGTATCTCGGGAACGCAATCCAATCGGCGTTGTATTATCAGCATCATTGCTCAAATTGTCAGACGTTGGGCTAGTCGATGATGGCTGTTTATTACTATGCTTTATTGCAGATGGTGGATACAAGAATGCTGAGATAGCTTGTCCATTGATGCAAAGACTGCTCGAGATACAACCCCCACCTGTAAAAGGACTGCTGTTATCTGTATATAAACTGCCCGCACTATCTAAATCACCGTTAATTTTCGGTGACATTCCATGGTAATTATTCGTCTTACTGAAATTATCAATATTACCATAATTATTGATAACATTAGTTAAATTGTCTAAAGAAAATGAAACATATAATTGTGCATCTAAATTTGGGTTCCGCCAATTATTTGAATATAAGGCCACCGCATCATCGCTTCTCGAAATATTTTGTAAATTGTCCAGTTCACTGCTTTTAAATGAAGTCGTAGTGGATAGTGTTTCGGTAGAAGAACAGTTGTCAGCACAATCTACATTCCCCAGATTTAAATCTTTCTCCATTTTGGAGGTGTCCAGCAATTCTAGTTTTTCATCATTTGAAGCCTTCAAATTCAGGTGACCGAAAATCGTTTTACTGCTACTGTTGACGACAAATACAACCAGATCATCTTTGTTTAACAGAGAAGTATCTACCTCAAAACTCCCATCGCTTTGAATCGTAAATTCTTTGTTGTATTTACCATGGTCATAGATGGCCACTATCTTATCCGGAGTAGTTGAAGAAGATGAAGCCAGAGAACTTCTTGAAGAATTTGCGTTGCTGGAGATTTTACCTGTTATTTTTATTGATGTTGCTGAGCTACTGGTGGCGGCACTGCTCGAATCACTACTTGTGTTGCTTTTTTTACTGCATGACTGCATAAAAAATAATTGGGAGGCAACTAAAACCAAAATTAATGTTGAAATATTTTTCATCTTTTCCTCATCCAGTTCAGATTAATAAATTAAATTTACTTAATGTTCTGAAGTGGCCTCCAAGTCACTGACAGTTCTTTCTCAATATGATGTTGAATCTATTGCTATCCATCTCAAATTCATAATCTGCTGAAAGAATCGTGTATCTTATTTATCAATATAAACCTTCAAATAATTAATGCAAGAACTATTTTGCTAATAATTAACTAATAATTCAGCAGGTTATGGTTAAGATTTAGAAATGCACATATTTTTTGGAAATCTCGTATATTTATATATATTTGAATTTATTGAATATATAAATTTTGATATTTGCGTTTTTTACCGCTAGAGGTAAAAAATAAGTGCTTAGCGGTAAAAAATGAATTGAATAAAAATTGATATTTTTGCAGAAAAAGTGTTTTATTCTGCAAAATCACTAAATTTCTAAGAAAAAGGTAAATTGTTGGCAGAGAATTCTTCAGGAATATATTTAAAAAGTTGAGTACTTTAGACAACACTTAGACTGAGTAATAATCGTTCAGTTTAAAATTGTAAAAAAGGAAAGTTATAAAAAAACTTGACAAATATTAGTCGTGCGACTAAACTGGTTGAAAAGTTAGTCGTTCAACTAAATATATAATTATGATTCAGGATACAAGAAAGAAGCTGTTAGAAGGTGCACACAGATGTTTGGTGGAGCAAGGTTTTCAGGGGACCACGGTAAAAGCAATTGCAAAATATGCAGGTGTCAATCATGGTCTGGTGCATCATTATTTTGGTTCCAAAGAAGAGCTGCTGGCAGCTCTCGTTGAAAAAGTTGCTCAGGGAGAAGGGACTCCCGCTGCTGCTTCAAATAATAAAATGTCTCAGTCAGGTGATGTCGCAACAATGTCAGCTGAGCAATTGGAAACATTTGTCAAAAAGAGGATAGTTCCCCACCTGACTTCTGATTACAACAAGTTTGTAACCGAGTTACTGGTCATGAGTGAAGAAATGCCTTTAGTTGCCAGACAAGTCCGCAAATTGTTAAACCGCAGGCGTGAGTGGTTTGGCCTAATATTGGGTGTTAAAGACTCCAGCCAACTCTTGTTGATCAGTGGAGCATTGATGGGGTTGATGTTGCAATATAAACTGGATCCAGCCCTCAACGTAGAAGATGCGGTTGTCCGCTTATTTCGTTTAATTTCTAAACAAGAAAAAAGGAGTAATGATGTTAAAAAAATACAGCAACAAATTAGTGACAATACACTGGTTGACAGCACTATTGGTAATATTCAGTCTGGTGATGGGCACCCTGGTTTTGGCTGAACTGCCAAATAATGCGGAGAAAATAAATTCATTACGAGTACACATGATCATTGGCTTTGTGATTGGCCTGTTGACGTTGATCAGAATATTCGTCAAAAAGAATCATCAACCGCTTGAACCCTTGAAAGTTGAAAATGAGGCGAGAAAAAAATTGATTCGTTTTATTCATATGTCACTCTACACACTGCTATTATTGATGGTGGCCAGTGGAGTCAGTCTTTCCTTAATTTCAGGTTTAGGTGAAATAGTTTTCTTTGGTTCAGAGGCAGCACTTCCGGAAGACTTTGGAGTATTTCTGCCGAAAACCGCACATGCGATTTTTGCCAAGGTTCTGTTTGCCTTCATCGGTGTTCACATCGTTGGTGTTCTGCTTTATAAATTCAAAACAGATTCCAGTATTTCTAAAAGAATGTGGTTTGGAAAATAAAACGAATATGCGTGTCACTTCATTATTTCTACTTCTTTTTCTGTCAGTAACAATTGTGTCGGCAAAATTACCGTTTGGGGAAATCCCTCCAATAATCATCTTAGCAGACGATTCAGGAGCAAAAATAGACGGTGCTTCATGGAGCAGTGAAGAATTGAATTCTGGAAAAATCACTATTCTATTTTATGCAGATCCGGATGTTGGAGAAATTAATGCTCATGTCAATGATGCAGTTAAAGCTGAAAAATTTCCGCAAGAAAAATTTACTACTGTTGCTATTCTCAATATGGCGGCAACCTGGATTCCAAATGCCGTGATTAGTTTGAAATTAAAAAGCAAACAGCGGGAAAACAAAAACTTGATTTATGTGAAGGATTTACAAAAAGTGTTGGTAAAAAAATGGGGACTGCATGACGACGGCAGCAATATACTCCTTTTTGGCAAACAAGGAGAAGTACTTTATAGTGCAAATGGAAAATTATCTGAGGCACAAATTCAAAAATTATTAACCATGATAAGGGAGAAATTATAGTGAAAAACATAATAGCAAGCATCGAAAAACAATTTGAACGACTGGGGCATTTTGTTTTTGCACGCCGCTGGGCGGTCATAGTGGTCTCACTTGTATTGTTTGGGGCAATGGCATATCAGTTGCCCAACATAAAATTTGATACTTCAAACGAAGCATTTATTGAACCTGACGATCCTGTTTTGACTCAGTATGACGCATTCCGGGATCAGTTTGGACGTGATGAAGTAATAGTAGTTGCGATCAAACCCACGGATGTCTTTGATAGAAAATTTTTAGATCGTCTCAAAACATTTCATGAGGAGTTGGAAAATGAGGTGCCATATCTGGATGAAGTAATCAGTTTGGTCAACGTGACTTCAATCAAGGGCGAAGCCGATGAACTGATAGTCGAAGAACTGCTGGAAAACTGGCCGGAAGACGAAGCTGAAATAGCAAAGCTCAAAAAAGATGTTCTCTCAAACAAATTTTATAAAAACCTGCTGATTTCTGAAGATGGCACATTTACCACAGTAGTGATCCGCTCAAACGCTTTTATCTCGGAAGAAACGCTGGATGAAGACGCGGAATTTGGTGATGACATGTTTGAGGAGGAGGATCTTGCTGCGAACGATAAAGAAGGAGCGGCGAAAAAAACAACTCAGGAACGTATGACAGACCAGCAAAACTCAGATTTTGTAAAAGCTGTACAAAGTGTTGTCGATCGTTATCATTCAACAGAATTTCCAACTTACGTAGCAGGTTCACCGGTGATGACAGGTGTTCTGAAAGGTGAAATGATGACCAACATGCCGCGTTTTACTGCTGTTGCACTGGGCTTAATTGCACTGTTGTTACTGCTTTTATTTAGGTCTCCGGTCGGAGTGGTTTTACCATTATTAACGGTGATTTTCACTTTGTTGTCCACTGTAGGTTTAATGGCGGCAACTGACACACCCTTTACAGTGATCACCCAAATTCTGCCTTCATTGATGCTTGCTGTAGGTGTTGGCTATTCGGTACACTTGTTGACGGTTTATTTTCATCATGTTCACAGACACGGTGACAAACGGGAGGCGATTGTTTTTTCCCTTGGACATTCCGGACTGGCCATTTTGATGACAAGTTTAACTACTGCAGGAGGCTTGCTTTCCTTTATGCCTGCTCCGCTGCCGCCTGTTTCCGCATTGGGAACATTTGGTGCGATCGGCGTCTTGATAGCGGTTTTTTACACTTTGATGTTCGTACCTGCTGTACTTGCGGTTTTACCAGTCAGTAAAAAACGGATAGAAGTGGACGATCGATCAGGATTAGTAGACAGAATTCTGGAAAATTTTGGTTCGTTTGCAGTCAATAAACCCTGGACTGTAGTGATCGGCAGTGCGTTATTAGCTCTTGTTTCAATAGGCGGTATCACTCAGCTACGTTTCTCGCATGACGTAATTGGTTGGCTTCCGGATGAAAGTTCAGTCCGGCTTGCTACAGAAATAGTTGATAAAAACCTGAAGGGTGCGTCTTCTGTAGAAATAGTAGTAGATTCAGGCAAAATGAATGGAGTCAAATCACCTGAATTTATGCAAAAACTAAACGAGTTTAATCAGTTCTCAGAACAATGGAGAGACAGCAATTTGTTTGTTGGAAAATCAACTTCTGTTGCGGATACCCTCAAACAAATACATCAGGCGTTAAACGAGAATCAGGAATCCTTTTACAATATCCCTGAAGATCCGGAGTTGATTGCTCAGGAATTGATTTTGTTTGAAAACAGTGGTTCTGATGATTTGGAAAATGTGGTCGATTCTCAATTTTCTCAGGCACGGATAACGGTCAAGACTTCATGGGCCGATGCAGGAGCATATACGGCAATGATTGATCAGTTGGAACAAAAAGCAAACGAATTATTTATAGAAGCCAAGGAAATAACTGTGACTGGTCTGATTCCGTTAATGGCTCGTACTATCAAACTTGTCATGGTGAGTATGGGCATGAGCTATTCTCTCGCTGCCATTATTATTACTTTGATGATGATGCTATTATTGACAAGCTGGAAACTGGGACTCTGGAGTATGATTCCCAATTTTTTGCCGATCCTGATGGGATTGGGCTTAATGGGCGCTTTGGATTTGCCGCTGGACATGATGTCCATGCTGGTCGGTAGTATAGCGCTCGGATTGGCGGTGGATGACACTGTGCATTTTCTGCACAACTTCCGCCGTTACTTTGCTAATACCGGTAGTGTTTCAACAGCAGTTTCGAACACGCTTCACACTACCGGACGGGCAATGTTTTTTGCGACAGTCGCTCTCTCGATTGGGTTTTTCGTTTACACTCAATCTTCATTGAATAATCTTTATTCGTTTGGTTTAATCACAGGAATCACGATCATCATGGCTTTGCTGGCGGATATTTTGTTGGCGCCGGCAATGATGGCTTTGATTTACCGTAATCAAGAAACAAAATCTAAATAAAAGGAGACACTATGAAAATTTTGAAATTTACTTCAATCACAATCGGTTTTGCCGTTTTTAGCATCCTCTTTTCAGGAGCATTTATTTTTCCGGATAAAGTATATGCGCTCAGTGCACGTGAAATAATGGAAAAGGTCAATGAACGTGATGACGGTGACCGTTCAATTGCAGAAATGGAAATGATTTTAATTGACAAAAAAGGTAAGAAACGTGTCCGAAAAATAAAAACTTACGGTCGTGAAAAAGGTAAAGACTCGCAAAGTTTGATGTTTTTTCTCTCGCCTGCTGATGTCAGAAACACCGGCTTTTTGACCTTTGATTATGATGAGTCTGGCAAAGACGATGACCAGTGGCTTTATCTTCCGGCCTTGCGCAAAACAAAACGGATTGCTGCAGGTGACAAAAGTGGAAGTTTTATGGGATCTGATTTGAATTATTCCGATATGACTTCACCGGATTTGGACCTCTATGAATATACTTTGATGAAAGAAACCGAAGTTAAAGGTCAAAAAGTCTGGCAAATCAAATCTGTCCCCAAAACAACTGCAGAAGCAGAAACCAGTGGTTACAGTAAATCTGTGGTCTGGATTCGCCAGGATAATTACATGCTCTCTCGTGCAGTGCGTTGGGTACACAAAAAGAAACGCAACAAATACTTTGAAGCAAAAAAGATTGAAAAAATTGACGGCATCTGGATTGCCACTGAGTTGCATGTGACCACAAAAGCTGGTAAAAAAACTTTGCATAAAACAGTTTTGATTCAAAGAAATGTGCACTTTAATCAAGATGAAGTGAATGAAGAATTGTTCACAATTCGTCGATTGGAAAAGGGATTGTAAAATGAATAAATTCAAAGTGAATGGTCGGATGGAGAAGCATAGCGCAACCCCTTTTATTCGTGCGCTTATGGCAGAAATGAAAAACCTGAGTCTGACTTTATCTAGCTTACTGTTGTTTTTTGTTTTGCTGTTTAGTACAGGATTTGCGGAACTGCTGTTGGCACAGGAAAGTTCGGAAGAAACAGGTCTTGAAGAGGCTCTTTCCGGATTTGACGATGAGGTTTCCGGCGAATCTGATGATGATTTAATGTCAGGTTTTGGTGATGAAGATGCGTTTTCTGTTGATTCTACAGATTTGAAAAGTGAAAGTTCTGAGGAAAGCTGGAGCAGTTTTTCCGGAATTACTGGATTGAGTCTCAGTTACAGTTATCTTAAAGAAAAACCTGTCGACACTACACAGGCCGATTGGAGTGGACTGACTAAACTGCGTCCTTACCTGTCATTGACCTGGGACGCAAAACTTGGTGAAAACTGGAAAACCCGGTTATCAGGTAAGGCATTTTACGATTATTCTTTTGGAATGAAGGAACGGGAAAATTTCTCTCAAGAAGTGCTAGCCGAACTTGAACAGGAAACAGAGTTTCGGGAATTGTATTTAGAGGGCAGTCCATTTGGCAGCCTGGATCTTAAAATTGGACATCAGATTGTGGCCTGGGGTGTTGCAAACAGTTTGCGCGTTGTTGATGTCTTGAATCCCACTGACAACCGTGAATTCGGCATGACAGACCTTGAAGATGTCCGCCTGCCGATTGCAATGACAAAACTGGATTATTATCTGGGAGACTTCAAGCTGGAAGCGGTAGCAGTACATCAAATCAAGTTCAACAAAGTTGCACCTTTCGGCAGCGACTTCAATCCTGCTCCACAAAAATTTAATGAAGTAATTCCGGAAAGTAATTCCGAAAATACGGAATACGGTTTGGCGCTCATTGGGACATTCAGTGGTTGGGATGCCTCTTTAAATTGGGCTCAGTATTTTGATGATACTGCTCATTTTGCAATAACAAAGATAACAATTGTTCCAGGAGTTGGTGCAGTACCAACGTTTGAGCAGCGTCACAGCCGCCTGACAATGGCCGGTGCTACTTTGAATGTTCCTTCCGGAAATTTCCTTTGGAAAGCCGAAGCTGCCAAACTGCAGGGGATGGAATTTGCTTTGGTGACTGACAAAACATTTTCAAGGACGGATGTCCTCTTGGGCACAGAATATTCCGGCTGGAATGATACTTCGCTGACACTTGAATTTGGAGTACAGCACCTCAACGATTTCGATGTAAAGTTGGAAGCTGCACCGGATTCACAACTCGAAGACCGTATTGCTACTTCGTTCAGTTTCATGCAGGATTACATCAATCAGACTTTGCATTTGAACATGGTTGGAATGATGATAGGAAAAGGAGGTACTGATGGAGGAATCAACCGTGCTTCACTTGAATATGATGTGATGGATGCCTTTTCAATAACTGGTGGAGTGATGCTCTATCAGCCTGGAGAAAACGCTTATTTTCAGAGTTTGAATGAAAATGACCGAGTGTTCTTTGAAGCCCGTTATGCTTTTTAAATTCTCAAGAACTGATTGTTTTCAATTCAAGTTTGCTGGCTTCCAAAAATTTTCGAGACTGTGAAGTTATTTTGAGAGTATGCCGTGTCATCTCGAACGCAGAGAGAGGTCTTAATGATATCAATGCAGTAACTTAAAACAGATTTCACGTTACGCTCGAAATGACACGGTCCCAGTACTTTATAAACTGCAGCCACTTTTATTACTCAAAAAGAACGGGTTGTCTTAAAATCCAGTTTGTTCCCCACTAAATTTTCTCCATATTGAGTATCTGCACTCCCGGAAAGCTGTTGCCATGAAACTTGAAAACCCCAGTTGGTAACAGGGGCATAGTTTAATTGTGTGATCACGTTTGAACTCTGGTCATCCAAGTTTCCGAGCCAGGTCAGTGACGGCGTGAAGTAAAGCCAGCTGAAAGGCTCTTTGAAACTGGCTTTGACATAGGCATAATTTTGATTGATGATTTGCTTTTCCTGCAGTTTATTCAAGGCTGATTTTGCTGCTGAAGCAGAACCGTTTTTGATTGTTTGATAAATGGCAGTTGACTCATCTTTTGTCCAACCTGAAGTATCACGATAGGCTTCAATGGTCCAGGTGATCTCACTATCTGTCAGGTAGCGAACACCCAAAAGAGATTTTCCATATTTTTCTGCTGCAACTTGATCTGCTGCATATTCTCCATGTACCTCAAAATTGGAACTGAGATTTGAGGCAAAATCAAAACCCCAATCTGTTTCTGATTTTTCGCTCCAGCGAGTCAGGTAAAAATCTAAATCTGTTGTACCCAGCAATGCCGACAGTTTCAACCCCCAGATATTTTCCTGTTCCAATTGTGATTCGTAATCATCATTGATTCCTTGCCGAACTGGAAGATAGACAAGCGTCACTGAATTGGAATCCAGTCCGGAGAATGCCTGAGGAATTACAACTCCCTGAAATACCCACAATCCTTCTCTTCCGGCTTCAGGATTTTCCGGATTTTTTGGACGTTCCAGAAGTGCCACCGGATTGAAGGCATAACCTTTCCCCCAGCGCAAAAGCCGTTTTCCTACTTCAAAGCTATGCGGCTCAAGTGTTGAAAGCTGCCAGTAGCCTTCACGTAAAAACACATTTCGTTCATTTGCATCCGCTAATGTTGAGACAGTTCTGCCTCCTTCAGCAACGAGATAGAGGCGTGACCAATCCCAATCCCAGCGACTTTCTATGAGCATTTGCACTCTCAATTCCTGTGCCTGTGTTTCCTTTTCTTTTTGAAATTTGAAGGGATAAAACAAGGATTCCTGATTGAAAGACATGGAGGATCCACTAAGAGACAATTCTCTTTTCCATTCCCAGATTTGCTTGCTGAATTCTTCAACCTCAAAAGAATACAAATCTTCATCCTGTGCCAACAAAGATACTGAAAGAAAAGAGGAAGTCAGCATAACTAGTAATGCACTCAGTGCCAGTAATTTTTTCATATTATTCATCTCAGTGTCTCAATGCGTCCCAGGTAGTCTGTTGTAAAAACAGCCGGTGGAAGATCTCTGGGTTTCATCTTGGCGAAAATCATGATGGATTTGTAGTCCTGATAAAGTGGACTGTCAGTTTCCACCACAGATGGTCGCTTGATGCCGTTGCCAAAATCTTTGATGTTTTTAAAATACAAAGTTTTGATCAGCATTCCTGAAGCTGCAACTGCTCTGATAATGACTGGAGATTTGAGATCTTGATCAATCATCATTTCCAGTTTGTCATAGGCCACTGCTCCGGTTTTGGCTTTTAAATTCAGTTGCAGTAGATTTTTTCCAGTGCTTCCTTGCTGTTGAGTTTCTACAAGATCGATCGCATCATATTCAGTTTGATAATCGACTTTGAGGATGTCGGCATTATTAAAAACACCACCGGTTACAGACTGTAGCGAGGTGATACGTATTGGTCGTCCGACATTTGGAATGTAAAGCCACATATTTTCACCGACTCGTAAAGTTGCACGTCCTTTTTCAGAAGCAGGTGACAGAAAGAGACTGATCACCTTTTCCCGGCCTTGTTTGAGAGTGAAGAGGACAAACTCTTTTTTGCTGCCGTCCGGTTCGATGTTAATAAGTTTTCGATACGACTCGTATTGAGGTGGATTCAAATCACGATCAATTGCCTCCAACCATTCCTGTGCAGTGCTTTGAGCAAAGGCACTGAGTGGTAGGGTTAACAAAGTTAACAGAATGAGAATTATGGAAGGTCTTTTTAAACTTAATAAAAGTTGATTTTTCATTATCTTATCTCAGAGAAAAGTTAATTTTTAAAATTGGAGTCCTTGTTTTTGTTTTTCTGGAGGACACAGAGATATGTTGTTTTAATCTCCTCTGTGTCCTTGTAAACATCATAACATTATGCTTTATGCTGTCTTTAACAAATTATTAAAAATGTCCTAGAGCATCCACCGGTTCCAGCCTGGAAGCTTTGACTGCCGGCTGTAAACTGGCCAGTGCAGAAATCACAATCACAATCACTGCGGTGATAATAACTTCAGACATGGCGATTGTCGGCGAAAGTACGAGAGCATCCTGTTTTCCAAAAGAAAACACTATTTGCTGCCAGTTTAAATACTGGATGATGCCGAGACTGATGAGACTTCCGGAGACGGCTCCAAAAATACCTAGGAACAATCCTTCCATTAAAAACAAAGACCAGATCTTTCGTGGACTGGTTCCCATTGCGGCAATCGTCCCAATTTCACGGATGCGCTCATAAACTGCCATCAGCATCACATTCATGATGCTCACCAGCACAATTGCAATCAAAATGATTTTGACAAACAAAGTCAGCAAATCAATGATTTTTGCAATGTTGGAAAAGGGAGATAGTTTTTGCCAGGTATGGACCTCAAAAACCGGTTTGTCTTTTTTATTCTTGAATTCAGACAAAGTTTGGGTGAGTTGTATTGAACTTAGATTCATCTGCTCAAAATCATTCAAACGGATAGCTACTTCATTAACTTCTCCGGCCTTGATCCGCAGCAGCTGATACGCATCTTTAATGTTCAGATAACCATCCCTGCCGCCGGGACCGGTCATGGAGCCGATGACACCACTGACTGCCAGAGGGATCCCATTGACTGAACCATCCTTGTTGGTGGCCACCAGCACAACTTGTGCGCCGACCTTTATTTTTAAGCCCTTGGCCAGTGCTTCCGGCAGCCAGATTTCACCTATTTCAAGAGAGGGAGTTTCAGGCGACTCCGGATCTATTCCGGTAATACGCTGTGCCAGCAACGGTACCGTTTTCAGTTCTTGTTCGGGATTTATTCCGTTCAGCCGGATATTGGAAGTTTCCGTAAAGTTACTCAACATGCCGCCAAATTTCAGCCGCAGTGAATAAGATTCTATGGATTTGTCTTCTGCTAATACTGTTTCAAGCTTGGCAACTTGTTTGGCTGGAAGATTCAAATTCAAAGGAGAATTTTCAATCGAAGCTACGTAACCTTTGCGGTGTACCTGCAGGTGTCCCAGCATCGAATCAGTTATTTGCCCCACCATCAACTGCTTGAAGGATCCGGCAACTGCAATGAAAACCAGCACAGTTACAATTCCGATGATCACCAAACTTGATGTCAACAGGGTTCTGCGTGTGTAACGCAAAAGATTGCGGTAGGCTATTTTTGCTATTTTAAACATTGTCCCTCCTGTCTTCTCGATTTTGAATAGTTCCGTCTTCAAGTGTATAAATAATTTCTGCTTCTCCAATGATTTTTGGATCATGTGTAGAAAAGACAAAAGTCGTTTTTTCCTGATCTTTCATTCTCTTCATCAAGTCAATGATTTTGAAGGCAGTATCATGATCAAGATTTGCAGTCGGTTCATCTGCAATGACTATTTTTGGTTGAGTGACGAGGGCTCTGGCCACAGCAACCCGCTGCATTTGACCTCCGGAAATCTGATGCGGACGTTTGTCTTTTTGATCAATAACTCCAACTGCATCCAAAAGACTCAGGATACGTTCACGGTGGTTTTTACTGTCTTCGTTTTTGATCATCAGGAGAGGATATTCCACATTTTCATAGACACTCAACACTGGAATCAAATTAAAATTCTGGAAGACAAAACCGAGGTTTTGTCCACGAAAATCTGCCCGCTGCTTTTTATTCAAATCCTGCACTTGCTGATTTTCAATTAGTATTGAGCCGCTGGTAGGTTGATCCAGACAACCGATCAGGTTTAAAACGGTTGATTTTCCACTTCCGGATGGACCAACAATAGAAACAAATGAGCCGGCTTCAATTTCCATCTCCACGTTTTTTAACGCTTTGATGGAAACATCGCCCATTTTGTAGGTCTTGTAGATATTGTTTAGTTTTACAAATGGCATGCTGTTCCTTTCAGTTAAAGAGAATTAAATTTTTCAGCAACTGCGCTTAAGATCCTGTTTTAAGCGCAGCCGGAGAGAAATTATTGTTTATTAATGTTTTGTCCGTGGGGCCCGTGAGGTCCTTCACCCATGTGTTTGTACATATCATTTGCTTCTTCTTTGGTTATGCGTCCATCTTCAAGAGCATTTTTAACAATTAACACAACCTTAGTGTGCATCACTGTTTCCATTTCTTCGAAACTGATATTGTGTTTTTTCAATAATGCAGACCTCGAGAGTGTTTTAGCATCTGCCTCAATTCGAGCAACCGGTAGACCACTCAATTCGGCAAGGACTTCTGTTTGAGCTTTTTGCATCTCATCCCTAAAGAGGTTGCCGGGCCCAGCTGCAGTTGATCTTCTATTACTCCTCATTTGACGGTTTGTTTCCTGACGAAACATTTCAACTGCTGCTCCCTGCATTCTACCGCGTCTTGGAGTTCTCTGCATCTGAGGATTAGTACTATTGCTACTTTCAGCATTAGCTTGCTGAACTCTACCACGTTCATGACGTTTGCCCTTGTGCGCTCCTCGACCATCTGCGAGGACTATTCCACTTACAAGAACACTTCCGCCAAGAACACCTGCAACTATTATTTTTGTGAGCTTTTTCATCATAACCATTATAGTTTGAATTGAACTTATTGAATGTCATGAAGCACTGCGCCTCTTGACTTGAGATCAATTCTAGCAAAACAATGTGGAGGAAAATTGAAGGAAATGTGGGAAGGTAGTGAATATTTTTATAATCAAATAATTTTTTTAAAATATTTGTATTTTTGAGGATAAAATCTCTAGTAAATTTACGTAAGTATCTTTGCGAATAGACAGGAAATGACATAAGAGTAGAATCCTAACTTGAGCATCCTCAAAACCACATTGAGAGACTGCTGTTGCCAAACCCGTTTTTGTTTGGAGGCCCGCCGTATTTTTACCTCAACAGGCTGATGAAAAAAACCATCACCCTTATAAGCCTTGGGCAGATCTCAATTGTCGTCCTGATCGGCATAACTGTCTATTCCGTGGAAAGCTACACTGCCCGTTCTGACTTCTGTGGAACCAGTTGTCACATCATGAAAAAGCCCTACGCATCCTGGCAAAATTCCAAACATGGTAAAGAGGACATAGCATGTGTTGAATGCCATTGTGCACCAGGAGAGAAATTTACTCTCAACGCAAAATTCAGAGATTTAACATGAAAAGACTACCCCTGATAATCGGTGCAATCTTTACCCTGACTATTGTTATTGTGATCATCACTACCATTAAGCTTGAACACAAGGACGTGCCGGAGGGTGAATTCAAAACCATGGTGGACGCCACATATGTCGGTTCTTCTGAGTGCAAGAAGTGTCACGAAAGAAAATTTCTGGAGTGGACCACTACCCTTCATTCAAAGATGATGCAGGATGCCAAGGCCAACCCCATGGCAATTATTGGCGATTTTGACTCTTTAAGTGAGATAAGGACCTTTAAAAAAGAGGATGTTGACTTTACCCTCGGAAACCAATGGAAACAGCAGTATCTGAAAAAGACAGAGGATGACTATGTAGTGCTTCCAGCTCAGTATAATATTTCAAGCGGTCAATGGACCCTTTATCAGGCCGAGGATTGGCAGGATAAATCATGGTTCAAGGAATGCGCGGGATGCCATGCGACAGGTGTTGATCCTGAGAAGAAGACATTTAAAGAACCGGGAATCGGATGCGAGGCATGTCATGGGCCTGGGAGTAATCATGTCAAGGCAATTCCGGGTTATGAGATTGCGACCATAGTCGATCCTCAGAGATTGACAACGAATGCCGCCGCCCAAATTTGCGGTTCCTGCCATTCAAGGGGCATGGATAAGAGCGGGCAATATCAGTATCCAGCCAATTACATGACTTCACGGGGGGTGGCCAACCTCAGGATCTTTTTCAACCACGCTAATCAGGAAGAAAACAAGGATATGTTCTGGCCAAGCGGTGATTCAAAATATAACAACATGCAGTATCTTGACTGGCAGAATAGTGAGCATGCCAAGGCGGGTGTTTCGTGTACAAGTTGTCATACGATCCACGTGAGCCAATCCACGTTCCAGACAAAATTACAGGGAGATAAACTCTGCAGGAGTTGTCATCAAACCATGGAAAACAGGGGCGCCCACAAGCTCCATACCTTCGGCAGCTGTATAGCATGCCATATGCCCAGGACAGGTAAGAGCGCTGAAGCCGGAGATATACGCAGCCATACCTTCAGTTTCATATACCCTGAACTCAGTATCGAAATGGGAGGGCTTGAGAAACAGCCAAATTCTTGCAGCGACTGTCATCACCACAAAGATAACCTGATAGAAGGTCTTGTCGAATTTCTGGATGCTGCAAAAAAAGCTGATATGCCAAAACCCTATGCTGTTCATCGCAGAAAGGCTTTAAAATAATGGTTCGTCGAACCACCAAAACAAGAAGGCAGTTTATAAAGTTTTTTGCCACGACATCTATCGGTCTGTCCCTTGGCAGTTCGGATCCGGCAGAGGCATCTCCAAGGAAATACGGGAAACTTCACGACACCACAAAATGCATTGGATGCAAGAGGTGTGTGTCCGCATGCAAACGGTGGAACAAGCTCAAGATTGACAGGGATGAGGAGCTTACAGACAGGGAAACAGACCTTACAGGCAAATCATGGGTAGTTGTTAATCTTACAAGGGATAAAAGAAACAGGGAAGACCTCCACTATCAGCATTGGACGTGTCAGCATTGTATAAAGCCCGCATGTGCCGGGGTTTGTCCTGTAAAGGCTATTAAAAAGCTCCCCGAAGGTCCTGTGGTGATAGATGAAAAAAAGTGCATCGGGTGCAGATATTGTTATCAGGCATGTCCGTACAAGGTCCCAAGATTTGATTTCGAAAAGAGGGTAACAAGAAAATGCACCATGTGCCACGACAGGATACCAAGGGTAAAACCGGCATGTGTGACCGCGTGTCCTGTAGGGGCGCTTGATTTTGGTGTGAAGCAGGAGATTTTGACGAAAGCGAGAAAGCGAACCGAAGAGGTGGGTGGTTATCTACTTGGCGAGCATGAGGCGGGCGGCACGGATTTCCTGACCATTCTGACGACAACTCCCGAAGATCTCGGACTTGTTGTTGCTCCAAAAAAGGTGGTCAATAGAGACCTTGACAAGCTACGAATCACTTCATACGGATTCTCGGGTGCCTCCCTGCTTACAGGTCTGATGTATATGTACTCTCGTACAGAGGAAGAGGAAACAGAGGAAACAGAGGAAAAGGAATAAAAGGAATAAAAGGAATAAAATAAAAGGAATTATGGACAGCGCAATTCGAACAGGAAATGCAAAGTCACCTGCATACTATATTTGGATAAGCTCACTCATTGCTCTGATGGTTCTCGGCGGATACGCTCAGATAATGTCCTTGCTGACAAGCCTTGAGATCATGGAATTTTCCCTTAGAATTCCATGGACTATGATGGTGTCAAATTATGTCTTTCTTGTTGTATCAAGCACAGGATTATGCATAGTCTCCTCACTTGGTCATGTATTTGGTATGAAGAGATATGAACTTTTAAGCAAACGCTGCGTATTCCTTGCCTTAGTAACAATTATTTTCGGGATGTCTTCCATAGCACTTCACTTGGGACATCCTGAAAGGGCACTAATTTACAATATAATTACCCCCAATTTACGTTCTCCTATTTGGTGGATGGGGACATTATACTCCTTTTATATTTTATTTATTGCTGTTGAGTTCTGGTTTCTCGTTAGGATGGGGATGGCAAAAAAAGCTAATAGCTCTACAGACCTGAAACAGAAAATCTATAGTTTGATGGTTGCAAGAAAAACTGATGAAACCCCGGAATCTCTTAAGAATGATCATAAATGGGCACGGATTGCGGGAGTATTAGCTCTTATATTCGGACTCTCAGCACATAACACACTTGGTGCGGTATTCGGTCATACAGAGGCAAGAGTGTTCTGGTATGGGCCGTATTATCCTGTTTACTTCCTCTTCTCGGCAGCGTTTTGTGGTTATGCGTGGCTTATAAGCGCAACTATAATTACATATAAAGTAAAGGGCAAAGAGATAGCCGGAAAACTTAAAAAACTTCTGTTTGAAATGAGTAAAATATTCGCCCTGCTACTGTGCATAGGACTTCTCTTTACGTCTTATAAATTAGGATTTGGACTTTTGAATCCGGCTAAAGCCAAATCTATCATGTTATTATTGAATGGGCCCTTCAGCCTGCCTTTCTGGCTCTTCGAGATTGCAATAGGGTCACTGCTTCCAATCATCATACTGCTTTATGCTGCTTACAAGAAAAAAATCGGCGGTTTGCTTACAGCATCTATTATGGTTCTCATAGGAGTATTTGTTATGAGATTTGATTTTTTGGTAGTAGGAGAAGTTTATCCGATGTTCAGTCCCATGGGAAAGGATGCTCTGGTTTTGGTACCTTCATTCTTCCCTGTATTAATGGAGATATTTGTAATAGCAGGAATTTTTGGTGCACTCTTCCTGTCTTATACACTGGGTGTTAAGTTTTTGCCTCTAGAGGAGGAGTTACAGTGAAAATTTATTGGATTGCAGTTTTTTATTTAAACTTTAGGAGAAAAGGCTGATGAAGAAAGCCATCGTATTTTCAACGGTATTTATAATAGCTATTACAATGACAACCTCTTTGTATTCCGCCGAGAAAGCCCCTGTTAATAGGACGCCTGCCGAAAAGACCCAGTTTTTCTGCGGTTACTGCCATGTCCTGACCTATCCAAAAATTATAAAAAAGGCATACAAATCATGGAAGAAGGATATACACGGTGAAAAGGCCATTTCCTGCGAAGAGTGCCATTATCCTCCCGAGAAGATGACAGTCGGGATACCGGAGCATGAAAAAATTCCCAGCGATGAAAAGACCGCCGCCGGGAAGAAGGAGACCGAGCGGGAATTTATGCAAACCCAGCTTGAGGTTCTATCACGGCAAATAACAATTCTGGGAATGGAGGAATCAGTTATAAGAAGAAGGCCGAGGGTCGACGATCGCAGTTGCACAACATCCAACTGCCATCCCACAACCGGCAAAGGTAAAAAAGGAGAGTACTGGGTTAAAAAGCTCGATTTTATAGAGTACGAAAGGCCGAATAAAACAAAAGCAGTTGTTTCCTTCACTCATAAAGCACATTTTGATAAGAGGAAATGGATAGAAGGTCAGAAGCTCCACTGCACCACCTGTCATAGCCTTGAGACCGAGGAGAGGCATTTTGAAGTCTCTAAACAGACCTGCTTTCTCTGTCACTTTAAAAATACGGAGTTTAATGAAGAACGGGCAGAGTGTTCCTTATGCCACGAATTACCTGAGGAATCGATCGAACAATTAGTAAAAGCTGTAAAATCTGACGAACAATCGGAAGATGGAGCGACCAACCATAAAAAACTGGAAAAGAACAATGTACCATGCGTCAGTTGTCACCTTCAGATCGTAAGAGGCGATGGTCCTGTAAATAAGGGAAAGTGCCTCAACTGTCATGAAAATAGTAAATCGATAATGGAGGATTGGGACCATAAATTAACTGCGCATAAAGAACATGTGACAGCACAGACCGCAGACTGTTTTAACTGTCATGAAACAATCCAGCATAAAAAAGGGACAAAGGATTTTGATCATCTTGATGTAGCATTAGCAGATTGTAGACAGTGTCATGCTGAACCACATCTTCATCAAAGGCAACTGTTGGCAGGTATAGGTGGTCATGGCATGGAGAAAGCTTATCCTGTCACTCATTATGAGGTCAACGTGAACTGCATTGGATGCCACAGCAAAGAATCTCATGATGAGAAAGGGAGAAAGATCAAGGTTGCCACAGCAGAAACTTGTGTAAATTGCCATACAGAAGGAGAGAGGCCACTGATTAAGAAGTGGAAAAATGATGTCGTAGATTTTTTAATAGAGGCTCGTGATATGGAGAAGGAAGCATTGGAGGCAATGGAGGCTGGAAAAGGAAAATTATCGAAAACCACCATTCAGGAAGCAATGGCTTTGTTAAAAAATGGGCAAGAAAACCTTAGAATCGTTGATGCAGGAGGGGGTGTCCATAATAAGAAATTTTCAGTTTATTTGATTGATGTGGCCATTGAAAATTTTGAAGATGCCACGGATATGCTGAAATAGAAAATCGTCCATTTGACTGAAATTATTGGTATACACAGAAACAGCACAATTAGTATTTTCAAAATCTGGAGTTAACCTTCTAATGAAACAAGGAGGAAATATGTGATAATAAACAAGAAGTAGTATAGGGGTTTGAATTTAACAATTTATTGAAGGAGATTACAATGAATATTAAAAGGAAAACATTTTTGAAAGGAATGGCAGCAACAGGAGCACTGTTCGCTGTCAATGGGCCAATTTTTAATTCCCTTGCTTTGGCTAAAACTTCTTCATCCAGTGATGGAAAATGGTTGCCAACCTCATGTCAAGGTTGCACGACCTGGTGTCCCGCAGAGGTTTTTGTTCAAAATGGGCGAGCAGTCAAAGTCAAAGGAAATCGGTATTCAAAACAGAATGATGGCGTTCTGTGTCCCAAAGGACATTTAGCGCTTAAAGAACTGTACGATCCAGACAGGGTGAAGGTTCCAATGAAAAGAACCAACCCTAAAAAAGGAAAAGGAGTTGATCCCAAATTTGTTCCCATTTCATGGGATGAGGCATTGAACACCATTGCAGACAAGATGATGGAGTTGCGAAAAAATGGTGAGCCCGAAAAATTCTTGCTGATGCGTGGAAGATACTCCTACATGAGGGACAGCATCTACGCAGCTTTGCCGAAAGTATTTGGTTCTCCAAATGGAATTTCACACAGTTCAATCTGTGCAGAAGCAGAAAAATTTGGTGCATTTTACACTGCTGGAAATTGGGGTTATCGAGATTATGATCTGTCCAACAGCAAGTATGTACTAATCTGGGGTTGTGATCCATTGAGCAGTAACCGCATGATTCCTGCCACCATCAAAAGATTTGGTGACATGCTGGATCAAGCAACTGTCACCGTGGTGGACCCAAAACTCCAATCATCATCCGCTAAAGCTCATGAATGGTTGCCCATCAAACCTGGTGAAGATGGTGCCCTTGCATCTGCAATTGCCCATGTTTTGCTGACGGAAGGTTTGTGGAACAAGGAATTTGTGGGTGATTTCAACGCAGGAAAAAATCTGTTTGTGGCAGGTAAAAAAGTGGATGAGTCTGCCTTTACTGAAAAAGAAACTTTTGGTTTGGTCAAATGGTGGAATATTGAATTGAAGGACAAAACTCCATCCTGGGCTGCAGAAAAAACCCTGATAACCGAAGAGCAGATCCATCGTGTTGCCAGAGGTTTGGCTAAAGCCGCTCCATATGTGACGGTTTGGCTTGGGCCAGGTGCGGCAATGCATGTCAGAGGTGGATACAGTGCAATGGCAGTTCATGCTCTCAGTGGCCTTTTGGGCAGTATTGATCACGAAGGTGGAGTTCTGGCAACTGCTAAAATTCCGGTGAAAAAGTTTCCATCCTTCAGTAAATATCAGGATGCTCTTGCCAAAAAACACTCCAAAAAACCAAAGATAGATCAACGTGGTACTAAAAAATTTCCTGCATTGAAAAATGGGAAATCTGGAGGTGGAGTGGTCACCGATAATACCGCAAATGCCATTTTGCAAGATGATCCCTATCAGATCAAGATGGCCATTGGTTATATGAACAACTTCACTTTTTCCGGAACAGGTGCAGAGCGCTGGGAAAAAGCTATGGAGAAAGTTCCATTTTTTGCACACATCACCACCAATGCTGCAGAAATGACTCAGTATGCGGATATTGTTTTGCCTTCGACGATTACCCAATTTGAAAAAATGGGTTTTGTCAAAACCAAAGCCAACCGCTATGCCACGGCTACTCTGATTCTTCCTGTTGTCAAACCGTTCTGGGATGTGAAAATGGATGAGACAGAAATCCCCTGGCTGATTGCGGAGAAACTGAAGCAAAGAGGATTTTCGAACCTTTTGGATTTTTTCCAAAATGAATTCAAGGATCCTGAAACCAAGAAAAAGCCAACCAATGGAATCGAATTTACAGAATATAATCTGAAAAACCAAACGGCTCCACTCTGGGATGGAAAAAAAGATGTTGGAGGGGATAAGCTCAATGGATGGCAGGACTTCAAAGAGCATGGCATGTGGAATTCTTCACCCTATAAATTCAAAAAACGCTGGGGAGGAAAATTCAAAACGGCCACTCATAAGTTCGAATTCTATTCTGAAACCCTGAAAACTGCTCTTGGGAAACATGCTAAAAAGCACAAGACCAACATTGATGATATTTTGAAAATCACCAACTATGAAGCCAGAGGTGAGTTGGCCTTTGTACCTCATTATGAAGCGCCATATCGTCATGGAAGTCTGAGCGAATATCCATTTGATTTTATTGATTTCAAATCCAAGCTCAATCGAGAAGGCAGGAGCCAGAATTTACCCTGGTATTATGAATTCAAGAAGATGGATGTTGGTGACATGAGTTGGGATGATGTGCTGCAAATCAATCCGATTGATGCAGAAAATCTTGGCATCAAGGAAGGAGACAGCATCAAAGTGACTTCGACAGTTGCGTCCATTTTGGTCAATGCTCATTTGTGGGAAGGTGTTCGCCCGGGTACGGTTGCAAAATGTTACGGACAGGGACATTGGGCATACGGTAGGTTTGCTGCAAAAGATTATCAAAATGCAGTGCCTAGAGGGGGCAACAATAATTTGCTGATGCCCAATGATTACGACCGTCTCAGTGGAAGTTCAGCAAGGAATGGCGGCTTTACCGGCGTCAAAATTGAAAAAGTCTAATCACTTATGGAGAAAGAACTATGGCTAAGATTAAATATACAATGGTAATCGACCTTCAGAAGTGTGTTGGTTGTGGTGCATGTGCAATTGCATGCAAAACAGAAAATAACACTCAGGATAGTAATGGTGTACATTCCTATAACTGGTCGGACTTTACCTTTAAAAAAGAGGGGAAATTTCCTGATGTCAAATATGCTGCAATTCCTGTATTGTGTAATCACTGTGACGAACCTGCCTGCATGGAAGGTTGTCCAGAGCCCAAAGCGCTTTACAAAACAGATGACGGCATCACGATGTACAATTATCGCTATTGTGTTCAATGCAGAAAATGCTTTGAAGGCAAAACCGCATGTCCATACAGCTCACCTGATTTGAGCAAAACCGATGCACAATACAGTGTCATCAGTTTCAATGAACCAGGAACAACAACCCACCCATTTTATAGTGACAAAAAAGCACTGATTCAAGGAGGAACTGGATCACCTGCAGAAATGTCCATGAAGGTCAATGCCCTGCCACCGGATAAACATGAATATTCGTACAAGGATAGAATGAAGCCGGAGGCAGGTCAAAAAACCAGAGGTAAAGGGAAGTTGGCCGATGTTCGTGCTGACGGCTGGGTTGAAAAATGCACCTTCTGTATCCATAGAGTTCGAGATGGATTGAACCCCTATTGTGTGGATGCATGTCCTTCCAACGCAAGAATATTTGGAGACAGAAATGATGCAAACAGTGAAGTGACTTTGCTTCTGAAAAAACACAAACCCAAGAGATTAAAAAACAATAAAGGAGAATTTCTGGGAGCCAATGAAAAAGGAACCGGGCCAAATGTCTTTTATATAAGAGATTTCAAGCCTCAATCTAAAAACGCTTAAATGAGAAGAAGAGCAGGAGCGTTGGAACCCAACCGATGCTCCTGTTTTTCAAGATAAAATGACTGTTGATGAAAATAATTTGCTTCAAGAATCCAGGAAAGAAAATTGTTTCCGTTTTTTAGCCGGATCACTCTATTATCCTGAAAAATCAGTATTTGAAGAAGCTGAACTTTTCAACAAATTGACGGAATTTTTGAAAGATGTTTGTCCTGAAGCACTACCCTTTTCAACTGAAATGGAAAAAAATTTTGCTCAATATTCAGAAAATGAATTGCAGGTAGAATATTCGAGGCTCTTTAAAGGACCCTATGAACTGATCGCTGCTCCTTATGGTTCTGTCTATCTGGACGAAGGCAGGAGAGTGATGGGAGATTCGACCATTGCAGTCATTCAAGCTTATGAAGAAGAAGGGTTGGCTAAAAATGATGATTTCAAAGATTTACCCGATCATATAGTGGTTGAATTGGAATTTATGAGCTTTCTGCTTTTTAAAGAAATTGAAGCCATTCAAGATCAGGACAGCCAGAAAGCCAATGAATATCAGGAGAAACAACAACGTTTTCTGAATATGTTCTTACGACAATGGGTGCCCTCTTTTTGCGAAAAAATAAAAAATGGTTCGGACAATTCATTTTATATTTCCCTGTCAAATTGCCTTTCCACTTTTATCATGAATCCCAAATTTTAGTATTCAGATATTCAAGTTATTTCACGTCTTTTTTTGTATGAGCTTTTATGATGAAAGCTCTATTCTTCTATTTTCTTTCATGTCCAAAAGGTTTCAGAAAAATCAGCAACTGAGGCAGTAATGTCAAAGCTGCAATTAGGGCTGTCAGCATTGCCAGTCCAGTCAGCAAATCAAAATAAATGCTGGGGATGAATTTGGAAAAAACCAAAATGGAGAAGCCTATGATGATGGTCACAGAAGTGAGGGGGCAGGCCTTTGTTTCTTTGATTATTAAGTTGTTTTTTAAATCAAAGAAACAAAGGCCTGATATCCACACAAAAGGAACGGTCCGAGAATAATATAACCTGTCCCCTTTTTCCTTTTTCTGCTTAAACTACAAACCAATCCTTTAAGTTAATGACATTGACTAAAAAAATAATATAAACAAAGGCCTGACCCCTCACACTAGTTGCTGATTATGACTCATTTTGAAACCTGAAATGTGAGTAATAAGCTTTTTAATGCTTATTGAAAAGTAATCGTTTGATCAATACCCTTGAAAGCTTGGCAAAATTTGGGGTGGCTACCTGATAACTTTAGTGTCCGAACTTAATATTTTAAGACCTCATTCAGAGTTTGCATCTCAAGCACAGGAATTCCTGGTAAGCGTTCTGCTGCTTGCCCAAAACGATTGCCCCAAACGGACTGGAAACCAACCTTTAAAAAAATGATACGTTATCACAAACGCCATCGTGGCAATCCGGACAATGATGACGTAGGTGATGCTGACTACGTCAGTTTTTGATGATCCTTCCAAACGGTGGGTCCACGTTCCAAAAAAATAATAGAAATCCTCTTATATACTTCTGCTGAAGAATCTTCCAATATTCGTTGTTTCCATTAAAACTCATAAAAGACATCATGCAGATGATGACGTGAGGTATTTTAGAGTTGTTCGTATATTTACGAATATTCTTAATCTCACAAACCGCTAGATTAAATGGAGCAACATTTTTTATTGAATTATTAATCTCAGTTCATTTGCCGGCAGAATATATTTTTCTTTTATATGTTTAAAATTCGTTTAATTACGTCTTCAGGACTCCTTGTTTTTGCACTTATACTATTTTATCTGAATCCATTTTTTAGCGGACAGACAGCAAGTGCAACAAAAGTATCTGATGCTGCAGCTAATACTGCTGAAGATAATACCGAAAGTGCAGACGAGACCAAGATTGTCGAAGAAGAAACTGAAAGCGAAAGCGACGATAGTGATGAAGAAGACGGAGATTCTTCAGATGTGGTTTTTGAAAAACTACTATCCTACGAAAAATATGCGCCAAAATTCAGCATAAAACCTAGGAAGGAAGCAGAACTGGAAAATTTTCCCTGCATGGATTGTCACGAAGATGAAGAGACTAATTATAATATTCGTCTTCTGGAAGAAGATCATGAAGATTATAAGTTAGAACATGGTGCAGAAAGATTCTGGTGTTTGACATGTCACCAGGCAGATAATCGGGATTATTTGCGCTCATTAAAAAATAACGCCATTGATTTTGATCAATCGTACCGTCTATGCGGGCAATGTCATTTTCAGCGACAAAAAGACTGGTTTTTTGGTGCACATGGAAAACGTATTGGTAACTGGTCAGGTGAACGCAAACTTTATCTTTGTACAGAATGTCATGATCCTCACTCGCCGAGTATAAAACCTCTAAAACCGAACCCGCCTCCTAAAGTTAGAAAAGGTCTTGTTTTTGTGCCAAACGGAACTCACATCAAAAAGAAAGTCTGGCAGAAATATTTGATGGATCAAACTGGTGAAAAACATGACTGAAAACTTAAAAAATAACAGTAATCAAGTTTCCCGACGCAGCCTGTTGAAAAAAATCGGTGTGCTCGGTACAACCGGTGCTGCAGCGGCAACCGGAGTCACTCTGGCAGCGCAGGTTGTGGAAAAAAGTGGGCAGGAATTTTCGGACTCGCTGGATTCGTTTTTTCAAAAGCACTACCGTCGCATGAGTCCGGAAGAAGTTCAAGTTACTATCGCCCGCCTGCAGCGCAAAGCAAAACGCAAATATAATAAAGATATCAGCATTGATACCGCACCGCCGCTTCCGGTGACACTATTCGGTTATGCACTAAATATTTCCAAGTGCAAGGGTTACCGCAAATGCGTTGATGCCTGTGTGGAGGAAAATAATCAGGGCCGTGACACACAAATTCAATTCATCCGTGTTTTGGAAATGGAGCGCGGGAGCATGAATTTAGAAGAATCGAATCATTATTATGATCCGGAAACAGTTCCGCAAAAGGGTAAATTCTACCTGCCTGTGCAGTGTATGCAGTGCGAAAATCCACCTTGTGTCAGAGCTTGTCCTGTCAAGGCCACCTGGAAGGAAGATGATGGAGTAGTAGTCATTGATTATGACTGGTGCATCGGCTGTCGTTACTGCATGACAGCCTGTCCGTACTGGGCACGTCATTTCAACTGGAACGAACCGCATGTACCTCCGGAAGAATTGAATCCGGTTACACATTATTTGGGTAACCGTCCGCGTTCAAAAGGTGTGATGGAAAAATGCATGTTTTGTGTCCAGCGAACCCGTAAAGGTAAACAGCCGGCATGCATGGAAGCCTGTCCTACTGGAGCGCGTATTTTTGGAAACTTACTTGATCCGGAAAGTGAAATACGTTATATCCTTGAAAATAAAACAGTATTTCGCTTAAAGGAAGATTTAGGGACTGAACCCAAATTCTGGTATTTTACAGACTAAGACTATGAAAGCAACGTTCTCATTTTGGCTGGACTTCATCCGTGAAGCTTTTCGCGGCGGAAAATTATTTTATTTGTGGATGACACTCCTGACAGTCGTAGTGTTTTTAGGTTTTGCTGCTTACATTCGTCAGTTTCAGCATGGCTTGATAGTTTCCGGAATGAGTGACCAGGTTTCCTGGGGTGTCTATATTTCCAATTTCACCTTTCTGGTTGGTGTGGCTGCAGCAGCTGTGATGCTGGTTATTCCGTCTTATATTTTTCGAGATGAAATGATAAAAGAGGTTGTTCTACTGGCAGAAGGTTTGGCAGTAGCAGCCTGTATTATGTGTATCCTTTTTGTCACAGTAGATCTAGGAAGACCGGATCGAATCTGGCACATGTTGCCCTTTGTTGGAGAATTTAATTTTCCACAATCCTTATTAGCCTGGGATGTTTTTGTGCTTACGGGCTATCTGTTTCTCAGTTTAACAATTCCATATTATATCCTGTTTGTCCGTTACAAAGGCGGGGAACCAAAGCACAACGTGTATTTTCCCGGTGTGCTTATTTCAATTGGCTGGGCTATTTCAATCCATACGGTAACAGCGTTTTTGCTCTCTTCGAACGTTGCCCGTCCGTTTTGGCATACAGCTATTTTGGGTCCCCGCTTTCTGGCCTCAGCCTTTTCTGCGGGACCGGCATTTTTTTTACTGACACTAAAATTTATCCGGCGCTACACGGATTATCCGGTTTCAGAAAAGATTTTTCAGCGCATTGCAATTATTGCAACTGTGGCCCTGCAGATAAATTTGTTTTTGCTTTTTGCAGAAATTTTTACTGAGTTTTATCACCAGACGGATCACACGGCGTCTGCCTTATATTTGTTTTTTGGCATTGGCGGAAAAACGGCTCTAGTACCCTGGATTTGGAGTGCAATTACAATGAATGTGGTGGCAGTGCTGATCCTCAGTATTGAACCTTTACGAAATAATAGTCGTCTACTGAGTGTCGCCTGTGTCCTGATGGTTGTAGGTGTCTGGATTGAAAAAGGAATGGGCCTCATAATTCCCGGATTTATTCCAACTCCGCTCGGAGAAGTTTTTGAGTATTCTCCTACACTGATTGAAGTCACTGTTTCTGCCGGAATTTGGGCAGTCGGATTGATTATTTATACTTTACTGGCCAAAGCTGCGATTGCAATTGAACTTGGCAAAGTGCGTTACAAAAAATTACCCTGAATTTTCAGATGTTTTCTGGCAGTAAATGCGGCAAGGTTCAATCAAAACAACAATGTTCTACCCCCATCAGGTTGTACGTATATTTACTATTCGTACAATTGCGAATAGACAGGAATGCCGGTAAATATAAAACTGATAATGCTGTTTGAACAGTATTGCTTTTGGTAACTGTAAACAATGATGTTGTAGTAATGTTTTTTACTGACTCATTATTGTTAATACAAAATCATCTGGAAAAATAAATGAATATTTTGATTAAAAAAATTATACACGCAGGCGTTCTTTTTATTTCTATAACTCTTTTTTCAGCTGGAATGAGTACGAATTTGATTGCTGCAGAGGATAGCGCCAAGCTCTATAAAAAACAGTGTAAAAAATGTCATGGAAAAAAAGGTGAAGGCAAAAAATTCAAGAAAGAACCAGAAAAATTTAAATATGCTCCGATCAATGAATTGAGTCAGGATGAATTGCTGGAGTCTCTGAACAAGTATTTTAAGATGTGGAGTGCAAAAAACTGGGAAAACAAAAAAGAAAAGAAAATGGCAAAGGCAACAAAAAAATTGGATGACGCAAAAATCCAAACTCTGGCCGAGTTTATTGTCACACTTAACAAATAATTAATTTTGGTAGTTGTTCCTGCTCAGCTAAAACAAGGATTTATTTTGAGTCAGGATCTTTTCAGGAGGCTATACAATAAGTCGTGCGTTGAATTTCAGGGTAGGCTTGAAAAACAACGTTTTTTAATAATTCAAATAATGAGAGGTGTGTTATGAAGAATCATACAATTTGGAAATGGACAGCAGTCGCAGCTGGGGCAATGTTGTTCTTGGGTACACAAGCATGGGCAGCAAAACAGGCACCCCAACTGAGTGAAAAAGATTTTAAACGCGGCATACAGATTTATTTTGATCGCTGTGCCGGATGTCATGGAACGCTGAGGAAAGGTGCAACCGGACCAAAAATCACTCAGAAAAAAATGCTCAAGAAGAGCTTGGAGGAACTTGAAGAAGTCATTTATCATGGTACGAAAGCCGGAATGCCAGGTTGGGGCCGTACAGGAGAAATGAATGAGAAAGATACCAAACTCATGGCCAAGTTCATTCAGCACAAGGCTCCAATACCTCCAGAATATGGTTTACGGGCGATGCTGAAAACGCATAAAGTCATTGTGCAGCCAAATGACAGGCCTTCAGCACCTCAACATAGTCGGGATATCGACAATATGTTTGGTGTGATTTTGCGTGATGTAGGCAAAGGTGCAGTCATTGACGGTGACACTCATGAGGTAATTGAAAAAGTTAAAACCGGATTTGCAGTGCATATCTTCCGGGCATCCGCCAGTGGACGATATTTCTACACTGTTGGACGTGATGGAAAAATTACCATGATTGATCTCTTTGAAAAGAAACCGAAAGTGGTTGCTGAGGTTAAAGTTTGTGCTGATGCACGTTCCATTGATGTTTCAAAATATAATGGTCCCAAAGGAAATTTTACTGACAAGTTGGCAATAGTTGGCTGTTATTGGCCTCCGCAATTGGTGGTAGTTGACGGAATGACTTTGAAACCTATCAAAATTATTTCAACTCGCTCTCATACTTATGATACCAACGAGTACCATCCGGAACCACGTGTAGCTGCAATTGTGGCTTCACATGCCGACTCAGAGTGGGTTATTGCAATTAAAGAAACCGGTCTGATTTGGCTGGTAGATTATGCCGATTTGAAAAACCTGAAAATCACTGAAATTGAAGCAGAACGATTTCTGCATGATGGTGGTTGGGATGCTTCAAAACGTTACTTTATTGTAGCCGCAAATATGCGTGATACAATCGTAGTGGTTGATACTAAATTAAAGAAATTGGCTGCGAAGTTTGAAACTGGTGTTAAACCACATCCGGGACGCGGTGCAAACTGGATAGATCCTGAATACGGTAAGGTTTCTGCGACCACTCACCTGGGTGAAGGTAAAATCACAGTTTTTGGTTCTGATCCTGAAGGACGGCCAGACGTTGCCTGGAAGGTTGTTCGTGAAGGCTCAACAGCCGGTCCTGGATTGTTCCTGAAAACTCATCCAAACAGTGAGAACATCTGGACGGATAGTACCCTTGCCAAAGAAGAAGGTGCGAACAAGAAAATATGTGTTTACAAAAAAGCTAATTTTGGCAAAGAACCTTTCAAATGCTGGAAAGCCACAGAACACGGAAAAATCGTCCACTTTGAATACAATAAAGCTGGAACTCAGGTTTGGGCTTCGGTTTGGGACAAGCAGGGTGAACTCATCATTTATGATGATAAAACTCTGAAGGTCATCAAACGTATCAAAGGTTTACACACTCCCACAGGTAAGTGGAATGTGTACAATACTGTAAACGATATTTTCTAAATTGTAATCTTCTTAACAAAACAATGGCATCGAGGTAAACCCTTGGTGTCGTTGTTTTGTGACGTGATAACTAAGTTTATTAAAAAACTGAGGAACATGTTAAAAAATATTTTCTTTGGCCTGCTGATCTTCTCAGGTAGTTTACTATTTGCAGCCGAACCCCTGTACAATGTCCCTGATGCTCCTGCGGAATATGCCGAAATGACAAATGCCTTCACATCTCAAAAAGATCTTGAAATTGGTAAAAAATACTATCAAAAAGAATGTGCCGATTGTCATGGAGAGTCTGGAGAAGGTGATGCAGATGATAAAAGTGTAGTTGCTTTCACTAACTCTGCCTGGATGAATACAAGGAGTGATGGGCAATTGTTCTATATTGCTGCAGAAGGTGCCGGTGAAGACTCTGATATGGAGGCATACGGACCTTGGAGTGAGATGGGATACAGTGAAAAAAGAGTTTGGCAAATGATCTCATATATCCGTACATTGATAAAATAGAATTAAGTACCTGTTTATGAATATATTTTACATTTTGCTCGGAATAAGTTATTTTATAACCTCTCATGAATTTGCCGCAGCAGGTGAGGCAGTACCACTTGAGTATAGAAATTTAAAGAACCCGCTAGTCCTGACTCAAAAACGCAGGACTTACATAGCCAAGCAATATCAAACTAAATGTGCCCGCTGTCATGGAGAAAATGGTGAGGGTGGAGTAAAAAGTTTGGAAGCATTGGAAGTGGCACCGGCGAATTTTACGGATGTTACTTTCATGAACAACCGCACAGATGGACAATTGTATTATCAAATTGAACAGGGCGGTGAAGAAAGGTCGGCAATGCCGGCTTTTGGTCCGGATTCGGACCATGGTTGGAGTGAAAAGAAAATTTGGGAGATGGTTGCTTATATTCGCAGGCTGGCTAGATGAATCTATGATTATTATAAAAGTCGAAAAAAGGAAAAATATATTTCTCGCGAGTAATTTTTCAAACTATCCCCTCTCAAGTAGTAGTCCTTTTGCTTAGTCATTTGAAATTGCCTAAGAATAGCAACACAAATTATCTACGTATATTTACTAATACATTATTATTGATAAGTATCTATAATTAACCACCTTGATGTAATATTTATTTACTTCCCTTATTGTTTGAACTTGCTGATCCGGAGTAACAGTAAACTGAGTTCATCGAGTCCCATGTTGCAGGAGTATTAGCGTTTGTAACAGGACTAATCTTTGAAAACAGGAAGACTCATGAGAAAGCAGTTCATGGAAGTTATACAGGAGGTGTTAAGGCTTGTATGGGCAAATTGCTCTTAATCTATTAACGGAGATTAAAAATGGCAGAAACAATTGATGTCAGTTTTTGGGAAAAAGTCTGTGATAATGACTTTTTGCTGCTGGCATTTCATGTCGGGGTCAGTACTCTATTTTATTTTGTCTGGGGTCTGATTGACATTTTGAGCATTCCAACACTAGGTTGAAGGAGAAAAATGAGTGTTTTTATTCCTGAAAGAAATTGGTGGGCTCAGCCTTTGGGTAAGGATGAGAAATTATGGCTCAAAGTATGTGTGCTGACAGCAATTATTCTTTTTTTAATGATGCCCCTTTACAATTTGATGGGGCATCAAAATCCCAGTCATGAAGGTTACAAAGTTACTCCGGAGAAATTCAATCAATTAACGGAAGATTTTGTTGCAAAAAACAAAGTGCGTGATGAGGTGGTTAAACAAAGGTTTGGTACTACCGAAGTCGAAATGAAAATACCGGTCGTGCATCCTGGACCGGGAGTCAAGGATATTTATTTGCGTGCCAGAGCATGGGAATTTTATCCAATACTGGAACTGGAAGAAGGACGGGAGTATCGTGTACACATGTCTTCAATGGATTACCAGCACGGCTTTTCATTACAACCGCAAAATATTAATTTCCAGATCCTTTCCGGATACGACCTTGTTGTCACCATGACACCTCGTGAAACCGGAGAATTTTATGTCATCTGCAACGAATATTGCGCACTGGGGCATCACACTATGATAGGAAAAATCATTGTTAAATAGAGGAAATAAATGGCTGATACATACTCAAATCAATTCAGAACCTGTGAAACCACAGGCCTAAAGGTCTACTTGCCGGGGGAACGGCTGTTTTATGTGCATGCCGTTACTGCAGTAGTGGCATTGTTGACGGGTGGAATCATGGCAATTTTGATCGCTTTAACACGTTGGCCGGCAGTTCATTTGTTGCCGGCGGATTTATTTTATCGATTTATCACTGCTCACGGCATTAACATGTTGGTTTTCTGGATTGTATTTTTTGAAATGGCAGGGCTTATTTTTGCTTCAACCGCTGTTTTAGGTAGCCGCCTGCCTGCAGTCTGGTTCGGATGGCTGAATTATGCGTTGATGCTGGTGGGAGCACTGCTCACAAATTATATGATTTTTACAGGTCAGGCGGATGTGATGTTTACTTCATATCCTCCTTTAAAAGCGAATCCGAACTATTATCTGGGTATCATTCTTTTTGCGGTTGGTACTTTACTGGCCTGTTTTCATTTTATGGCTACCTTGGTAGTCGCAAAAAAAGAAGGCTATCACAAAGGTAGTTATCCGCTTTTCACCTTTGGTATTTTGATCGCTGTGATCCTGGCGATTTTCACTTTGCTGGCGGGTGCGGCTACATATATTCCAACCTGGCTCTGGGCAATGGGCTTTATTGACTCAATTGATCCGTCACTTTATCGCTTAGGATTCTGGGGTTTCGGACATTCAGCCCAACAAATCAATCTTGCAGCCATGGTTTCAATCTGGTATTTGATTGGTACTTTGAGTGTTGGAGCTGTACCATTAAATGAAAAATTCAGCCGTGCTGCTTTCTTGTTGTACTTACTGGGTATCAACGTGGCATCGGTTCATCACTTGCTTGTGGATCCAGGGCTGAGTGCTTCATTCAGAATTTTCAATGCCAGTTATGTGATTTATGCCGCAACCATCGGAAGTATGATTCATGCTTTCTCCATTCCAGCTGCTATTGAAGTGGCTCAGCGTGCCAAAGGATACACCAACGGACTTTTTGAGTGGTTGACAAAAGCTCCCTGGAGTAACCCTGCATTTTCGGGAATGGCGCTTTCCATCGTGATTTTTGGTTTCGGTGGCGGTGTAACAGGTGTGACGCAAGGTGTGGAGCAGATCAATATCATGTCTCACAACACGCTTAGGATTCCTGGGCACTTTCATGTAACAGTGGTTGGTGGAACTTCCCTGGCTTTTATGGCATTGACTTATTACGCATTGCCCTTAATCATGAGGAGAAAACTGATAGGAGAGACCTGGGCTAAGTATCAACCCTGGCTATTCGGAATCGGTATTTCAATTTTTGCGACAGGTATGTCTTTTGCGGGAATTCTTGGAGTTCCACGCAGACATTATGATGTCACTTTCTCTTCCGCTATTTTCCAGGTACCTTTTAGCGCAACGGCAACGACCATGTTGGGCTTGTTAGGCATCGGAGCGATAATTGCCTTTATCGGTTTAATGATATTTTGTTTGATTGCGGCACTTACAGCATTTTTCGGTGAACGGATTGAACCCAAAATGGAACCACACTATCCGCCATATTTGAAAGACGGAGAAGTAGAAGTGTCAGCAGTGGCTGGTTAATTATTAAATATTATTTTCGAGAATTTTTATGAGTGAAAAAAACGACAAGTTTCACGCGCCAGGGACTGTGGCATTGGTGTTTATTTGGTTCGCATGGTTCATTATTTTATATGTTACCAATTGGCTGGCTCTTAGTGAGAATTGGTTCCTTAGATAAATCCTGAACGTTTTTCTGTTCAAGTTAGTTTTCTATCCTATAAGAGACGGGCTGCTGCCCGTCTCTTAACTTGATCAGACTGGAGTCTGGCGGCAAAGCACCGGTTTTCTGTCAACAGAAACAGAACCACCTTGCAACTCACTCCTCTAGCCTCTATTCCCAGACTGCGGAAAAAAAGCAACTCAAACCAATGTTTTCAAAACACCTGATCATTTACGGACTGCTTTTGCTGCTGATATTTGCACTTCTGGGCAGTGGAAGTTACGCTGTATTTTATGAAGAACTCGTTGTACGCTGGACAGGAGAAGGGATCATCAATTGGGAGCGTATTGCGGCAATCTGTGGGTGGGCAGGAAGTCCTGATCCGGGGGAAAGTTTGTGGGGCTATCGCATTCGCAGCACCTGGAACATGATTTCTGCACAAATGGGGATGACTGCGGTCTACGTAGGAATGATGATCTTGTTCTATTTTCTGGTGCGTCTGGTCTTTTGGTGTACAGAAAAACGAACAAATAACCCTTCATGATAGTTCTCAAGAAACACTCCAGCGGAGTTCAGGGAGTTTATGAGCAATGGCATCGTCTCTGGTCCAGACTTTTTATGGGAGTCGAAGCGCATTGGAACCGTGTGTTTGGTGAGCAGAATAATCCTCTGTATTTTTTGGGAGGTCTGACTATTTTTAATCTGCTGGTTCTTACTGTGACCGGCATTTACATGTTCATCTATTATTCGCCTAATGTTGAAACAGTCTATGAGTCGGTACGTTACGTAAATAATGAAGCATTTTTAGGCGAACTCACGCGCAGTGTTCATCAGTATTCTTCAGATTTGATGATTGTACTGATTGTCTTACACATGATTCGTGTTTTTGTTCAGGACAAATACCGCAAATACCGTTGGATTGCCTGGGTCTCTGGTTTAGTGATGCTCTTTTCAACTTTAATTGAGGGTGTCACGGGACACATCATGAGCTGGAATTCCCGTTCGCAGTTTGTAGTGATGGAAAGCTCCAGGTTGCTGGCAGAGTTAAAAGTTTTCGGACAGGACCTCCCGCGTGCTTTTGCTTCAGAAGCCTTGTTGAGTACGTGGATCATGTGGATTTTGCTGGCCATTCACATTCTCATTCCAATAGCTTTTATTTTTCTGCTTTACATTCACTTCTCACGTATTACCCGTCCCAAAATGTTGCCGCCTAGACCCTTGATATACGGGACTTTGGTTTTTCTGGTTGGATACAGCCTGCTCTTTCCCGTACAACTGCTCCAAAAAGCAGATTTGATGAGGCTGCCTTTAATAGAGGAAGTTGACTGGTTTTATTTGTTTTTTATCCCTTTACTTCCGGAAACGTCTCCTGCGGTTATCTTAAGTGGAACAGCCTTGCTGATGTCCTTTTTATTTGCTGCACCTTGGTATCGCAAAAAATTAACGGTGGATGTTGCTGACCGCGAATTATCATCCTGCACCGGCTGCGCGGCGTGTGCTAAAGACTGTCCATATGAAGCGATTTACGTGCGTCCCCGAACGGACGGACAAAAATATAAAATGGAATCGGTTATTATTCCGGATCGCTGTGCAGGTTGCGGAATTTGTGTTGGATCATGTAATTTTGGAGGAATGAACCTCACCGACCTCAGGCTGACTACAATAGAAAGCCGTATGAAAGCTCTGCTCGCAAGAACTGATTCAAGACAACCTGCTCCTTATCTGGGAGTATTTTGTGAAAACACTTTGACTGATACTGTTCATTTTGATTTAAGCAAGCAAACTTTGAGAGAAGATTCCCGGCTGTCCGTGTTTTCAGTACCCTGCGCCGGCTTAGTCGGTCCAGCCTTCATCAAAAAAGCTGTCCAAATGGGTGCAGAAGGCGTAGTCATTGCCGCTTGTCGTTTGCGGGATTGTCATTATCGTGAAGGCAATATTTGGCTGAAAGAACGTTTGAAAGCCAAACGTGTGCCAAAAATAAGGCTAAAAGACACCTCAAAACCTGTCGCGGTATTCTCCTTTAACAGCAGTGAAAGCCGGGACTTTGTCAGCACTGTTTCTCAACAACTTGATGAATGGGAAAAAAATATAAATTCACCTGCATCGAGAGGTCAATTTATCGCTTTGCGTTCAGGAAAACGCTGGGTATCCGCTGCAGCGCTAGTTCTCGTTTCCGGATTATTTCTTGTAGGGTTTTCGTGGGGTGTACTGGATCCATGGGCAAATTATAATCCTCCACCAACTGCACTTTTGAGGGTTAATTTTTTTCATCTAAGTGAACAGGTTTCATGTGATTTAAATAATTTGGAAGGTAGTGTAGCCAAAATACGTAACAAAATTGATGATGTAACTCGTGGAGACAACATTCCTATAGAAGGCAGGCAACAACAAATTTCCACCAATCTTGTTTCCTCTATGCTGTGTCCACGTGAAAGGGTGCCAGTACGTTTGAAATTGACAATGGATGATACTTTGTTGCTGGAAAAAGAATTTGTTCCTGCAGGTTTCAGCAATGACGGGCTGACTTATGTCAATCACGAACTTTATGTGTACCCTGGAAAACACAGCTTAGCCCTTAACATTGTTGACTCTTTAAAAGAGGAGCGTCAATCCGGGATTGATTTTATGACAGAAGTCGTCCTGAAAGACAGGCAAGTTCTGTTTATTGATTTCGATGACAAACTTGGACAATTTTATATTCGAAAATAGCAGGCATACAAAATACCTGCTTTTGGAGTCATTGACAGACTGTAGTTCTATTGAAACAGTCTTTGTGTTTCTTTTAAAAATCAGTAGCTGAAACATTTATAGAAAAGAGAAATTCAATGAAGGCATTTGTAATTCCACATTTTGAACTACCAAAAAATTCAGGCTTTTGGTGGAAACTTTCAATATTTTTTGGAGCAGCAATCTTGTTTGCACTGGTGGTGCACTGGATACGGCAGGCACCTCCTACTGCAGCCAGTTCAGGATGGGCGTACCAACAAGTTGAAATGCTGGATCAGGCAGGAGACTTGTATCATGCGCTTGAGTTTTTACCGAATGCACTGGCGGAGGCTTCAAGTAAACAGGCCGCAGAAGATTTTCTTAAAGCAGTTGAGACTCGTAAAAAACAAGCTCCATCAGCTTCAACTCAAATTGTAAGTCAACTTCAAACTACAGAACTAAAATTTATTATTCCACGCCTCCTGTTTAACAAGGGCGTGATTGCGGATTTGATGCAGGATAATCTTGACGCAATCCGTTGGTACAAAGCCGCGCTTGAGAAAAAACCTGGGATGTCGATTGCCTATGTGCGCCTCGCCCTGGTGCATGAACGTATGGGTGAACTGGAAAAAGCGGAAGGATATTTTCTCAAAGCTTTAAGTATCCAAAGCCGTGCACCTTTGACCCATTTTCATTATGGTATGTTTCTGACACGCACAGCGGTTCGGCCGCAGGATGCATTGAAGGAAGCACAATTTTTAGAGAAAGTTCGTCCGGCTTACAGTCGGATGATTATCGAACAAATCAAAGGAGAATAAAGTATGAATTTTTCAAAAAAATACATGATGTTTTGGTGCGCAATTATACTGGCCGCTGTACTGACAGATGTATTTGATGTCTTTGCTAAACTTGAAATTGACGGTAACTCATTCGTTTACGGATTACTGATTGGTTTTGTAATTATGAAATTTGCGCCCACGGTCAGGGACTCAGAGGATAAGGAAAAAAACTAATGCGGCTTTTAATTATTCGTTCTCTCGCAATTGGACTGTTGAGCTGTATGCCGCTCTTTATCTGGTTGGGGTGGAAGGCGCAGCGGAGTTCAGAAACACCGCTCAATATTTCACCAGTTTCCGGAACGCGTTCACCGACAGCTCCTGTGCGCCAGTTGAATCTTTATGATGCGGCGGGAGAGTGGACTGATCAAGATTCAAATCCTGTCAGCTTCAAACAATTCCGGGGTAAACCCGCGCTGGTGGGTTTTATTTACACCACCTGTGTTGATACGTGTTCGCTCTTAACTTTACAGATGAAAGAAGTGGAAACCTGGATGCCTCAAGAATGGCAAGGTCGAGTCCAATTCCTTTCAGTGACAATAGATCCTGAACAGGATACTCCGGAAGTGTTGCGAAAATATGCAGCCCGTTTTGAGGCACTTTCAGCATCGTGGTCTTTCCTCACTGCATCTGAGGATACAATTGAAGCTTTGACCAGTCAGTTTTCCTTCTACTTCCGGAAGGAAGGCTCAGCTTATATACACTCCGATATGCTGGCGCTTGTTGATAAGAATGGCAAGCTGACTCATCAGTTCTGGGGTGGTTATTCTCCGGAAAAAGTAGTAGATGCACTAAAAATGAATTTAGCACAGGAAATCACGGATTAGCGTTTTCCTAAAAAACTTAGTTAATAAAACTTTAGCTTTTGTTTCAAGAGATATTTTCTGTCGCGAGTAATTAAAGATGACTTATTTACACTCAATTAAAGGCAAATTTATTCTGTTGATGTGTGCACTGGTAATTCTCATGTTACTGGCCATTAAGTTCTACTTTATTCCTAAAGTAGATCATTTTCTTGAATTATCAGTTGAGCATGAGATGAAGCGCAATATGCAGTCTTTTGAAAAAGTAATTCATACAGTTGCAGTAGCAGCAAATGGTGATAGAGACGTTGTACGTAATGCTTTGGAATCGATCAGCCGTGATCCTGAAATACCGGTTGTCTTTCGCAGGAGCAATTCAATCCACTTGCAATATGGCAGGTCAGCAGGGAAGAAAACGCAAAACTCAATTGAAGAGAAAGTCTTCCGAGACGAAGAAGCGATTTTCATTAAGCAGCCAAATTCATTTGAATACATCTATCCCTTAAGAGCAATTGAAGTTTGCCAAACTTGCCACGTTGCAGAGAATGGAAAAGACAATGTAGCGCTGGGTTATGTCTTAGGTTTAGCTGTTATGAGCGTTCCACACAAAGTATTACGGGAAAATAAGTTGTTTTACTTTGTCAAAGACATTTTTGTCAACAATCTATTCCTGATTGCACTGATGCTGTTAATTATTTTTTGGGGACTCTGGAGGTGGATTTTCAAACCTCTGGAATTGGTTTCAGCCAGGGTGCAGGATTTGACCGGCAGAGATGAAGAATATTACAATTTTGAAGTAGGTGCAGTTCAGCATGATGAAATCCGCACATTGAAATTACACATTGAGGAACTGATTAAGCAGAATGATTCCTCTGCTAGCGGAGATACTGAGAATAAAACTTCAGCTTCAGTCAAGGAGACTTTATGAAAGCATTTCCCCGTTTAACAAGCCAGCAGGCTGAGTTAGGAAAAATCGTGCTGACTACTGCAGTTTTAACCATCGTTTTTGCTGAAATATACGCGCTCTTTGCCGCAGCTGCCAGAACTCCAGGGGTTTATCAATGGTTGCCTGGATCGAATTTTTTCTATGTGGCTCTGGTGACTCATGTCAATTTGTCGATAGTAATTTGGTTTCTGGTATTTACGGGATTACTGGCCATGATCTCTCAAGTAATCCTGAAACCTCTTTCCGGAATGGCACGCCTCAGCATCGGCACGGGAGTGGCCTTTGCCGCAAGTGGAATGACTTTGATCGTCCTTGCCCCATTTTTAGGAGCGGATTCTCCGATCATGGCTAATTATATTCCTGTACTGAATCATCCGCTCTTTTTTAGTGCTCTCGGTTTATTATTTTTCGGAATCAGTGTAATGCTCAGTTTTGCGTTTTGGAAAAGTAATTCCAATCAAAGTGTAGACTGGCATGCAGAATTTGCTTACGGAATCAGAATGGCTGGGCTGACTTTTGGAGTAGCTATGTTTTGTTTCCTGCTGGCTTTCTGGAAACTTGAAGGCACTCCTGACACATTGCCTTATTTTGAAACATTTTTCTGGGGCGGTGGGCACATTCTGCAATTTGTAAACACTCTGGCTATGCTTTCCTGCTGGATTTTACTCGCACATTTATCTTTAAAAAAATTACCATTATCTTCTTTTGTGCTTAAAGTTCTGTTGAGTAGTGTTTTCCTTTTTGCTCTGCCTGCACCGTTCTTTTATTTTTTCTATGGACCGCAGGAAGCGGAACTAATCGATGGTTTTACTTTTTTGATGCGCTGGGGACTTGGCCCGGCTACGATCCCAATTGGAGGTGTAATTGTCTGGAAACTTTTTAAACAACGCCGAAGCGTTGATTGGAAATCACCATACAGCACTTCTTTGCTCGCATCCATTTCTTTATTCGCATACGGTGGAATAATAGGCGCACTGATTGACCATAGTAATGTAAAAATTCCAGCCCATTATCATGGTGTGATAGGCGCGGTTACATTGTCATTTATGGGAGCAAGTTACGCTCTCCTTCCTGCTTTAGGAAAAATCTGGAAAAAAAGCCGAATGATTTTTTGGCAACCGATTTTATGCGGAGGAGGTGGAGTGCTTTTTGTGACAGGCATGTATTGGGCGGGAACTCACGGAGTTGCACGTAAAGTCTCCGGAGCAGCACAGGGTCTGGATAATCTCGGCAAAATGATAGGTATGTCTTTGATGGGACTTGGAGGATTGGTTACTTTGTTCGGTGTGGTCGCCTTTGTTGCCGTTGTTTTGAGAGCACTTTATCCGAAAACCGTTCCGCTCAAACTGACAAATTTAGTGCTTAGAAAATAGTTTCCCCTAAATATACTTGAAAACTGCTCAGATATTGTTAAGTAAAACCCTTTCAAAATCTTTTCCTAGTTAAATTTACGTATTGACCCAGATTCTTTAACATTTAGACTATTGGGTTATTCTGTCTGAAATTTGAAAACCGGTTTGCTGTTATGTTGAGAGGCAGTAAATTTACAGCTTATGTTTTCTCAAAAAGTGTTTTCATAAGTTAGAGTGACCTGTAAACAACTGAAATTATCTAGTTTACAACGAGGCACAAATATGGGGTTTTCTGTAGAGACACCTTTGAGGTAGAGCCATGGTAATGTCGCTTCCAGGGATCTCGTTTTTCTGACGTAAGGTGGAACCAATGCAGAACGAAAAGTGAGTGGCTCACCTATAACTCTTTTACCTTTCAAACAACTCCCAAGTTTGATAAAGTCGTGGTCTCTAAAACATTTCAACGATAGTGTTGATTTGCTGTGATTTGCAGCTAAATCGTCCTTTATCAAAACTTGATGAAAATTATAATCCAAGTTCTTTGTTTTACACTACTGACAGGTTGTCTGGCAGTTGATCTTCCTGATTTTGAGCGCAGTTCCATAAAACCGAAATATTCAACAGAAAAAATTGAACAGTTCATAAATGCCGGCCCAGTACCGCGCAGTACTCTTCCCACTACACTTCTTCCAAATAAAACTGTCAGAATGCCAAGTGTGGGCGAAAAAAACCCATATGGAGTTATTATTACACCTGAACTGGAATTAGCTTATAACACATATTTAGGAGGAGACGGAGAAATAGCGCTAAAGGCGCTTGATGCTGCAGAGGCTCAGGCTACCGAACCAAGAACAACCTGGCAGATATCATTTTTACGGGTACAGATTTTAATGATGATGGGTCGCTCTGCAGATGCTGAAGTTGAAATTGAGCGCACAATGATACGAGAAAAAGTATTCATGGGACATTCGATGAACAGCTTGGCCCTGCGCTCTTCTATTAGTATTTGGCTTGGAGATTATGCCCGGGCAAAAGAGGATGCTGTGACGGTTCTGATTGGGATAGGAGACTGGCATCTTCCAACTTTCTATACCGGACCTCCTTCAAACAATAATGAGTTGTATGCAGTTGCAACAGCAAAAGGGCGTGCCCTGATAATTTTAGGAGGAGCACTCTATTTTGAAAAAAAATACGAGTTAGCTTACCGCTGGTTGGAAGCCGCAGAGCAGCATTTTAATGATGTTCATTATGTCAGCAACCATTTTATTTACGGTAGATTAAATAAAGTTCATGCTGACAGTTATTACGGTCGTGCCATTAATCTGGCTTTTTTAGCATCAGCAGACCTGGTCCGCACAAAATCTACTACTAAAGCTTATTCTCTCTATAAAAGAAGTCTACAATTCTTCCGGACGCTCGGTTACAAACAGGGTGAAGTAATCGTAGAGGCATTCCGTGCCTATGCACTCTTCAGGGTAGGCAAAGCGGAAATGGCCAATCAGGCTGCAAAAAAAGCTCTTGATCTGGCGCGTCTCTATGGTTTTCCTGATTTTATTTGGCGCATTCAGGGGCTGCATGGAAAAATGCTCTATCAGCAAAAACGTTACAAGGAAGCTGAAGCTGCTTTCCGCAGTGCACAGGCCAGTCTGGATCAAATTTCAGGTGCCCTGCAGGGAGATCATGCTAAAACCCGTTTTGGAGTAGGCAAAGATGATATTGCGCATAACTTGATAAAACTCGATCTGCGCAGCAAAAATTATGTTAATTTGTTTGCCGATATGGAACGCGGACGTGCCCGTACTTTTGTTAATACACTGGCCAACAGAAAAATTGAAGAAAGTCGTGAACGTGAAACTGCACAGGCTATCCGTAAACTGGAAGCCAGAATTATTCAGTTCCGCTTGAAACGTTATGCTCCTTATGCTGTTGACACTGAACTGCTCAAAGAGGAAGAACTTTTACTGAAACAGCGAAAACAATTACTGTTGAAACTTCGTCAGGCAGATCCTGAACTGGCAGATGTCTTTGCAGTCTCAGTGTCTTCGCTGGCTGATATTCAAAAACGTCTTCGTTCAACTGAAACTTTGGTCTATGCCCTGCCTGTCAAGGGCAATGACAAATTGAAACTGCTGATAGTTCAAAGTGAGAGAGTTAAGATTAAGACTCTTAATTTGACCATGCTTGAACTGCAGGAAGGACTGGATGTATTTGCAAATGCTCTTGGTCTTGAGGAAGAAGAAAACGAAGCCATCCAGATTCTGGCTGCTGGACTTGCTCCTCAATCCTGGATTAACGGCAGTGTAGTTTATTTTGTGCCAGCTGATGTTCTGCATTTTGTGCCCTGGGGCGTTTTTGATTTGCAGACACCTATAGTGATTCTGCCTAATGGTGGCTGGTTACTGCGTCGCCCAAAGCCGATTCTTACTGAATCTCCTATCAGTATTGTCGGTGGTCCGGAATTTGGGGGCGACCTGATACCATTACCGGGTGCACGTGCAGAAGCAAAAAGTCTGGCTGCATTGTACAAAGTCAAACCTCTGTTGGGAAAAGAGGCCAGTGAGTCTTCATTGAGATTAAGTCTTGGACGTGGAGTTAAAGTGCTGCATCTGGCAACACATGGACAATATTCAGCAAAAGAACCACTTGATTCCGCAATCTATTTGAGCCGGAATGGACATGCTAAAGCTTTGACTGCACAAGCAATCTATGAGAGACCATTAGCTGCACAGCTCGTAGTTCTTTCCGGTTGTGAAACCGGCCTGGGAAAAAGAGTCTCCGGAGAAGACTTACTTGGGTTAACCCGCAGTTTTTATCTTGGTGGAACACTGGCGGTGCTTGGTAGTTTGTGGACGATTGAAGACGAAGGAACACGGGAATTCATGGAGGTTTTTCATCAACAGGCTTCAGGAGGTAAACTGGCACAAGCCTGGTTGACTGCAAGAAACACACTCAAAGCAAAGGGTTATGCTCCTTCAGTTTACGGTGCTTTCGTCCTGGGCGGAGCAGAGAGTTTGTGAAGATCTTAATCCAGCAAGCTTGATGAACTCGTTAAAAGCCCTATGAGCGTGTCATTTTGAGCGAAATTATTTTTAGTTGCTGCCATCTTATTCAGCAGTGCACTCAGTGATTTTGTTATCAGACCAAAAGCTACTCTCACCTGGCGAAAAAATTTTGAATCGATGTGCTCAAAAATACTACGGTTTTGGTCCCGTTGGATGGGACGTCTAAATGTTTTACTGGGTTTTACTGCAGTATTTTTTGGGGTGATATTAGTGCGTGGTTCATTTTAATAAATATTTTGAAAAAAACTCTCCAATAAGTGCTGAAAACTTTTTCTTCTTCAACTATCTCCAAAGACATCCTTTTTCTAAACTTCCTTTACTACGGTGAATTGATGTTGGCTCTTTACTGAGCAAACACTTCTCACTGTCTTTCTTACATCTAAGGACTTTTAGCTCCGGTGCTAATTAAACTCACTATTACAGTGAGATAAACTTCAGTAATTGTCATTGTGCTGGGACATGCTTTACCGAAAAAAATCTACCAATTTCTTTTAAAAAATTAGTACTACGTAAATTTACGTAGGTAAATTTGCGTATTGACGCTCTAAATCATTTTTATCAAGATACTGCTCATAGAAATGATTTACTTTATTGTAAATCTGGATTAAGAGACGTATCAAACACCAAAGTTTATAATATTCAGAAAACTGTGTCTGCAGAAAACTGGATTTAGAATCGGAGAAAGTTTCATACGAGGCCTCACTAGATCAGTGTTTTTTCTTAAAAACCTGGAAACCATTTAAGGAGATATCATGCGCACATTGTTTATTTTTTTCGTGGCTGGTGTACTGACTGCGACCACCTCGCTTTTGTTAGCTGGAAGTGGTTTTGGACAAGCACTACCTGTCGTGAAAATTAATGCAAAAAAGGCTGCCTTAGGCAAGCGTCTATTTTTCGATGAACGCCTCTCAGGTGACGGTGCCTTAAGTTGTGCCAGTTGTCATATACCGGAGAAAGGATTTGCAGACGGCAAGCCACTCTCTAGTGCTTATCCCGGAACAGAAGGATTCCGCAACACACCAACATTGATCAACACTGTGCACAAAAAAAGCCTGGGCATACCTTGGTTTCATGATGGTCGGATAGGAACTAATCTGAATGATGTTACACGTGATCAAATTACAGAGACAATTTGGATGAACATGGACATGCGGATTATGCAGGAGCGTGTCAAGCAGGACCCTGTTTATCGCAAAATGTTCAAGGATGTGGGCATGGGCGAACCTTCCAACGGCAAGGTCCGTAAGTTGATTCCAGAATACCTCAAAACTTTAACTTCTCGCAATGTACCTTTCGATCAGGGAAAAATGAGCGCTGCAGCCAAAAAAGGAGAAGCTTTGTTCAAAGGCAAAGGCGGATGTGCACAATGTCACAATGGACCTCTCTTTACGGACGGGCAAGCCCACAATCTAGGAGTTCCGGAAAATCAGGATATTTTCAAAGAGCCTTTGCGTCACATTACTTTCGTAGCCTTCAACATGTTTATGGGTAACGAAAACTTCATGAATCTACGCCGTGATCCGGGTGCACATGTGATTAATCACTATGCGGATGGACGTGATATGGGTAAGTTTTTTACACCAACTCTACGTGAGCTGAAACAGACCGCACCTTACATGCACAACGGTATGCTGGCTTCGTTGAAAGACGTAGTTACCTTTTACAACAAAGGCGGAGGTAACGATCCAAACAAAGATTCACGGTTGAAACCTCTGGGCATGTCGGCTCAGGAGCAGGCGAACATAGTGGCTTTTCTGGAGTCACTTTCCGGAGACCCGTTAACAGGTCCGGAACACGTCTATGGCGAAAGTATTTCGCAAAAATATGATCCAATTCCGAATTGGTTGACGGTAGAAAATTAAAGGAGCAGTAATGAAATATTTGATCAAAAGGTTTTTGGCCTTAATTCTGGCAGGTTTGATTTTGCCAACCGGACTTCTGGCTTCCGGAGATCCGGACAGAGATGCACCACTTGATGCGTTAGGACCCGTTCCGGTGCAGCTGGATAATAAGCAGACTGCAGATAAAATAGCGCTGGGTAAAATGCTTTTCTTTGACCCGCGACTTGGTGGTGACGCTTCGGTTGCCTGTTCGGACTGTCACAGTCCAAAAGAAGGCTGGTCTTTTGCTGCTCCGATTAGTCGCGGTTATCCCGCTACAATCCATTGGAGGAGTAGTCAAACTGTTATCAACTCTGCTTATTACAGCAAATTGTTTTGGGCTGGCTCGTCAAAGTCCCTGGAAGCACAGGCTCCGTCTGCCGCAAAAGGCGGAGTGGCTGGAAACGGAGAAAACGACGTAATGGAAGCCAGGTTGGCTTTTATTCCTGAATACCGCAAATTATTCCGGGATGTTTTCGGGGACGAATGGCCGCTGATTGGCAATGCCTGGAAAGCCATTGCTGCCTTTGAGCGTACTTTGGTTCAGCGGGATACCCCGTTTGATAAGTATATGCTGGGTGACGGAGCAGCACTTGGAGAAGCTCAAAAGAGAGGTCTGGCACTCTTTGAAGGCAAAGCGAACTGTGTTGAGTGTCATAACAGTGCCCTGTTTTCCGATCAAAAATTTTACAACCTTGGTGTACCCCGCCATGATGGTTGGATAGATGACGGTTTGAAGCAGATAACCTTTCGCTTTGAGTTATACGCCAAGGGTGTTACAGAAAAAGATTACCGCAGTTTGAAGGATGATCCGGGCTTGTACTTCCGTACTAAGCAACAGCGTGATAAAGGTAAGTTCCGTACTCCAAGTTTGCGCTATTTAGTTTACACAGCACCGTATATGCACAACGGAGCATTTTTTGACTTGGAAGAGGTAATTGACTTTTACAACGAAGGCGGAGGAACTAATGATTTTGCTGCCAACAAAACTAAAATTTTGAAACCTCTGGGTTTGACTGATGATGAAAAAGAGGATTTGTTGGCTTTTCTGGAAAGTTTGAGCGGAGAAGAAATTCTGATGGATGCTCCGAGACTACCAAAATATCAACCCTTAGCTAAGGACTAAAGGAGAATTATGAAAAAAACAGAAAGCGAAGGGAAAGCAACAGTGAAGCAAAGTGGTTGTGCTCTCTCAAGACGAAAATTTTTATTTTACAGCGGAACTGCACTGACGACAAGTACAGTTCTGCTGCAGATTCCTGGTGTTTTAAAAGCAAGGGAAGCACATGTGGCCACTTATCCCAGAAAGTTGATTGGCAAGATGAGCCAGTTAAAACTCGATCAACCAGTGAATTTTAATTATCCGGATGATGGACTAAACGCCACCAGTGTTCTAGTCAAACTGGGACAGAAAGCTGGAGGAGGAGTAGGAAAACAACAGGATGTTGTGGCTTTCAATACTATTTGTACTCACCAGGGCGGACCACTGCTGGGCAGTTATAACAAAGAATATAAAACTCTTGGCCAATGTCCTTTTCATCTGACCACTTACGATTTGACACGCTACGGTATTATTGTTTCCGGACAGGCTTATCAAAGTTTGCCGCAAGTGTTGCTGGAAGTAAAAGGAGACAGTATTTACGCAGTTGGCGTGATGGGACTGATCTTTGGCAGAAATAACAATTTGATTGGATAAAAGGAGATAAACATGTCTACACCCTATTACACACCAACTGATAAAGTACCTTTGCCTCCCCGTAATGCAGAAGTACTGACTACTGCCTGTGATTACTGCATTGTTGCCTGTGGTTATAAAGTCTACCGCTGGCCGCTTGGTCAGGAAGGTGGGCACGAAGCCGCTAAGAATGCTTTTGGTAAGGATTTTCCTGTAGCAACTCTTCAGGAATGGATTGCCCCAAACCAACACAACATTGTAATGCACAAGGGACGGCAGCACCATGTCGTAATCTTACCGGATAAGCAAACTAAGTTCGTCAATTTGTATGGTGATTCTTCGGTTCGCGGAGGAACGATTGCACAGAAATGCTACAATCCTGCGACTCCTACCAAAGATCGGCTGAAAACTCCGTTGATACGAATATATGATACGCTGATGCCTGTTACGTGGGACATGGCATTGGATGTGGCTGCAGAAGTAGGAAAGCATGTGATTGCCAAACATGGTGCGAATGCCTACTCGGTTAAGACTTTTTCGTATCAATATATCGAAAACACTTATGCGATTACCAAGTATGCAAGACGGCATATTAATACTGCCGCATTTACCTGGCATGACACTCCATCTGATGTGACTTCAACTCCGGGCTTCCGTGATGCAGGCTTTGATAATTTTGGTGCAGCTTACAAAGATTGGGCTGATGCGGAAGTATTGATGATCTGCGGAACAGATCCTTACGAAACTAAATCAATTCTTTTCACTCAGCATATTAAACCGGCAATTGAAGCAGGTCAAAAAGTGATTATGCTCAATCCACGTGAAACTGCTGGTGTCGCTTTTGCGAAAAAGATGGGCGGAATTCACATTGATCTCTATCCTGGGACAGATAATCTGGTCGTCAATGCCATGGCACGAATTATTGTCGAAAATGGCTGGGAGGATTCAGAGTGGATTAAAAAATGGGTCAACAACAAGTGGGAAACGGATTCCGGTTTTGGTCAGGGAACACGCAATACCCCCTGGCAGTGGCGTACTACCTGGGGTAAGTTCGAGTCTAAAGGTTTTGAAGATTGGAAAAAGTGGGTCATGGCACAACCGGAATATGAGTTGGAATATGCTGCTCGATTATCCGGGGTTGATCCTGCCAAAATACGAAAAGCAGCAGAATGGCTCTCCAAACCTGTCAACGGTAAGCGTCCGAAAACCTCGATCGGCATTGAAAAAGGATTTTACTGGTCAAATAATACTGGCAACACGGAAGCTATCGGTGCTTTGGCGATTATCACAGGAACCGGTGGACGGCCTGGCCAAATGGTAGCACGTTTCGGCGGTCACCAGAGAGGTGGTACCGGTGGTGGTAAATACCCGCGTAATAAGTCACCGGAAAAAAGACCGGGAAGACGAAGGAGGGCACTGGATACCGATCGTTGGCTTTATTCAGATCACACACGTTTTTCACATGTGATTGGTACGACTTGGCTGCAGTCAATGTGTGGTTCACAGGGACTGCAGAAAAAATTTCATGAACTGGTAACTGCAAATCCGCACCAGATTCGTTCTTTTGATAAAGCAGAAATCATTGAAACGCTGAAGAAACGTGCTGATTCCGGTGGTATGGTGGTTATAAATCAGGATATCTACCTGGTTGATCCAATTGGAGCAAAATTTGCGGACATTGTTTTTCCTGCTGCAACATGGGGTGAGGAAGATTTTGTCCGTGCTAACGGTGAACGCCGTTTGCGGCTCTACTCCAAGTTCTATGATGCACCGGGAGAGGCTAAACCGGACTGGTGGATAATCAGTCGGCTTGCACAGCGAATGGGTTTCGACGGTTTTGACTGGGAAAACTCAAATGATGTTTTTGAGGAATCCTGTCGCTTTTCACGAGGCAACCGCAAGGATTATAATATGATCAAGGTTGATGCACGTGCCAAAGGAATTACTGCTCACGAACGCCTGCGACAGTTTGGTACTGATGGTATTCAGGGACCGGTGTTTCGAGTTAACGGAGAACTGGTTGGAACAACCCGTCTGCATGATACGCAGAAGGAACTTCCGGAAACCGGGCCGATGGGTGCAAATATGTTCAACAAAAAGCTGACTCACTTTAATTCGCAAACGGGGAAGAATAACATTATGAAGTCTCCGTGGAGCCTTTTTTCAGATTTCTGGGAATGGCTCTCACCAAAAGGTGATGAATTATGGGTGACCAACGGTCGCATCAACGAAATTTGGCAGTCAGGTTTCGACGATGTTGAAAGGCGTCCCTATATAACTCAACGCTGGCCGGAAAACTATTGCGAAATTCATCCGGACGATGCCAGAAGGCGTGGAATTAAATCCGGAGATCGGGTCATGGTCTATTCGGAACGAGTAGCGGAGCAAAAGGAAACTATTCTTGGAGTTAAGGGTGATGATTTTCAATTTTCCTCATTAATGGATAGAGGTCAAATTGAGCTCAGTAAAGGTGCGGTGACAGCAATTGCAATGGTGACACCTGCTATTAAAAAAGGAGTTTTATTTATGAATTTCCTTGATAAACGTCAACCGTCTAATGCCATTCAAGCAAGAGTGGTAGATCAAATTAGCGGAAACTACAATTATAAGATGGGAGTCGGAAAGATCGTTCGACTTGGAGGCTCAGCTTACCAGAGAGATCAACATTCCTTCTCGTTTGCACCTCGCAACATCGTATAAGTTAAATGCCCGTCAAGATCCTGGTTATGTCTTTACGGGCTTAACTATATGGTATTTCAATGTTTACAGATAGATTTATTTAATTTGCAATTAATTGTAAGAAAATTGTCTCCTGTACGACAAAAATGTAAATTAGTACTAAATTATATAATTGAGTGATTAAGCCGTTAACAGCTTTTTTGGAATAATCCAAATTTAGCTGAGTCAGATTGCTTTATCTACAATTGAAGTGATCAAATCAATTGAGTCTGAACCTAAACAAAAAATTGCTATGAGAATTTTTATATCCCTGGTATTCGTCTGTTTGCTTTTTGGTGCATCTCAGGCACTTAGTGCTAAAAAGTATAAAGTAATTGAAGTCAAAAATGGTGGATCGGTTTCCGGAAGTGTTTTGCTGAAAGGCAAAGTTCCCAACCCGGAACGGATTGCCGTTGCCAAAAATCCGGAAGCCTGCGGAACCGAAGACCGTATGATTAAGTGGGTTGAAGCCGGTGAAAAAGGCGGGTTACAGAATATGGTGGTTTATCTCTACAAAGTAAAAAAGGGCAAAGGGTGGAAAAATGACTCTGGAACTTATGAGATTGATCAAAAAGATTGTGATTTCCACCCTTGGCTAAAGATTGTTCCCAAAGGTAGCAAATTGATTGTCAAAAATTCTGATCCGGTTTTACACAATATTCATATCCGCGAATTGAAAGGAGTCAAGCCTGGAAAACGCTATCGTCCGGTGAAAAAGACTGTGTATAACGAAGGACAACCACCTGGAAGCGGTGATATTAACACTGAGATCAAAACGCGAATGAGAGGAAACTTAATTCGTATCAACTGTGAAGCACACAATTTCATGTTTGCCTGGATGTTTGCTGCAGACCATCCTTATGTTGTACAAACAAATGCCGATGGTAGTTACTCCATCGACAACATTCCAGCGGGGAAATATAAACTTCGTGCCTGGCATCCGACTCTTGGTTTAAAAGAACAGAAAATCAAAGTTGCAGCTGGTGCTTCAGTCACTCAGGATTTTACTTTCAAAGGAAAAAAATAAACGGTATTTGTAAGCGGATTAACGCGATTATAAAATCATGTTTAACAGGGCAATCTGCACCAATAAATTTTAAAAGGAGAACAAATGTTACGATGGAAAATATTTTTAAGTCTCACTTTAGCATTATTTTTAGGAGTAATGCCTCTACAGGCAAAAAAATATAAAGCTCTTAAAAAAGGTGTAAAAAATGGTGCAACTTTAACCGGACAAATTGTATTTGACGGCACGCCGCCAAAACCAAGAATGCTCAAGGTTGATAAAGATACTGAGACCTGTGGAAGCGATCGTCTTTCCGAAGAATTGGAAGTCTCTTCCGGAGGTGGTATCAAAAATGTGGTGGTCAGTATTGAGGGAATTTATAAAGGGAAAAAATGGAAAAAGAGTTTCAAAAAATTCACTTATGACCAAAAGGGTTGTCGGTTTGTACCGCATATTATTTTGATGCGTGCAAAAGCAAAAGGCGTGGTACTCAATAGTGACAATGTTGGACACAATTTCCACACTGTCAGTAAAGGGGTTTACAATATCAATAAAAAAATTAAAGCCAATGCCAAAATGAAGGTCAAGAAAAAGAAGATCAAGAAATCCGGAATAATTCGGGTAAAGTGCGATCTGCACTCTTGGATGGGAGGTTGGTGGATTGTGGCCAAAACACCTTACACAGAATTAACAGATGCCTCAGGTAAATTCAGCATTGCTGATATTCCTCCTGGAAAATATACTTTGAAAATTTGGCAGGAAAAGCTTGGTGAAACCAAACAAAAGCTAGTGATCAAAGCTGGTGAAACCAAAAACATCAGCATCAAAATTAAATGATATTCCGGTCTCGTCTCAAGGCTGTTTAAACAAATCTCTTATGAGATAACTCTGAGTGGGACGAGTCCGGTATTTTCCAAGTATTTCATATACCCATAGTAGAATTAAATCAAAAAATGTCGCATTTATTACCGAACAAATTTAGAAAAAACTCAAGATTGTGGATGCCATTGTTCCTTTCCGGAATAGTGTTTCTTGGAGGAGTATTTTCTGTTTTTGGTGCGGGTGCGCAGGAAATAGTAGACTACAGAACTTTCTTTGGTTTTGATCCACGGACTACAGTATGGATTATTGCAGAACTGCATTTGATGTTTGGGGCTTTTGTTCTGGGTGTGCCGATGTTTGCGGTGACTGTTGAATATGTTGGTGTGTTGACCGGAGAAGAACGCTATGACCGTTTGGCCAAGGATTTTACCCGTCTGCTTTCGGCTTCCTTTGCTCTGACTGCAGCTTTGGGAGGTTTATTGACTTTTGCACTGTTCACGCTTTATCCAAAAGTTATGACCTTCATGTCAGGAATCTTTCATGAAAGTTTTTACATTTATGCTTTCTTTTTCTTTGGAGAAACTTTTGTCCTCTATTTTTATTACTATTCCTGGGATCGCTTAAAAAACCGAAAGGGTATTCATATTTCTGCTGGTATCTTGTTGAATCTTATCGGTCTGATCATCATGGGAATTTCAAATTCCTGGGCAACTTACATGATGAGTCCGTCAGGGATTGATCCGGAGACCATGAAATTCACCGGAACTCTAATGGATGCCATCTGGAATCCGCTTTGGAATCCACTCAATTTACACCGTATTTTAGGAAACGCCGTTTTTGGCGGCTATGTCGCCGGTGCTTATGCAGCGGTTAAATTTTTAACTGCACAAACAGAAGAAGACCGTGCCCATTACGATTGGATGGGTTATGTCGGCAATTTTATTGCCATTGTCTCGCTCCTCTTTTTGCCGTTCGCCGGTTATTATTTGGGGCGCGAAGTTTATAGTTTCAGCCCGGTTATGGGGAACAACATGATGGGCGGTGCGTTCAGTTGGACCTTTATCATCCAAGCCATCGGTATCGGTAGTTTGCTGATTTTAGGCAATTTTTATTTGTGGATGGGAATGGGACGCATTCCGGGAGCCGAGCGTTATCAGGGGTTTATCAAATTCATCCTTTTTATTTTGACACTTTCTTTTGCGATTTGGCTCACGCCGCACAACTTGCCTTTGAGTTCCGGCGAACAATTACGAATGGGCGGCCAATATCATCCGACACTAAAATTTTTCGGCTTAATGCCGGCCAAAAACGCGGTTATCAATTTTATGATTCTTGGCACATTCTTCAGTTTTTTGCTCTATCGTCGGGGCAACATTTCCAAAACAATTCCCTTTTCGCAACAAGGCGGCGGAGCAAAGTTCTGGACTTTGATTTTCACCGGACTCGCTTTTGCGTCAATTTTGTGGTATGGCGAATATCTTTGGAATCTTGATCCAAAAGAGCTCGACCTTCCTCCCGAAAAAGTTGAATTTTTTTCATTAGCCGCCTGGTGTTTAATTGGACAAGCCTTTTTTATTGCAGTGGCAGTTGCTTTCACTTTCAAGGACCAAGGAAAAATTGGACAAGCAATTTTATTTACTTACACAGTGATTAACACAGTCTTTATTTTAGGAATTTACGGATTTGTGGTGATGGCTGAGGCCAGTCCTTTCTTGAGAAACATTGCAGTAGCCCAGTGGTTGTCAATGTTGAGTTGCATCATTGCAGTACTCACAATTGATATTTTTATCTTCCGCAAAGCAGAACACATGGGGGCGATTCGCTGGGGTAAAATGTCTGCAGTTTCACAATATGTTTTATTGACGTTGTTTATTGTGTCTTTGTTGACAATGGGTATCATGGGCTTTATCCGTTCAGGTTTGCGTGAAAACTGGCACGTTTACGGAGTTTTGGAGGATACATCTGACTGGGCCTTTACGCCGACCAATCTATATGCCGCAAAGGTTATTGCTTTTTGTGCACTCACGTTCATTTTAATGATGACAGTTGCCTTCTGGCTGAGTGAATTAGGAGAGAAGAAAAAAGTAAAATAGACTGTAATTAATAAAATGAAGCGAATTCTACCGATAGTAATTTTTGTATTTTCTGTTTTGGGGGCCTTTGTCTATGTGGGTTATGTGGTGACAGATATCGCCGGTGGTGGAGTGGCTACCGCTGGTGCTGAAGGCGTGAGTCCTGAAGCCGGTGAAACAATTTTCTGGGGCAAAGGAAAATGCTACACTTGTCACAGTATTGGCGACGAGGGTAGTGCCATCCGCTGTCCAAATTTGGGTGAAAACAACATTGCCGCCTTATTGTCATTACCTGTTGGTGTTCGGGCTGAAGAACGCGCTGTGTTGCGGAGTGAGCAGACAGGAAAACACTTTTCTGCAACCGATTATTTAGTTGAAAGCCTGGCAGATCCTGGAGCCTATGTTGTTGACGGTTTTAAAAACGAAATGCCTTATGTTTATAAGCCTCCAATCGGTTTGACACCTGATGAAGTGAAAGCCGTTATTTTGTATTTGCAAAGTCAAGGTGGAGAAGTTGATGTGGCACAAATCAAACTTCCGGATGTAATACTTGCGGCACAAAAAGAAGAAGCTGAACCATGGCAACCGTATTTTGCAGGTGATCCTGAAAACGGCATGGAGCTTTTCTTTGACGAAGAAAGCAACGCCGGTTGTTCCCGTTGCCATACGGTAGCAGAAAATGGAGGAAAAGTAGGTCCTGAGTTGACAACTGTTTCCGGAACACGTTCCCCACAATATATTGTCGAATCCATAATACAACCCAGCGAAGTTATTGCCAGTGGTTTTGAATCCCTGTTAATTGTCAGTAAAGACGGACGATATTTGACTGGAATCAAAAAGGGTGAGGACGAACAGTCAATTTCCTTGATGCTTGATACTGGAGAAATTCAAAAAGTTTCCAAAGATGAAATAGAAGAAGTGGCTCCACAAGAAACGTCTGTGATGCCTTCCGGATTTGCCGATGATCTCACCATGACCGAATTCCATGATGTATTGGCCTTTGTTTTGACTCTCGATGGTGAACAACCAATAGGTGGCAGCGGGGATGAAGATGAGGAAGATGATGATGAAGAGGAAAGTGCTGACGAAGACTCCGAAGATGTGGAAGATGATTCAGGTGATGATGAGGAAAGTGATGATGAGGAAAGTGATGATGAGGAAAGTGATGATGAGGATGAGAACGGCAGGGATAAAGGAGAGGAAGGATGAACTTTTTTTGGAAAATAGTGCTGTTTTTTGTTGCTATCCGTTATGGGTTTTTTGAAGTTGTTTTTCCCAGAGTTTCACAATGGGCAGTCAACTCTCCGGATTTATTACCAGCACCAGCGGCGGCTATGAGCATGTATACCTGGCTGATGATGGTAGCCATTGCAATTTATATTCTTTCAAGTGAAGAAAGAATTGCTGATTTTATGACGCCAATTCATCAGTTTCTTAAACCCCAAACAGCAGCAGCTAAAAAAGGTATGCAGATTGTGGTGCTGGCAGCAATACCATTATTTGGTGGATGGAGTTATTTTGATGTTAACTCTCCCAAAATGGTCAGCCCAACTGCAGTTCGTATTCAGCATCCAACCATGCCCGGCTCATTTGAAGGCATGAAGAATCCGCTACGCGATCCCACCGAGGAGCAGGTTGAGGAATTCATTGCAGAGCAAAAAGAGTTGGCAGAAGAGGCTGCAGAAGATGAAGAAATGGAGCCGGTAACCGTACCCAATAATATTGAGGATGGTCGCATTGCCTTAGTCTCCAAATGGACGGAAGAAGGTGCAGCACTTTATGCAGTAAATTGCCGACCTTGTCATGGAATGCAGGCGGATGGTGTGGGACCAATGGCTGTAGGCTGGCGTTTACAACCTGCCAATTTCCGGGATCCTGGGACTATTGCGACTATTGTTGAAGAATATGCTTTTTGGCGTGTGAGCAAAGGTGGTCCGGGATTACCTTCTGCATCCACTCCATGGGACTCTGCAATGCCGATTTGGGATTTGGACTTATCAGAAAATGAACGTTGGAAAATACTACTGGGAGAATATTTTCTTGCTGGTGTAGGTCCGCGACAAACAGAAAAACTGGAATGATGCAAAGCAGAAAGATAACAAAAATATGATTCCATTACATTCCTTAGAAAAAAACGGATTACAAAAATATCAGCTTTGGCTGTCATTATTTCTGTTGCTGCTTTTTACATGTGTTGGACTTTTAAATGCACAAACTGCAGAAAAACTTCCGGCAACCGCTGAAAATTTAGTGGCGGGAAAACAGATTTACCGCAACAGTTGTTGGTATTGTCATGGAAAAATCGGAGACGGAAATGGTCCTGCGGCAGATTTTCTGGATCCGCGTCCACGAGATTTTACGGCGGGAATGTACAAAATCCGCACGACCAAAACCGGAGAATTGCCCACCGATGAAGACCTTTTCCGGATCATCAGCAAAGGCATTCCGGGAACAGCTATGCCGCGCTGGGAATTGACGCTTGACGATAATGAACGATGGCAGGTTTTGCAGTACATTAAGGCTTTTGCCTACGAATTTTCCGATCCGGAATATGACCCCTACAAAGCGGTGGTGGAAATTCCGCCAAAGGTTGAATCGTCTCCGGAAAGTATTGCCCAGGGCCGGAAAATATTTGAAAAAAATAAATGCTTTGAATGTCATGGTTTGGAAGGAAAAGGTGACGGACGCGACGGTTTAGAAGACGGTTGGGGCTTTCCGGTGCGTGTCCGGAACTTAACAAGAGGCACAAATATTAAAGGCGGTAAGAATCCGGAAGATATTGTTTATCGTTTCACCACCGGAATCAACGGCACGCCAATGCCCTCTTTTGCAAAAAATATCGGCGGCGAAGATCGCTGGCATTTGGCGAATTATATTGCTTCCATTGCCAGTACAGAGTATAGCGAAGGTGTGATCCTCAAAGCTGTTAAAATCGAACAAACTGCTCCGTCAACAATCGATGCGGAAATTTGGGAGACGCTTCCGGCATTGCGGATTCCATTGGCCGGACAGGTAATTGCCAAACCACGTTGGCAAAATCATGCTATTGATTTAGTACAAGTTCGTGCTGTATTCAATGATGAAGAAATTAGTTTCCTCGTGGAATGGGACGATCCGTTTCAAGACACAAAACATGATGCAGAACAAGAAATTCACGAATATGAAAATACTTATGTCATGGCAGTTGATGAAGTACCACGCGAGCGGAATGTGTTCCGGGACTCGATTGCAATGCAATTTCCGGTGAAGCTCAAATCAGGAGCAAAAAAACCGCACTTTTTCCGCGGCGATACCAGTAATCCGGTCAACTTATGGGTTTGGAAATCAGATCTTGAAGCCTCTGGAAACAATCCGGTAGAAGATACCAACGCCAACGGTTTCAATAAACCTCTCAAATCACAACCGGAGACAGGACAACAGGTGACAGGAAAAGGCGTTTGGAAAAATGGGCGCTGGCGGGTGGTCATGAAACGAACGCTGACTACTGAAGACCGTAACGATATTCAGTTTGAAAAAGGAAAAATGATTCCGATGGCTTTCAACGCCTGGGACGGCTCAAACGGCGAACACGGCCTGATCATGTCACTGTCTGCCTGGAGTTTTGTTTATTTGGATGTTCCAATTCCAACCAATTTGTACGGCTATGCTTTTCTGATAATGCTAATAATCGCAGGATTGTTATTATTATTTATTCGCTATAGCCGCTCTAAGTCTTCTTAATCATAGTTCAATAAAATACTGTGCAAGCAAAAATAAATAGAATAGATAATTCAAAATATGTTGTACGCAGTATTTTTCTGCTGTTGTTTTTGGGTCTTGCCGGAGCAGTCTGGGGGCAGGAACTGATTGAGTTGCCTGAATATCGGGCATTTCCGATTATTGGCAGTCGGGTGGCGGTTTGGATTGCCGCAGAGGTGCATTTGATGTTTGCTGCGTTTGTGCTGGGTGTGCCGATGTTTGCAGTGATTGTCGAACTGATTGGTGTTCTCACAAAGCAAGAACGCTATGACAAGATGTCTAAGGAGTTCACTAAACTATTGGCAATTGCTATGTCCACCACTGCCATTTGGGGGGGGATTTTGCTTTTCCTGCTTTTGACGCTATACCCGCGTTTCATGAATTACCTCTCTGAGGTTTTCCTGCCGACTCTCTGGATTTATCCTTTTCTTTTCTTTCTCGAAGCCTTCACGCTCTATATTTATTATTATGGTTGGGAGCGGATGAAAAGCGGAAAGAGTAAATGGTTTCATCTTTATCTCGGACTTCAACTCAACATTGTCGGCACTGTTTTATTGTTGGTAGCCAATGCCTGGGCCACTTTTATGATGACTCCCGGAGGTGTTGACATGAAAACCGGAGCCTTGATGAATATTTGGGAAGTCATCGACAATTTCGCGTGGTGGCCGATCAACATTCACCGTTTGATTGCCAATGTGACATTTGGCGGTGCAATCGTAGCGGCTTATGCGGCATTTAAGTTTTTGCATTCCAGCACAGATGAAGATAAGGCGCATTATGATTGGATGGGGTATGTCGGCAACATGATTGCCATTTGGTCGTTTTTGGTTTTGCCGTTTGCAGGATACTGGTTGATGCGCGAGTTATATCAATATGATCAGACAATGGGTATCACAATGATGGGCGGATTTCTCTCCTGGCTTTGGATTATTCAGGCGGTACTGATTTCATCACTTTTTCTAGCCAGCAATTATTATTTGTGGCTGGGCATGGAGCGGATTGACGGCGGGGAGCGTTACCAGAAATATATCAAATATATGCTCAGTGTTTTGCTCTTGTGTGTTTGGGTTTGGGCAACTCCGCACAGCCTTGTGGTTTCACCGGAAGAAGTCGCGGTCATGGGCGGCGTACATCATCCGGTAATCGGAATTTTCGGCGTGATGTCCGCAAAAATGACGGCGGTCAACTTTATGATTTTAACTTCGGCAATCGGCTTTATGTTTTACCGCCGCGCCAACAAAGTGGCAACTGTCAGTTATGCGATGCCGCTTAATTTGCTGCAAGCCGGAATTTTTGCAGGAGTCGGGGCTTATGTTTTGTACTTGGGTGTGGACGGATATTTTGTCGAACCAAGCATTCGCGTCAATAAATATTCGGTTTGGCAGGTTTTAGCGGTTTTATTCGCCATCATTTCAACAACAGTGATTGATGTTTTCCTTTTTAAAAATTCTGAATCTCTTGGCAAATTCCATTGGGGGAAAATGCCGCAACGCTCCCAATATATTTTGATTTTTATTGCAGTTACCTTCACTTGGCTGATGGGATTGATGGGCTATGCCCGTTCCGCAATTCGTCAGCATTGGCACGTCTATAAAGTGATGGAAGATACTTCAGTTGATGCTTTTGCGCCAACTCTAGGTTTTGCCTCAAATGTGGTTTCAGTTTGCGTCTTAATCTTCTTGGGGTTGGTCATGTTTATTTTCTGGCTTGGTTCACTGGCTGACCCGAAAAAGAAAGAAACTCCGGTTGTGGCGGAGATGAACCGATGAACACAATTAAAGTCATTCTTTTCACTGTTTTAGTTGTTGGTTTTTATTCTTTTTACGCCAATAGCATTCCGCAAACCGAATCACATCCGCCAAAAAAAATCAGCCTTGACGCAAAACTCAGCGAAGACGAAATGATCGAAGCCGGAGAGCGTGTTTATTCGACAAAAGGCACTTGCGGAATTTGCCATGCAATTGGGCGCAAAGGTTCGCGAGGACCGGATTTGAACGGTGTCGGTTTACGGGCCGCAAACCGCAGAGAAGGCATGAACGCAAAAATTTATTTACTGGAATCGCTGTTGGATCCGTCTGTTTATTTGGTGGAAGGCTACGCACCGATGATGCCACCGATGGCCGGTATTTTGACTCCCGGAGAAGTGATGGTGACAGTCGCTTATCTTCAAAGTTTGGGCGGGCAGGTTAATATTACTCCGGAGGATGTCCGGGCCGCAATGCAGGTTGGTGCAAGTTCAACTTCTCCGGTTACGGAAGTAGCTCCGGCAGTTGAAGAAACAGCTGTAAACACTATTATTAATGAAGTGAAATCCGGTGATGCAGAAAAAGGGAAAACGGTCTATAACACTTTTTGTATTGCATGTCATAATCCTGACCCGGCTTTGGCTGGTCCAATTGGGCCGGAAATCAAAGGTTCTTCACGGGAATTGCTGGAAGCACGTGTCATGCGGGGGCAATATCCGGATGATTACACACCCAAAAGGGAAACGAAAATTATGCCACCCATGACAAATCTGGTTAACGACATTGACCATTTGACTGAATTTTTGAAATAAACTGTTCAAACAATGTTTAAAAAAATTCTTACACATATTTTATTTATCAATGCTTTGATTGTGCTGGCTGTTGTCTTATTTCTGCAATATGCAGTTGTGCCGGCCATTCCGCAAAGTGTTTTTTCATTCTATGTGATTGCGTTGATTTTGGGTTTAATCTTGTTTGTGACTTCAACCAGCAAGAATTTAGAGGAATTCTGGCAGCCCATCGAAGTACTTTTGACCAATGATAAATTGATTGTTTTACGGTGGCTGGTGCTGTTGACAATTCCGGCTGTGCTTGCTTTTTACATCGGATTATCTATGTTACCTTCTAATCAGGCACCTTTGGAATTAAGGGTAGTCCATCCTGCACCGCCTGGAGAAATCATTTTTAACGGAAAAACAATCAGTATGCGGGATGTCGTTAATCCCTTCAGAGCATATGAAACTTCTGATCCGGAAAAATTTACGGAACACGTAGAGTTGGGACGCAAAGTTTATTATGAAAATTGCCATTTTTGTCACGGCGATTTTCTGGACGGCAAAGGTACTTTTGCTAATGCGCTCGACCCGAAACCGGCCAATTTTCAAGATGTCGGAACGATTGCTCAGTTGCAGGAAACCTATGTTTTTTGGCGCATTGCCAAAGGCGGACCGGGACTGCCGGCAGAGTCGATGCCGTGGCAGTCAGCAATGCCGGCCTGGGAGGGTATCTTGTCTGAAGAAGATATTTGGGACGTAACCTTGTTTTTATACAAAGCAACCAATCACCCTCCGCGAACTTGGGAATGATTTAGTATTTGTGCCCATGGATCATTCGAATAAAAACGGAAAAAATCCGAACAACCATCGAAAATTTGTGACTGATTATAGATTTATTGGTTTTTTTATGAATCGTATATTTTACGGAATATTGGCTTTAATCATTTTTAGTGTACCGCTAGTTGCTTCGGCGGCTGGGCACTCGCACGACCATTCCGGAGGCAAAGCAGTTTATGACGAACATTGTGCACATTGCCATGGATACGAAGGTGACGGACAAGGTTATGCTTTTGAAAATGCTTTTCCGAAACCGAGAGATTTTACTTTCGGAATGTTCAAAATCCGTACAACTGCTACCGGAGAAGAACCTACGCAAGACGACCTTTTCAACATCATCAGCAGAGGAATGCCCGGAACCACCATGCCGGAATGGGCAACTGTGCTGAACGAACAACAACGCCGCGATGTCGCCGTTTATGTAGAGCAGTTTTACAAGGGTGAAGATGAGGAGGAAGAAGACGAAGAAGTAGATGAGGATGAAACTGAAAAGGAAGAAGCAGACGAAGAAGAGACTGACGAGGAAGAAGCAGACGAAGAAGAGGAAGAGGTGGATGATGAAGATGAAGAAGATGCTCCGGTTGCACCTCTCGTAATTCCAAAAGCACCGGTTTCTACTCCGGAAAGCATTGCACTCGGCAAGGAATTGACCATAAAAGTAGAATGCGATAAATGTCACGGAAAAGAGGGACGAGCGGATGGTCCATCTGCAATGGAATTGAAGGACGATTGGAATCAATTAGCGATGCGCCCTGCAGACTGGACTGCTCCCTGGCGTTTCAGAGGTGGAAATCTTCCGGAAGATATTTTCCGTACAGTACGAACAGGGCTTAACGGTACGGCCATGCCCTCCTTTGCGGAAGATCTAACAGATGAAGAGACATGGAATGTAGTGCATTATGTGCGCTCACTGGCTCCAGAAGTTGAACCGAATGTAAAACGAACACTTGTTTCTAAAGAAGTGGAAGGTGAACTTTCATTAGAAATGGATGTTCAATGGCAAGCTGCTCAGGAATTTTATGTGCCGTTTTCCGGACAAGTGATTGTCAACGAACGACTGTTTCAACCCATGGTACATTCTCTCCGTTTTCGTTCTATTTACAATGAAGAAGAAATAGCCTTCCGGATTCAGTGGAACGATCCGACTTCAAAAGATCACAAAGATTTTGCCGGCGGTGATGAAATGATTTTACAATTTCCGGCAAAGCTTAAAAAAGGTGAACGTATCAAGCCATATTTTTTGATGGGACAGCCCGGCAAGTCGGTCAACATCTGGCTTTGGAGCGATGCTACAGGAAAAGCAGTTGACGCAAAATCCTCGCGTTTGGGTGATTGGCTGGTACGAGAAGATCACAACTTGGATTCTAAAATTGAACACAAAAACGGTCAATATACTTTGTCGATTAAACGTGCCCGTGTCAACGAACAAAAAGGAAGCATCCAGTTTCCACCTGATCAGGTGTTCGTGCCAATTGCATTTTCTGTAGTCGAAGGCTCCAGCGGTGAAGGCGGCAGCAAACGTGGTGTAACAACCTGGTATAATTTACTGCTGGAACAGCCCGTTGGAAATAATATCTATTATGTGCCGATTTTGATATTTCTGTTAATTCTTGGTTTGGAAATACTGTTGATGATACGCACCAGGAAAAATTTTAAGGCAGCAAAAAGTTAACTCTTAAATCTTGCAGTTGCAGGTTTGATTGAGTCAGGAGGAGCGATGGCCAATAACCAACAAATCAATAATCAATACCAGCCCTATCTGGTAGCGTTAAATTTGACTCAGCGCTGCAATCTAAAATGTGCACATTGTTATCTTGATGCAGGTGGAAAAACAGACTCTGCCAAAGATGAGTTAAGTACCTCAGAATTGAAGGCTCTCTTTTCAGAAATATCTGAGCGTGCAGAAGGCACTTTGATTGTACTGACTGGTGGAGAACCTTTGTTACGACCGGATATCGTCGAATTAACTGCAGCTGGGAATGCACTAGGTTTACGCATGGTTTTGGGTACGAACGGTATGCTGCTCACTTCGAAAGTTGCACAGGAATTAAAAGGTGCAGGTTTACAAGGCGTTGGCATCAGTCTGGACAATTTGCATCCTGAAGGGCATGACCGGTTTAGAGGTGTTTCGGGTGCCTGGGAAAAAACACTAACGGCAATTCGTGCTTGCCGTGCCTGTGGACTACATGTCCAGCTTCATACAACGGTAACTCACCAAAATGCGAACCAGATTGAAGCCTTTGTTGAGTTTGCAAAAAAAGAAGGTGCAAGTATTCTTAATTTCTTTTTTCTGGTTTGTACAGGACGAGGGCAGTGGATGAACGATATTTCTCCGGAACAATATGAAGATGTTCTTGAACGCATTGCAGAACTGCAGAGAGAGACTAAATCATTGATGATTCAGGCTCGTTGTGCACCTCATTTTAAACGCATTTTGTATCAACACGATTCACAGTCAGCATTTACACGGGCTCAGGGCTACGACGGCGGAGGCTGTCCGGCGGCAACGCATTATTGTCGGATTGATCCGCAGGGTAATGTCACACCTTGTCCTTACATGGAAAATGTTGCAGGTAATATCAGACAGTCCGGTTTCTGGAATATTTGGAATGAGTCATCTTTATTTCAGAGGTTTCGCTCGCCTTCGTTGAATGGACGTTGCGGAAGTTGTGAATTCCGCAATTTATGTGGTGGTTGCCGGGCAAGAGCACAGGAGCGTTTTGAGGATATAATGGCCGAAGATCCGACCTGTACCTGGCAACCGAAAACGAATCTTCCAGTAGCAATAGATTTACCTTCCGGAAAACTGGATGGCTCTGTTGAGTGGTCTGCGGAAGCAGAAAAACGATTAAAACGAATTCCGATTTTTTTACGAGGCATGATCCGCAAACGTTTGGAAGAAAAAGTTCGCTTAATGAATACAGATTTTAGTGAAAAAATTGTGATTACTCCGGAATTCATGGCGGAGCACCGGAAACAGCGTGAGCAGGAATTAGGAATTAAATTTGAAGATGCAAACCCTACAAGGAGAACAATATGAGCGCAGTATTAAAATTTGAAAAGCAATATCCACAAATTTCTGTGGAAGCTGAAGCAATGGCAGTTGATTTGCCAGATGGACCGACCAGGATGCCGGTTACCACACTTCCGGAACACTTCATTGATTGGATGGAGGAGGGACGCCGCGGAATGTATAATCGTTTGAAGGGAAAGCAAGATAATGTTGAATTCTTTTCTCAGCATCTTCCGGTTTTGGTGACGCACAATCCGAATTCAGTTTTTCCTTTTAATTGCGGAAACAAAGGCGTAGGGTTTTTGCCGAAAGCAGAATATTTGGAAGAATACACGGAGCGTTACCGCGAAACGATGGAACGTACACGCGGCATTCCTTGGCAAGATTCTTTGGAACAGCGTTTGGAAACAGTTTCCGAGTTTAATTTTAATCGTGAAGTGATTGATTACCGTTGTCTAACTTCATTGGAAATTTTTGAAAAACGAACTTTCAACAATCTCCGCCAGTTACCTTTGGCATCTTTGCATTATACAGGTCACTGTCCTTCTTATACCAGTTTTCAGTTAAATTGCGGTGTTGAAATTGTGGGGCAGGATGATCCAAGACACACCTTTATCATGCTTTCCCGTACAATGTTTGAATACGACAGTTTTCATATTGCACAACCTCAGTTTCCGTATGGCTACCTTTTTTGGATTTCTGAGGTGCAGGACAAAACGCCGCATCGTGTTGAGGAACAACCGGACAAAGTGCAGTACCTTCAACAAAATGGAGAAATGCAATGGCAACCTGAAGCAATCGCTTCTATTAACCGTGCTCCAGGAATGATTCGTCAACACATTTGTGAGACTGTCGAAAAATATGCACGTGAACGCGGTTTTAGCGAAATTACAGTAGAAGTTTTGCAGGAAGCAAAGAGCAACATGAACGAATGTCCGGTGCATAAGTAGAGCTCCTGATATTCATTCAGCAAATATTAGTTTAACGAAAAACGGATCTGATTCTTGATCAATTCATAAAAAACAAACTATGTATCAAAATATTTACGTTCCTGTTGACAACTCTCCACATTCAGATGCAGCAGCACGATTGGCTTTAGCTTTAGCCAGAACTGCAGGAGCCAAGATTTATGGGAGTCATGTTTATGCAGCAAAACTCCACGATAAACGGTTTCGTACAATGGAAAGTGGTTTGCCGGAACAATTTCAACAAGAAAAGGAACTTGAAAAACAGCGGGTTATCCACGATTCATTAATTACCAAAGGCTTGGAATTAATTACCGATTCGTATTTGTTGGTGCTGGCAGAGGCCTGTCGTGAGGCAGAATTGGAGTTCAAAGGGATTTCTCTGGAAGGTGCAAACTGGAAGGAACTGGTACGTGATATTGATGAACATGAATATGATCTGGTTGTGATGGGTTCAAACGGTATGGGACGTGTAGCAGACTCTTTGCTCGGTTCTGTCACCGAACGTGTTGCACGCAGGATTCAAACAGATTTGCTGATAGTTAAGAAAACTGATGATAATAAGACAGAGTCTGACAAAATTGTTGTCTGTCTTGACGGCAGCGAGCGTTCTTTTGGTGGACTAAAAGCTGCTTTGGAACTAGCAGAAGCATTTGGTAAAAAGGTGGAGGCAATTTCAGCTTTTGATCCATATTTCCATTATGGAATGTTTAATTCACTGAACAATGTTCTTTCGGATAAGGCACGCAAAGTTTTTAAGTTTGAGGAACAGGAAAAACTGCATGAAGAAATCATTGATAACGGTTTAGCAAAAATATATCAATCGCATTTAGACATTGCCAAACGAATTGCGGATGATGCAGGAATCGAACTAAACACTAAACTGCTGGACGGCAAGGCCTGGAAAAAGATGTTGGCTCATGTAAAAAAGGAGCCACCCTGGTTGTTGGTTTTGGGACGCACAGGGATTCACAGTGATGACGAGATGGATATTGGCGGGAACACAGAAAATGTACTGCGACTTGCACCTTGCAACATTTTGATGATGGAAACAAAATATCAGCCGCCGGTAGAATATATGGCAGAAGAAACGATCGGCTGGACTGTAGAAGCCCAGGCACGTATGCAGAATGTGCCGGACATGGCGCGGGGGGTGGCGATGAAAGCGATTCAGCAGCATGCTGTTGCCGAAGGTTATACTATGATTACTTCTGAAGTGGTTGAAAAGGCAATTCGAGCTTTGCTGCCTCCGCAGGCACTTTCTGCGATGGGCATAGAGTTTAGTGAAAGAACTGAAGCTAAATTAGAGGATCATGAGACATTTAAACTCTCATTTGAGTGCCCATCCTGCCAGTATGTACATCACCTGAAACGACCTGAAAAATGTCCTGTTTGTAATGCAGAAGGTCAAGGTTTCAGGATTTATGATAGTTCACCTGTCACGGCATCCCCTGAACAGCAGGGAATTACTGAAACAACTTTTGACGGTCGTAAATTGACTTGGACACCTGAAGCAAAAATGCGTTTGAATCATGTGCCTGTTGGAGATGTAAGGGAGCAATTACGTTATAAATTGGAAAAAAGAGCATATACAAGGCATCAGCAGGTGATTAGCGAGAAGATGGTCAGTGATGTTATTGAAGAAGATGGCATTTCTGCAACATCATTTGACGATACTGCTGTTTCAGGATTTGAATGGACGGATGAAGCAGTCAAACGCCTGGCCCGGGTTCCGGAAGGATTTATGCGCAAAGCAGCACAAACTACAATTGAAGAATATGCCTCTGGAGAAAAAATCAACAGAATTGATTTGGATGTTGCAGAAGCGGGGTTGGGTAAAGCACGTGAAAAAATGCAGCAATCTATGCAGTCCGGAAATAATTCTGTGGATGCTGAACCTGCTAAAACTATTCCTGAGGAGAAATTAAAAACAGTGCTGGAAGCAGGAACCTATGAATGTCTGCTTTGCGGATATACTCACGTCCGTGAGCAAAATAAATCCGGTACATCCGTAGTAAGTTGTGAAATTTGTCATGGATCAGATTTTAAAAAGCTTTCTGAGGAAGAACTCAAAATAGTATCGGCTACAGCTTTTCAGAAACTAAAATGGAATGAGGTGGCACAGGAAAAATTACAAAATGTACCTGCAGGTTATATGCGGGCTATGACTAAAAACCGGATTGAGCAATGGGCTCGAAAGTTTAATAAAACAGAAATTACCCTTGAAGTAGTTGAGGCAAAATATACTTCATGGGGAGAAGGTTCTCAGGGGCTGGTTAGTCAGCTTACGTGGTCTGATGATGCGCAAACACGTATTCAGCGGGTGCCGGATTTTATTCGTCCAATGGTAAAGTTGGAAGTAGAACGAAATGCACGTCTGCAGGGGCAAAATTTTGTTGATGGAGGAACCCTGGACCAAATTATGGAAAAATGGGGTACAGCAAACTCATCCGGAACCCAGCAATTTCATCAACGTTCTTAATTTTATTACAGCAACTATTTTATATGTCCAGTAAACAAAAAACTATAGAAAGCCTGATAAATGTTTTAAAGACAGGTAATGATGCTAATCGCTGTTTTTCAGCACAGGCACTAGGCAGAATAGGAGATATATCTGCAGTAGATTCATTGTTGACTGCCTTACATGATGAAGATGAAGATGTGGTGATGGATGCAGCCGCAGCTTTGGGACAAATTGGAGCAGCTGCAGCAGTTAGAGATTTAATTGAGTGCTATCAGCAACATCCTGTGGGTGATGTGAAAGTTGCGGCGGTTGAGGCCATAGGTTCAATTGCAGTTAATGCAGATGTAGATCAGGAAACGGTGATTGATTTTATGCAGGAAGTTGTTTCCGGACATGGTGAGGATTTGCAGTGGCAAATCGATGATGATGAATGGGATGACTGGTGGGATGCACAATTCAAGGCGGTTGAAGCTCTGGGAAACATGGGAGCATTGAAGGCTGTACCTGTTTTGATGAGCGCTCTTCACGACGAAGACTCACAGGAACTGAATGAAGTCGTTTTTTGTGCCCTGGCTAAAATGGGAAAAGCGGGAGAAGTTGTACTCATAGAGTGTCTGCAAACTGGCGATACCAGCCAGCGTCGTTCTGCGGCAAAACATCTGGCATGTCTTTACTCAGAACCGGTTACTCTTGCCTTAGGCAAGGCTTTAAAAGATTCAGATTTGACAGTTTGTGTTGCAGCAGCAAAAGCTCTGACCAGCCAACCAGAATCGGCTACACAGTCCCAGTTGATGAGCGTGTTTCTTGATTCCAGAACGAGTCTAAAAAGACGGGTTCTGGAAGTAATGATTCAATCAGGTTTTCAGGTTCCCCAAGTTCAACTTCAGATGCTGCTTAAAGATGAAGATGAACTGGTTCGTCTTCAAACTTTGCGGACGATTTCAGGGCAGAGTAATACTGAGTTGATTGATCAGGTATATGGGGCCCTTAGTGACCAGTCTCTGGAAGTGGTTGAAGCAGCAGTTCAGACATTAGGAACGCTAGGAGTCGGAAAAGCAGGTGGTACGATTGCAACACTGTTGTCTGAACAAGGTTTGAATACAAACCTGCGGGTCAGTTCTGCAGTTGCTCTTGGAAAAATTGGAGGAGAATTGGAGTTGCCGATTTTGTTGGAAATGCTCAAGGATCCGGAACAACCTGTACGTTTGAATAGTTTGAATGCAATTGCACATCTTGATTATCCCGGAACTGAGGGGGTTTTGTTGTCTGCACTTCGAGGTGAACTTATTCCGGAACCAGAATCCGTTTCCGTAGAACAGCAGGAATCCACGCCATCAGATTTGGAAAATAATGAAAATCAGGAAACAGTAGTGGACGAACAAGAAGCTGAAAGTGAAATTGAAGAAATTCCGGAACCGAAAAGTACGCTTGAATCAATTTTACAGCCGCCGACTGGAGACGGAGTTTCAGATCCGGAAAATGAAACAGAGGAATTGAACGAAGAACAAAGCCATTTTTTGGATATTGCTGACGCAAACCGCAAACTAAATCAGGAATTACAAGATCGAAAAATTCTGGCTCCACATCAGGATATTAAACGTTTTGCCGCAGCAGTCTTGGGAGAAATGCAGGGAGAGGCAATAGTTGCTGACTTAATTGCTGCACTAAGTGATGAGGAACCACTGGTTCAACTGACTGCAGCTGAGTCTTTGGGGCGAATTGGAGATTCGGCGGCAGCTGAATCATTGGCGGCCTTACTTACCACAGCAGGAAAAGAAGTTCGACTGAAAGCTGCTTATGCTTTAGGAAAGATGAGAGTGAGTCTATCGGTGGTGGCATTAAACGAACAGTTTCAACAGGAAGATGATTTGTTTGTTCGTATTCAAATTTTGCAGTCATTGACAGAGTTGGCTGAAGTCTCTGTTACTGTAGAACAGCAAAACAAACTGGAAAGAATGGCATTACAGCTTTTGAATGACCCTGAATCTGGAATCCGTACTGCTGCCGCAGAGCTGTTATTGGCTGTCCCGGAAAGGAAGCAGGAAACGGCTCTGATTCCCGAAATAGCTAAAATGGCTTTTTGTGCAGGAGGAGATCAGCGTCTGGAAGTAGGACGTATGCTGCGTAAGTCTTCTCCGGATGCAGGAAGTGAACTGTTTTTGGAGTTGCTTGCAGATCAGGATAAAGAAAATCAGCACAGGGTTGCAATTGAAGTCCTGCAGGAAATTCATCGAGTTTAAGATGTAGAGTGTAAAAAGATAGTTCTGTATCACAGCAAGACTGCATATTATTGATTAAACACCTGACTCTATAGTGATTGGCAGGGGTAATGGATTATTCAAAAACAGATAAAGAGCATTTGATCCGTGAATTGCTTGAATTAAGAAAACAGATTGCACATGATCAATCCAAAGATTTAGGTGATCGTATCTCCGGGTCGGGGCTGATGTCGGCAATGCAGTGTTTTGATTGTCCTGCCTTGGAAGAGTTTGCACAGATCCGCTTTGCCTTAGACCAGTCTTCTACTGTTTCAATTTCCAATCCTCAGGGTTACATCCTTTTTGTCAATGACAACTTTTGCAAGATTTCAAAATATTCCAGAGAAGAATTGATGGGACAGGATCACCGTCTTCTGAATTCAGGATATCATGACAAGATATATATTAAAAATCTTTGGGATACTGTACTTGCAGGAAAAACCTGGAAAGGTGAGTTTCGAAATCAAGCAAAGGATAATTCAATTTACTGGGTAGACACTACCATAGTTCCATTCATGGACAGTAATGGAAAAGTTCGTCAATTTATTTCCATACGTCATGATATTACTGCAATCAAAGAAATCATTACTTCTCTTCATTCTGCTGAAGATTCTCACACAGACAAGTCCTCTCTATAGTTCAACTTAACCTTTGCTATTTTCCTCACCAATGAATGGTGATCAGTAAAAAAATTCAGTAATCTATAAGACATACAGTTTTTCAGATCTGGTTTATTCCTGAGGATTTTGTTTTGAGGTGAAGCAATAGGAGAGAGTTAGATTTGAGATCATCTAATTTTGAGAATTTTTCCTTGAGAGTACAGGTATCAGCCAAAGTACACAGGCAAAGGTCCAGATTATACTGCCGATGGTGGAGAGATAATCTCCGCTGCGAATACCTGCAGCAATAAAAAGCAGTCCTGAGATGAAAAAACAGATTAAACCAATTAATTCAAAATAGAATTTTTTCATAACTAAATTATTTTGCAGTTCTCTGTAATTTGAGTGAGTTGAGAGAATAGATTATCAGTCCTGCCCAAATCAGTCCAAATGTGATGCTGTGTGTATGTGTGAAAGGTTCATTGTAGAGATAGACACCAATCAGTAATTGGATTGATGGAGTCATATATTGAATGAATCCCAGGGTCGAGTAGCGCAGACGTTTTCCTGCATTTGTGAACCAGAGTAAAGGAAGTGAAGTGACTACGCCGGCACCTAACAGGTAGAGGTCTGTGTGCAACTCAATTCCTAAATTTCCTGTACCTTCAAACTCCCAAAATATTATTAACAAAGCAGCAACAGGGGCCAACAGCATTGTTTCCATCAACAACCCAACCAAAGGTTTTACCGGAATTACTTTACGTACTATTCCGTATAATGAAAAGGTGAAAGCCAGAGAAAGTGCAATCCAGGGTAATGAACCAAAATTAAGCAGGAAAATTAAGACTCCCAATGCGGCCATTCCCAAGGCCAAGCTTTGCCAATGATTTAGGCGTTCTTTTAAAAATACTGCACCCATCAAAACATTCAGCAGTGGATTGATATAATATCCCAGACTGGTTTCAATTACCTGATCTGTGTTCACTCCATAAATGTATACGAACCAATTAACTCCCAAAAGTGCTGCTGTTCCCAGCAACATCAAGATATACCTTGGATTTTTAAATAATTCTCGTAACTCAGCTAAGCGTCTTTGAAATGCCAACAACACAGTCAGAAAGACCACAGACCAGACCATTCGGTGTGCCAGAATTTCCAGAGACGGAATTGTGTCGAGAAGTTTCCAGTAAATTGGGAGAAAGCCCCAGCTAAAAAAAGCCAACAAAGCATATCCTACCCCAATTTGTGCTTCAGTATGTTGAGCTTCAGAAAGTTTTTTCAAGTTGTCCGGATTTGAGTAAAATTGTCAGGATTCAGGTGTATTACAGGATGATTCCGGGAAATGGATTGTAAAAGTGCTGCCAGTGTCTGGCTTGCTCTGCAGTGAAACTGAACCTCCCATGAGTTCCATCAGACTCTGCACCAGAGCAAGTCCCAGTCCAGTACCTTTTTCAGAATTAGCTGTCTTAGCTTTAATTTGCTGGAAAACCTCAAATATCTGCTGCTGTTGTTCGTCAGGAATTCCGTAGCCGGTATCTTTAACTGCAATCGAAATTCCATTTTTAGCATGAGCACAATTAATTTCAATGTGTCCTCCTGAAGCTGAAAATTTAATGGCGTTGCCTACCAAATTGATCAGAACCTGGCGAATTTTTACTATATCTGAATACAACAAAAAGCAAACATTAGGTTCAAAAATAAGCTCATGACGGAGCGATTTTTCCTGCAGAAGTGGCTCCAGCCACTCTATTACATCACGGAGTAAGTTTTCCAGCTGGAACTCTGAATTAGTAAGTTCCATTTGTCCGGCTTCAATTTTAGAGAGATCCAGCAGCGAATTGATCAGTCCCAGCAGATGTTGTCCACTTTTTAATATTCGTCCAAGCCGGTCTTTTTGATAGCCTGAAAGTTCTTTTTCATTACCGGAATCAAGTAGCACTTCTGCAAAACCAATAATTGCATTAAGAGGAGTTCGCAGTTCATGTGACATGTTGATGAGATACATCCCTTTTGCACGACTGGCCTGATCCAGCTGACGGTTTGTGGTTTCAAGTAATGCTGTACGTTCCCTGATCACAGCTTCCATTTTGTAGAAGACATCAGTCAAAGTTTGAACTTCATCAGCATTATCAGCAAAAATTTCACTGCTATCCTGAAGCCCGGTATCCTGGCCGGCTGGTGCGTGGAACTGATCTCTGGTGACTTGCAGGGCTGCACTTCGCAGTTTTCTAAGAGGAGCAGTGATACGTTTTGCAAAAAAAACTGCAAATACCAAAACCAAAAGCAAAACTGCAGATGCAACAATCCAAATCCAAATTCCAAGTTGAGAAAATCCCTGCCGCAATTGGGAATTTTGCTGACGTGCAAAATCAGTTTGCCAGCGCACAAGCAATTCAATCTGCTTACTGATTTTCTGTACCAGCGGCCATTCTACTTCAGACCAGTATGTTTCTGCTTCTTTTTGAGTCAGGTTTTGAACTTCTGCAGCAGTTGTTTGCTGCTGATCTTCGAGAGTCAAAATCAGTAACCTTAAATCATAGAAGGACCGCCTCTCAACTGCACGTTGACCTTCCCAGACTCTAGCTTTTTTGTAAAGCAATCCAAGTTGATTAAAAGCAGGATGAATATCTTCTGTCCAGGCTAGATTGCGTTCTTTGAGAAAAATCGGTTTGTTGCTGATAAGCCAAGCCTGTTGCGCTCCTGCTGCTCTTTGGATCGCATTACTCAGCGCAAACCATTTTTGTGAAATCTCAGGCAGGTCATGCTGTTTTTCCAATGACTGCTGCTGTTCCAGAGTGAGCCAGTATACTGCAAAAAAACCCAGTAAAGTAATTGAAGCACATATTGCAACAACCAGCAAAATTTTGTGGCGTATACTTTGGAACATTTGCAAAATATTTACTTAAAGACTGGATATTGAAAGTTGAAAATAAGCTGGACCAACTTTCATTGCTCATAGAGTACAGGTTTCAGCCGAAGTGCATGCATAAGATTCAAGCCAAGCCAGAGCGAGCTGACCATCCAGCAGACACCTGCTATCCGGACCAGTCCATCAATTTGCAGGATTGCACCCGGCAATAATAAAAATAGGGCTAGTGTTGCAAAATGTAATTGTCCTCTGGTACGTTTTTCCGGCAAGATATCTTTAAGTAGCGGAACTTTTGCTTTGCCAACTAAAGAACTGAAACGATGAAACCAAATCAAAAATGGTACAATTTTGTATAGCATCCCATTGGTAATTGTAACTGCAAATCCCAGCAAAAATAATAATCCAAACCCAAAAAGAAGACGTTCGTCTGTCCAGAAAAAACTGACGGTCAGACAAAGCAGTGAGAAGGGAAATGCCAGTAAACCAATCTGCCAAAAACGCAATGTGGCATCCACTACTTTACGCTTACGCTGCTGCAGCATTCGTAAAACTGTTGCTGCATAAATAATGCTGGCTAGAACACCTGGAAGCGTTACTAAGAGCAGAGTCGTCGAATTTGCGGAAAGTAAGAGACTTAGTGATACGGCTGCCAAACTGAACATTCCTGTACGTAAAATCCAGACTGCACGTTGCTGAGGAAAAGGGCTGGAAAGGTAAAACATTGGAATAACATGAAATCCAACACCGACTATTAATCCTCCAACTGCACCCGTCAGGGCTAAAGTAATATGCAGGCTTTTGAGGATTGTACGGTCAAGCAGCGCAGGCCATAATCCTGAAAATGTACCAATTTCCAGAATACCTAGCAAAACAGCAAATGTAAGTGAAACCAGCGAAATTCGCATAGCAGTGACAATCGGACGTTTTGCCTCAACACTAAAAAGAGCAGTCAGTAATTGTGTGAGAAAGATAATAAAAGCTAATAATAAGGTGCTGATTGCCAGTGGATATAAAAGCGGAGAATACTGCAGCAGACCGCCAATCAGTGCAATGACTCCAAGGCTCAGTAAAGCATGAACAAGACGTGAAAAAGAAATCCAGGGTACTTGTCCGCCAACAAGGACTGGAACCATCTGATAAAATGCTCCCATCATCACCATTATTACCCAGCCTAAGGTTATCAGGTGTGTTAAGGCTATGGTCTCAAAACTCCAGCTACTGCTGAAGAGTGAGCTGCCCCTGTAAAGAACAAAACTGCCTGCCAATAAACCAAAGACAGGCGCAGTAATAAAAAAACGAAATGGGATATCTTCCGGCGGAGCTTGATCCAGACTCAATCCGGAAGACCTCATTTGTCCTCCTTCCAGATCCAAAGTTCAATCGAACCATCTTCAAACTCTTTAAGATGAGTCTGCATTTTACGTTCTTCAAGTTTTGGAAATAACATTTTTGGAGAATGACGATGAAGCATTTTAACAACCTCATACGGTTCCAGCTTTTCAATAGCCTCAAGGACCAGAACCAGCGGTTCAGGTGGTTCTAGATCCCTGCAGTCAACTGTGATTACAGAGTATCCACAGGATACAGAATCAGGAATCATAGCTGTTATTCAACTTCCCTCATTCTTTGAATCAGGTTTGCTGCTTGCTCAGCTAAATGCTGATCGGCCATTGGATAAAGCATACCCTCTTCTTTCATATTATGCTGCTGCATCATCATTAACAGTGTTTCTCCTGCACCTAGAATTGTGTCTGTATCACCACTTTCGAGTGCTTCTTCCATTTGTTCCAGAATTGCGTTCATCTGTGTATGTTCTGCCCGCATGACCATAGTCGGTCCCTGTGTCATTCCGGTAGCCTGCTCAAATGCAGGAAACAAGATTTCTTCTTCCATCTCAAAATGACGTCGCATACCTAAATCAAAAGCAGTCATGTTTTCTCGTCCTTCTTCAAAATTACCTGCCAGTAATTCCGACTCTCCATCGGCATAAAGTTGATCACATCGTGCATGATCTGCTGCCATAAATTCACTAATTGTTTGCATATTAGACCTGAAAATAGCGGGTTTAAAATTAAGTTTGTTGACTGTAAATTAGCAAAATCATATTTTGCTGCAGAAATTTAAACAATCAAGCATATGGAATTAGATCATAAAAAGCGTTTATTATCGAGTGATTTGTACTGTTTTAAAAGAATAATATCAAGTCTTCAGCTTGCAAGATTTCTTTAAACAAGGCACTCTGCAAACCTAAGAAAAAACAATATAAATATAAAACAGTAATGAAAGAACAAGCTATTCAAAGTCGTTTCCATGCAGCCCAGGTACTTGTGCGTGATGCGGGTCTTTATGCACTTCAGTGGTACAGAAAACTGGACAGTCTGCAGACAGAAAAAAAAGGACCTCAGGACTGGGTCAGTGAAGCGGACCGTGAAGTTGAAAATATGATTCGCAAACGTCTGTATAGTTTATTTCCGGAAGATGGATTTTTAGGTGAGGAAAGTGGTTTTCAAGACTTGGATGCAAAAGGAATCTGGGTCGTTGATCCCATCGATGGAACAAGCTGTTTTCTGAATGGATTGTCATCATGGTGTGTTTCTATTGCATACATCGTAGAGAATCAAATAGAGATAGGCTTAATTTACGCACCATGTACGGATGAATTGTTTGCAGTTCAACGGGGTGCCGGTGCGACCTTAAACGGTTTTCCAATGAAACCAAGTCAGGCAGGATCACTTGCTGAAGGAATAGTCGGGTTGGGATATTCACCTAAAAGTTCGATTACAGCCACCCAAAAAGCATTTGATTATTTGTTTAATAATGGCGGTGTATTTCACGATATTGGTTCTGCAGCTTTAATGAATGCTTATGTTGCGGCAGGACGCTACATTGGATTTTATGAATTTCAGATAAATTCATGGGATTGTCTGGCAGGCATCGCCATGGTACGCGAAACCGGTGGCTGGACAAATGACTTTTTAGCAGATGATGGACTGCGCACTGGGAATCCCCTTTTAACTGCAGCTCCCGGTGCGAAAGACGCAATGCAGAAGTTGTTTGCTGCAGCCGGACATTAATTCTGTAGCGCTATTTTCCAGTCAGAGCAATGTTTAAAGCAGTTCAACCGTTGTCAAATCCAAGTATGGGAGGAAGTTGGCAGGAAAACAGTTTAAGCTTTGGTCTGGTTGCTGAAAACGTAGTCAGCATCAGTTATTTGTTCTATCCCTATTTCCTTCCTCAGCAAAAAGCTACTCAGGATTTATTGGCCAAAGTAAAGTTGGATGCTAAGTTTCAAACCGGTGATGTCTGGGGTTGGCAGGCTGATTTGCCAGCAGGCTTGTTGACTTCTATGTCATATCTAATACAGCTTGAAAAAGCAGACGGCAGTACACAATTTGTTATTGATCCTTTTGCAAGAGAAAGCCTCGGTGGTGAGTTTTGGGGGCAGCCTCTTGGTTTTGAAGTGAGTGTCGATGCATTGCAACTCAGAGTAGTTTCTCGTCTGAAGAAACAGTATTTTCAGGGTCTGCGGCGATTACCGGTACTGCGTCGGCAAGATTCTCCAACTGAAGAAGCTACTCTTCGCCCTTCAGCTCCTAATCATCGAATGGAAGATAGTATTGTTTATGAATGTCATGTCCGCGGAATGACCAGCAGTCCTTCCAGTACAGTCAGTAATTCTGCACATTCCGGAACATTTCAGGGACTTGTTGACTGTATTCCGTATTTGAAGAAGCTTGGGGTGACAACTCTGGAACTCTTGCCGGTATTTGACTTTGATGAAAATGAGAACTCTTTTTTTGCTGCAGAAAATGAGAGTCCGTTACTAAATTACTGGGGTTATTCTCCACTTCAGTTTTTTGCACCAAAACAAAATTATGCTGCCGATTGGGAGGATCCTGTGCAGGAATTTAAAGAGTTGGTTGATAAATTACATCAGGCCGGTCTGGAAATCTGGTTGGACGTCGTTTTTAACCATACTGCAGAATTTGGCCAGAATGGCCCTCAAGATCATTTTAAATCACTGGCACCGTCTCAGTTGTATTTACAGGACAAAGACGGTTCATTCTCAAATTATTCCGGTTGCGGAAATACACTGAAATGTGCACATCCAACTACCAGACGCCTGATTCGGGACAGCCTGATTTACTGGTCACATGAGATGGGTGTTGATGGATTCCGCTTTGATCTTGCTTCGATTCTCAATCGTGATGCATCAGGAAACAGTTTGGATTTTCCCCAGTTGCTATGGGAATTAAGAAATGATCCTGCATTGAAAAATATAAAATTGATTTCAGAACCCTGGGATGCAGCAGGCGCTTATGAACTTGGTAAAGCTGCAGCTTATGCAGACTGGACAGAATGGAATGACCGTTATCGAGACACAATACGTCGTGCGGTACGCGGTGAAGACGACATGATGGGGGCCTTGAAAGACTCTCTGCTGGGTAGCCCCAGTATTTTTGGCTCAACTAAAAAAGGAAGAAGAGGCAGTCTCAATTTTATCACATCTCATGACGGTATGACACTAATGGATTTGGTCTCATACAATAATAAACACAACGAAAATAACGCAGAAGAGAATAAAGACGGCCATCATGACGATTTTTCTGTAAACTGCGGCATAGAAGGCAAAACTGATAATCAGGAAATACTGGACTTGCGCTTCAGAAAGTTACGCATGTTTCACTGCCTGTTACAGTTGTCAAACGGAATACCCATGCTGGTGGCTGGCGATGAGTTTGGCAGGACACAGCATGGAAATAACAATGCATATTGTCATGATTCAGTAATAAGCTGGCTGGATTGGACTCTGACTAAAACGAACTCACAATTGTTGAATTTTACTCAACACATGATTGCTTTAAGGAAACAATATGCTTCTTTTTTGTTTGCAGAGAATAGTAAATATCGCTGGTTTAATGCCGCAGGAGGAGCAGAAGAATTGGCACCTTACGTGAGAACTCTGCATTTTGAAGTTAGAAACTCAGCATGGCCGGATCTGGTAATGCGTATCCTGATCAACTGTTTTGAACAACCGGTACAATTTGTGTTGCCCAAAGAAACTGCATGGAAAGTTCTAATAGATACAGACAAAAAACCTGCAGAATATCTTCCGCCTGTTGCTGGTATTGCCTGGTTATCTGGTTTTTCTGTACAAGTATTGAGAGGAACATTAATTTAAGTCCAGAGAACTGGTATACAAACTTATAATTTGAGGAGAATGGATGTCCAAAATTAAAAAACATGTTTCTGCCCTGGGTCCGGAATACAGTGAAAAAATGAAAAGCCGCTATGCAGAAAAAGTTAAACCATCCGGGAAAATTTATTCAAAAACCGATCGCCGTGAAAACCGTGTAACTGCTGATTTGCCTGCAGAATCTCTGCAGGAAGAAAAAAATAAGTTTGCATATCAGGGTGGATGTTTATGCGGAGCTGTAAGATTCAGTATAAGCGGGAAATTACGACACGTTATTAATTGTCACTGCGGGCAGTGTCTACATACTCATGGACATTATGCGGCCTATACGTCTGTTGACAAAAAGGAGTTTCAGTTGGTTAATGATGGCGGACTGAAATGGTTTCGCTCCTCTAACGAAGCTAGAAGAGGTTTTTGTCAGGAATGTGGTGCAAGTCTTTTTTTTGAACGATTAGGCGGGTGTAAGATCAGTATTGCTGCCGGGATGCTGGATTCTTCAAAAGGACTAAAAACGGTGGAGCATATTTTTGTTGCTGACAAACCTGATTATTATGAAATTGAGGATGATCTGCAAAAATTTTCTCAATACTACAACAGATAACATGAAAGCGATTCGGAGTTATAAAGACTGTTTTTAATTTAATTTGATGGTTTCGTTAAAAGTCTGCAATCCACATTATCATTCCTATCGTAGGGAGAAATTTTAACAATATTAGTGTGTGAACTTATCCTGGATTTATCGCTGCGCTCGGAATGAGACTATTTTTGTTCTTTACACATGTTAAGCTAATTTTTTAGCAAATATCACAATATCAACATACAATCTCCATAACTGAAAAAACGGTATTTATTCTCAACAGCCTGTTGATATGCGTTTAATAAATTATCCCGTCCACAGAAGGCAGAGACCAGGAGCATCAGTGTAGATTTAGGAAGGTGAAAATTGGTGAGCAGTCCATCTATCATGCTGAAATTATAGGTTGGATAAATAAATATATCAGTCCAGCCGGTGTTGTTTTGAAAATTTTGCCGGGCTATTGTTTCCAAAACACGGACACTTGTTGTGCCCAGACTAATTATCTGCTGCTTATTCTGCTGTATTCTTTGCAGCCGATTTAGAGTTTCACTGGAAACTGAAAAATATTCAGCATGCATTGTGTGTTTGCGAATATCTTCATGTTCAATTGATGAAAAAGTTCCGAGGCCAACGTGTAGAGTGACTTCTATAACTTCAATTCCACGATTCCTGATTTGATTTATAATTTCCGGAGTAAAGTGTAACCCGGCAGTTGGAGCTGCAATTGCGCCAGGTTCTGAAGCATAACAGGTTTGGTAACGTTTGCGATCTTCTGCATTCTGAAAAGCACTGGCATTTCGCCGTTCAATATAAGGAGGTAATGGAGGCAGGCCTACTTCCTCCAAACGAATTTTTAGCAGTTCCGGTTCTTCGAACTCTAAAAGCCATTCTCCATTTTCCAACCTTTGCAGTGCTTTTGCCAAAATCAAACCATCGCAAAATTCAAGTCGTTCTGAAACTTTTATCCTGCCGGCTTTACGGACTATTGCACTCCATTGTCCTGCTTCATTTTCTGCAATCAGCAAAGCCTCTATTATTGCCCCAGTTTTGCGTTTTCCTGGTATACGTGCAGGCAGTACCCTGGTGTTGTTAATTACCAAACAGGAAGATTCAGGAAGTAGAGAAACAATTTCAGTAAAATTATGATGTGTAACTATGCCGCTTTGGCGATCAAGCATCAGCATTCGTGATTGATCACGTAGTTTTGCGGGGTGCTGGGCAATTAATGACTCTGGAAGCTCATAATCATATGAGCTTAACTGCCAGTCTTTGGAAGGCATCAGGATTCAGATCAGGTGAAAAATGGGTTTTAGAATTAGGTAAAAATATTTAATTTTGCTTACAGCAGTATCAAACTGTTAATTGGATTTATTCATCTCACCCATTTGCTTCACCCTTTGTTCCGGTGGAATAACATGCTTAATTTTTGCAGCAAATTTTTCATTTGTAATTACTACATCTCCCTGTGCCATCAATTTGCCATCGACAAAAATGTCCAGACTTTCACCAACTAATCGATGTAACTCAAGGACAGAGCCTTGACCAAGTGAAAGTATATCGTTGACCGATAATTTTACTCGTCCTACCTCCAATGTCATTGTTAGAGGCATTTCCAGCAAAAATTTCACATCAACACCTTCCTCATCGGTTGGAGTGTCACCTAGTGCTCCTGAGTCCCCTGCTGCAGATTCAAGCATTTCGTCAAGATTATCGTCTGAAGAATCTGTTTTTTCTGTTACCAGAGCACTTAGATCTCCACTTTGAGCAATCTCTTCCGGACTGGACTGCTGATTCTCCATCTCACTCATCAAAGAATCAAGATCATCTTCAGGGTTTCCTGAATCTTCTGATTCAAGAGCCCCTTCAGCGGAATTATCTTGCTCATCATTCAAATCTTCATCAGCCATTTTTACTCCATTTAATACTATTATAAGTTGTATCTGTGAGACTCAATCACCCAGCATTTTCTATTTTGTAACTCATCCGGAGCATCACATCCAGCAGGACTTTCAAAGTTTTTTTGTCCAAAAGAAAATATCAACTCGTCAGTTCTGTGATTTTGAGATCGGCCAGAATTGTCTGCATGATTAAATTCTGCAACACACTTAAATTTATCCTCAGTTAATTGTTCTACATGTCGAAGATTAAATTGGCAACTCCATTGACGACTATGACAAAAGTGCTGCAAAAGTGCTTCGGCAACCTGTTCCAAGCCTGACAAAAAAACTGATCCACGATAAGCGGAGCCGTAAATGTCACCCTGCTTACGGCTGGCAATAAATTTTGGGATTTCATCCGCAGTCAGATGTCCATATGAACTGCCACCAGGAAAGTCAATCATGGTTGCAGCAAAACGATGTCCTCCAAGGTGGCTGCTGTCCCAAACTTCAACAGCTAAATTGTGTTTTAAAACTTGTTGGCGCATTTTGTCGGCAAGTTTCTGTCCAAACTTGGCACAGCATTTATCATGCCTCCCGTGGGTACAAATAAAAATCTGTTCCTGCCTGAGCTTCTCTGCAGAGATGCTGTTGTATTTTTCAGACTGAAAATGTGCTTCTAAAACCTCTTTGATACTCCCCGGCTGTATTTTTGAGTAGTACCATTGTCCTGGATAGATAAATATTTCAACGGTTTCATGTTCTAATCCGGCCTGACTGACAAGACGAATACTGATTTTTCCGTTGATTATGTTCTGATTTTTCAGCCATTTTTTTAAACCCTGCGGAAATCCGCCGCCAGATTCGAGAGCTTCATATTTCCAGAATCTTTTGGGCCAACTGATAAAAACAAAATGATCTGCAGATGGAGCAGTGCCTGCCAGAGGTTCGGAAGAATTTTGAGTCAACACACTGCAAAACTTAGTTTCACTCATTTTTAAATACCGGACTTGTTAAGGTTAAGACTTTAAGCATCAAGATGAACTAACAAAATCTAAGGGGCGAAAACAGGCAACTTGATGAACAAATTGTTCAGTTTCTTTACTTGCAGCCATTGCAGAATTAGTCTGTAAATTTTGAAGAACAGGATTTTCGTTTCTGCAGATATCTTCAGCAAAAGGACAACGTGAAGCATAGGAACAGCCGCTGCCTGATGTGCTGTCTGGAGAAATATCAAGCTGCTGAGACCGAGATGTCCTGGAACGGTCACTGCGTTCCAGAAACGGATCAGGTCTTGGAACTGCAGCCATTAATGCTCTGGTATATGGATGTTGTGCATGATTAAACAAATCAATGGTTGGAGCTGTTTCAACAACCTTTCCTGTATACATAACTGCAACTTTTGTAGTCATGTGTTTGACGATACTAAGATCATGACTGATAAAAAGGTAAGCCAGTCCATGTTGTTCACGTAAGTCCAGCATTAAATTCAGAACCTGTGCCTGTACAGAAACATCTAATGCAGAAACCGGTTCATCTGCCACAATTAGTGCCGGTTTAGTGATCAATGCTCTGGCGATTGCAATCCGCTGTCTTTGTCCTCCAGAGAATTGATGCGGAAACTTGTTTGCATCCGCAGGAGAAAGTCCCACATTATCCAGGGCTGTTGAAACGAGTTCCTGTCGTTTTTCAATAGTGATTTTTCCTAACAGACTCAGTGGTTCAGCTACAATTTGTTCAACTGAATGCCGAGGATCAAGTGAACCATAAGGATCTTGAAAGATCATTTGCAAACCATGTCTCATCCTTCTTAACTCTTCGGTACTTACAGAGTGTAGATTTTGTCCCTGAAAAATAATCTCACCGGATTGTGGAGCTTCGAGTGCCATTACAGTTCTGGCTAAAGTAGATTTTCCGCAGCCGGACTCTCCCACTATGCCAAAGCTTTCACCCGGGTTTACCATCAGGCTCACGCCGTCAAGTGCACGGAATGGTTGGGTTGTGCCAAATAATTGTTGACGGGGAAGCCTGTACTCCCTGACGATATTCCGAATCTGGAGCAGGTGGTTTGTGTTTTTTTCCGGGATCATGATTTTTCCTCGTATGGAAAAAAACAAGCTGTGCTGTGTCCTGCTCTCAGCAAAATTTCATGGGGAATTTCAGACGAGCATTTTGCTTTTGCCCTTGGGCAGCGATCTGCAAAAGCACATGCTGTGGAGCGTTCCCAATATTCCGGTACACGACCTGGAATTGTGGGTAATCTGTGTTTATGTGAACTAGCAGACATTAAGAAATGTTCATTATCATGCTTGTCTGCATCAGGTATGGAGGCAAAAAGTCCCCGTGTATAGGGATGTGACAAGTGTTGAAAAACATTTTTAGTAGAACCTTTTTCTATGATACGACCTGCATACATAACCAGCATCTGGTCGGTATTTTCTGCCACAACTCCCAAATCATGAGTTATCAGCATCAAAGCCATATTTTCCTCAGAAACAAGTTCGGCAATCAATGCCAGAATTTGCTCCTGGATTGTAACGTCTAAAGCAGTTGTTGGTTCATCCGCAATAATTAATTCCGGTTCACAGGCCATTGCAATCGCAATAACCACCCGTTGTCTTTGTCCTCCGGATAGTTGGTGCGGAAAAAGTGCACGTGAAAATTTATTGGCAGGAAGGCCGACGCGGTCCAGTACTTTCGACGCCTGCTGCTGTGACTGATGTCTGGATAAATTTTTGTGGAGCCTCAAACTTTCTGCTACCTGAAAACCAATAGAGAGGACAGGATTGAGTGCTGTCATTGGCTCCTGAAAAATCATGCCTATTTTATTTCCTCTAATTTGACATAAATCTTTTTCAGCTAAATCCAGCAAATTCCTGCCAAAGACAACTTCACCTGTGGCCTTCATGTTTTCCGGTAATAAGCCCATGACAGCAAAGGCCATTAAGGACTTTCCGCAGCCGGATTCTCCAACTATCCCCAAACTCTGACCTTTCTCCAGTTCAAAATTCAGTTGATCCAAAATGTTGATAGAACCTGATTTGTGTTCCAGACACACGGATAAATTATTAACGGTCAGTAAATTCAAGTTAGGGGTGTCTTTGGAAAATTAATTTATAAAGGAGCCTAGTTGATTACAAAAGCTGAAATAAAATTTTGAATACAATTTGCAGTTGATCTTATTTTGATTATTGGCAAGCTTTTTGGAAAGCATACCTTATCAGGGCAATTTTTGCATTCAGAAATTGACCATTTTGAGTATTCTGCTATTTATTGTAGCTGAAATGAAAAATAATTTTAAATCTTAAGAAAGCGGAAAATCTTTTTTCCATTTTTGAAAAGAGAAACAACAAAGGTTTGAGACTATGAGATCAGTAATTCAAGAAGAATTATTTGGTGCAGAACAATATACGTGTTTATGCAGTGTCTGCAGAGGAGAATTCCCACGCTCTTTAGAATTTTTCCCACAAGGTCGTTGTCATGATAAGCTGGCCTCATTTTGTAGGAAATGTGCAAATGTTCGTGCACAGGTTCTTCAATCTGTAAAAGAAAGCGAAGAACTTTTGTCTCAACTGAACCTGCTGGATAAAAAATGTGAAGAATGTGGAAGTACTAAAGAGTTACGCGAATTTTACATGTCTTCACATTCTCCTGATGGTAAAACTTCTTGCTGTAAAAATTGTATTGATGCAAAATCTGTTGAGAGGCAGATGCGTCAGCAGCGTCTGGGAGATTTGGCATGGGCGGTCTATTTCATTCAGGATTCACGTAATAATAAAGTTAAAATAGGAACATGTGATGATCCTTTTTTGACTCTGACCAACCTCCAAAAAGGTTCATCTGAAACTTTACATTTACTGGTCAGCCACGAAGCAGGTCAAAAAGATGCAGCTGAAAATATTGAAAGTACTCTGCACAGTCTATTTCAAACTCATCATACAGGCAACGGCTGGTTTGAAATGGTACCCTCTCTGGAACAGTACATTTCACTGCTTGAGCAAGGTGATTTCGAAAAAGCCGAAATTCTGCTCAAACCTAAAATGAACTCACAGGATACGGTTACAGAAAAAAATCTTCGGAAAGACAGTACAAAAGAGACTATTGTTGTTGAAGGCCAGAAATTTCCCAGTCTTGCTGCTGCCGCCAATGCAACCGGTTATACTGCAGAGCAGTTGAAAAAGCACCTCCAGACCTCAGAAGAAGTTGATACTACTCCGACCTCAAATCGGCAAAAAATTGGTTGAGCGCTGATTCTACATGAAAACACCATGAGCGGTAGTTTTTATTCTAAATTTATCTTTCCCTATCTTTGTGAATTAACCATGTCCGGAAAGTCACTTAGTACTTTTCGCCTTGATACACTACAGGAAACCAGCGGTCAAGTTTTGGAAATAGGTTTTGGAACAGGACTAAATCTTCCGCATTATCCTGATTCTGTTTACGAAATTGATGCAGTTGATGTAAACCCTCAAATGCATCATCTGGCCCAGAAAAGAATAGCAAACTCCAAAATTATTGTGACAAATTACGTTTTATCCGGAGAGCAGCTGCCGATGGATGATGCAAGTTATGACTATGTAACCTGCACCTTTACCTTGTGCAGTATTCCGGATGTTAAGCAGGCCTTAAGCGAGATTAACCGTGTGTTGAAACCTGGTGGGGTTTTTGTGTTTTTGGAACATGGTTTAAGTGATGTTAAATCCGTGCAGACTTGGCAGCATCGTCTTAATCCTTTGCAAAAAAGGATTGGTGACGGCTGTCATCTCAATCGTAAAATTGATGATTTAGTTCAAGATTCCTCCTTTGTATTAACCTCTTTAAACCGTTTCCAACTTCCGTCTGTTCCACGTTTCCTCGGACATTGCTATCAGGGGATTGCCACTAAAAGCCAGAGCAAAGTTTGAGAGTGTGTAGTTAGAATATATTTCTACAGTAAAATTGTTCAACTCTGTTCTACAAAAAATGAGTTGAAAAATAAGATAGAATCGGCTAGAATGTACAGACTTTCATCTTACAGCGAAATCACAATGGACTGGTCTTTTATTATCTTTCTTGCAGTATGGATTGTACTGCAATTATGGGTTTTCCCCAAACTCGGCATACCCACCTGAGGCAGCACAAACTCTTGCCGCGTGCCGGAAAGTAAAAATACAACTGAATCTGCAGAATTAGTTGAAGACTCAAAAAAAGTCTAACAAAGTTTCATCCTCTTTAATTCCTTTTTAGTTTAAAGTTTCCTCCTGTTATTCCGGCCAATCAAGACCATAGATTCGATTGTGCTAATTAGTATTCTGTGCAGATATAGTCTTGATCTAAGTACACCACTGGAAGCCGTTGCCTATTTGCCTAAAGTTTAGGTTCTCATTTTAGTGTTGACAAACACAATAACTGAATATTTTACTGACTTGGGTGCTCTGTTGCACAAAGGGTTTTGAGTTTTTCGGCTCCGACAGGCTCTATCGCTTGCATCGGTACAACAGCATAGCGGCTAGATAGGTTGTCACGTACACAGGTAATTTGCTCTTGCTCTGAGAGGGACCGTTTTTGCAGTAACGGCTGGCGGGTTTGGGCTACAGCAAGACTGGAGTTTATCACCCATCCCCATGGTTCGATGCCCGCACGGCGGAGATCATTCTGCAAATGCGAAGCCTCTAAGACGGGCGTTGTTTCAGGCAAGGTGACTATCATTATTTTTGTTTGCTGCGGATCTTGCAGCCGCATCATGGGAGTAATTAATCGCATTGCATTAGAGCTGCCTTGATGGCGAATAATGTCTTTGTGGTACGAACCCGTGGCATCCAACAACAATAATGTGTGCCCTGTGGGTGCTGTGTCCATAATGACAAATTGCTTGCTGCTTTCACGAATAACCCGTGAGAATGCCTGAAAAACGGCAATTTCTTCAGTGCAGGGTGAGCGCAGGTCTTCTTCGAGCATCGCCCGAGCTTGGTCATCCAGGTTTTTCCCTTTGGTAGCCATTACGTGTGCACGGTAGTCGGACGTTTCAGTCTCAGGGTCAATACGGCTCACAGTCAATCCTATGTGGTCACCACCAAGAGTATCGGTGATATGTGCCGCTGGATCGGTGGTGGTCAGCAACACTTTATGTCCACGAGCAGCTAATTCAGTAGCTACTGCAGCTGCTAAGGTGGTTTTGCCGACCCCGCCTTTGCCCATAAACATGACTAAACCTTTGCCCGGTGCTGCAATATCGTCCACTAGAGCGCCGAGAGTCGGAAAGTCGCTGTCTGCGTCCGGCATCTGCGAGGCATCACACTGGTCCGGGGCTCCGTGAGCAAAACGTTTCAGGGCTTCAAGACCCACAAGATTTTCTGAACGCAGGGGGAACACCTTGCTGGGCAAGGACTTGACTGCTTCTGCCATACCTTCCATGGCATCGAGATCACGCTGCAGTAAGGCCGCAGATAGAGGGTCGCCATCAGTCTCAGTAGGCATCATGCCATTAATGGCAAGTTGTTGATTGTTAATACCAATAGACGCCAATTCCACTGAAGTGCGCCCCACTTCAGCCAGTGCAGAACTACGTGGCCGTGCCACTAATATCAGCCGTGTGGTGGAAGCATCAGACAAACGTTCAACTGCCGCAGCGTATCTGTCGCGTTGTTTCTCCAAGCCGGCCAGGGGGCCAAGACATGAGGCATCCCCTTTTCCTTGCTCAAGGAAACCTGACCATGCACCCGGCAATTTCAACATGCGAATGGTGTGGCCTGTGGGTGCAGTATCAAATACCACATGATCATAACGCTCTACGAGGTCATTGTCCGTTAGCAGTGCAGTGAATTCATCAAAGGCAGCAATTTCCACTGTGCAGGCACCTGATAGTTGCTCCTCAATACTTTTGAGAGCTTCTTCAGGCAAAATCCTGCGCATGGGGCCAACAATTCGCTCACGATACACAGCAGCAGCTTCTTCAGGGTTAATTTCAATGGCATCTAAACCTTCCAGGTTATTTATTGGGGTAATTTTATTACCAATATCAGTTTCAAATACCTGCCCGACATTGGAGGCAGGGTCGGTGCTGACCAGCAGTACTTTTTTAGCTTGGCTGGCTAAATTCAAGCTGGTTGCACAAGCGAGTGAAGTTTTGCCTACACCACCTTTGCCCGTAAAAAATACGAATTTTGGAAGATCTTTAAACATAAGAAGTCCTTTACATGATTAATAGAGAGTGCTCTAGTATCAGAGCCGAAAAGCCCAATGGATTGGAGAAAGATGGCCATAACTGCGCATGGCCACATTTTTGATAAAGGTATGAGTATGAGGCCTTGCCCTTGGGTTGGTCAATTTAACAGCAACCGGAGGATGTTTTTGTTTGCTCATTCCCTGAGTCATCACAGCAACCGGAGGATGCTTTTGTTTGCTCATTTCCTGCGTCATCACAGCAACTGCTACCAGCTGTAGTTTTGCCAGGCGTAGTGGCTCCGGCATGATCGACACCCACCATTTGTGCCAGCTCGCCTCGGTCTGGGTAGCGGCCAAAGCTCTGCATTGAGTCATCTACAATGATCACTGGCAGGCCCTCAGTTCCGGCGCCATCCAGCACCATTTTTACTTGAGAATTGTCAGCAAACAGTGCTGGTTCTTGGGATAAGTTAATACGCACTACCTCGGTACCTTGGCTTTTTAGCCAATCCAAGTCTGCGGCAAAATCAACTAGATTTTGATCCAATTCGACACCACAAATTCCAGTAGAGCAGCACATTGCTGGATCATAAACGGTTACTTTAGTCATTAGAGTTTTCCTGTATTTGATTTAGATTTAATTGAGAGATTGCTGTTTTCAACAGCCCCATTGCTTGCGTTAGCTCCGCCCGGGTACAGGCGATATTAAGACGTGCAAACCCTTCCCCTTCCACGCCAAATGCTGGCCCACGGGTTACGGCCCAGCGCGCTTGTTGACGCAAAAATGTGTCCAACTGCGCCGGCGTTAAATCAAGCCTGCGAAAGTCTAACCATAATAAGAAGGTCCCATCTGGTTCAATCAGTTGAACCTGTGGGTGCCCATGCAGGTGCTCTCGCACTAGCGCTAAATTGCCTTCTAAATAGGTCAGTACTTCTGCTAACCATGGACCTCCACTGGTATAAGCCGCCTCCATGGCCACACTGGCAAAGGCATTATTTTTATTCACAGTTAGGCGGCTATTTTCCACCTGAAAAGCCTTACGACGCTCATCATTAGAGATTACCGTAAAGGCACTGCAACAGGCGGCAATATTAAAACTCTTAGCCGGTGACAAGCAGGTGATACTATTGTTGGCGTAGGCTGGGCCAAGGGCTGCAAAGGGCGTGTAGGTGTGGCCGTTAAAAGTAATATCACCATGTATTTCATCGCTGACCACCAACACATTGTGACACCCGCAGATGTCTCCTAACTGCTTCAGCTCGTCTCTGTTCCACACACGACCCACGGGATTATGTGGATTACACAAATACAGCATTTTCGTATACGGTTCTGCAGCTAAGCGCTCTAGACCCCCAAAATCCATGCTGTAGCGGCCGTTGTCCAACCGTAACGGATTGCTGACTAAACAGCGATTGTTTTCGTTTAGTATGTCGTAAAAATCAAAAAACACAGGAGGTTGAACGATTACGCCATCACCCGGCTCAGTGAATAAAGATGCCGCAATGGCCAGAATATTAAGCACGTTAGGGGCCCGTAAGATATGATCTGCCTCCACTTGCCAACGGTGCCGCTTGTGCAGCCAGCCAGTTAGCGCCGGCAGCAGAGCACTGGGTACTGTTTCATATCCAAACACACCATGATCCAGCCTTGTTTGCATGGCCCTAAGCACTGGCTCTGGCACTTTGTAGTTCATGTCTGCAACCCCAGCAGCAAACAATTTTTCCCCATCCTTACCCAATACTATGGAATGGGTTTTTAAGGCTGGAACCTCGCGCCGATTTATGACTTGATCTAAGTGATGAACATTTTGACTCATTCTGCTAACGGACAATTAAAGGTTTTGGTGGCCGTGATCGTCCCTAACAACGGCACCACTAAAAACATCGCAACATTCCCACCTGTAAGGTTCTCGTCCAGATTACCCAAGCCAACTACGGTACTAATTAAAATTGTGTGACCAGCCATTTGGCGAATAGTTTAGGCTGCACATTTTCTGACCTATCAAGGCTGTCTAGCGAATTACATAATACGTTAATACGGCAAGTGACGAAATAATTATATGTATTTAATCACGTGGCTGAAATTATGTCAAGACTTGTTTATTCGGTTATTATCAATATATAATGCCCTCTGTATCCAACCTCAACCTATTATGAGTGCGGGAAGAGACATGAACAATGTATTTTCAGGCCCCAGTGCCCTGTGCGGTTTCCTTGACCCAGAGAAACACTCAACCTGCACATATTTGCACTTCCAGCCAGCCTAAAACTGCTCACTGTACGAAACACATACCACTATGAACCAACAACACGCCATTGAGGCTTTTTCTGCCCTTGCTCAAGATTCCCGAGTAGAAATCTATCGGATGCTCGTACGTTGTTCACCAGCAACCATGCGTGCGGGAGAAATTTCCACAAAACTCAACATCATACCTTCAACTTTATCAGGCCACTTGGCGGTATTAAAGCGTGCGGGACTATTATACTCAAAGCGTCAACAGCGGGAAATATTGTACTCTGCCAATATCAGCGCAATGAATAAACTCATCAGCTTTATGTTACAGGATTGCTGCAATGGCCAAATGGGCAACTGCAAGCAGATTTTAGAGTTATTAGATCCCAAACCCTAGAGTTGCATATTCCGGTACTAATGAACATCTACAGAATTATGGATACAGTTTGCCAAATACACTCAATTGCATGAAACAGCTTTTGCTCCTCGTTATGATCGCTTCAGTATAATTCCAGGTTTCCTTCTCCGGTGCCTTAATTCTGTATTTTGTACCTACAGGAGGGCCAGTCGTTTCTACCATCCGAAGCAGATATAGTCTTGATTTAAGAACTTCAAGAATCCTTTGTCATTTTGCCTAAAGTTAAGGTTCTCATTTTATTGTTGACAAACACAATAACTGGGTCTATAACCTAGTTTAAAATAGCATTTTTCAAAATGCTGAGACAGTTTAGTCTGTATTGTTGTTGAGAGTTAACCAGAGAACTAACTCTGAATCAAGGGGGTATTATGCGGCATCTGTTTCTTATCCATTTATTTATTTTCCTCTTCTGCTTTACAGCTTCAGCTGAAAGCATTCCCTACGAAAAACTGGTCGGAGTCTGGACTAATTCCCAGAACGGGGTCAACCATGACCTCACTCAAAAACAGGTCACTGATCTGTGTGGAATGGGCTTCGCGATCTTTCATCCTGACCGGCAAAGTGAGATTCACATCCGGCTCAAACAAAACGGCAAGTTGATGATGTCAATGGACGTCCTCTCCAAAGAACCTTGTACCTATGAGGATAACCAGCTTAGCTGCGAAAGGGAAGGGAGCATGAACGGAAAGTCGCTGGGCGGAGGGCCGGAAATCACCCGTTTCGAGAAAGTGCGGGATGGTGTTTATGACATGAGCTCGCTGAAGCCGGACGGCAAGACTGTGGACAAGGTGCAAACCGGCTATCGCTGTCCTCTCACGATTCCGGAAGCACTAGCTTGGCTGGAAAGAAACTCCGGTCCGGGAGAGCTTGGTGAGAAAATGGAAGAAGGCCTGGAGATACTTGAAAAAGAAGCACCGCAGATCTTGGAAAAAGCATTTGAATCGTTGCCGGACTTATATCAGAAAATAGAATCAGGTGTTGAAAGTAATAACAAAAAAATAGAGTTCCTCAAAAAAAATGCGGAATCAGGTGACGGAAAAGCTCTGGCTGGTTTAGGGATTCTAAAATTGATGTCAATCATTATTCCTACAGGAGTCGAAATCGATCCGCAAGGCGGGCTTTCAATGCTCAAAGAAGCTGCTGAACTGCAGACAGTTCCAGCTTACGTTATGCTGGCAACAGTAAATATGCTTGCCATGGCCAAGCTTAAACAGGATTTTGGGACTGCAGCCGGATGGCTTGAGAAAGCCGCGTTTGAACAGCGTGCCGATGCCCGAAACACATTGGGAATGTTGAAACTCTTTGGTCTCGGGGTAGAGCAGGACGGCGAGGCGGCAGTAAAATTGTTAACTCTTTCCGCTCAGCAGGGAGATGCCTCAGCGCACTTTAATCTTGGATTTATTCATGTTTTTTATCCGGAAAAGCTAATGCAGAAATTAGGAATTTCGCTGGAACAGAATTTAACAAAGGGCATGATGCACTTAAAATTTGCCTCAGAAAAAGCAAGTTCCTCAGATAAACTTCATGAAAATGCCGTGCTAATTTGGAATTTTTTAAGTCGGCATCAGCATCCGGAATTGCTGGAACCTTCCAGGGATATGTCTAGAAAATGGAAAAAAGAACATCAAAGGAAAGTTAACAAATATAATACTCTACTTAAAATTCAGCGACGGAAATATCCTGACCTAACACTTCAAATGTACTTTAAGCTGGAAGGTGGGCAGGTCAAATTACTGGATGCATACATTAACTCTAAGCTGGAGTGGTCCTTGTTTTAAAAAATGTGCAGCTACATGATTAAGTCCTTTTAAAGATTTTTCCCATGTTGCATTAACTCATACCGAAAAGGTCACAATGAAAAATACTGGAATTCTTACCATATTCATCAGCATTTTTATTATCGTTGGTTGTGCCAGCCAACCCAAACAAGCTACTCCTGATACAGAACCCCCGGCTGAAGCAGTTTCTGCTGAGGAATCCCCGGCTGCGGAAGTTATTGTAGAGGCTTCACCGGAAGTGGAAGTTGTTGTTGAGAAACCGGAAAAAGCAACCATTTACTTCGATAGAACAAGCAGAAAATGGTACATAGAGAAGAAAGATGCTAAACAACCCCGATATGAAGGTGAAATTGCTGACGGCATCCCAAGCGGAAACGGAGCTCTTTATCTTCCGAATGGGTTCTATGAAGGAGAATTTAAGAATGGCAAATTCAACGGTAAGGGAAAGCGTTTATATTTTGAAAAAGGAAAACTTGTAGGTGTGTTTAAAGACAATAAAGCACATGGACAGGGAATCTACACCTATCTGGACGGAGCAAAGTATGTTGGTGGATATAAGTCAGGAAAAAAGCACGGTACAGGTACATTTACTTATCCTGATGGCGATAAATACGAAGGGCAATGGAAAAAGAGTATGTTCCATGGACATGGATCTTACATTTTTAAAGATGGCAGAAAGTACGTCGGATATTGGAAAAAGGACAAAAAAAATGGGCAGGGAACATTCACTTGGACTAATGGTAATATTTATACTGGTTTTTGGAAGAATGGGAAGTTTCACGGTCAGGGAACATTAACCAAACAAATAGCTACAAATATGTGGGTGAGTGGAAATTTCATCAAGAAGATGGATATGGGAAAAAAACCTGGCCTGATGGTGATACTTATGAAGGAGGTTTCAAAAACGGAAAATTCCATGGACAAGGAACATATTCATTTAATGATGGACGGAAATATCTTGGAAGTTGGAAAAATGATAAGATGCATGGAAGTGGTAAATTCTATTTCCCGGATGGACGGAAAGTTGAAGGTATTAACAAAAATGGACAACCGTGGAATGCGATAATGTACGATAAAGAAGGCAAAGTAATCAAAGAATATGTTGAAGGGAAAATTAAGCAATGATGAGACTGTAAAAAGTCCTAAAAGCGTGTCATTTCGAGCAAGGCGAGAAATCTTTCATCTGCTGTTAATAAATTTAAAAACATCACTTGACAAACTTCTTCTTACACAGCTAGCCTGAATATTCATTTTCGCAAAACAAAACTTTGTGAAAAATTCACTGGAACTTGCTCTACGAGCATATTTCAAATTGTTAATACTATTTTGGAGATAAAGATGAGTTGGACGAAAAAAACTGTATTGAGTATTGTCTGGATGCTGGCATCTGTTTGGATACTTGGTGTTTCACCTTTAAGTGCAAAACCCAAGGTGGCAGCTATTTTCACCCTGCCGGTTGAGCAGCAGTGGATCAGCCGGATCCACAAAGCACTCAATGCTTCAAAAGCTCGTGGTGACATTGAGTATGAGTTTTCTGAAAGCGTAAAGAATACTGACTATGAACGTGTAATGCGCGAATATGCAGAAAAAGGAATGGACTTGATAGTCGGTGAAGTATTTGGTTTGGAAAGAGCAGCCCGTAAAGTGGCCAAGGACTATCCAGGCACTGCATTCCTGATGGGATCAAGTTTTGGTGCAAGTGGAAATAATTTTTCTGTTTTTGACAACTGGATTCATGAGCCTTCTTATTTGTCCGGAATGATTGCCGGTGCAATGACTAAAACCAACAAAATGGGAGTTGTAGGAGGCTATCCGATTCCTGAAGTCAACCGTTTGGTTCATGCTTTTATGGACGGAGTTCACGCAGTTAATCCTGATGTGAAATTTATGGTCACCTTCATTGGTAGTTGGTTTGATCCGCCTAAGGCTAAAGAATCAGCTTTTGCCCAAATCGAACGTGGTGCAGACATTCTTTATGCAGAGCGTTTTGGTGTTTCAGATGCAGCCAAAGAAAAAGGAGTTTTGGCAATTGGTAACGTGATTAACACCCAGTCGGATTATCCTGATACTGTTATTGCATCAGCAATCTGGCACATGGAAGCCACAATTGACAGAGCAGTTTCTAAAGTCAGTTCCGGTAATTATGAGGCAGAAGATTATGGCCAATATTCATTCATGAAATACGGCGGAGGAAGTCTTGCTCCATATGGAACTTTCGAAAATCGCATACCGGCTAAAGTTAAAAAACAAGTAGCCGAACGTGCGCAGGAAATTAAAGACGGTTTGTTCCGGGTCAATGTCAATGACGCGGAACCGAAATCAACAATGTGAGGAACTGAGTGAACAGTTCTGAAATTGATGTTTCGAAAAACCAGTCAGACTCAGAGGTGGTGCTTCGCTTGCGGGGCATCACCAAAGTTTTTGGAAGTCTGGTGGCCAACGATGACATTAGTCTGGAATTAAAGTCCGGAGAAGTACTGGCTTTGCTGGGTGAAAATGGAGCCGGCAAAACGACTTTAATGAACATTCTGTTTGGGCATTATGTTGCCGATTCCGGTAGTGTAGAGGTGTTCGGAAAGAATATTCCGGAGGGTTCACCACATGCGGCAATTGAGGCGGGCATCGGTATGGTGCATCAGCATTTCACACTGGCAGATAATTTAAGTGTGCTTGACAATGTGATGCTGGGTACAGAATCTTTGTGGTCGCTTTCTTCAAATCGACGTTCCGGACGCCGGCACTTGGAGGAACTTGGAAAACGTTTTGGTCTAGAGGTGCAGCCCCATGTCCGCATCAGCGAGCTCTCAATTGGCGAACGTCAAAGAGTAGAAATACTCAAAGCATTATACCGTAAAGCACGAATCCTGATTCTGGATGAACCTACTGCAGTGCTTACTCCCCAGGAAACAAAAGATTTTTTTGAGACTCTTAAAAAATTGGTAAAGGGCGGACTTTCACTAATTTTTATTTCCCACAAAATGCAGGAAGTTTTAGCAATCAGTGACCGTGTTGCTGTGCTGCGTGACGGAAGTTTAGTGACAGAAATAAAAACTGCTGCTGCTTCAGAAACAGAATTAGCGCATGCAATGGTTGGACGCGAGATTGAATTGCCTGAGCGTAAGGCTTTGGAGGCCGGAAGATCGATATTTAAACTGGAAGATGTCACAGTTTCAGCCGGTGAAGGTCGCCCGGGATTAAAAGAAGTTTCCCTGAATATTTGTGCTAAAGAAATTGTTGGCATTGCAGGTGTATCGGGTAACGGCCAAACTGCGCTGGCAGATTTAATAAGCGGATTGGCAGTGCCCCAAAGCGGTATCGTAGAACTCCACGGTGAAATAGTCAGGCGCTTTACTCCGGAGAATATGCTCCGGAACAAAGTCGGACGGATTCCGGAAGACAGACACACACAGGGCGTGATTGGTGACATGAGCTTAGCCGAAAACAGTATTTCTGAATGTTACCGTGAAGCGCAGTTCAGTACTTTTGGTTGGCAGAATCATCGTAACCGAGATCGTTTTGCAGAAAATGTAGTGAGCAGATTTGATGTTCGCGGATATAACTCCAAGGCGCCGGTGCGTTTACTTTCCGGAGGAAATATGCAGAAGCTGATTCTCGGTAGAGTCCTCTCCGGAAATCCACAACTGATACTGGCCAATCAACCAGGACGGGGTTTGGATGTGGGGGCCGTGGCTTATGTTCATCAACAGCTGCTTTCCGCCCGTGCGGAAGGTGCGGCGATTTTGCTGATTTCTGAAGATCTGGAAGAGCTGCTGCAAATCGCAGATCGCATCGCAGTTATTCACAGGGGGCAACTCAGTGAAACATTTCCTCGTGAATCAATCTCCATTGCACAACTAGGACTCCTGATGACCGGACAGCAAAATTTTTCAACAACCAATTATCCGTCTGCAGGAAATAATGCGTCTTGAAGCAAGAACCAATATCCCCCTGGGATTTATGCTCCTGGCTCCAGTTTTGGCAGTATTGGCAAGTTTTATGTTATGTGCAGGACTTGTGGCCTGGAGTGGAGTACCTGTTTTGGAGGCCTATGGACTTTTGCTGCAGGGTGCACTCGGTTCAGGATTTGCGCTGGCAGAAACATTAGCTCGGACAACTCCGCTGATATTTACTGGATTAGCAGCAGCAGTTGCATTTAAATCCCGTTTTTGGAACATTGGGGCAGAAGGGCAATTGTATGCCGGTGCACTCATCATTACTGTTTTAGGAACTGGAATGCTGGATTTGCCTCAGGAATTGATGATACCAGTTCTGGTGATTTGCAGTGCGGTTGCAGGTGCTTTGCTGCTGCTGGGGCCGGTTTTGCTTAAACTTCATTTTGGAGTTGATGAAGTTGTTACAACACTTTTACTGAATTTTATTGTAATCCTGCTGGTCAGCCTGTTACTCGAAGGGCCGTTAAAAGATCCAATGGGACTGGGGTGGCCTCAGGCAGAACCGGTTACGGAAGCAGCAGAGCTCCCCCGCCTTTTCCGGGGACTGCGTTTACACTCCGGACTTTTGCTGGCTCTTTTGCTGGCTTTCATTATCTGGATCGTGAGTATTCGTACTACTCTTGGTTATGAAATGCGTGCAGTAGGTTTTAATCAAAAGGCTGCCCGCTTTGCAGGAATGCCTGTCAACCGCGTGATGATCATGACTGCCTTGATTTCCGGAGGAATTGCCGGCATTGCAGGTTATAGCGAAGTTGCAGGTATGAAAGGTAATCTGACGCTGGACCTCAGTCCAGGTTTTGGTTATACAGGAATTGTTGTGGCAATGCTGGCACAACTGCATCCACTTGGAGTTGTTATTTCAGCCACTTTTGTGGCAAGTGTTTTTGTTGGTGCAGACGCCATGAGCCGCTCTGCCGGAGTACCAAGTTATATTGCAGATGTAATGGTTTCAGTTTCTTTACTATGTATGCTGGTTTCTGTTTTACTGGTTCGTTTTAGGATTCGCTGGAGTTGAAATGGAGTGGTTGGAAATATTTCTGAATACCAGTTTTTGGGTTGCTGCAGTTAGAATTGCTACTCCCTTAATCTTTGGCACACTGGGCGAAGTAATCTGTGAAAAAGCAGGCGTGCTCAATCTGGGAATCGAAGGCATTATGACGATTGGTGCCATGGTTGGCTGGATGACAGTTTATCAAGGTGCAGGTCTTTGGACAGGCGTTTTGTTTGCTGCAGTCTGTGGTGGAATTTTTGGTTTGCTGCATGCCATGCTGACAGTACCTCTGGGTCTTTCACAACATGTAACCGGTATCGGCATTACCTTGTTGGCCACAAGTCTCTCCTCTTATGTTTATCGTTTAATTTTACCAGAAGTTAATTCTCCTCCAAGAATTCAGGCTTTTGAACCACTGGATATTCCGGGACTTTCGGCGGTGCCGATTATTGGGGAAGCTCTTTTCAAGCAAACACCTTTAACGTATTTTGCTTTTATTTCAGTTATTGTTGTGGCTTATGTCCTGTATCGAACTCCGGTTGGGCTGGCAGTACAAATGGTTGGTGAAAATCCGGCGGCGGCAGAAGCACAAGGATTAAATGTTACAATAATTCGAACTTGTGCTGTTGTCTGTGGAAGTGCGTTTATGGCTGTAGGAGGAGCTTTCTTAACCATGTCAGCTTTCAATGCTTTCTTTTTCAACATGATCAACGGACGCGGCTGGATTTGTATTGCCTTGGTTGTTTTTGCCTCGTGGCGTCCGGGTAAAGCACTTTTGGGTGCCTTACTGTTTGCGGCTTTTGATGCCTACCAGATGCGTTTACAGCAGTTGATAGGATCAGAGATTCCTTATCAAATTTTCCTGATGATGCCGTATGTACTCAGTATTCTGGCATTGATTGTTATGTCAAGGCGTGTCGGTTATCCACAGGCGTTGATGGTACCTTACCGTAAAGGCGAGCGCTGAGAAAATCATTGTTGCTCTAAAAATATTGTTTTCGATCTGAATTTAAATCAATTTTTTTTATTTCAGCATTAATATTTTAGAAGATTACAAAAACGTCTTGAATCTGTACAGGAAAGTTTGTACTTTTATAGACTCAATTCAAGATTTGTTAATTCATTCTGACTGAACTATTTCTCCGTTGTTTTGAAACGGAACCTCCTACTGTATTTTCCTGAAATATCTGCCCATATGGCAAAAAATATAACTCCCCGCAAAGAAAACTACTCGCAGTGGTATCTTGACGTGATTGCTGCAGGCCAACTTGCGGATTATGCACCAGTCAAAGGCTGTATGGTGATACGTCCAACCGGCTATGCAATTTGGGAAGCCATGCAGGCCAGATTGGACAGAATGTTCAAAGAAACAGGACATGTAAATGCCTCTTTCCCTTTATTAATTCCAAAACATTTTATGGAGCGTGAAGCGGAACATGTTGAAGGTTTTAGTCCGGAATGTGCTGTCGTTACACATGGAGGAGGAAAAGAACTTGAAGAACCACTGATGATACGTCCTACTTCTGAGACAGTAATTGGCCATATGTATTCACAGTGGATTCACAGCTATCGTGACCTTCCGGTACTGATTAATCAGTGGTGTAACGTGCTGCGCTGGGAAATGCGTACCCGCCTGTTTTTACGAACCTCAGAATTTCTTTGGCAGGAAGGGCATACGGCCCATGAAACTGCGGAAGAAGCTCAGGAAGAGACATTGCGGATGCTGGAAATATACCGTATCTTTCAGGAAGAATATTTAGCAATTCCTGTAATCACAGGATTAAAGACAGAATCTGAGAAATTTCCCGGTGCCTTGTCCACTTATACAATTGAAGCAATGATGCAGGACGGCAAAGCACTGCAGTCTGGAACATCACACAATTTGGGCCAGAATTTTTCAAAGGCATTCGAAATTGATTATCTTGACCGCAACAACAATCAAAAATATGTCTGGACGACCAGCTGGGGTGTTTCAACACGAATGATCGGCGGTTTGATTATGACGCACAGTGATGACGACGGTTTGATAATTCCTCCAAAAATAGCGCCGGTTCAGGTGGCAATAGTACCTATTTTTAATAATGATCAGGAACGCAGTGAGACACTAGATTTTGCAGAAAAAATAGCAAAACAGCTGCATGAACAAATTGATCAACTTCAAATAAAAATAGATTCACGGGACAATTTGCGTCCTGCAGATAAGTTTTTTCATTGGATTCAGCAGGGTGTTCCTGTGAGAATTGAAGTTGGCCCGCGCGATGTTAAAAAACAGTCGGCAATGGTTGCAAGACGAGATATACGTGAGAAAAATCCAGTCCCGCTTGAAAACATAACAACACATGTTGTAAAGTTATTGGGTGAGATTCAGCAAAATTTATTTCAACGTGCTTTGGACTACAGAAAAGAAAATACCAGAACGGCATCCAGTTATGCTGAGTTCAAAGAGATTATTGCTGATGAAGGTGGATTTGTGTATGCACACTGGGATGGTTCCAAAGCAGTAGAGACACAAATAAAACGGGAAACTAAGGCCACGATTCGCTGCATACCTCTTGAAAACAGCTCAGAGCCGGGAAAATGTATTGTAAGTGGTGAACCATCTAAACAGCAGGTTATGTTTGCTATATCTTACTGACAAACATGCATAAAATAGTAGTTAAATCTTTTAATAAACAGGATTTGTGAACAATCACATCATTGTTTCAAATGTCAGTGATGCGTCTTTTGCACTTGGGGTTGGCTATGCGCATTCTCAGGCAATCGATATCTCGGATTTAATTGCCCTGAAGACCTTTATCAACAATGAATTTTGCCCAAGATTTCTACAAGATCATGTAACCGAAGAGACTTTGGGAAATGGTTTAAAAGGCAAATCAGTTTATATCGTTTCGACTCATTCTGCATATTATTCGCGTAATGAGCTGGCAATGCGTAATTATTTAATTGCATCTGCAGCAAAGGAAAACGGTGCAGAATTTGTGGCATTGGTTGAACCGGATTTGTTTTATTCTGCACAGGATCGTGGACCCAGGACTCTCGACCATCCACAAGTTACTGATTTTGCTTCAAGAGAAAAATTTGTGGGGCAACCCTGCTCTGCAGAAATGTATGCACAGTTACTGAAGACTTCCGGAGTTGATTCTGTGATGACCGTTCACAACCACAAACCGGATGTCATGCGGAATATCTATCAAAAAGTTAATCCTGACGGCAATTCTCGCAACATTCCTTCTTTTCTTAATTTAGATATCTCGCCACTAATTGCAAACTATATTCTTCGTTCAGGACTGGTTCGTTTATGGAATTATGGAGAACATGTTGGTTTTGTGGCACCGGACGATGGTGCAGTAGATTTTGTCAGCCGAGTGAGGGAATTTACGGGACTTCATAATTCGGTATTGGTGACTTTCAGAAAAACCCGCCATGGTCAGCGTGACGTAACAGTTGATTTTAGTGAAGATGTTGAGAAGCTGAAAGGTCGTGATATTTTTATTCTGGATGATATGGTCCGTACTGGTGGCACGATTGCAGCAAACATCAATGCAATTGCTGAATCCAAACGTTGCCGACCGGCAAACATATTCTTTTACAGCACTCATTCGACTATCTCACCTGAAGCCCGTGAGAACTTGAATTCTCCCTATTTAAATCAATTCATAACCAGCAACACAATTCCTGGTGTTCTGAACAGGGATATTCAGGGGCGTTTACGGAAAAAAATTGTAGTTTTGAAAATTGAAAAATGGATTGCTAATGCCATCAGGCAGTGTTTAGAAGAAGCTCATCTTCCGGATGATATATACGGAAACAACTCTGTTACTCAGTCTGATGACTTTTACGAAGTTGATCTCTCAACAAAAAATCCCCTGCATAATAAGTCCCGCGTTCAACAGTACGAATTAACTATCTGAAAATGGCTAAAGACGAAAACACGCTCATCCTGGGAATCGGCGGAGTGGGAATGCATCTGGCTCAACGTCTGGTACACGAAGGTTACAGGGTAACTGTGATTGAGTCAGATTCCGAATTACTGGAAGAAGCAGCAGAAACACTGGATGCCAGACTGATTTGTGGTAATGCAATGCAGCTATCCAGTTGGCGGGAAGCTCATGCTCAGGATATGGAGTTGATGATTGCAGCAACTAATTCTGATTCCACCAATATGCTGTCATCATTGATTGCAGACAGGTTCGGTATTGAAAGAAAAATTATTCGTGCACGATCAATTGAATTAGTGGATGGGAGTATTCTTTCTCCGGAAGATCTGAAGATAGATTTGATGGTACATCCGGAAGAATTAGTCTCTCAGGAGATCTTTCGTTTAGTTCAACGGGCATCGTGCAATGACCTTACTGCAGTAGGTGAAGGAAATATGCGTGTGCTTGCCATGAGAATTAACGAGGACTCACCGCTGATTTTCAAAACCCCTAAAGAACTTTCAGCAATGCATACTGAATATCATTTTAGGGTTGTGGCAATTGCCCGTGGTATTTCAACTATAATCCCACAGGCAGATGAAGTAATACGAGCATTTGATCAGGTTTTTATCATGGCACGCACGGAAGATATCCTGCCTTTGATGGACATGATGAAAATAGAACATAAAACAATCGAAAGCTTGATGATTCTTGGTGGTGGGTTAGTGGGGCGCAGAGTAGCACAACTGCTGGAAAAAGAAGTTGAAATAAAGCTCATTGAAAAGGATCAGGAACGCGCAGAAGAACTTGCCTCTGATTTGAAAAATACTGAGGTAATTCATGGTGATGGTACTGATGCAAATGTACTTGTGATGTCGGGGCTGGATTCAGCAGAATCTTTTATAGCAACAACTGGAGATAATGAAACGAATATAGTCAGTTGTCTGTTAGCTAAGCATCTTATGAATCGCAAAAATCGTGATCAGCAGGGAGTAGACGGTAAGACGATTGCCCTAGTTAACAAGGAAGATTATCTGGTTTTAGCATCGACGATTGGTTTAGACATTGCCCTGAATGCAAAAATTTCAGCTGCTAATGAAATTCTGAAATTCGTCCGTCGGAACGAACTGTTGTCTGTGGCACACCTTCATGGCGTGGATGCGGAGGTCGTTGAGCTTATTGCTGCACCCGGCTCGGATATTGCACGTAAGCCTTTGAAAAAATTGGCGAGTTATTTTCGTCAGCATAATATTTTGATCGGAGGCGTTGAACAAGACGGAGTTTGGACTGTTGCAGTAGGATCAACTGAAATTAAACCTCATAACAGAGTAGTTGCTGTTTGTTCCTCACAACACCTGAATAAGGTAAGGCAGTTATTTTCTTGAAATAATTAACTATTTTCCCCGTCAAATTTATTTTTATTTTTTTGCAATTAAACCTACCATTATTAAATGAATGGGTATATACTGTTTCAATGAAATTTCTGTTAAGAGGTTTTACAGGTCTATTACTCCTCTTTGCAGGAGGGTGTAGTCAGGAACGAACATATCTATATCCCATGGATGGACGTCTTGAACTTCAAAGAATCTGCAGGGCTGTAAGTGCCAGAAACACAAATCGATTTATGGTTTTGTTGGGAAAAATTTACCCCTTAAATAATGATGGACGAACCGCTCCGCTTGAAGAAATAAGTACCAGCTTGGAAGATGCAGGATATTTTTGTGGACCATATCGTCTAAGAAATGCTCCTTGCTCAGTTGGAAAAAACAGAAGGATTGATCAGTCAGCGTGTTCTTATTTGAGATAAGTAATTGAAATAATAAGATTAATATAGTATATAATGTGTGTTGTTCAGCTGATGTTTCCAAACGAAATAGCAGATAATATTTTTTTAATGATTTGAATTTTAGTTTGACTGGAATGCAAATATAACATGGACAGTAAATTGCACCCAAGCAAGAGTTCATTTTTTATCAACAGCAATTGATTGTAATTTATTAGGACGAGGAGCATGGATGCCGTCGAAGAGTAAAAGCAATAATTTAATCGTAGGTCTGGACATAGGTACTACGAAAATATGTGCAATTGCAGTTGAAGGTGATGATAGTGAGGAACTGAATGTTGTTGGGGTCGGCACGGCGAAATCAGAAGGCTTACGCAAAGGCGTAGTAGTCAATATAGAAAAGACGGTCAAGGCCATTAAAAAGGCTGTCGAGGAGTGTGAGTTAATGTGTGGAACTCAGATTCGCTCAGTTTACGCCGGAATTGCAGGGCACCATATCAGGGGGCAAAACAGTCGGGGAATGGTAACAGTTTACCATAATCGAATTGTAACTGAAGAAGACATTCGCCGTGTAATTGACGCAGCCCAGGTTTTGATTCCAAATGACAGGGAAGTTTTGCATATACTTCCTCAGGAGTTTATTGTTGATGATCAGGATGGAGTACAAAACCCGCTCGGAATGGCAGCAGCCCGTCTTGAAGTGAATGTTCACATTGTGACCGGTTCGGTAACCTCAGCTCAAAATATTATTAAGTGTTGTAACCAGTCCGGACTTGATGTCGAGGATATCGTTCTGGAACCATTATCTTCAAGCCAGGCTGTCCTCAGTCCTGATGAACAAGAAGTCGGCGTAGTGTTGGTAGATATTGGTGGAGGGACGACAGATGTTACGATTTATTCTGAAGGCAGCATTGTTCACACTGCGGTATTAGCCTTGGGCGGCAATCATTTAACACATGATATTGCTATCGGTTTAGGGGCGCCATTACATGAGGCAGAGGACATTAAACACAAGTACGGTGTGGCGATGTCCAGCATGGTGGAAGAAGGAGAGATGATAGATGTACCAAGTGTGGGTGGCAGGAATAATCGCACTATGCAAAAAAGGGTTCTGGCAAGTATTATTGAAGATCGTTTTAGAGAAATATTTGAACTGATTGCCCATGAAATCGAAAAAACACACTTTCATACATTGATGGCTTCAGGAGTAGTTATTACCGGAGGAACTTGTATCATGCCAGGTGCAGACAGATTGGCTTCTCAAGTATTAAATTTGCCGGTTCGAGTGGGATATCCTGAAAACATTTCCGGTTTACGTGAAATGATTTACTCACCAAAATATGCAACCAGTGTAGGTCTGGTTCGTTATGGAATCACAAGTAATCAAGGTAAATTAAATTTCGTGGGTGATGACACAAATATGTTTCATAAAGTTTCCAGACGTATGAAAGATTGGATGCAAGATTTCTTTTAACAAAAAAACTTCAAAATTAAACCTGATATATTAAACACAAAACGGGGAATATATGCTAAATTTTTCTGATATCCAACCTATTAGGGACGATACTCCAGTTATTAAAGTTGTCGGGGTAGGCGGGGGCGGAGGTAATGCAGTCAACCGTATGATACAATCTGGCGTTCAAGGGGTGGATTTCATAGCAGCAAATACAGATTTGCAGGATTTGCGTAAATCACTTGCACCTCAAAAATTACAGGTTGGCAGTCAATGTTCTCGAGGACTGGGTGCAGGTGCCAAACCTGAAATCGGCCGCAATGCAGCTCTGGAAAGTATCGATCAAATCAGAGATTCCCTTCAAGGTGCTGATATGGTGTTTCTGGCAGCCGGAATGGGTGGTGGCACTGGTACAGGCGGAGCCCCGATTGTAGCTCAGGTAGCAAGAGATTTAAAAGCACTGACAGTTGGTGTAGTAACCTTACCTTTCAACTTTGAAGCAAAAAAACGGCGCAAAGTTGCAGAAGGTGGTGTGAAAGAGTTAAGACAGAACGTTGACACACTAATTGTAGTTCCAAACGAAAATTTATTTAGTATTATCAACAGAAGGACTCCAATGACTGAAGCCTTCGGATATGCTGATGATGTGCTGCGTCAAGGAGTACAAGGTATCTCTGATTTGATAACGAGGGACGGTCTGGTTAATTTGGATTTTGCAGACGTTCGGACTGTGATGGCAAATAAAGGTAAGGCAGTTATGGGCACAGGAATGGCCTCAGGAGAAAATAGAGCAAGACATGCAGCAGAGCAGGCATTGCACAGTCCCTTATTAAACGACAATAGAATTGATGGGGCAAGAGGTATATTGATAAATGTAGTTGGTGGAATTTCTATGGGTATGCAGGAAGTAGATGAAGCATCAACTTTTATCAAGGAACATGGTCACAAAGATGCAGAAATTATCTGGGGAGCTGCAATAAACCCAGATTTTGATGATCAAATGATGATAACAGTTATTGCAACAGGTTTTGATGAACAAGATGAAGCTGCAGAAAAAATATCTGTTCCAATTAATACAATGCCCTTTGATTTGCTGGCACAGGCAAAGAACGAGTCAAAATCAGATCTGGCATTTGAAGAAGCAGGTTCAAAAGTTGAACTTGAAACAGGTACTCCTGATTTTGCATATAATGACAGCAAAGAAGATTATTCTGCAGAAACAGCTACATATGTTGAAACTGATGAGTCTTTTGAAACAGTAGATAATTCAGATTCAGTTGAGGCATTGAAAATTCAGGAAAGATCACTTGATGATCAGGAAAAAAATTCCAGTGACCAAACTATTTTGTCTTCAACAGAAACTGATACTGAAGAAATTATATTCGAAAACGAGGCTGTTTCTGCTGAAAATGCAAATGATATTGCGACTGAGGAAGTTGAAAAAGAGTTAGAAACAGCTGAGTTTGTTTCTACAGATGCAACACAGGCTGAAATCAAAAATGATCAAGTGGACGAGCCTGGTGCATTTGATGATTTGCCTGATATTTCTTCAACAGAATTGATTGATGCTGCAACATACTCTATTCATGGAACAGGTTCTGAAACTGCAAAAGTTAATGGAAATAAAGCAGCAAGTTCAGATTCACTTACCTACAAAGATATTCTTTCGGAAAAGAAAAATACTGATGAAACCAGTATTGTTGAAACAAGTCCTCTGATTCCGGACTGGGCCAATCAGACTGAAAATCCAGCATTTTTTCAGAATCTTGATATTCCTACATTTCTTAGAAGACGAGGATCAAATAGACCTCGCCAATAAATTAACTTGTGGTTCTGTATCTTTCTCACTATCCTTACATTTCGTAGAAGGAAAGCTGAGTGGTAATATAGTTTGTTTCTGAAAGATTAGAATTTACAAGTTCCAGCCAGAAAGTCATTACCAGTCTGCTTCTGACATTTTTCCTGAGTATTTTTGCTGAAGAGAATTGTAATTCCTGCATTATGAATTATTTTCTCTGTTGATATCAGCACAGAATAGTACGTCTAATTATGAAATCAATGCGCATACTTCACAGCTCTTTATTAGGACTAATTGGGGGTCTATGTAGTTGGGGCTTTTTGCAGATCGGATTTCATGTTTTTGAAACTTTTTCCATCACAGTTTTGTCAGAATTTAATATAGGACAGCTGAATAAATTTATTTATGAAGGGACTTTAGTAGGTCTTGGGCTGGGTATGATTCTGCAGGCAAGGGTTTCTCTTTGGTACCACCATGATGTGGTGCGTATAATGTCCAAAATGTTTGTGGGTGCGCTAACCGGATCGATCACGGGCCTGTTATGCTTTGTCTTCGGCCATTTATTACAGGAATGGCAGGTAATGCCGGCTATAAGTCGCTTGATAAGTTGGACACTTTTAGGATTATTTATTGTAGGAAGCACCGAGTTGTTTCGCTCCAGTTCTGGGATTTTACGGCCACAAATAATAAGTGGAGGAATTGGGGGCGCAATCGGCGGTGCAATTTTTGAATTATTGTCGCTGTTTCAGATGACTGGACCAGACAATCTATTTGGATTGCTTCTTGTCGGTTTCAGTATCTCTTTGTTTATTGGACTTAATGAAAAACGTCTTACTTCTTTTGCTTTGCGGGTTTTAACTGGGAGGCAGGAAGGACAATTGTTTTTTCTTGATCAAAATAGATTCACTTTAGGCTACGGTTCACAAAACGACTTCATTTTAAAAGGTTACGAAGAAGTTTGTGAACTCCATGCACGCATTTTCAAAAAAGATCATCAAGTAATTATTGAAAATGAAGATGTCGGAGGTAAAGTTCTGGTGAATTATCGTATTGTAGATCAACAATCCATCAAAAAAGGAGATGTCATCAAAATTGGTACAGCGCTATTGCAGTACTATGAAATCTGATGATCTCACAAAAAAGTCGATGTCTTCATCACTGCGCGTATAGTGCAGCTCTGTTTTTTATTGCTTTTCTTAACTCCACATTTTTGTTTGCAGTTGAATTAACTGCTGTACAAAGTGTGGATGGACAAAAAGAACAATCCTTTGCGTTTTGGTGGAAATTTCTTCCAGAAACATACTTCTTGAGGATTGTTGAAATCCCCTCATTAAATATTGTTGAAACACTACTGCTTTTTACAGGAGTGCTGTTAATGCTCTTTGTCTTGTGGTTACTGCAGAGACCAAGAGTAAAAAAAATGTCCGGTTGTGGTTTCAAACTTCTCAATCTTGGAGAGCAGGGTCTTTTTATACCATTGAAATCTGAGATTCATTCGCTGGATTTTCTTTCTCAAATTAAAACAAATAAGAAGTTTCGTTTGTCTACAAATTTAAACAGGGTTACTTTGACGCCACACCAGAGTACATATCTGCTGGAAGATAAGAACTATAAAAATGCACTATTAATCAATCGAAGACGTACACACAGAACTATTCTTTGTGATAATGATGTTCTGGATATTGGTGAGATGATCCTGCTTTTTCGTAATCCTGGAATTCCTGCAGAAAAAACTACACGAACTGCAGGTGCAAAACCGCAATTTTCTATCTCAGGTGTAAAGCCCAGAGGTCCAGTACAAAAAATAACACCAGTCTTAATCATTGCAGGAACCAAGCAGGAGATACCTCTGGTGCGTAATCTGAACTCAATAGGCAGTTCAAATTTTAACGATATTATTATTGCAAGTACTGAAATTGCTTCGCGTCATCTGAAAATTTATAAGGTTGGAGAAAGCTGGAAAATCCAGAATCTGGAAAATCAGCAGACTACCTCTGTGAATGGAAGGAGAATAGAGCAAAAATTTTTGCAAAATGGTGATGAAGTTTCATTTGGAGATATCTCATTCAAGTTTGTAACTAATAAATCCCAAAACAAGAAACCTCGCTCAATAAAAAAAGAAACTGTCGTAAAAACTATAAAGACTTAGTAAGTGCTTGAGTTGAACTAAGTCCAGCTGTCATGTTTTCTTAAAAACTAATATTTTGAGTTTAAAAAGCGCTTAATAGATAACGGAAAGACTGAAAACTTCCAGCAAGCCCTCCAAGAAAGCCAACCTCGTCAGAAATGCGCAAATAAAAAGTCTCTTCTCCTTCCGGAATAATGTGTTTAAATGAAAACAGTTTCCGGTTTTTCAAAAGATAAGTTTTCTTTTGTTCCATTTTGTTATCGTAAATTGTAAGTTTTGGTCTCAGGTGGGTTACTCCTAGACGTTGCCATGTCAGGCTGATAACTTTATTCCTCTCCACTGAATCTGAGGTGCCGGAAGTATTTATTCTAAATAAAGTACTGTCTCCACGATGTCGAATGTAGTCATAAACGGCCCGTGCCAGTGGCAGGTTGTATGTTTGCTTGAAAGTACGTAAAGGTACCTGGAGTTCAGGACTCAAACTACTCTCTTCATTAAGAATGTTCTCAGACAATCCAGTTTCTTCGAGGGGAATTAAAAATGGTTCTAGATCTTCAATGTTGTTGTTCCACTGTATCTGTACAACTAAATATGAATCTTCCCAATTAACATCTAAAATGCTGAATGGAGCATCTTGGGGCAGATTAAACTCTCGAAAGATATTACTTTGTTTGTCTGTAAAATAACCTTTGTAAGTAACATAAGTATTGGAAAGAGCATCAAGGTTCAAATTTTTCCATCTGTGGTTATTTTGGAATAAAGTTTTAAATAATACCTGTTCTTCTTTTGGCCCAGGCAAGCCTTTAATTTTTACAATTATTTCAGTTCCGCCTCTTTGAAACACGGCAAGTGCATCTTTGATGACTGGAGTCCATTTCAAAACTAAATCATCAAGAATTTCCGGTATGATAACTTCAGGATTCCAGACAGAAAAAGGCCTGACGGCAGTAGCAAAAGCAGGGCTGTCTGAAACCTCATTAAACTCAGTAATCTGAGGCCAGAACAACAAATCTGCCTTTAACATTCCTTGTTCCAATTGATCCCCCGGCAGAGATATTTTAAGTTTTAGTTCAAGTAAAGCTATAGAAGTTCCAGCTATGTTTAAGGATGTTTGAGGCGGCAGCATTGCCAATCGGGCCGGAAGTCCAGCTGATAGCGGTAATATTTTACCTTTGGTACTGATAACTTTGATGCGTAGCCGATATGGAGTAAAACGTTCTTGAAGTTGTTCTAAAACCGAACTTATAATACTGGTCTGTTGAAGTGCAGGATCTGCATTATAGATCAAGAATATTTCACGGATAGGAATTCGTTCTTTTTGGGCAGGCAAGCCAATATTTCGGAAAGTACTCAGTATACGGGAACGAAATATTTGTGTTTCTATTTTTATTGTAAACTCAGCAAGATCAACAGTATTTCCTTCGCTGATGACTCGGATTGACTCAATAAACAAATCCGGTTGCTCAAGAAAATATTTGTCTAAAACAGGTTTCAGAGTAATTGTGGTCTTGTTATCTAGTAAACGCGAAACAGCCTGCATGATTACCTGAGCTTTTGCATCTTTTAGTGCTTCAGCTTTTGCCTGCACAAGGTTTTCTCTCAGGATTTCAACTGTTGACTCTGCCTGTTCTAAAAAGATGCTCTGACCTAAAACAGGTGTAGTGATTAGCAAGAAAAATATAAAAAATGTTAAAACAATCCGCATGATTAAATTGAACAGCATTTCATAAACATTGATTTATTTAGTACTGGAAAAATATGACTGAACTGCAGTCAGGTGTTCATTTAATTTTTCCAAGTCATTTCCATGTAAATTAAAATAGAATTTAATTTTTGGTTCAGTACCAGATGGACGGGCTGTTATTCTTGAATGGTCAGACAATTCAAGTGAAATAACATTCGATTGTGGTAAGCCCTTTCCAGAAGTAGTCTCATTTTTTGTAGGCCACATGATTGTATTGTTTAAAAAATCAGTTATTCTAATGACCGTTTGTCCGGCCACAGACTGAGGTGGAGCATTACGTAGTTCCTGCATTATTTGCTGCATTTTTGCCAAACCTGCCGAGCCAGGGAAGGATTGTGTTTTGAGAGAATCGATATGAATCCCAAACTTTTGATGAATCTGCTCAAGTCTCTCAATGGGAGTAAGCCCATTAGCTTTATGTGTGGCCACCATTTCTGCAAAAGCCATTGAAGCCCAGATTCCATCTTTATCGCCAGAATGATTTCCCATTAAATAACCATGGCTTTCTTCCATACCAAAAACGAACTTAGCTCCTTGTTCCCTTTCAAACTGCAAAGCTGCTTTTCTGATCCATTTAAATCCTGTTAAAACTTCAATTACTTCTAATCCAGAATCTCTAGCCATTTTTGCAATTAGTGGTGAAGTCACAACAGTAGTAATAATTACACCATTATTGGGCAGACGCTGGTCTTGTTTTAAACTGGAAAGTATAAAGTCAAGCAACAGAACTCCTATTTGGTTTCCTGTTAACCAATGCCACTGTTGCTCTGCATCTCGTACCATTACACCAAGGCGGTCAGCATCAGGATCATTTGCCAGTATCAGGTCATCATCTTCTGAAGCCTGAGCAACAGCCATTTCGAAGGCCTTTATATCTTCAGGATTTGGAGAGACAACAGTACTGAAATTTCCATCCGGAACCATTTGTTCAGCTACTGTTTTCACCTGATTAAAACCCTGCTGCCGCAGTAATTCAGGAACTAAACGTCCACCGGTACCGTGCAGCGGAGTGAATATTACACCTAGATGTTTGTTATTGTTACGTTTCCCTAAACTTAATTTACGGACAGTCTTGATGAAATATTCATCAGCCTCTTTAGCAATCCATTCAACTATGCCGTCTCGAACTGCATGTTCAAAAGGGATGCTTTTAATTAAGTCTATTCGTTCAATATTACGGACCTCATTAATGATCTGAGTATCTTCAGGAGGAACAATAAGTCCGCCATTTTCCCAATAAACCTTGTAACCATTGTATTCGGGAGGATTATGACTGGCTGTTATTATGATTCCGGCTATTGCTTTACGCCGCAGAAGCTCACAGGAAACCAGTGGTGTTGGTGCAATATCATGAAACAAATACACTGGTATCCCATGTGCAGCTAAAACTTCGCTGGCTACTTGCGCAAATTCAAAAGAGTGGTGTCTTGAATCATAACCAATCACGACTCCTTCAGCAGTGCTTTCGTTGACCTTTCTTTTTATGATGCGTGCGACTCCTTCTGTAGCCATTTTGATAGTATAGCGGTTGATGCGGTTAGTCCCAACATCCATTATCCCTCTCAAACCGCCAGTACCAAATTCAAGGAACCTGCCGAAACATTCTTCACGCTTATTTTTGTTTTCAGCAGTCAGGAGTGACTTTGCAGCAGCCTGAGTTTCTGGATCAAAATAAGGGTTTTCGGCCCAAAATTTAACTGTGTCGATTGTGTCCATTTTAGTTATTAATTAATAAATTGTCTGTGATAGCTCAATTTCTTTGATTCAATTCTTCTAATAAATTCTCACTACTGGCAGATATTACAGTTTCATTTCCTGTAACAGGATGTGGAAAGCGAATTTCTTCTGCATGAAGTAACTGCCTATGTAGCGGAAAATTTTGTGTGCGTAAATAATCATTACCGGAACTAAGCCAATGTATGAATCCGTCATTCGGCAGACCATATAATTTATCTCCTACAATTGCACATCCAATGTGGGCAGCATGGACTCTAATCTGGTGAGTACGTCCGGTAAAAGGCCGGACTTCAACCAGAGAAAAATTATCCAATTTTTTTATTTCCCTGAAGTGAGTTTGGCAGGGTTTGCCCAACGCATTGACGCTTTGTTTAATACGAATTTTGCTCTTTCGATCTTGGCCAATTGGTAGTGAAACGAAAGCCTCCTGTGTGTTCTGCTTTGAATTATGCGGCAAATGTCGACTGAGAATTGCAGAATATTTTTTGAGAATTCGTTTATTCCGAAAATGAGCAGCCATTGTTTGCGCAATTTCATGCCTTTTTGCAAATAGAATAACTCCACTGGTTTCGCGGTCCAGACGGTGTAGTGTATAAAGTTTTTTCCAGCCAAATCTGGCTTTAACAAGATTTACCAGTGTGTTTTTATAGTATTTACCGGAAGGGCTAGTGGGTAGATTGCCGGATTTACTAAGTGCAATCAGAGCCTCATCCTCAAAAATAATCTCAAAATCAGGGTCAACTTCAGGTTCAAGAAAATCCGGCCGTAAATATACAATTTTCTGATTGTTATGAAGTTTTAAATTTGCACGAGTTAATTTGCCGTCAACCTTAATCCGTTGGGCTTTAATATTATTCCGCCATTCCTGTTCATCCAGATAGCGGAAGCGGCGGAGCAAGAAATCCAGTAGAGTTTCAACTTTTCCTTCCACACGCATGTAATGGAAAGTCAGCTCCGTGTGTTCGGATGTCATCCGAATTGACATGTTATTTTATGAAAAATAAGATTATTGTTTTGATCATTGATCACCGGGTATAAGTTCCTGACCCTCCCATGAACTGATTTCAAAAAAACGTCCATTCACCCGTTGGTTAAAAGCATCCATTTCCAGACGCAGTTTGGAGTCCTCAACTATTGCACTTGCAGATGCCTGAAGAGAAATCCCCATACGCAGGCTCAAAACATAATCTCCATTTGGTGCTAAGTTATTTAGTAATTTTAAAGTATAAATCTGCTCTTTAAACAGCGACACAATCAGAGTGAATTCTGCTAAGGCGGTTCCTTCAACTTCAGGATAAACATAATCCTTCGGTTGCAACTTTGAAAACGAAAGGTTCCCCAACCTTTCAAGAATCTTTGAAATACTATCTGCATCAGGAACATTCAGATCAGCACTGGTTGAGCTCCAATTTGCTTCAGCATTTTTGCGGCTGATGGAAAAAGAGCTTTGTTCTCCCTGCTGAAGTTCCAGACTTTTTATCTGTTTTGGTGCAAAACCAAGCAATTCCTTGTTCAACCAATCAATTGCCTGAAAATCCACGGACAGACGTTCAGGAATTAAAAATACATTGTTTGAACCTGCATGCCGAAAATACTGGCCAGGACCATTGCTGCGCTCTTTACCGAGAAGCAGACTCAGAATCGAAGTCTCGTCACCTCTTAAAAGGCTGATTGAAAAACCATGTAGATTTTCATTCCAGTCACTGACTTTCTGAGGTGGTGTCAGCAAATGGAATCGTTCATGATGATCCGGATTGTCTGTCACCTGATCTCCCATATGTATTTGAGAAATATTTACTAACAATGCTTGAATCTGATTTATATCTGCTTCGTAATTCAAAGTCTGTTCTTGCCAACCTCCTCCCTGCAGCTGCAACAGCTTTACTACTGAATTTTGTGATTTAATTATTACTTGGTTTAAAGATTTTGTGTCAAGCTGAGCTAATAATTTTTGCCTGCTTTTATTAAAATTATCTGTTTTTGTGAAGTAGTTTCCATTTTGAAAAATGAGAATACCTCCTCCCATAAATATTATTAAAATAGTAATAAAAAATAACGGTTTAATCATAATTAATTTATCTTTCTGATTTTGTTAGTTCAACAATACAGTCTCTGTTAATCCTGTTATTATCTCTCATTTTAGTGAAGGTCACAAGGCTCTAAGCATTAATATTATCCATTTTGCTACAGAATAATTGAACAAAGCAACATTTTGATAAATCATAATAACTTGATATTTTGCGAGAATATCCTTACATTTCTAATAATAATTTCATACTTACTTATTGAGTTACAGTAGTGAAAGTTGATTTTAAGGATCTTTGTTTTAATATTTATGGGAATTATGTCAGATAACAAGTTTGGTTGCCGCATTGACTTTGAAAGCGGAGATGGTAAGGCTGGATTATACAGTTTGGAAAAGTTGCAAAAAGATGGGGTTGGTTCAATTGACAGACTACCTTTTTCTATTAGGGTCTTACTGGAGCAGGCTCTTAGAAATGTTGATGATTTTCAGGTACATCCTGAAGATGTGTCTGAGTTGGCTAACTGGAGTCCAGCAGCAAAATCATCCAAAGAAATTCCATTCAAACCAACTCGAGTAATATTACAGGATTTTACAGGCGTTCCAGCAGTTGTTGATTTGGCTTCACTGCGTTCTGCGATGGTGGCAATGGGAGGAGATCCAGCTGTTATAAACCCCCGTGTACCGGTGGATTTGGTGATTGACCATTCAATTCAGGTTGATGCTTTTGGAAGTTCGGGTGCGCTCAACAAGAATATGGAAATTGAGTTCAAACGTAACCGCGAAAGATACGAATTTCTTAAGTGGGGCAAACAGGCTTTTGATAATTTCAATGTGTATCCTCCAGGAGTTGGAATAGTACATCAAGTGAATCTTGAAACCGCAGCAAGTGTTGTACAGTTAAGGGATGGTGTATGTTTTCCTGATACAGTGGTAGGTACGGACTCGCATACTACAATGATTAACGGTCTTGGTGTCTTGGGCTGGGGTGTAGGCGGAATTGAAGCAGAATCTGTGATGCTTGGTCAACCAATTTATATGCTAATCCCAGAAGTAATTGGTTTCCGCTTAACAGGTAAGCTTCAACAGTCTGCAACTGCGACAGATCTGGTGTTGAGAGTTGTTGAAATGTTAAGACAAAAAGGAGTTGTGGAGAAATTCGTAGAATTTTTTGGTCCAGGTTTGAATAATTTAAAATTAGCCGATCGTGCAACTTTAGCCAATATGGCACCCGAATATGGTGCAACTATGGGTTTTGTTCCGGTGGATGATGAAGCATTGAAGTATTTACGTGGAACGGGACGTCCAGACAAACTGGTAGAGCGAATTGAACGTTACTGTAAAGCTCAAGGCCTTTTCCGGACTGATGAAACTGCGGACCCTGAATTTACGGATACTTTGGAATTGGATCTCTCAACTGTTGAGCCAGCACTGGCCGGTCCAAAACGCCCTCAGGATCGTGTAAATCTCTCGCAAATGCAAATGAATTGGCAAAAAACACTGCGTGCCTCCAGGAAAGACCGTGGGTTTGAGTTAAGTACTGACGAGGTTGATACTTCGGTTCCGGTGCAGGGAATCACTTCCGGAGAATTAAAGCACGGTTCTGTAGTTATTGCAGCAATCACTTCCTGTACAAATACCAGCAATCCTTCTGTGATGCTTGCAGCAGGCTTGTTAGCAAAAAAAGCAGTAGCCAAAGGTTTGAACCGTCAACCTTGGGTAAAAACATCCTTGGGACCAGGCTCACGAGTTGTGACAGATTATCTGGAGGCAACCGGATTGAATAAATCGCTGGATGCGCTGGGTTTTCATACTGTAGGTTATGGCTGTACAACCTGTATCGGAAATTCAGGACCACTTCCGGAAAGCGTTGTGGCAGCAATTGACGAGGGAGATTTGGTTGTTGCATCTGTTTTATCTGGCAATCGAAATTTTGAAGGTCGGATCAGTCAGCATATCAAGGCAAATTATTTGGCAAGCCCACCTTTAGTAGTTGCATATGCAATTGCAGGTACTGTTAATCATGATCTGAACAAGGATCCGCTTGGTACCGGCTCGGATGGACAGCCGGTTTTTCTGCAAGATATCTGGCCCAGCCAGCAAGAAATAGCAGAGGCAGAAGAGCTTATCAACAGCGAAATGTATGAGAAAGAATATCAGGATGCCGGTAACAGTTCTCCAATGTGGAATGCGATTGAAGCACTTTCTGGTGAGGTTTACGAGTGGGATGAAACATCAACATATATTCAAAACCCGCCATTTTTTCAAAATATGGGACTAGATGTGCAACCACTGCAGGATATCTCCGGTGCCAGAGTTTTGGTAAAATTAGGAGACTCGATTACGACAGATCATATTTCACCTGCCGGTGCTTTTGCTGCAGAATCTCCAGCAGGAATACATTTGCTGGCAGCAGGAATTGAAAAAATGAATTTCAATTCTTATGGCTCACGGCGTGGAAATGATCGAGTTATGACTCGAGGAACATTCGGTAATGTTCGTTTACGTAATGAGTTGGCTCCGGGAACAGAAGGCGGATTTACTAAAATAATACCAACTGGTGAAGTGACGTCAATTTATGAAGCTGCACTGAAATATCAAGAATCCGAAACACCACTGGTAATCCTGGCTGGATCAGAATATGGCACAGGCTCATCAAGAGACTGGGCTGCCAAGGGTACCTTGCTGCTTGGAGTTAAAGCTGTAGTAGTCACAAGTTTTGAACGAATTCACCGTTCAAACTTAGTTGGAATGGGAGTACTGCCACTCCAGTTCAAAGACGGTGAAACTCACAAATCACTTGGTTTGAGTGGTGAAGAAGAATATGCGGTTTTAGATTTGAATGATGATTTAAGACCTGGACAGGATTTGATCCTCTGTGCAGATGAACGCAGAATTCCAGTCACTTGCCGCTTAGATACTCAAGTTGAAATTGAATATTACAAAAATGGTGGAATCTTACACACAGTGCTACGGAATTTCATGCGTGAAAATCAGTAAGAAATTTTGTAGCTGGCTTAAAAAATAATTATTGTCAAATGCAGGATGTCCTTTTACTAAATCAAGACGGTAATCCTTTGACTATGTGGCCTTTGAGTACACTCACCTGGCAACAGGCGATAAAGGCTATCTACCTCGATAAGGTAACCGTTTTACGATCCTATGACGACTGGATATGCCATTCCCAGCATTTATCCATTGCTGTACCAAGCGTTGTGATGATGTCCCGCTACCATCACCAGAAAGGTAAGGTCAATTTTACCCGCCGTAACATCTTCCTCCGTGACCGTTTTCATTGTCAATATTGCCAACGTCATTTTCCTGCAGATCATTTAACAATTGATCATGTAATTCCCAAGAGCAGGGGCGGTGGTATGCGCTGGAAAAATGTGGTTGCGGCCTGTCATAAATGTAATTTAAGCAAAGGGGCAAATATTTTGCAGCCGGTTCAAACTCCATTTGAACCAAATTACTGGCAAATGATTAACATTGCCAAAACACTACATATTCAAATACCGGATTCCAGCTGGCAGGAATATCTGCAGTGGCCCAAACATCTGGTAAAAGTTGGTGAAGCTGAAGCTGCTTAACCGTGTTTACGTTCAAACTCTTTCATAAATTGAGCAAGTGCTTCGACTCCTTCCGGAGGCATTGCATTGTATATTGAAGCTCTTGCACCTCCAACTGCAGCGTGTCCTCTGAGTGCAAAAAGACCTTCTTTGTCAGACGCTGTTAAAAACTTTTCTAATAGTTCAGTTTGAGGTAAATGGAAAGTTACGTTCATAGTAGAACGGTCATTTGAATCTGCAACTGCACTATAAAATTCAGATTGATCCAGTACTTGATATAACAGGCCTGATTTTTGTTCAGCAAGTTTTTCCATTTTAGCAACTCCCCCCTGTTCTTTAACCCATTCCAGCACCAGACGCATTACATAAACTGCAAAAACATTGATTGTATTTGGAATGGAACTATGTTCTTCAAGCAGAGCATAATCCAGTAATTTTGGAGTTTCAGGTAGTGCATGACCCAGCAAATCTTCTCTGATCACTACCAAACCAGTCCCGGAAGTTCCAAGATTTTTCTGTAAACCTGCGTAAACTACTCCAAAAAGTGAATAATCCATTTCTCTGGATAATATATCCGATGTTGCATCTGCCACCAATGGTACATTGCCTGTGTCTGGAAATGTATGCCAGCGTGTTCCGTAAAGAGTGTTGTTTGTAGTCAAGTGTGCATAACTGGACTCCTGGTCCAGTCTGCAACTGTCAAATTGTGGAATTTGCCGATATTGAGCTTCTTTCCCATCCATCAGCACTTCCGTGTTCCCATATTTTCGAGCTTCTTTTTCTGCCAGTGTACCCCATCTGCCGGTGATAAAATAGGAACCTATGTGAGAATTACGAGACATCAAATTTAATGGAACTGCAGAGAACTGCATTTGTGCTCCACCGTGCATGAAAAGCACCTTATAGTTTTCGGGAAGACCCGTCAATTCGCGAAAAAGAGACTCTGTTGCAGCTAATATTTCTCTAAATACAGGAAGTCTGTGGCTGATTTCTACAATAGATGCTCCAAGACCCTGAAAATCCAAAAACTCATTTTTAATTCTTTCCATTACTGGAGTCGGAAGCATTGCTGGTCCAGCACTAAAATTGTAAACACGATCACTCATACTTATTTGGTTTGTTATGATGGTTTTAGACTTAAGAATGTCAACTGTGAAGAATTATTATTAAATTGTGGAAATAATGACGGACTGGAATTATGATCTTGGACGTAAAACCAGTTCAACAGTAACAGAATGTCCGCGTTCTTGACGGATATAGCTGATTGTTACTTTTTCTCCGGCTTTCCGTGTTTCGATTTGCTGTGCCAGATCCTCCATTGTGGTAACTGCAGAGCCGTTTATATGTGTAATGATGTCTCCACCCCACGGAACATTGTAGCGACCAACTTTTACAGTTCTAGTAGCACCTCGTAGGCCCGCATGGTCTGCAGAAGCACCTTTCACCACACGCGCAATCAAAAGCCCGTCAGGCACATCAACACCTATGCGACGCAGATAAACAGTAGGAATAGGTTCTATTCCAAGCCAAGGTCTAAGAACATAACCGTATTTCAAGAGATCCGGAAGGATACGCAGTGCAGTATTGCTGGGTACAGCAAATCCAATTCCCACACTACCAGCAGAACCAATGATTGCAGTGTTGATGCCTATTACTCTGCCTTCTGAATCCAGTAATGGTCCACCGGAGTTTCCGGGGTTGATTGCTGCATCAGTCTGGATAATTCCTTCTATTTTACGACCGTTTTTTGCTGCTATTGTACGACCCAAAGCACTGATGATTCCGGTAGTTAGGGTTTGACGTAATCCAAAAGGATTTCCCAGTGCCAGCACTTTCTGACCGACCACTATATCATTTGAATGGGAAAACTTTAAGATATCGTAACTCCCTGCAGGAGCCTGAATTCGCACAATTGCCAGGTCGTTATTTGGATCTGCACCAATCAGCTTTCCTTCCCATTGGCTGTTATCTGCAAGTGTGACTACCAGCTGACTGGCATTCTCAACAACGTGGTAATTGGTAACTATTGTACCGTATTTATCAATGATGAACCCCGTGCCGGAACCTGATTCCGCCGGCATGGCACGGTAAAAAAAATCGTAATTGACGGCAATATTACTGATGTTTACAACTGCTCTGCTGCTTCTTTCATAGATCCGGATGTTTTCCTGTTCATCGACAGAGTAGCGGGAAACTCCAAAAGCAGGACTAAAGCTGAAAATTACAATAAATAATAAAAAATAGCACTTCTGTAAATACATCTTAATTAGTTCAACAAAAGAAGATTTTAATAAACTGACCTTCCACCATCAACTGGAAGAATTGATCCTGTAACGAAATCTGATTTTAACAAATATTCAACGGTCTGTACAATATCTTCTGCTGAACCAATTCGTTTGAGCAGACTACCTTCAACCGAAGAATTAAGGTCCATTTCTGCATGATCCGGAGGCGGAAGAATTGTTCCTGGTGCAATTCCATTGACCTGTACCTCAGGAGATAAAGCACGAGCCAGCCCCTTTGTTAACGAAACAAGACCAGCTTTTGATGTGCAATACGGCAAAAAGCTAACCCATGGTCGATCCACAGAAACATCAACCATATTTATGATTTTGCCTGTACCACGTTTTTTCATTCCTTCACCAACTGCCTGAGTTAAAAAGAAAGGTGCTTTCAAATTTAAAGCAAAAAAATGATCCCAGTCTTTTTCAGTTGTAGAAAATAGTGGTGTTGGAAAAAAATCTGCAGCATTATTGATTAAGACTGCTATTGGCCCTGCTTGCTCCTCAGTAGTGAGGACAAGGTTTTGTATTGTAGAAACATCTTTTAAATCTGCTTGTATAATGAGATGTCTTGACTCACTTTCTTGCATTAAATTTAGAGTTTCTTTTGCGCCTTTTTCAGAGTGATGATAATGTATCACTACACGCATACCAAGCTGTCCCAAATGCAGAGCAATGGCTTGGCCTAACCTAACTCCTGCACCAGTAACAAGGGCTACTTTATCTTGCAAATCCATAAACGTATTTTTATATAATTACAATTAATGACACAGAACGCTGAAATAACAATTGGCCTGACTATGGGTGACCCTAATGGAATCGGCCCTGAAGTCCTGCTTCGCGCACTATCTGCACTGCACCCTTTTCAGGGGTGGCATCCCTTGGTTTTTGGTGACCTGAGCATTTTAACAACTATGAATGCCAGACTTAAAACTCCATTTACATTTGATGTAGTCACAGAATACAATACTAATAACTTAAAAGATATCCGCAACTCTTTTTGCATTCAAGTACTCGATTTAGCCGTTCAAAAAGAGCGAAAATGGGTACTCGGAAATTGCTCTGCCTGGGGAGGAGAATCAGCATTTCAATTTGTTCATAAATCAATTGAATATGCAAATCATAAAAAAATTAACGCAATTGTAACTGCTCCTCTCTCCAAAGAAGCACTCCAGTCTGCAGGACATTTATTTCCGGGGCATACCGAAATGCTCTCTTACTACAGTAATGGTGCACGCTCTGTCATGATGCTGGCAGTTGATGATTTGCGTGCTACCATGGTAACCCTTCATATCTCCCTGCGTCAAGCTCTTGAATCACTTACTCCGGAGTTAGTCTATGAAGTAATGGAAATCACAGATACTGGCCTCAAACGAATGGGAATTTCAAGACCAAAGCTTGGAATTCCGGGAATTAATCCGCATGCAGGTGAGAATAAATTGTTTGGTGAGGAAGAAGATAATATTATCCTGCCTGCAATAGAATTAGCCCGCAAACATGGTTTGAATTGCGAAGGACCGTTTCCTCCCGATACTGTGTTTTTGGAACATCAAAAAGGTCGATTTGATGCAGTAGTTGCAATGTATCACGATCAGGCATTGATTCCTCTCAAGTTATTTGGTTTTGAGCGTGCAGTTAATATTACGTTGGGTCTGCCGCTTATCAGAACATCTCCCGACCATGGTACTGCTTTTGAGTTGGCACCACTGCTTAAAGCAAATCCACTCTCAATGATAGAGGCTATCAAGACAGCAGTCAGAATGTCTCAGACAGTGTAGTCCCGGACTACTTTGTGAAAACTGTAATAAGTATAGTCTACTCAGGCAAAAAAGCAGATTTTCTTTGACAGTTTGCTGAGAAAGCTCGAAGCATCTAAATTGCTCTCTGTCACAAAATACAGGTAATATGTTTTGAAAAATTAACGTGAAGCAGTTTTTTCTCGAGTCAAGCTTTCTGCATTACCTTCTTCCGGAAAAGGTAAAACATCTTTAAATAAGAGAGTTCGATGTACAATTTCCTTGAAGATTGGTGCTGCAACAGAGCCTCCGTAATAAGATGTTCTTGGCTGTTCTACTACAACAAGAACTGTAATCAGGGGGTCTGAAGCAGGAGCAAACCCAACAAAAGAAGCAATGTAACGTGTGCTTGAATAGCGTCCGAGCTGTTGATCGTAAATTTGACTGGTACCAGTTTTACCTGCTACCTGATAACCCTTAATTGCAGCCCGTGTTGCAGTTCCGCCTTTTTGCGTCACTGAAATAAGATACTTTTTTAGTAGTTTTGCCACTGCTGAATCTACAACGGGGCTCTTTAAACCAGGACCAAATTTGTAATCAATATTTGCTTCTGCATCTTTGACCTCCAGAATTTTTTCTCCTTTTTTATCCTGGACATGGTTGACGATAAATGGGGGAACCCATTGACCTTCATTTGCAAAAACATTTGCTGCACTCACCATTTGTAAAGGTGAGACAAGAATAGCATGTCCAAAAGAAATATTTGCATGATCGATAGTTTGCCATTTTTTTGCTGAAATTACTCTTCCTGAGGCTTCTGCTGCAACGCCTGAATCAGGTCGTTGACCAAATCCAAAACGCAAAATGTAATCGTAAAAAAGCGTAGGTGGGAGGCTCATGCCAATTTTTGCTGCACAAATATTTGAAGATTTTTTAAGAACCTGCTGAAGTGTCATGATTCCATGGGGGGATGTATCTCGAATAACGTTGTTACCAATCTTGTACTTTCCATCTTCACAAAAAAATTCCTGATCTGGCGAAATCAAACCCTCATTTAAACCAGCTGCAATAGTGATCATTTTAAAAGTGGAACCTGGCTCATATCCCATTGTTGCAGTACGGTTCAAGTGATGTGCACGACTGTAATTCTGATAACGGTTTGGGTCAAAACCAGGGAAAGTTGCCATGGCCAGAATAGCGCCGGTTTTTGAATCTAGTGCTACTACCGTTCCACGGTCAGCACGGGATTTTAACACTCCTTCCTCTAATGCTTTTTCTGCAAAATGCTGAATTGTACTGTCGATTGTCAGGTGTAGAGAATACTGATCAGGTATATATTTTGGATTATTAGAGAGTGGAACAGTCCGAAACATACCTTCTTTTTCTACCATATAGGCCACAGGTTTGCCTGCCAGCAAAGTATCATATTTACTTTCCAAACCCTCCAGTCCCTGAGTGTCAATTCCGGCATAACCCAAAAGCTGCCCCGCAAAATTGCCATTAGGATAATAACGGCGGTATTCCTCAATGGACCCAATCCCCTTTATATTAAACTTTTGCACGAGTTGCGTTTGTTCTGGAGATAATTTCCTTTTGATCCAGACAAAATCTTTTTTTGATTTAAGTTCGTTCAATAATTTGTGATATGGTATTTTTAAGACAGGAGAAAGCAAACGGGCTGCTTGAGAAGGAGATTCTACTTGACGCGGCTTGGCAAAGAGAGATTTTAGCTGTATGGAAACTGCTAATATTCGGCCGTTTTTGTCTAAAATTCTACCTCGGCGTGGTTCCAGAGTTACTGTACGCTCATGCTGAGACTTTGCTTTTTTGATATAATAATCGGCCTTAATAATCTGTAAATAATAAACCCGCCCCAAGACTGCAAGGAAACAAGCTCCAAAAACTACGAGTACGGTTAAGAGACGAGTTTTGAAACTGTATAATTGAAAACGTGGAATTTGATTCATCGCTTGTCTTATTCAGCGTTGCTGACATCAACCCATGAAAGTCGATATTGCACGGGATCTGGTGCTGACATGGACATGATTTGTTTTGCCAGTAATTCCAGACGTTGTGGACGTGTAAGATAGCTGATTTCGACTTCCAACAATTCAAGTTGAGAAGTTAGTTTTGTATGTTTAATTTCGAGAGAATCCACTCGGTGTGCTACCTGCCGGTAATTCATCCACTGTGAAAGATAGAAAATACATCCAACTGTCACAAGAGCCCAGACCACTAAGGTGATGTGAAAGGACTGCATTGACTGCCAGATAAAGCGGGGCACAAGTTTCCAGCGATACTGATGCTTTAATGAGAGTGGTTTACGCTTTGCGGAGTGGACAATTGACCTGAGTGACATTGTAAAATTTATTTATATTAATTTTTTGCAGTTTGATTGGTGTTTATTTCTGATCACATAAAAAAGAACATACTATTTTACTTCTGCACAAACTATCCCAAAGCCACGGATTCTATTTATTAAACTGTTTGCATGTTCCGGAGTTTTAAGAGACTGCATTCACTTGTTGATGATTCCACAATAATCTTTCATCTGATGTGATTTTAGAGTATTTTATTAGTAAGGTTATTTATGATAAAATTAGATTTGAAAAATCTAATGACAGTTTCAATAAAAATCCAAAACAAAGTATATGAGCAGTACAGAACTGACACTTGATCTGCGGGACATTCAATTTGTTCTCAAAGAATGGCTACCTCTTGGAAAACTAAGCGAGTCAGAAAAATTTGCTGATTTTGACGAAGAGACCCTGAATATGATGGTCGAAGAAGGAATCCGTTTTGCGATTGATGTAATCTCACCAACACGTTCAGAAAGTGACAATGAAGGTTGCCGCATCGAAGATGGACGAGTTAAAGTATCTGAGTGTTTACTGGAACCGTATCAACAAGCCTATGAGTTGGGTTGGGCCTCCATGAGTGCGTCTCCTGATTTTGGTGGAATGGGGGCTCCGGCAATTCTGGGACTAATTGTCAATGAAGCACTTAATGCAGCTAATCTTGCCTTGACCATGTTCTTTGGTCTGACCTCTGGTGCGGCTGAGTTAATAACTACTTTTGGTTCTGATGAGCTGAAACAAAAGTATGTGAGCAAAATGGTTCAGGGACAATACACCGGCACAATGTGCTTAAGTGAGCCACAGGCAGGTTCTGATGTAGGATCCTTAACAACCAGTGCAGAACTTCTTGAAAATGGTGTATATAAAATTAAAGGTTCTAAATGTTGGATCTCGTCCGGTGACAGTGATATGGGAGAAAACGTAATTCATGCAGTATTGGCTAGAATTAAAGGTGCCCAGGAAGGAACAAAAGGTTTGAGTCTTTTTGTTGTACCATATACACGTGTTAATGATGACGGTTCGCTTGGAGAGTGGAATGATGTAACTGTTGCTTCCATTGAAGATAAGCTTGGTATTCATGCCAGTCCCACTGCAGTCTTGAATTTTGGCGAAAACGAAGATTGTCAGGGTTGGATTCTGGGAGAAGAAGGAAAAGGCATTTCAGCTATGTTTCAAATGATGAATGGAGCAAGAATATATACCGGTTTGATCGGTCTCTCTCAGGGAGGAGCTGCTTATGAATATGCAAAAGCTTATGCACAGGAAAGGGTGCAGGGAACTCTTATTTCAAAAATGCGAGAGCCGGGTGCAGAAAAAGTGTCAATTGTAGAACATCCTGCAGTACGCCTGAATTTGCTCAACATGAAGGCTAGAGTTGAGGCCCTGCGGGCTTTGCTGTATTATACTGCGTTCCAATTTGACCTGGAGCAAGTTGCTAAAACAACTGATGAACGGCAAAAATCCCAAAACATGATTGATCTTCTGACACCAATGTGCAAAGGGTGGTGTACAGAAGTTGGATTGGATGTAGTGCAGGCAGGTATTCAAATCCTCGGCGGGGTTGGTTACACCAGAGATTTCCCATTGGAACAATTGTATCGAGATGCCAGAATTTCTACTATTTATGAAGGAACTACGGATATTCAGGCACTGGATTTAATTGGTAGAAAAATGCTGCAAAATGGCGGTCTACTATTTCAGCAGTTAATGGAACAATTCAGTCAGTTGATTGAAAAACACAAGGAGCATCCGGAACTGGGGCAAGTACTTAAAACTTTTGAGGGGTACTGCGAAACATTATATGAAACATCTATGGGTTCAGAGGAAGTGCTGAAAACACGTGGCATGGAAGCTGTTGCTCTTTACGCAACTCCATTCCTGATGTTTTTTTCATCCGTAACTGCAGGTTGGTTGTTGTTGCAGCAGGCAGTTGTGGCTACAGAAAATCTGGCCAGTATCATGGAAGAAAAAGGAGTAAATTTTGCTGACTCAACATTTTTAGCAGAACATGAAGATGCGCTTTTTTATGCAAATAAACTTAAAACTACACGTTATTTTGTAGAAGTTATTATTCCACAATTTGAAGCTTTGCTGGTTGGAGGTAAAAAGCAAAATTACGATGCGTTGGATATTGTTTTTTAAAATGGAGCAGACATGCAGGCAAGCTCCACGGTTTTAATAAGGAAGTTATGGAATATCAAGGAAAGGCAATTCAGTGCCGCAAGCTGAATAATAATATAATCGAACTGACTTTTGACGCCCAGGGTGAGTCGGTCAATAAATTTGATCAGAGCTCATTGGCAGAATTGCGTGAAGTAGTCAATGAGTTAAAAAATGAAAAATCTGTCAGAGGACTATTGGTCACCAGCGGGAAGGGTGTGTTTATAGTTGGAGCAGATATTAATGAATTTATAAAAGGCTTTCAAGCGCCTCTTGATGAACTGGTTCAATGGGTCAAAGACGCCCAACAGGTTTTTACTGATCTGGAAAATTTAGATTTTCCCAGTGTTTGTGCAATCAACGGTTATGCGCTTGGTGGTGGTTTTGAATTTGGACTGGCCTGCACCTATCGGGTGGCCTCAACAAAAGCCATAGTGGGTCTTCCTGAAGTAAAACTGGGGTTATTGCCTGGGTTTGGAGGCACATCGCGCCTTCCGCGGATTGTAGGTGCAGATAATGCGCTGGAATGGATTGCTGGCGGAACAGAAAACAAACCAGAAAAAGCGCTTGAAATGGGGGCTGTAGATGCTGTTGTTGAACCGGAAATATTACGAGATGCTGCTTTGGATTTATTAACACGGGCAATTGAAGGTGAATTGGATTGGGAGGCAAAACGTCAGGAAAAACGTGAGGCACTAAAGCTGAATGAAAATGAGGCGATGATGACTTTTGAAACTGCAAGAGCATTTATTGCAGGAAAAGCAGGTCCAAATTATCCAGCACCTTTGACAATTGTCGGAGTGATGCAGGCCAGTGCAAGGTTTCCTCTCGAAGGTGCATTGGAAATTGAGGCAGAAGGTTTTGCGGAACTTGCCAAGTCTCCGGAGGCGACAGCATTGATCGGTTTGTTTTTAGGTGACCAACTTCTCAAGAAAAAAGCAAAACAAGCAGCAAAACAAGCAGAACCTGTCCAACGGGCCGCAGTTCTTGGAGCTGGTATCATGGGTGGTGGAGTTGCCTATCAGTCATCCTACAAAGGTGTTCCGATTGCGATGAAAGATATTGCTCAATCTCAACTGGATTTAGGTATGAGTGAGGCCACAAAAATTATGCAGAAACGTGTGGATCGCGGCAGAATGAAATCAGAGAAAATGGCGGATGTTCTGACAGGAATTACTCCAACTCTTTCTTATGAAAACATTGTGGATGCAGACCTGATCGTTGAAGCTGTAGTTGAAAAGGAAAATGTTAAAAAAATTGTACTTGCTGAAACAGAAACCAAAATAAGTGAAACAGCAATTTTAGCTTCCAACACTTCTACTATTTCGATCACAAAATTGGCTGAAGCTTTGAAACGTCCGGAGAAATTTTGCGGAATGCACTTTTTCAATCCTGTTCACCGTATGCCGTTGGTTGAAGTAATTCGTGGAGAAAAAAGCAGTGAATCCACAATAGCCGCGACAGTGGCCTATGCTGCTGCAATGGGTAAAAGCCCAATTGTTGTAAATGACTGTCCTGGATTTTTAATAAACCGTGTCTTGTTTCCATATTTTGCAGGTTTTTCCGGTTTAGTAAATGACGGTGTGAATTTTCTCCATATTGACAAAGTAATGGAAAAGTTTGGTTGGCCCATGGGACCGGCATTTTTGTTGGATGTAGTTGGTATTGATACAGCATTCCATGCAGGCGGGGTGATGGCGGAAGGTTTCCCAGACCGTATGAGTCAGGACGTACCGACCATAATTTCTAAGATGTATGGGCAGGAATGGTTTGGACAAAAAAACAATAAAGGTTTTTATCTTCACAGCAAAGATAAGAAGGGCAGACCAAAAAAAGAAGCAAATCCAGGAATTGAGAATTTCCTCAGCGATTTAGGTGTTGGAAATGGTGCAGATATCAGTGACGAAAATATCATTGACAGGATGATGCTACCTATGCTGTTGGAAAGTTCACGTTGTTTGGAGGACAAAATAGTAGAATCTCCAGTAGAAGTAGATATGGGGCTTATTTATGGACTTGGTTTTCCTCCTTTCCGTGGAGGAATATTCCGCTGGGCTGATAATGTCGGTTTAGAGGAGATAATTACAAAAGCTGAACAATATGAGTCGTTGGGTAAAGTCTATCAGCCAACGCGGCAAATTCAGGAAATGGCCAGAGAAGGAAAGCTGTTTCATCCGTATGAATGATCATATTGCTGGCTGATGTGCAGATTCAATGAACGCAGGATTTTGCTGCAGCAGAAAATATCGAGTACTAGATTAAATTATGTTCCAGAACAATAACTATAAAAAAGGTAATTATGCATGAAGCTGTAATTGTTGATGCCGTTCGTACACCAATGGGACGTTCTAAAGGAGGAATGTTCCGGAACGTACGGGCAGAAAATATGTCTGCCTCATTAATGAACGAATTGTTGAACCGTTATCCTGAATTGAATCCTGTTGACGTTGAGGATGTCATCTGGGGTTGTGTTAACCAGACTAAAGAGCAGGGTTTCAATATTGCGCGTTTTGCCTCGTTGATGACCGCACTGCCTCATACATGCTCTGCACAGACAGTCAATCGTTTATGCGGTTCTTCGATGACTGCTGTGCACACGGCAGCCATGTCGATTATGTGTGGTCAGGGTGATGTTTTTCTTTGCGGAGGTGTAGAGCACATGGGACATGTCCCGATGGATCACGGTGTGGATCCTAATCCAAGCAACAGTAAATACTCCGCGAAGGCCTCAGGGATGATGGGCTTAACTGCAGAAATGTTGTCGATACAATATAAAGTTTCGCGTGAAGATCAAGATGCGTTTGCTTTGCGATCACATGAAAAAGCGTCACAATCAACTGTCTCCAAACGCTTTGAAAAAGAAATTGTTCCTATTGAGGGACATGACGAAGAAGGTAAATTGAGGCTTTGTACGGAAGATGAGGTTATCCGTCATGATGCAAGTATGGAGGGGCTTTCTGCATTGCGGCCGGTTTTTAATCCTGTTTCCGGAACAGTGACTGCAGGAAATTCTTCAGCAATTTCTGATGGTGCATCAGCCGTTTTAATGATGTCTGCAGAAAAAGCAAAGGATCTCGGCTTGAAACCAATGGCTAAAGTCCGTGCAATGGCCACAGCAGGAGTTGACCCTGCTATTATGGGTTATGGGCCTGTCCCTGCTGTAAATAAAGCACTCGGTCGATCTGGCCTTGAAATTGGAGACATTGATTTGTTTGAACTGAATGAGGCCTTTGCTGCTCAGTCTCTGGTTGTTTTGAGAGATCTAAAAATAGACAACCTGATTGAAGAAAAAGTCAATCTGAATGGGGGAGCAATAGCACTGGGACATCCGCTTGGCTGCTCAGGAACACGTATTCTGGGAACTCTCCTGTTTGAAATGCGTGAACAGGATGTGTCACTTGGAGTTGCAACGATGTGTATTGGGATTGGCCAAGGGATTGCGACTGTCGTAGAACGTCTGTAATTTATCGTCTTTGAGTAAAAGTTTAGAATTATAGGTTGATAGCAGTTTCTGCAAATATAATCATGGCAGGTGACGGATCTGAATAGCATCAATTTTTCCTGAACCTGCCAGCACATCAGAAATGACCACAACCTTTTCTTCAGACTGAAAACCCTCCTTTGTCTTGAGTACGTTGAATGCAGTTTGCAGAGTCTTTTCTGGATCCTGACTGAAGGCAATTCTGAACGGGCGGATCCCACGCCCCATCATCATTGTTCTACGCGCCTGGCTGACATTTGTGAAGGCAAAAATGTTACTAAAAACAGGACGGCAGTTACAAACTAAATCAGCCATTATACCACGTCTTGTAATCACAACGATACAGCGTGCGTCCAGAGATTGAGCCAGTTCAACAGCTGCCAGAGACAATTTTTGTTTGTCACTCTCAGTATTTAGTTTGTCTACAAAACGCAATCCAGGATGCTTTTCAACGTTTTCTGCTATATTAACCAACTGATCGATACAACGTAAAGGATATTTTCCAATAGTTGTTTCTCCGGATAACATAACTGCGTCCACTTCTTCATAGACAGCATTGGCTACGTCTGTCACTTCTGCACGCGTAGGGATTGGATTTGAAATCATGGATTCAAGCAGGTGTGTCGCAACAATTACTCTCTTACCCTGTTCCGAACAAGAGCGGACAATTCTACGCTGCACAGTGGGGACAGTATGGATTGGGATTTCAATCCCCAGATCACCTCTTGCTACCATAACACCATCAACTTCTTTTATAATATCATTGACGTTTTCTACTCCTTCCTGATCTTCAATTTTTGCGATGATCTTAATTTTGCCGACTTTATCTGCAAGTATTTCCTTCAATTGAAGGATATCTGAAGCTTCCCTGACAAATGAAAGCGCAATGTAATCTACATCATTCTTGATGCCGAACAAAATGTCTCTACGGTCTTTTTGAGTGATAGCGGGGAGATTAACTCGAACTCCAGGCAGATTTACATGTCGTTTGCTCTTGAGTACACCTCCGTCAAGTACACGACAGCGCATCATGCGTTCATGTTTTTCTAAAACCTCCAAATTAATCAAACCATTGTCAACAGTAATTTTATCTCCAGCCAGGACAGTGCTGATCAAATCATCATAGTCAATATGAATGGATGTTTCTTCTGCTTCACTCTCTCCACGGACAACAATTGAAATTACTGAACCTTTTTTTAAGTCTAAATCAGATGCTAAATGGCCTGTACGTATTTCTGGACCTTGTGTATCCAGTAGGATTGCCACAGGAAATTTTACTTGACGGTTGAGGGTCTTTATATGCTTAATTACTCGTTGATGCCAATCGTGAGACCCATGAGACATGTTAAGTCTGGCAATGTTCATGCCTGCTCCAGCCATGCGCTGCAGCATTTCAAAAGACTCAGTCTCTGGTCCAATTGTGCATATTATTTTGGTTTTTATCCGCCTGTCATCCATGAAAATAATTTACCTGAAAAAATTAAATAGAATTATATTGTTAAAAAATATTGAGAGTTAGAATTCGTATTATACTAGAAAATATAAAAGTTTGCAGGAAAACAACAAGTGAAAGACTGAGATAATCCAGTTATTGAAGAATACCATCATTATTTGTAGCATAACCAATAAATGTTTTTGATTTGAGCAATGTAGGTGATTGTGTTGTGATTATGTGTCGATTAAAACAGTATTACAGCAACATAACAAAAGTTGAAGAATTACTATGACACAACTTCCACAAACCATACGCTGGAACGAAGGCACTCTTTATTTACTTGACCAGACAAAATTGCCTCTTGAGGTTGTTGAAGAAAAGCAGGAAACAGCAGAGCAGATTTGGAATTCAATTGAACAACTAAAAGTGCGAGGTGCACCTGCAATTGGTGTCGCAGGAGCTTACGGTTTGTTGGTTGCAATTCAGAAAAATACTGGATTGAATAAAGAAGAATTTTTACAGAAGATTGAAGAAAAAGCGGATTATCTTGACAGCGCCCGGCCGACAGCAGTCAATTTAAAGTGGGCACTTGACCGTATGCAGAACAGTGCAAAATTGTTTCCGGGAGCTGAATCAAAAGACTTATACAAGCATCTTGAAGAAGAGGCTATACGTATTCATGAAGAAGATGTCCAATTGTGTTTAAAAATGGGAGTCAATGGTGTAGGACTGATCAAAGAAGGGATGGGAGTCTTAACCCACTGTAATGCCGGTGCACTTGCCACAACAGGGATAGGAACAGCAACTGCCCCAATGTATTTGGCTCATCAAAGTGGCGTTAAGTTTCGAGTCTATGCAGATGAAACGAGGCCATTGCTTCAGGGGGCGAGATTGACAAGTTGGGAGCTTCAGCAATCCGGACTGGACGTAACTTTGCTGACAGACAATATGGCTGCACATATTATGTCAAAGGGATTAATAGATTTGGTGATAACGGGAACTGACCGCGTGGCAGCCAATGGAGATGTGGCCAACAAAATTGGTACTCATGGAGTTGCGATTTTGGCAAAATATTTTGGAATACCCTTTTATGTGGCCTGTCCCTATTCTACGATAGACTTAAATACAACTGAAGGCAGTGAAATTGTAATTGAAGAAAGAAAAGCAGAAGAAGTTACTCATTTTGGTTTAAGGAGAACGGCGCCGGAGAAGATCAAGACTTGTAACCCTGCTTTTGACGTAACTCCCAAGGAACTGGTGACTGGTCTAATTACGGAAAAAGGGATTATTCGTGCACCTTTTGGTGATAATTTGAGTAAAGAATATCTTTAAAACGAAAAATACTAATCATGAAAAACTTGTGGGATCAAGGTGTTGCAAAACAGTTTGAAGAAGACTCACTCCAGATGCGGGTTTATTCTTCAAATTTATTGGGGCAAAATACTGATCTGGTACTGCACGGTGGCGGAAATACTTCAGTCAAGCTCAAACAGACAAATTTGTTTGGCGAAGAAGAAGTCATTCTGTATGTCAAAGGCAGCGGCTGGAATTTAGCTACGATAGAAGCAGCAGGTTTTTCAGCACTTCGTCTGGATTCACTGCAGAAATTAGCAAAACTTGAAAATATCAGCGATGCTGAAATGATACGTCAGCAGCAAATAGCTATGATAAATCCTGATGCCCCAAGTCCTTCTGTAGAAGCTTTGCTGCATGCCATCATACCTTTCAGCTGGATAGATCATACACATGCGGATGCAGTTGTAACTATTTCAAACACGGATAAAGGTGAGAAACTTCTGCGGGATTTGTATGGGGAGCGTTTAATTGTCATTCCTTATGTTCTGCCTGGATTCAAACTGGCTCAAACGGTGCTGAAAATTACAGAGAAGCTGAACTGCAAACAGTACGAAGGTATGTTGCTGCTAAACCATGGAATAATTTCGTTTGCTGAAAGTGCCCGTGAAAGTTATACACGGATGATTGATTTGGTTTCACAGGCTGAAAAGTATCTCAATAAATATAATTCTGTCTCCTCTTCGTCATCTTTTGTTACAGTTCCGGAGAATGCAGATTCACAAAAACAGGTGCTTCAAACACTTGCCCGTATTCGTCGCAAGGTTTCTGAAATTCGTGGGTCAGCAATGCTGGCACAACTGGACAACAACTCCGGAGCTTGCAATTTTGCGGGTTTAGCGAATGTCAAAGAGATTGCGACTCGCGGACCAATTACATCTGATCACTTGATCCGTACCAAACCAATTCCACTAATTGTCGATGCTGTAAATCCTGATCGAGTTGTTGATGAATTTGCAGCAGAATATACTGCATATTTTGAAAGGAATTCAAATGGACATCAATCTTGTTTAGATTGTGCACCGCGTTGGGCTGTTTGGCCCGAATCCACAGCAATGCCTGCTCAGGGCACGATTTCTTTTGGGAAGAACTTGTGTGAATCGGAAATTGTGGCAGATATTGTGGAACATACGCTGAAAGCAATTCAGCAGGCAGAACGATTAGGGGGTTGGAATCCGGTTGCAGAAACACATTTGTTTGAAGCGGAGTACTGGGAATTACAGCAGGCAAAATTGACAAACAACTCTCTGCTGCCAGTCGAAATGAAAGCACTGGAATTTGAGGGGAAAATAGCACTTGTCTCGGGGGCTGCCAGTGGAATAGGATTGGCGTGTGCCCGTGAATTACGCGAACAGGGTGCAGTTGTTGTCGGTTTGGATTTGAATCCGGAAATCGTGAATATTTTGTCTGCAGCAGGAATGATGGGACTCGAATGCAATGTGACTGATCAGGAAGCTGTCCGGAAGGCAGTTGAGGAAACTGTTCGGAAATTTGGCGGTTTGGATATTTTGGTGTTAAATGCCGGAACCTTTCCTGCGGGGCAGACGATAGAGGAAATGGATGAGAAAACTTGGAGTAAAAGTCTGGCCATCAATTTGACGGCACCACAGCAACTTCTGCAGGCGTGTGTTCCCTTTTTGAAAGAAGGAATTGAGCCAGCCGTAGTCTTCATGGCTTCCCGGAATGTACCTGCTCCTGGTCCAGGTGCTTCCGCATATTCAGTACCAAAAGCAGGTCAGACTCAATTGGCAAGAATTGCTGCCATGGAGTTGGGAAAATTTGGGATCCGAGTAAATATTCTTCATCCGGATTGTGTCTATGATACAGGATTGTGGACTCCGGAGGCTCTGGAGCGCTCCGCAAAACGTTATGGTTTAACGGTTGAAGAATACAAAGGACGAAATGTTTTGAAAATTGATGTCAAAACAAAAGAAGTTGCACGGATGGTTTGTGCGATGGCCGGTTCGGTTTTTGCGAAAACCACAGGAGCGCAAATTCCGATTGACGGTGGAAATGAACGGGTGATTTAATACACTCAAAAAACAATATTTTTATTAAAAGGGAACAAAATGGCTGACTTAGATGCAGTTAAAGAAACTAAAGAATACTATTTAGATATCCCTCAAAAATCTGAAGCATTTTATCTGAAAGGTTCAAATGCACTGGGTTGGGGTATGCAAAACCGTCTGGCGCGTATTTTTAATCCAAAAACTGGCAGGACAGTTATGTTGGCCTTTGATCACGGATATTTTCAGGGTGCGACAACCGGTTTGGAGAGGATTGATGTGAACATCATGCCGCTGGCTCCATATGCAGACACGCTAATGTTGACACGTGGAATTTTACGAAGCGTTGTTTCTCCTTCGATGACACAGGCCATTGTCATGCGCGCATCCGGAGGAACGAGTATGCTTAAGGAACTTTCAAATGAGGAAATCGCAGTTGACATTGAGGACTCAATCCGGATGAATGTTGCTGCGATGGCAGTCCAAGTTTTTATTGGTGGAGAGCATGAAAAGCAATCCATTATCAACATGACCAAACTTGTTGATCAGGGAACCCGTTATGGAATTCCAACTTTAGCTGTGACTGCAGTTGGTAAAGAGATGGTGCGGGACGCCCGTTATTTCAGGCTGGCAACCAGAATTTGTGCTGAGCTTGGTGCTCATTATGTTAAAACATATTATGTTGAAAAAGATTTTGAAACAGTTACAGCCAGTTGTCCGGTACCGATTGTGATTGCCGGTGGTAAAAAATTACCTGAACTGGATGCATTGAAAATGGCCTATAATGCAATACAGCAGGGTGCAGCAGGTGTGGATATGGGCCGCAATATCTTTCAGTCTGAAGCACCGGTCTCCATGATACAGGCTGTGAGAGCCGTGGTTCATGATAATGAATCTCCTGAAAAAGCCTTTGAGCTCTACAAAACCCTCAAAGCTGAAGCCTGATTTCAGGCAAAAACCTCTCTAAACTTAAACCGGCAAATTGAAGCCGGTTTAAGTCCTCCTCTTCTTTTTATTTCCCAAAAATGCTACTTTGTATAATTACATAGCAGCCACAAAAGTGCTCATAATCACCAGATAGAATTTTGTTGATTTTATTAGTAAATTTCCGAATAGTCCGGTAAGAAATGATTTGATAATATATAGATTATCTTTTTAATTTATATGGAAATTTAGTACTCGGAATTGAATCAGGAGAAACAATCATGTTGAAGGGAAATTCAGACGAATTAGCTGCTCCGGAAAATGTTAGTTCAGGTGAAGAAAAAACTGGAATCAAGGTCATGCCAGTTGAAGAATGTATAGTGGAGATTGTAAGTGATGCAGGTGAAGGTGCTCAGAAAGCAGGTCAAAGCTTCGGTTCAGTCTCGGCCAAAATGGGTAATGGTGTGTGGACTGTTGAAATTATTCCTGCAGAAGTGCAGCCTCCGGCACGTTCAAGAGCAGGTGCTTCTGGTATAAGAATTCGTTTTGGTTCAGATAAAGTTACCAACATGGGTGATGAAGCTGATTTGGTAGTAGCCTTCAATGAGCAGGTACTTTATGGACGAATAGATCAGAAAGCTTACAGGGAGGGTACCATTATCTTAATTGAATCGAAATGGAAAGAAAGTAAGGTCCCTGAAATACAGGAAGAATATGCACTGGCCATGCAGGAATTTAAACAATATGGTTTTGATGTTCGTGAAATACGGATGGAAGAAGAATGTCTTAAATTTGTAGAAAATCCCTCAAAAGGCAAAAATATGTGGGTGTTGGGGATGCTCTGCTCTATTTATGCACGTGATATTGAAAAAGCAGAAGCGCAAATTCGACACACTTTCCGGCGCAAATCAAAAAAAATTATCGAAAGCAATTTGCTTTTGTTGAATGCAGGATATAATTGGGCATCGAAAAATTTAAATTTGCGCTTTCAGATTCTTAGTGAAGCAGAGAGTGTTTCAAAAGTTGTGATGAACGGAAACGAAGCAGTGGGAATGGGAGTAATGGCAGCCGGAATTGAGGTTTGTTCAATGTATCCAATCACACCGGCAACCTCAGTAACGCATTATCTCTCAGAAGTATTTGAAAAATCCGGTGGGTTAGTGCATCAGGCAGAAGATGAAATTGCAGCAATCGGTTTTGCAATTGGTGCTTCTTATGCCGGTAAAACTGCGGTTACAGTTACTTCTGGGCCGGGTATGGCACTCAAAACTGAATTCATCGGTCTGGCTACAATGGCGGAAGTTCCTTTGGTTATTGTAAATGTTCAACGTGGAGGTCCATCAACAGGATTGCCTACAAAAGTCGAACAGGGAGATTTGCTTTCTGCTATTTTTGGACAACCTGGAGATACTCCTACAGTAGTTTTGGCCCCAGCTACGATTGAGGAGTGTTATCATTTTGTAATTCTCTCCAGACAACTTGCTGAAGCATTTCGAATGCCGGTGATTATGCTCACAGATGCAAATCTGGCAACAGGTGTTCAGCCCTTTACCCGCCCGGAAATCAATCTGGACTCCTTCTCACCTCCAATAGACCAAAGTCCCTGGAAAAAAGAAATTAGACCATATGAATGGGATGAAAAAACTGGGCTCTCCCAACGGCCAATTCCAGGTCAGTCTGATGGAATGTATGTTTTGACGGGTCTGGCTCATGATGAAGAAAGCCATGTTGCCTATGATTCACATATCAATCAACTTGGCTGTAATCGTCGAAGCCGAAAAATGGCTGCTATCTTCAAAACGCTCTCTCCTCCAACTGTTAATGGTGATGAAAAAGGCGATTTACTGGTTGTCGGTTGGGGTTCTACGCTGGGAGCTATTGAGGAAGCAGTGAACAAGGCCAGGCAAATGGGTGGCAGTGTTTCTTCACTCCACCTGCGTTTCCTTTCACCAATAGAACCTGGTCTGGAAAAAATATTCAAACGTTTCAAAAAAGTAATGACTGTGGAAATTAATTATGGTGATGAAGAAAATGATCCCCTGATAACTTCGGAAAACAGGAGACGTTCTCAATTATCATGGTTTTTACGTGCTCATACTTTGACTGATGTAGATTTTTTGGCACACATTCATGGCCAACCGATGCGACCTGGTTTTATTTTACAACGTTTGAAAAAAGAACTTGGTTTATGATGAGTTTGCAAGAACAAAATCAGCAGTTAATTAGGATTATAATTTCTAAAATATAAATCTCAATACTTAACAAAAAGGCAACTATGTTTGGTTTACAAAGTGAGTGCATGCTGCATGTCCCTGAGCAGTACCATACGCTTTCCGATTATGAAGGAGCACAACCCCGTTGGTGCCCCAGTTGCGGTGATCATGCAGTTTTGACTGCAGTACAGAAAGTTTGTCGCGAAAAACAGCTTCCTCCGGAAAAAACAGTCTTTGTCTCAGGAATTGGCTGCTCCAGCCGGTTTCCGCATTATATGCGCACTTATGGTTTTCATGGTCTACACGGACGACCATTCCCTGTTGCAGAAGGCATCAAATTCAGACGTCCTGATTTGGATGTGTTTGTAGCCACTGGTGATGGTGACTGCTGTTCAATCGGAGCCGGACACTGGATTCATGCAATTCGTTATAATATGAATATGACTGTAATGCTGCTCGATAATGAGATTTACGGTTTGACTAAAATGCAGACCTCACCAACTTCCAGAAAGGGGACAATTTCAAATACTCATCCTCATGGTTCTATCCTTCCACCCATCAACCCGCTGGTTACAACTCTTGGAGTAGCAAATGTGTCTTTTGTAGCACAGACGGTGGATTGGAATCCTGCCCACGTTTTCAGCACATTGATGGCAGCACATGCTCATCCGGGTTTTTCTTTTGTACGCATACTTCAACGCTGTCCTCATTTTAGCCCGAATTTGTACTCTGATGAAATCAGTAATCCGGATTTGACGGTTCTGTTGACACACGAAAATGGGATTGAGGCAATTCCGGAAGTACAGAAAATGTACAAAAACTCGGTTGAACATGATCCAGCAGATATAAATCAGGCTCGTGAATTGGCTCAACGCGAGGATCTGGTACCGATTGGTTTGTTTTATTGTAATCCGGAACAAGAGCAATATGATAAATATGGAGCTTCAAACATCGGATTCTCTCCTCAGCAAAAATCAGATGCTCTGAACGTTGAATTAGATAAATACGCTGTTTAGATTTGATGAAGTCAGTTGACGGATTGTGTAAAGACTGACTTCATCTGTAGAACCAGCAGTCGTAAAACAAATTATTTGCATAAAACCATACAGTTTGAAAAATCTTTATGCTCTCCTCAAATAAAATAACTTCTGAAATTGAAGTTCCTACTCCTGAAGCGGAAGAACAAAGTTTTCACACTCCAGTGAATCTGCCTCTTATGCCAACCGAAGAACCTGCGGATGAAGAGGAATCACGCAATTTTTGGGAACAGGCACATCAATTTTTTCAAACCAGCGGCAGTGCTGGTTTCGAAATAGACGAATCAGTCACCCAGCATAAAACTCCTGGTTCAGTGATCTCAGCATTACTTGCACCTTATGAAAAAATGATGGGAGTAAGTTATGACTATCCGCTTTGGATTGCTGAAGGGTCAGAAAAAGTACCGGATGGTTTGTTTATGCCGGTTGCCGAATTGCTGCGCGGAGCATTTGACGCATTTGCACCTGATCCAAATCAGGCAAAAACACTACATGACAATCTATCAAGAATAGAAATGTCATTTCGGGATGCCATGAACTCAACTGGGCAACCTGAAAGCTTTCGGTTGATTTTGGACTCAGCATTTGAAAAAACTCGAACTCAGCTTGCATTAAGTGGAGAGGAAAGTGTAAATTTTGAAGCAGATCTTAAACAGTTCTCTGCTAAATTACCGACATCCGGTACTGTTACAGGTTTTTCCGGAGAGGCAACATTTTATATTTTAGCGGCCTTACTCAAAGCAAAACATGTTGCCGCCTTGAGTACATTTAGCAATGAGATTCAGCAAATATCTACCCGTTTGACTGAAAAACTGCAGGTCGAACATGCTAAAATGCCGGACGAACGTGAGCCGGAACGTCTTCAGCAGTCGCTGGGTTTTTCTTCGGCTTATATCAATTCTGCAACTCTTTCAGAAGTCCTCCCAGATTCATCTTCTGTTTCCATGAGTCCGGAACGTCAACAACGAATCCGAAAAATACTCAACATTTTAACAAATACCGAAAACTGTTTTTGGGAAAAAGATGCCTCATTACTGATACATGAAGCTTGGTACAAGAGCTCTGGTTTCTCTTGGAAAGATTGTTTTAAGGATTCAATAATCTCCTCTTTTAAAAGCGGGTCGGGTGCGGTAACTGCGTCTGAAATGTTTGAAAAGCAAATGGAAAGTGCGGCTGCATTTTTTGCGGCGTTCCGTATAGCAAAAATGGAAATCGATGATCTTTACCGGGCAGAAATTCATGATGTGTTTTTTCAGCATTTTGATTGGAAACGCATGGGAACTGAAGAGTTGGCACTGGTTCCACCTGTTTTTTTGATTGAAGATGAATCATCTCTAACAGCTAAACCACAGGCCATCTCCAGACTCTTGCTTTCTGCACAACCAATCAATGTACTGGTGTTGAAAAAATCTGTCCTGCAAAATAGTCTTAAGGTACGGAATGCTCTGGACCCATCGGATGATGATTCATTCGGATTCAGACAGGAAATGGGACTTTGGGCCGTTTCTCACCGCAAGGCTTTTGTTGCCCAGGCTTCTGTCAGCCATCTGGAACATTTGATCCAAAGTATTTTTGCAGGGATACAGGCACCGTTGCCAAGTTTTTTGAATGTACTGTCACCAAAAACTGATTTGGAAAGAAATGATCAGACTTACCTGGAAACTGGAGCTGCAGTGGAGTCACGCGAATTTCCATTATTTACGTACGATCCCAATCGCGGTTTAGAATGGGGAAGTCGCTTTTTGGTATCCGCAAATCCCCAACCGGAACAGGATTGGCCGGTTTATGAAATGGAAGTAACTGCAGAGGATGGTACTGTTTCATCACTTTCACTTGCCTTCACACAAGCTGATTATATGGCACTTACTGCAGCTTCTCAGTTTTCTTTCATGCATGTCCCTGTAAGATTTTGGAGTGAGGAGAGAATGCTGCCAATTCCGGATTATTTACGACTTACCAGCAAAGAGAGCCAGGGCAAACTACCATATTTCTGGACACTCGATTCAGCAGGTCTCCTGCAGCGTGTTTTAGTGAATTTGGTCTTGACCGAGTCTTGTCGGGAAAGACTTGACGCCTGGGCCTTTGTGCAGGATTTTGGTGGAACTAACAACTATCATGCAAAACTTGCTGCAGCAGAGGCACGTGCAAAAACTCTGGCAGAGACAGAGCAAACTATTGCTGAGCTGCAAAAAGAGCATCAGGCTGAATTGAACAGGGTTCGGAAAGAAACAGCAGGTGAGGCAATGGAACGCCTGACATCTGTTTTGCTGGATTTAGATCATGCTACCTTGATTCCTTCAGGGGGGATTTCTTCTCCAGCAACTTCAGTCACGGATGTAACACCGGATTTGCTGGAAGATGAATCAGCAGCAGTTGAAGAAGAGACTGATACTGTAGAGGAAGAAATAATTTCTGAAGAAGCCTGGCTGGAAACATTTCGTTGTACTACATGCAATGAATGTACAGAAATGAGTCCTGCAATGTTTGAGTACAATGCAGAAAAACAGGCTGTTATCAAAGATGTCAATGCAGGAACTTACAAAGAATTAGTACTGGCAGCAGAAGAATGTCCTGCAAAGTGTATTCATCCAGGGCAACCTCTTAATCCGGACGAAGCCGGGCTGGAGGACCTGATAAAAAGAGCCGCAGTGTTTAATTAGCTCAGCATCTCATACAGATGCAGCTACTTTTAGGAGGCAGAATTAATTAATTTTAGAAATAAGTGGAAGGAGGGTTTATGTTAGAGCAGCATATTAAAATAATAGATTCTACCGGTAATCCTGCACCTTTAGGTTTGCTGGCATTTGGCATGACTACAGTTCTGTTAAATTTTCATAATGCTGGATTTTATGGATTGAGTTCCATGATTTTGGCAATGGGATTTTTCTATGGTGGTCTTGCCCAGATTATTGCCGGCATCATGGAGTGGAAAAAAGGGGCCACATTTGGTACAACAGCATTTATTTCGTTCGGATTTTTTTGGCTGACATTAGTGGCCTTAATAGTTTTTCCTAAAATGGAATGGTTTGAAGGTCCAACTAAAATAGAAATGGCAATTTTTCTTGCCTTGTGGGGCATGTTTACACTTGTCATGTTTATTGGCACCCTAAAATCCAACCGGGCTTTGCAGTTTGTTTTTGCTTCACTCGCAGTACTGTTTTTTCTACTTGCACTGGGGGACCTGACTGGTAACACTGCGATCACAAGAATTGCAGGTTATGAAGGCATTATCTGTGGATTATCCGCAATTTATACCGGACTTGCTCAAGTTCTGAATGAAGTATTTGGAAAAACAGTTCTGCCCTTGTTTCCAGTGGACGAAAACTGAAAGCTGAATACTACTCAAATATTGTTGCAAAAAAAGGAGTTAAAATGTTAGATTTGCCAAAACCGGATCCAAGTATTGCAGATCAGAAAAAAGATTTTTTGGAACGCTTAAAAAATCAGCGACTGGTGTTGCAGGGGCAGGAAAAAATAGTCTTTGTTGGAGAATTATTGGATATTTATGATGATTTTTTTATTCTGACAGATGTGATTATAACCGGACCTCAGCATGAAACCCGACCTGAGTGGGTTCTTGTTGACAGGAAAACTATTTCTCATATCCATCCTGTAGCAAAAGTGGAAAAGCGGACTTCCGATTCTATATTACATGTGATGGGAAACTCGACTGAGAAATGAACAAGTAACGTACTTTGCTGGCAGTTATTGCATGTGGACAGAAATTTGGGTTGCAGTTGGAATTCTAGTGGGCTTGGGCTTAACCTTTGCGACAGTTCTTGCTCTGGCTAACAAACAGTTTTGGGTTTATGAAGATCCGCGTATAGATCAGGTAACTGATTTACTTCCTGGTACTAATTGTGGTGCTTGTGGACAGCCCGGCTGTCATGCATTTGCAGAAGTCATAGTTGACGGTTCTGTCTTGCCGGGAAAATGCACCGTCAGTTCTGCAGAAAAAATTGAGGAGATTGCAGAATTTCTTGGTGTTGATGCAGGGAAAGAAGAAAAAAGAGTTGCACGACTGCAGTGTGCGGGTGGGCGCATGGAAGATCGCGACAAAGCGGATTATCAAGGACAGAAAACTTGCCGCGAACTTGCTGTTGTTCACGGAGGTAACAGGGGATGTGCCTGGGGTTGTCTGGGCTTAGCTGATTGTGAGAAGGTTTGTACTTTTAATTCAATCAAGATGAATGACAATGAACTGCCGGTTGTAGATATTGAAACGTGTACTGCCTGCGGAGATTGTGTGGATGTTTGCCCAAAAGACTTGTTTACAATCATGCCAATCAGTCAAAAACTGATAGTGCAGTGTAAATCCCTGCTTGAAGGTGATCTCGCCCAGCAAATATGTAGTGTTGCCTGTGATGCCTGCGGACGTTGTGTGTCAGATTCTATTCCGGGACTGATTGAAATGCATGAAAATTTGGCGGTGATAGATTATTCCCGTAACGAACTGGCAAGTCCTTCAGCTACCTGGCGTTGTCCAACCGGAGCAATCCAGTGGGTAACTGAGCAACAGTTCAAAGTAGCCTCACAGCCGTTGTTTCCACTAGGTAGAGTTGAGGTCCTTTCTGATAAACAAGTTCGGTTGTAAAAATTGCTCTTGAAAAAGATATGAAAGAAAACAAAGAAATTATGAAAAAACGTTATTCCGGTGAAGAATGGATAAAAATTCTTAAGCTGCTGGAAAAATCAATCAGTGAAGGCTGGGTTGATGCTGATTTTGAAAATCAGTCTGAAAATAATGAGCTTCATGAGGACTTGAATATTTTTGGGCGTTCAGTAATTAATTCAAAAACTAAAAATCAATTGGCCTACATTGCAGGACTTTCTGCAACAGGTTTACGTGCAGCAGCATTTATTCCTGGTGATCAGTTGTTGGCTCATTATGCAGATCTTGTTAGTGCAGCCAAACGTCTGTTGAGCTGTGTAACATACCTTTCTCTTTCATCCGGTCACCAGCCGTATCATGCTGCTGCAGATGCAGGTTTTTTTCAGTGGATGGCAAAAGATGCCAGTGAAGCAGTAGATTTGGGTTTGCTTACTCACAAAATTGCAGAACTTAGTCTGGTTCCCGGATTGGTGGGTTTGGACGCAATTTCCGATTCTGCAGAATTAGAAGCAGATATTTTCCTGCCTGACAAAGTAATTTTGCAAAAAATTTTGGGTAATGCAGATGACATGATTGCTGCACCAACTCCTGCACAGGCAATTATCTTTGGCGAAACAAGAAGACGCATTCCAAACTGGTTTAATTTCGATACACCGACTTTCAATTACCTCCAAAAAGATGCACAGGCAGGTGCTCTTGAAACTGCTGCACGACAACCATTTTTTTATGACCACCTTGCAAAGATCATCCAAGATGTTCTTGATGAATATACTAAACTTACTGGTAAAAAAACAGCCTTGCTGGAATCTTTTGAAACTCAGGATGCAGAACAGCTGATTTTGGTAGAAGGTGCTGCTTTTGAAACAGTCAAAGCTGCAGTTGAACAGCTCAGAGAACAGAAGAAAAAAGTAGGTTGCCTGAGGGTTGTAATGCATCGCCCATTTCCTGGAGCAGAACTCGTGAATCTTCTTTCAGGCAAAAAAGCAGTTACGATTCTCGATCAATCTCTTTTTCCTGCCTCTGCAGAAGGTCCGCTTTTTCGGGAGGTCGCTGGTGCAATTAATAAAGCAGAAGAGAATACTGCAGGAAATATAAAATTTCCCGAATATCCGCTACTTGGAAAAACAGATAAACCGTTACTGTTTGGTGTATATTGCGGACTTGGAGGAGCGGTGATAACGAAGGATGAGGTAATAACTGTTTTTGAAAATGCCATGGGTAAACTTCCCTCAAAAAGCGGTTTGTTTGCAGGAAAAAAAAGAGAGCAAACGATCTCTCGGCAACGCTTTTTTACAGGAGTTTCATTTATAAATGCAAATCAGGAATATCCGAAGGTAGCAGCGGAGCTGGCACGTTTGCGGGTAGCATATCCGGATTTGGAGAGGCTTACGTTAGCAGATGAAGGTTTCGGAAAGAAAAAAGCAGAAGCTGAGTTTACAGCTAAAACAGAGTCTGGAATAACTGAATTACCGCTGGTAGTTAAAAATTATCGGGATCAGGGACAACCGTATACTCAGCTTTCCAGATTCCAAAATCAGAAAGCAGCATTCTATCAGCATAACAAAATTGAAGAATTGAATGTGACACCTTTTGATGCCTTGCCTGCGGTTCCTGCAGCAACAGCAGAATTGCGAGACATGTCACAAGAAAGGATTCAAGTTCCTGTCTTTATTCCTGCAGAATGTACCGGCTGTGGAGATTGTTTTGTCAGGTGTCCTGAATCTGCTTTGCCACCTGTGGTCTCGTCTCCGGAAGAACTGTTGAAGTCTGCAGCAATAATTGCTGCAGAAAAGAATGAACCGATTACTCAGCTGACCCCACTCTTAAAACCAATTGCTCTGGCTACAGGTAAATTCTTGCGGGAAACCACTGCTGAAATTAAACAGGCTGCAGATTTTTTCCCTCAGGCATTTGCAAAAACAATTGAACAAAAAAAGACATCTGCTGAGAGTCAGGAAATCATAACAGCTGAATTTCAGCGTTTAATGAATATAATGTCAGAATTTCCACTGGCACAAACAGAAATATTTTTTAAGCAGGCTGAAGCTCAAAAACGTGGTGCCGGAGAATTGTTTTCTATTGCAATTGATTCGTATTCTTGCTCAGGATGCGGAATTTGTACAGAAGAATGTCAGGAAAATGCGCTGCAGATGGAAATACAAACACCGGAAATTGAAGATAAGCAGCGTTCGAATTTTAGGTTTTGGGAGAAACTTCCTGACACTTCTCTGGATACCATGAGGAGGGTTTTGGAGGATGCAGAATATTCTTCATTTTCCGCAGTATTGCTCTCGCGAAATTATTATAAAAGTTTGGGACAAACTTCAAGTACAAATATAGAATTGAAATTTAAATCTGATAAAACTGCTGAAGATATTGATGCTGAGAAAAAATATTTTGGAGAAAAGGTAATTCTGCATTTGATTTTGGCTGTTACAGAATCAGTCATGCAACCTGCTGTTGCTGCTTTTGCCAGAGAAACAAATGATTTACACGATCTGTTGGCACAGCGTATTCAAGCAGAAATGAGAGATGCTTTACCGCATGACAGCTTCACAGCATTAGCACAAACACTTTCAGATGCTTCAAAGACACGGGTATATTTTGACGAACTGTTGCATCAGGTAATTGAAAAAGAGCATACTGCTCCGGTAGATATCACAACATTGCGTAGTCTGGTTAATCTGGAACAGTCAATTTCAGAGTTGAATTGGGTACTAACACAAGGTCCAACAGGAATAGGACGTGCCAGAATGGGACTGTGCATGCTTGGTCAGCACTCTATGAAGTGGGGACAAAAGTATCCTGAACAACCATTTTTCTTTCCTGTATGGGCACAGGGGGAACATGCCGATCCGGCAGTTACTCTGGGATTGTTGGATGGTCAGCTACGCCATTATCTTGATAATATCCGTTTGGTGCACCGTGCAAAATTGGAGGCAAAAGGTAAATACAAACCACATCTGCATGATGCAGAAATTGCATCATTGAGCTGGGATGATCTAAGCGAATCAGAGCGTGCAGCATGTCCAAAAATATTTCTGCTTGGCGATCATAAATCACTAAATGAACAAAGCATATCAACCTGGTCGGTTCTGCTGAATTCTAAATTACCAATACGTATTATTATTCTGGACTCTGCTGCCGCAGTATCTCCGCAGCTGCATGCTTCGGTATTAGCAAAAGTGGATCTGCTGTCGATGAGCTACCGCAATGCATTTGTGCTCCAGTCTTCTCTTGTAACACCGGAGCATTTTCACGATGGTTTGGTCAAGGGCTTAAACTTTCAGGGCCCGGCCCTTTTTCACTTACACGTACCTGATTCTAAATTAGCCGATGAACTTCTGCTGCAATCACGGACTTTTCCAGTATTTACTTTTGATCCGGACAAAAAAGGTGTATTTGGTAATTTGATAGACCTTTCAGGCAATCCGCAAACATCGGCTAAAGTTGAAAATTTTGCAGACTGGGCATTTACACAGGAGAGGTTCAACAGCCATTTTACAGCGCTGGACGATGCGGCAACAGCTTCAATACCTCTCAGTATGTGGCTTGAGGAAGAATCGCCTGCAGCAGAAATGGTAGCGTTTATTGAACAAACTCTTGCCGATGGAGAAACTAGAAGATTCAAAGTTTCTCAAGAGATACTCAAAGCCGGTGTTTTAGTTCGGGATCATTGGAGAATGCTGCAGGAAATATCCGGTGAGCAAACGCCGTTCACTGCCAAAGTTCAAAAAGAACTTAAGGAACAAACTACTGCTGAACATCAGGAGGATCTGGACAGTCTGAAAGCAGAATATGAGAAAAAACTGCAGGAACTTGAAATGAAGTATCAGCAACGTACAAAAGATGTAATACGTGAGCGTTTACTGGCCCTGGCGGGTTATCCCGCTAATTAGTTAGATCATTATTAATACTTGGCACAAAGCATAATATTATTGTCATTTCAGTTAATTAGAAATATTAATTATAATTTGAAGAATATTTGTGTTGTTAACATTTACTAACGGTGTACATCCACAGGAGTTTAAAAGCTGGACTAACAATAGTCCGGTTGAGCGCCTGCCGTTTTTTGCGGATTATGTTATTCCACTTTCGCAGCATATTGGTGCTCCCTCAAAATCACTGGTTCGCAAAGGCCAGTATGTGGCCCGGGGAGAAAAAATTGCAGAACCCGGAGCATATGTTTCAGTAGCTTATCACTCTCCGGTTGACGGAGTTGTCAGTGCAGTTGAACTGGCGGAACATCCCGGTGGAAAAATGGTGCCTTCCATCAAAATCAAAGCAGATCCGTTTTCCTCCCAGCGTCTTGAAAAGAAACCAATTGACTGGAAATCACTGACAAAGAAAGAGTTTGCAGATCATCTCCAGAATTCCGGAATGGTTGGGCTTGGCGGTGCTGCTTTTCCTTCACACGTAAAATTTGCTGTTCCGGATGATAAAAAATGTGATTATTTAATCATCAACGGCTGCGAATGTGAGCCTTTTCTAACTGCAGATCACAGAGTGATGGCTGAGTATCCGTTGGAAGTAATGCGCGGCATTGAAATGTTACAGTATTTTTTAACACCAAAAAAGACCTTCATTGGTATTGAGGCCAATAAAAAGGATGCTATTAATATTTTGCAGTTGGAAGCAAATAAACATCCGGAACTTGCTGTAGAAATAGTTTCGCTCGAAGTTAAGTACCCTCAGGGTGCGGAGAAGATGCTGATTAGCGCAATTTTAACAAACGAAGTTCCGTCCGGTACAATTCCCCTGGATGGTGGTTATTTGGTTTCGAATGTGGGAACAGTTGCAGCGATTGCAGAGTACTTTGACAGTGGCAAACCCTTGATTGAAAGGGTGGTTACTGTTTCTGGCTCAAATATTAAGCGGCCTGCCAATCTGCTGGTTCCAATTGGTACAAGCATGCAGGAACTGTTGAACGCCTGTGGTGGTTTTAAGTCTTCAGATTTTGGAGATTCTGCAAGAATTTTGCTGGGCGGTCCAATGATGGGCATGGCTCAAAAAAGCCTTGATGTTCCAGTAGTCAAAGGTACATCCGGAGTTTTAGCATTGGGTGTTCTTGAAGTTCCGGGCAGGAATACTTTTCAATGCATCCGCTGTGGAAGATGTCTTGAGGCCTGTCCGATGTTCCTCAATCCGTCCACACTTGGCTTACTGGCCAAAAAAGGACTCTACGAAGAAATGCTTGAAGAAAATTTAATGGATTGTATGGAATGCGCCTCTTGTTCTTATGTCTGTCCTTCCGGAATTCCTCTGGTACAGAGTTTTCGGGTGGCCAAAGCGGTAAACCGTGAACGAAAGGTTGCATGAAAAAAGAACTGATCCTTTCCACTTCACCGTTTTTACATGACTCTGCGACAACTCCATGGATCATGTTTCAGGTGATTTATGCCTTGATTCCGATTATTGCAGCAGCTGCATATTTTTTTGGCATGAGTGCTCTGTTGTTGATTGCCGTCACTGTCCTCGCCTGTTTAGTTACAGAACGAATTTTTACTGCAGCCAAGCAGGAAGAACCATCATCTCTGAAAGACGGTAGTGCTGTCCTGACTGGAATCTTACTGGCACTAACTCTGCCTCCTGGTTTTCCATTGTGGATGGCTTTTCTGGGCGGATTAGCAGCAATCGGCATGGGTAAAATGATCTGGGGTGGTTTGGGACAAAATATTTTCAATCCTGCTTTGCTTGGCAGAGCATTTTTACAGTCTTCATTTCCTACAGCAATTACTACCTGGTCTGTTCCTGACGGACAATTCTTTTCTTTTCGCGGGACAAATTTGGCTTTGCCATTTTTTCAGGGAGAATCTTTAGACAGTGCAACAAGTGCAACTCCACTGGCATTGATGAAATTTCAACAGGAAGGCACTGAATGGTTTAAACTTTTGATGGGCAACACTTCCGGTTCACTTGGTGAAACATCTGCTGCACTGCTTTTACTGGTAGGAGTTTACCTTGGAATGAGACGTGTATTTGACTGGCGGATTCCAGTTTCTATCATCTTAACAGTAACAGTACTTTCCAGCATATTTTATGTTATCAATGCAGAACGGTTTCCCTCACCGGATTTTATGCTGCTTTCCGGAGGTTTACTTTTGGGTGCAATATTCATGGCAACAGATCCGGTAACTTCACCCTACACTCCTAAAGGAGTTTGGTATTTTGGTTTTGGTATTGGTTTTTTAGTGGTCCTAATTCGACTGTTTGGTGGTTTGCCTGAAGGAGTGATGTATGCAGTCTTGCTAATGAACTCTGTCACACCACTACTCAACAAGCTAACACGCAAGCGGGTATACGGACACCTCAAAAATGGTTGAACTACAACAAAATAGAGGAAGCAGTTCTTTGCGTTTGATTGCAACACTTGGTGTGGCAGGTTTATTTTCCGGATTAGCACTGGTGGCAGTCTTTCTCTTTACACGTCCGCTGATAGAAGCAAATCAGGCAGAAGCACTACGGATTGCTATCTTTCAGGTTTTACCAGGTAGTGAATCTTACAAAACATTGGAACTCAATGCAAAAAAGCTGCAGTTGTTGAGCAACGAAAAAGAAAGTACAGGGCCAAAAAAGTCAAATCCCAGGATTTATGCAGGCTACAGTAAGTCCGGTGATTTACTTGGATTTGCCATTCCTGGTGAAGAACCTGGCTTCCAGGATAAGATCAAAGCTATTTTTGGTTATGATCCTGAACAGAGAATGCTGATTGGTTTTGAGGTTCTGGACACCAAAGAGACTCCTGGTCTGGGAGATAAAATAATCAAGGACAAGTATTTCAGGTCAAGTTTGACGACACTGAAAATTGATCCAAAAATTGTTGCAGTCAAGCCCGGACAAAAGACTGCAGCAAATCAGGTGGAAACAATCACAGGAGCAACTATATCCTCAAAAACTGTGATACGTCTTTTGGAAAAAACTATCCGCTGGTGGTTGCCCAGTATTAATAAATATTTAGAGACACAATGAAAAATACTGTGGAAGCCAGCCGTTACCGCGCAGAATTTGTCAAGGGACTCTGGAAAGAGAATCCGGTCTTTGTAGCAGTTTTGGGGATGTGTCCGGCCCTTGCGGTGACAAACACTGCAATTAATGGTATAGCCATGGGGGGAGCAACTCTTTTTGTGCTGACTTTTTCCAGTCTGCTGGTTTCCAGTTTTCGCAAATTAATTCCGAAGGAAGTGCGTATCACTACTTTTGTGATTATCATTGCTACTTTTGTAACCATCGTCGATTTTTTGCTGCAGGCTTTTATGCCTGCAATCCATAAAGAATTGGGGGCCTTTGTGGCATTGATTGTGGTGAACTGTCTTATTCTTGGACGGCAGGAAGCATTTGCATTTAAAAATCCGGTTCGACTGGCAGTTGTAGATGCTTTAGGAATGTCACTGGGGTTTAGCTTCGCCTTATTTTGTCTGGGTGCAATTCGCGAAATTTTAGGTAACGGTTCGCTTTTTGGAATAACGCTGTTTGGTCCTGATTTCGAACCATGGATCGTGATGATTCTTCCACCTGGAGGTTTTCTATCGCTTGGTTTCCTGCTGCTGTTTTTTAACTGGCTCAAGCAAAGGCAAGAAAAGAAAGGAGTAGAGAATGGCTACTGATCTTCTATGGATCTTCATTTCAGCAATGGTAATTAATAACTTCACGCTCTATTATTTTCTGGGGTTGTGTCCATTTTTTGGAGTTTCAGATCGAATATCAACGGCATTCCGGATGGGAATGGCCAATGTCTTTGTTTTGTTAATTACAGCTTTTTGTGCCTGGTTTTTGAACTCTTTTGTTTTGAACCATGCACCATATTTACGTCTGATCAGTTTCATTATTGTGGTTGCCAGTACTGTTCAATTTGTTGAAATGGCGATCAAGAAACTAAGTCCGGCTCTTTTCAGGGCACTTGGTATTTTCCTGCCACTCATTACGACAAACTGCGCAATTCTGGGTTTGGCTTTGTTTGCTACAAACAAAGGTTACGGTTTAGTTGAAAGTTTGGTTTACGCTCTTGGCGCAGGCGGAGGTTTAACTCTGGCTCTGGTGATTATGGCAGGCATCAGAGAGGAAACAAAATTGCTGGAAATTCCTAAAGTAATCGAAGGTACTGCCTTGAACCTGATAATTGCCGGTATTTTGTCGATGGCCTTTATGGGCTTTGCCGGTCTTTTCAGTACTACTTAAACAATATTTTTGGTTTAAAAACTAAATATCAAGCGACTATCGTCAAGTTATTACATCTGTTATTACAATGGATTATCTGAATCATATTTTTGCCGTTCTTGGATTTTCTGCTCTTTGTGTGGTCTGGCTTATTGTACAGTATCTGGCGAAATCGATGCATACCAAAAATTTATTTGAAAACCAGGGAGGTTGTTCCGGCAGTTGTGCAAATTCCACGAGTGGTGAAAGTTGCGAAAGTAAAGGGAATACCTGCGAACGCAGTCTCAAGTAATCAAAGTCAACTCCGTCTTATTTCCTCACCTTCTTTTTCTTCTTTTTCTTCTTTTGAGGAATTACCATAACGCGGCGTGCCTGGCAGTTGATGTCTCCCTGTTCAATAACTGGTAATGCAAGTGAGTCAGGTAATCCGGAAGATTCAGGATCTTTGATTTCAATATTTGCACAGGCATAAAGTTCATCCATATATGTACCTAACAGTTCTTCACGCTTTTGTGAAGATAAGGCATTCGAATATTTAACCTTTTGATCTGCAGATAGTTCTGAGCAGGTCAATCCTTGTGGAAACACTTCCTGGTAAATGTAGAGTAGGTGATGTCCAATCGTTGTTTTAACAAGTTTGCTGATTTCGCCAGGCAGCAAACTTTTTGTGACTTCACCAATTTCTGCCAGGAGATCTTCTGGTTTAAAAATACCCAGCTTACCACCAGTACGTTTGGCACTTGCATCGGCAGAGTGGAGTTTTGCTAAATCTTCAAAAGAAGCTCCGCTTTCAAAAGCACCACGAATGGTTGTTACCTGTTCCTGAACTTCTTCAGTTGAACCCTGAAGCAGGATTTGAGCAAGTCCCACCTTTCGTTCTTTTCGCAGCTGCTTTTCACAAAAGAGTTTAATTTCTTGAGATTCAACACGAATTTTGGAATCTACCTCACGACTTATTACATGGTGTTTTTTAAATTCACGGGCAAGTTGTTCTTTTAAATCATCTTCTGCATAAACCTCAAGCAGTTGAGGTTGATCTCTGGCCAGTTGATCTAATCTTGATTCAATTTCCTTCGTTCCGGCAATAATTTTAAGTGCACTTGCTCTGTCCAGCAACAACATTTCCTGCACCAGGTTCATCAGTAATTTCTTGTCATGCTCCTGTTGGGTCTGTTTTGCAGACGAATTTTGTGCTTTTAAGGCAGCAGACACATCTTGTGCTTCACTACGTGTGAGCATCTGACTGTTGACTATCAGATAAATTCGATCAATCACCAGGACTTCGGCCAGTAAAATATTTGCAAAAAAACCAATTCCAAAGACAAAAATTATTGATATAATTGCAGGATAATAATTAAAGCGCATAGTTGTTTTGTAGAGTTGCATTTTCTAAATTACGTAATTTCCAGGCTTGTTCCTGTAGTTTTTTCATTGGCAAACGTGAGAGTGTACGGATCTTTTTCACAGTTGTCCTTTTGAACAATCTGCCATCCAGAAAATACTCAGTAATTATAGGATATGTCTGCCAGCGGTAAGTCGTATAATTTTTGAAGACAATTTTTGTTTCCAGCCAGGTTCCACCTGCCAACCAAAGCCTGTTATGCAGTGAGACCAAGTCGAAAGTTTTTGGATTGAGCAAGGCATAGTGTCCTGATTCCAGATCTCCAAGTCTAAGAAAAACATGATTATCAGCACGCAGGTGATATGCTAGTTCTTGACTGATAATTCCAACTTCTTTAAGTGCTCTGCGACGTTTATTTCCGTATCTGGAGCGGATACGAAGCTGCCTCGGTAAAATGTCTGCAGTTTCAAAAGTGCGGTTTTTATTCAGCGAAACCGCCAATAAATCCTGATTGTATTCATAGTAATAATGCAGCAGTTGTCCTGCATCATCCTGTGTCTCTACGATCAGTACTTCTCCATCTTTCCAGTGAATGACTTGTTTAAAACCTCTGGCAGGCAATTCAACCGGACGTTCTGAAAAATCTCCGTCAGCATTTTTTGCAAATGCATCAAAAACCTGCACAACTGTCTGCATACGGACTCGTCGCCAGCTCATCCGTTTTTCCATTTGGAACATCAAATCATCCCAGTTTAATGGAAAATAGGCGTTCGCAGCAGTAGCAAAATTAAAGATAATTCCAAATAAAAATATTTTGGAAAGTCGTCTTAATAACAAATATCCTCTTTTCATTCATGTCAGCAAGTGTTACATTCAAGAGTCTCAGTTTTTACTAAAATGCGCAATCCTGAACCACTTTGGCAATACCAAATTGTAATTTAGAGACATGCAAAACAATGGCTGCGGGTTTAGTGTTCAATCAATCTTTTTAATTCATGGAGTTACAATGCGAAAAACAAACCTCTTTATCTCAATCGTCTTTGGGCTGGTTCTGCTGCTGAGCGGCTGTGCAGACAAAAAGCCGGACCCAAAACCAGAAAATTTTCTCACATTGGCTGATTTAACTGGACGCGTAACACTTAAGGAAGACTCACCTGGGGTACGTGTGATCCGGATTAAGGCCAAAGCCTTTATCAAACGCAACGACATACGTGCTGCAAAAGCCAAGGCCATGGAAGTAGCTGGAGCACAGGCTGTTGATGCAATGGTGCGTGAATTGTTATCTGATGAAGATTACAACAATAATTTTGCAGACATAGAACAGTATCTTTCTAAAAACATCCAAGAGTACATTGTCAGTAGTGAAATCAATGATGAGAAAAAAATCTATGGCGGAAAATATTATGGTCTTGATACCGCACACAAGGTAAACCGTCAAAAAGTTCTGGTGGCACTGCAGAAAGATCTCAAGCTGATTAACAACAGTGCCAGTACATTGGTTCCGGTTATTACCAGTAAGAAAAATATTGACTTGTCTGCATCAGGATTCACATTCAATGACTTGGAAGACGCATTGATGAATCAGATTCAAACTGATTTAAACCAGCGTGGGTTGCGGGCCATGGATTTTCGCAATGCAGTAACTTCAGTGCAGACGGATGAAAAAGTTAAAAAGCAGTTTGCCAAAATATCCAAAGATCAATTCATGGCAATTGTATCCGGAAGTCCTGCGGATCGTGCTTTGCTGGATCCACAAATTCAGAATGCAGAAAAATTCTATACCACCGGTTTGAGTTTGCTCAAGCAGATGGCCAAGGTTGTGGTTGAAGTAAACATCTTTGCAGTCAGTGGCAATATCAAAGGCGATTTAGCTCTTTCACTCAACGTGACTGCCAAGAATGTCTCCACCGGACGCGGAGGAGCTTTTGCCAACACAGTCATTAATGTTGCAAGACGTGGCGGACCAAATGTAATTCCTTCGGCCATGATTACCGGCTTGGTTAAAGATGCATATGAAGAAATGCAGCAGGAGTTTGTTCCACAGGTGATCAAAGAAATGTCAACCATTTCAATTGGTGGAAAACGTCTGGTTGCTTATGAATTGGTGCTTAAAGATTTTGGCGGAGGTGAAGTCCGGAAACTTCGTACAAAACTCAAGCAGGGACAGAATGATGAATTCCGCTACATCAGCTACGACAATTCCGTACCAACAATTGTTACAATCATTGTCAGGCATGCAGGTAATGTAGAAGACCTGGCTGACAAGGTAATGATCATTTTTGATTCTGCAGGAATAAAAGCCAAAGAGCCAATTGTTGCACCGGATTTAACTGACCTTGTTTTTGTGCGAATTCCGGATGAAGACTAAAAACAAAAATATTGAAAATGAGATTAAGCTGCTAATTTAGTTTGTTTGACAATCTCGCAAAATAGTTGTTTTACCGCGAAAGTGGGAATTCAGTAAGTTGAAATAATTTAAATTTTGTTTTACATCATAATCAGGAATAAGGAGATAAAATGCGTGCATTCAAATATAAGATTGGTTGGTTAATATTGATAATTCTGCTCTTTGCAGGATGTGCCAGTATTGAAAAAGCAGAGTCCCTTCATCGTCAGGGTGAAAAACAACAAGCTTTGGAGATGGCAATTTCATTGCTGGAAGATGACAGTTCTAAAGTACGACTGCGGGCAGTCAAACTGATTGGAAAAATTGGTGGAAGTGACGCTGGACCTGCTTTGCATCAGAGACTTGGTGATGAAGATGCAAGAGTTCGCAGGGAAGTTGTACGAAGGCTGGGAAACCTGCAGTACGAACCGGCAGCAGATGATTTAGCGGATCTGGTTCCGGAATCCGGTACAGATATGCTGCGAGCTCTGGCAGACGCTTTCAGAGACTATGGAAAGACTGGAATTGATCTGTTGGTTGCCCGTTATGATTCTCCAAGTCAAAGCTCGAATCGAGGTGCATACAAGGCTTTGCTTATTATTATTGGACCGGAAATCGCTGATTCTGTCAGCAAACTGCTCAAGGGACGTTCTTTCTTTGAAAATCGTGACACTTTTGATATTTTGCGTAGTATAAAAAATCCACGTGTAGCAACTTTGATGTTACCATATCTGGCAGATGAAGAAGTTGCGGATCAGGTTATTGAAGCCATGCGGCACCTTGGCAGCAATGCGGTTGAAGCAACAATCTCCGCACTGCAGAAGCAGAAAAAATCCGGAGAACTGCTGGTTACAGAACGTCTGATCCGGATTCTGGGTTTGCTTAAAGCAAAGCAGGGAATAGATATGCTGGAAAGTTACAGTCAGCATGACAGCGAGCGTATCCGCAGCGCAGTAGATCATTCACTCTTTCAAATCCGGGGTTTTTGATATAGTACACAAAAATATGTTTTAACAAGACTTAAAGCCGATTCGTTCCATTCTGGTTCGGATCGGCTTTTTTGTGTCTGAGTGAAACAATATTTAACATCAGGTTGTTGTGAAAAAATATGCAAATATCTTGTATTGTCTCGAAACGGAGTTTGTTGCTAACGACTTTAGGCGCCAGTCTTGTGTTCCAGTTTCTTGGCAATGTGAGCCTTATTCCTTTTGAGTGATGCACAAAATATGTTAGAATAACCTCTCAAAATATCAGTTTAAAAAAATATAGCATCAATGAAAAACCTGAAAATAATTACCATTTGTCTGGTTGCTCTTGCAACGAGTGCCTGCGTAAATATTGTACGTTATGAAAGGTCTGAAGACAGAATTAAACCGCTGCAGACTACAATCAAACGTATAATTATTCATGAAGATTATATCAATTCTGAGAGTGATTATCTGGGATTAAAAGCATATTTCTTCAAGGCTTTGGTCAAGCGCTTATCAACTATCTACGACCAGCAGCTTATCGTGATCAAATCCGGAAAACCTTTTCCAACTCTGGTTGATAACAGGGGCTCACTCTGGATAGTTGGAGATATCTGGAGTAAGCAGACAAAACAGAGTGGCAGGAGTGTTCAGTTGAAAACATTGAGTAGCCGCACCTCGAATTCAAGCAGCAGCAGGGATGTTCTTGAACATTTGTCCTGGAAAGAGGATTCCGTCATGTCATACACAAACCTGTATTTCATAGAACTGACTGAAAATCCCAAGTTGCTGAGAAGCACGATCACTGCTTCCAATTTTACTGCAGTCAGAGTCAGTGGTGACAGGGGCACAGAGCAAAGCAGTATTATGACAGAAGTAGAATTCCAAAATCCTGATGATCAGGCAGAATCATTTTTTTCCGGAGCAGCAACAGATAAACGTCTTGCTGCAGGTTACCAGCTTGTCAGTCTTGCACTTAATAAAAATAATTGGCAGGCATCACTCAATCAACTGGCAGAGACTGCAGTCAGTAAACATTTTTCTGGAGAACAATGACATTTTCTGCTTGTGCCAACAACAATTTATTTAAACACTGCCGGATGAGTTGTTTGAAAATTATAAAATTAATTCCACTGTTTTTAATCTTTGGATTAATCTCCTGTACAAACAAGCTCCAGTTCAGTACATCAATTGCTCCTTCTGCAGATCTGAATTCAATCCGTACTCTGGCAATTGGTGATGTTCGTCTTTTGCAGAATGAAGAGCTGGTTCTCAATGATAATCGGGGAAACTGGAGAGAGAGTGTCCGAAAATTTACAACAAATGGTCTGGAGAAACTAGTCAAACGTTCCTTGATCTCAAACCTGAGTCGCTATTCTGCGTACAATATTGTAGATTTAGCAGTATTTTCAACCATCTTTAGTGACAAGTTGAAAACGGTCAAACCTGTGGGCGGCCTGAAAATAAAAGGAATAGATGCAGTTTTAAACCTCAGAATTGGAATTAAAGTTATCTCGCAGAAGGGACAATTTGAGAGTGTAAAAAGTTTCAGGCGGCATGCTTCACGTAAGTCCGGAAAAAAGTGGATCACAACTGAAGACAGTTCAATGGACAGAAAAATAACTGAAACTTATCAAACCAGAACAGTAACTGTTTTGCTGTCAGGAGAGCTGTTAAAAGTCAGTGCAGGTAAAATAAAATTATTGAGTACATTCTCAGAAGTTGCTCTTATTTCAAAGGGAAATGGTATAGCCCCCACCAGTTTTGCCCAGTCATTAGCAGGAAATTTGTCTTCTTTCTTCAGTGGAGATGAACGCAGCAAGGAGGAAAAAATCAGTAATTTGCCTTTTTTAGACTTAAAACATCTAACTCAAAATGCAATGCCGAATGCTGCTGCAAATTTAGCACAACGTCTTGCTTTGCAGATTACTAACATGATTCTGCCAAAATTATCTCGTTATACTGTTTTAGCAACAAGAACCATTGATGCTGGCGGAGATGGAACTGCAGTTGAATACCTCAAACTTGCTGAAGTCTTAAAGGCAAAAAAGCGGATCGAAGAAGTGATTTCTAATCCGGATGAAAAAACTGCAGAAAATCTCTATAACCTCGGAATTTGCTATGAAGCACTCGGTGATCCATCGATTGCAATGCAGTTGTATGAAGAAGCCCTGGAGTTGGATCAGGCAAACAGCAATATCATTGAAGCACTTGGTGCCCTGCAGGATAATAGAATATGAATATTAACTATATTAATCAAAAAATTTTTGTTGCGTGTTTAATACTGCTCTTTTCTGCAGGCTGCACCACCACGGTGCCATTAAGAACATGGGTTCCGCCGCATGCGGTAGCACAAAATATTGCCGCAAGAGTAGATTATTTGATTATAGTTAATTCTCACAAAGGTGAATTGGTTTATGATATTTTTGAAGATGCACTGCGGGAACGATTTTCTGCACTTCCGTTTTTAAAAGTTGAAGCTTCAAGCAATACTGCCGAAGTAGCACTGCAGTTAAAGAATTATAATTTCATTCCTGCACTTCAGTCAAAAGGCAGGGTAGCTTTTCTAAGTTATGAAATAAACGAGATTAATGATGTTCAACGGCTGCAAGCCAGCAGAGTTGTCAATTTGAGGCGCTGCAACAATCTGATTAAAAGTAAAAATCGAAAAAGATGCCGCATTACAGGACGGGCAATTATAAAACAGGGAGTGCAGAATTTACGTTACAGCCAAAAGGTGATCTTCAATTTGACTAATCAGGAAGGACATAAATTAATTGCTGTTCAGCAAATTAAACGTGGCTACCAAAAAAAAGGAAAATTGATTCCTGATGAAATTCTGTTACGTAAAAAAGTCAGTGATTTGATTGCGCGGGAATACAGCAAACTTGTTTTACCTTTCCGGAAAAATATTGAAGTAGAAATGTTGTCCGGAGATAGTATTGCCGTAGAGATGATTGAAAAAGGTGCTTACCGCCAGGCCTTTAAACGTCTGGAAAAACTGCTAGCACAACAGGAGCGTTCCGATAAATCGGCAGAGAATATTTATCTTCAGGGACTTGCATTAGAGTTTCAAAGCGAGTTGTCAGGAGCCTTGTCTTACTACCGTGAGGCTTTGCTCATTGATCCCGAAAACGAAACTATTGTGAAGGCTGTAAATAGAATTAAAGCCGCAACTTCGCAAAAAAACAAATCTGCATAGCAATAACGGATTAATTTTATTGTGGAGGTGCAGGAGCCTGAGTTTCAGACTCCTGTCTAACAGGGAATGAAGCTTACTGCTTTTCCTGATCTTCCTTGGCTGCCTCAGGTTCAGTCGCTTCTACTTCAGCAACTTCCTCTTTGGCTTCTTCAGGCTCAGCTGCAGCTTCAGCAACCACTTCTTTGGTTTTCTCAGGCTCAGCTGCTGCTACTTCAGCAACCTCTTCTTTGGTTTCCTCCGTTTCAGCTGCTGCTACTTCAGCAACCTCTTCTTTGGTTTCCTCCGTTTCAGCTTCAGCATCCGGAACAGCTACTGGTTCAGGAGTTGAGATGATTTCTGAGATGCTTAATCCCAAACGCCGCTCCTCAAGATCAATCTTGATTACGCTTGCTTTGACCACAGTTCCAACCGGATAGGCCTCGTGGACTTTATTTTTAGGAATTGCAGAATCAATTTCTGAAACGTGAACTAAACCCTCTACACCATCTGAAACCTCAACAAAAATTCCAAAATCAGTTAGATTAACGATAGTTCCGGTAATATCTGATCCAAGTGGATTTTTCTCATCAAGATCTTTCCATGGATCTTCAGTCAGTTGTTTGATACCCAACGAGAGTCGTTCCTGTTCAACGTTGATGTTGAGGACTTTTACTTCAATTTCATCACCTTTGCTGGCAATCTCAGATGGTTTGCACTGTCGTTGCTTCCAGGAAATATCAGAAATATGAACCAGTCCGTCAATACCTTCATCAAGTCCAATAAAAATACCAAAATCAGTAACATTACGAACCAGGCCATTAACGATGCAGCCCACTGGATAACGGTCAAGAGCAAGTTTCCATGGATTTGCCTGTACCTCTTTGATTGAAAGTGAAATTCGTTTGCGATCAACCTCAAGGTCCTTGACAATTGCTTCTACCTCTTGACCCAATTCTACAACCTTTGAAGGATGTCGAACTTTTTTGGTCCAGGACATTTCAGAAACGTGGATAAGACCTTCTACTCCGGGCTCAATTTCGATAAAGGCACCGTAATCGGTCAAACTGACAATTTTTCCGGTAACTTTTGTACCAACTGCAAATTTGTCTTCAACCATTTCCCATGGATTTTGTTCTTTCTGTTTGAGGCCAAGTGAGACTTTCTGATCTTCAGGGAAATACTTGAGTACAACTACTTCAACTTCGTCGCCAATTTCAAACATTTCAGATGGATGAACAATACGGCCCCAGGTCATGTCTGTAATGTGAAGCAAACCGTCAACTCCACCTAAATCAACAAATACACCATAATCGGTGATATTCTTGATATAGCCTTTGATTAAGGCACCTTCTTCCAGAATATCCAGAGTTTTCAGCCGTTTTTCATCACGGTCAATTTCCAGCAGTACTCTTCTGGAAAGCACTATATTTCCACGCTTCTGGTTGAACTTCAAAATTTTGAAGTCAAAATCCTCGTTCAATAACTTATCAAGATTACGTACCGGCCGTAAATCAACCTGTGATCCTGGCAGGAATGCTTTCACACCAATATCTACTGAAAGACCGCCTTTTATGCGTGCTATTATTGTTCCGCGTACAATTCCACCTTCTTCATAAATTTCACCAATTTTTTCCCAGGTACGCACCTTTTCTGCTTTGCGCTTGGAAAGATAGGTGACTCCGTCTTCATCTGCCTCGAGGGCCTCTACATAGACCTCTACAGAATCTCCAACTTCAACCTGAAGTTCATGTTCACTGTTTTGGAATTCGTTGATTGTAATTAGACAATCTGATTTGAAACCAATGTCAACTGTGACATAGTCACGTGTAATTTCTGTGACAGTTCCAGTTACAATGTCTTCTTCCTTAAAACCTCTCAGACTCTCTTCATAGAGTGCATCAAAGTCATCATCTTCCTGTAGAAAAACAATTGGTTCTAGTTTGTCCGGAGTTGCTGGGGTTGGAGTTGGGGTTGGTACTACGTTTTCTTGATCGCTCACTTTTACCTTTAAGTTTTTGGAACAGCTTATGAAAAATGATAAGCTGGTTAGGGTTGTTCCGGCAATACAGAAGAGCAATAACTCGAAAACATCAACTTAAATAATGTTGACTGAAATCCTTAATAATCTTCTGTAAAAACCAAAGTTATAGCAAATTTTCTTCATGAAAAAGTGCATCAATTGAAAGACTATTATTCTGCGGACTTTCAGGAAAAAAGTCAATATTATTGTGTTGAAAAATGAGGCAGATAAACCAGCGGAGTCGGTGACTGCTGTTGGCAGATCACCGAAGAGGAGGCGTTATTTGAAGAACTCTAATTCAGGTAGAGATTGCGGACCCGCTGTTCTGCAACAAAAGAGACTAGTTTTAAAACTATTCCGTATACCAGAGTCAATGAAGCGACATTCAGGGCGTGGCCAATATTACTAAATTGCTCCAATTTTTGTGTAATCAAGATTGCACCAATGAAAGTGCCGATAATCCCCATTGTCAGCGAAACATCACCCATGACTTTCAGGCAGCGGGCAACCGAGTTTGCATCTGCATAGCTAACTTGTTTTGCACCTCCAAGAGTATAACTCCAGCAGCGTCCATAGCTGCGCCAGGAGGTAGCTGAGATACCAAAGAAAATAGCTGTTGGTAAAACAAAAACGAGAGACGGTATATCTATGAAGTAAATACCATTGTTTATAACTAGGGAAATTGCTTCAAAATCAACAATCACACCTGCAGTGATGATTGCCATAAAAAATAGAATACTAAACCACATCATATAGGCTCCTGATTGATGAGTTGGCTTGCGGATCTTTCTGCTGGAACTGTTTCGCAGAGAAGGGTCACGCTGCATTTGATCGACTCTTAAGTCGATGTAGGCCCACTTGGCCCTTGTTTTGTCACCACCGGCATGAGCCATTGCCTTGAGCCAGAGGGCTTCGTCAATTTCTTTTTGCTCGATGTCCTTATAAGCTACCAGATAAAGTTCTTCGTTCATAATCTCAGCTATTTAGTTGTTTTGGAACGTCTTTCAAATATTAGCCTGTCTGCAGGCTCTCTTTTGCTGACGTGCATAAGGTGTTGTTCGTTTTTTTTCCTTGCATATTTTTGACCGTTTTTCTCAATTATGCTTTAAGTTCCTGGAAATATTCAGGCTGTGGCAACTAAATTTTCTCACTTTATCTGGAGCAACGTTGCTTTAAATCCAAACCATATTTATTAAATTCTGTAGTCAGACCCTCTAACTGTTCATTAGTCAACGGAGAAAAAGGAGGCAGCATTTGAGTCCAATGTCCAGAGTTTGAATCAGCAGCCAATATGCTTTTCAGTTCAGAGACATAAGGGTAATTATCAAATGCTTTTCGCAAAGCAGTGAGTTTCGTCTGTCTTTGCTCAGCATCTTGCTGCTGCTGGTTCTTCCAAGCTTGAAAAACCTGCTGGCACTCCGGAGCAAGTAAATTTGCTGTGGCCGTAATGCAGCCGGCTCCTCCCTCTTGTAGAAGTTCCAGTAACAAAGTCTCTGTACCAGTGTAGACCATAAAATCTGGAACATGTTGGGCAATATTCAACATATTGTTCCAGTCTCCGCTACTGTCTTTGATGCCTGCGGCAATGTCACCGAAACGCTGCTTTAATTCCTGCAATATCTCGAGACTGAAATTATAACCGCTGAGTTGGGGGAAATTATAAAAAACGATTCTCAGCTGCGGATCATCCACTGCAGCAATCAATTCAGTATAATAACGGAGTACACCTGCATCACTTTGAGGTTTGTAGTAAAAAGGCGGAATTACTAAAACCGCATAAACTCCTGCATTCACGCTGGCTTTGGTCAAACAGATTGCATCCTGTAGTGCACATGCTCCGGTTCCCATCATCAAACGTTCCGGAGCTAATTTGCTTCCGCAATACGCAATAATGTCCAGGCGCTGCTCAATGGTCAAAGAATTGGCCTCACCGGTGCTGCCGAGAATTGCTACACCATCCGAACCTGATTCAAACAACTGTTCCACATGGTGGACAAGTGCTGGAAGATTGGGTTCGTATGAAGCTGTGAGAGGTGTCAATGATGCTGTATAGACGCCAGTATGAGGTGTAGTCATAAGCTGAAATATTATAGAGTAATAATAGAACCGTAATTATAGTTCTTTAAAATAATTATGTCATCCTGGACTTGATCCGGGATCCAGACACACGATCCGCTTGAGCATAAGATATTAAAACCCACTCCTGGATTCCCGCTTTCGCGGGAATGACAAGTAAGATGTCAGGAAAAAACTCTTAAACCAAAAAATTGTCATCTCGAACGAAGAGAGAGATCTTAACAATATTAGTGCTTAACATAAAACAGCTTTCTCTCTTTGTAAGCAATGACACGTATTTATGACTTTTTGCGGGTTCATCAACTAAAGTATCAAGACAGAATGCTGCGTATTTGCTCAAGTGCTTCCGAAATCTGTTTTTCCGTAACCATCAGGTTCGTAACCGCTCGAATGGATCTGCTGTCCATCGCCAGCATGTGAGTATCCAGTTCGCCTAGTCGTTTGATCAGTTCAGCAGACGTCATTTTGCTCAATCCGAACATGATAATATTCGTTTCCACATCACCCGGATTGATTTCAATTCCAGGAATTTCCGCAAGTCCTTGCGCAAATGCTTTGGCATTCGCATGGTCTTCGGCTAACCTCGACCTGTGATTATCGAGCGCATACAAAGCACCAGCCGCAATGATTCCGGCTTGTCTCATACCACCGCCATATTGTTTGCGGAAACGTCTGGCCTCCAAAATAAAATCCTGACTGCCCACTAAAGCAGAACCAACCGGAGCACCAAGTCCTTTTGAGAAACAAACACTGACTGAATCAAAAAATTTAGCAATTTCTGCTTCCGTAACATTAAGTGCTGCTGCAGCATTCCAGATTCTGGCACCATCCAGGTGCATTATTAAATTATTTTCACGGGCAGAATTTTGAACTTCTGCAAGTTTTTCCAATGGCCAGACTTTCCCACCGCCTCGATTTGTTGTGTTTTCCACACAAACTATTTTCGACTGTGGATAATGTACATCAACCGGCCTCATTGCCGCTTCCATTTCCACTGCACCAAAAATTCCTCTAGTTCCAGGAATTAAACGACAGATTGCCCCAGAAAGTGCTGCAGTTCCGCCTCCTTCATAAAAATAGATGTGTGCGTTTTCATCGAGCAGTATTTCATCTCCTGGTTGAGTATGTGTGCGGACTGCTACCTGATTGGTCATAGTTCCGGAAGGCATAAAAACCGCAGCTTCTTTTCCGAGAATTTCTGCAGTACGCTGTTCCAGAGCATTGACGGTAGGATCATCGCTGAAAACATCATCTCCAACTGGCGCTTGAGCCATTACCTTCCGCATTTCGGCAGAAGGAAGAGTAATAGTATCACTACGCAGGTCGATCATTTATTGTTGTCTGATAAAAGGTGAAATAAAAGGAGTTTAACAAAGTATTTAGGAAAAATACAGCAGAGAAGAAAATCCCTGTCCGAAATAAATCAGACAGGGATAAATTTTGAAGGAAAGATTATTTTCAGGAAAGTTGAGACAATGCGCGTTTGGCGTAAACCTGGGCCATCGCACGTCGATATTCTTCGCTGACAAAAACATCACTGAGAACGCTGCGACCTTCAGCTGCTTTTGCAGATGCTGCAGCAATTGATGATTCACTGAGAGCTTGCCCCTGCAGTGCATTCTCAACTCCGGAGTCTCGAAATGCAGTTTCACCAACTCCACTGAAACCTACCCGTATTTCTGCACAACTTCCACCTGCAGTGCTCATGGCAACTGCACAGCCCACATAAGGATAGCGGGATGCCGGTTGTGGAAATTTGAGATAGCAGGAATTGGCATTTGCATTGTCTGTTGGTATTCTGACTTCAGTCAGAATCTCAGTCTCTTCAAGTGCAGTCTCCCAGAGTCCGGTAAAATAATCTGCAGCTGCAATTGTTCGCTCACCACCGGAACCTTGAACCACAATGGTAGCATTGAGTGCTAAAATGACTCCCGGATAATCTGCTTGAGGGTCTGAATGAGCTAACACGCCTCCGATGGTACCGCGATTGCGGACCTGCACATCGCCGACTTGTCCAGCAGATTGGCTCAAGGCTGGTGCTTTCTGCTGGATCAAATCAGAAGATTCAAGCATCCAATGCGTTGCACCGGCACCTATTGCCAGGTAATCGCCTTTGTCGCTGATGTATTTTAATTCCGTCAGATCTCCGATGTCAATCAGAGTTGCCGGAGTTGAAAGACGCAGTTTCATGGTTGGAACAAGGCTGTGTCCGCCTGCCAGAATTTTGGCACCCTCTCCATGCTGATGCAGCAGCGAAATCGCATCGCTGACTGAACTGGCTCGTTGATAATCAAAAGATTCAGGTATCATTGTCACCTCTTTTTGAAATTATTAAGTTATGAGTTTTTAACATGGATTCATTTCGCTTGCTGCATAGCAGCCCAAACACGTTGTGGTGAAAGCGGCATTTCCAAATCAGTTACACCGAGTGGACGCAGTGCGTCTACAACTGCATTGACAACTGCCGGTGTTGAACCGATAGTTCCTGCTTCACCTGCTCCTTTGGCACCCAAAGGATTGTGAGGACATGGAGTTACTGTCCGATCCAGTTCAAAAGAAGGCAGATCATCAGCACGCGGCATAGCATAGTCCATGTATGAGGCATTTGCTAGTTGGCCACTTTCATCGTAAACAGCACCTTCCAGCAGGGCTTGTCCTATACCTTGTGCTACACCTCCGTGAATCTGACCGTCAACTATCATTGGATTGACTACATTTCCAACGTCATCACAGCTTATGAAACGTTTTAAGTCTACTTTACCTGTATCCGGATCTACTTCAACAACTGCCATATGTGCTCCAAAAGGATAGGTGAAGTTGGCTGGATCATAAAAGCTTGTTTCATCCAACCCGGGTTCCAAACCTTCCGGATAATTATGTGGAACATATGCGGTCAAAGAGACATCTCCAAAAGCGACCGATTTATCGGTTCCCCTGACAGTCCATTTACCCTCAGCAAAATCCAGATCTTCGGTAGATGCTTCCAGCAAATGAGCAGCAATTTTTGCTCCTTTTTCTTTGATTTTATCCAAGCTTTTTACGATTGCACTACCACCGACAGCCAAACTTCTTGAGCCGTATGTACCCATTCCAAATGGCACTTTTGCAGTGTCGCCGTGCACGATTTCCACATTTTCAATTGGTATTCCCAAATCATCGGCAATCAATTGTGCAAAAGTGGTTTCGTGACCCTGACCGTGTGAGTGACTTCCTGTGAAGAGAGTTACCGATCCAGTAGGTTCGACACGGATATTTGCCGCTTCAAAAAGTCCGGCACGTGCACCCAGTGAGCCAACCACAGCTGAGGGGGCAATTCCGCAGGCTTCTATGTAAGTTGAAAGGCCGATGCCCATCAGCTTTCCATTTGCCCGAGCTGCTTCGCGATCTTTTTTCAGATTTTCGTAATCAGACATTTCCAGGAGACGCTTAAGCACCCCCTCATAGTTTCCACTGTCGTACTGCAGGGCAACCTGAGTCTGGTAACCTGGCTGATCTTCACTGCCGTCAAAAGGTGGAATAAAGTTTTTCAAACGCAACTCTGCAGGATCAACGCCCATTTCTGCAGCGGCTGTTTCGACCAGACGCTCAAGTACAAAAGTTGCTTCTGGACGACCTGCACCACGGTAGGCGTCTACCGGAGCTGTGTTTGTCACTCCTGCGTTGACAGTGATATGTACAGCCGGTGTGGTGTAAAGTCCCTGCATCAAAGTGCCGTGCAGATAAGTCGGTACAGCAGTTGAAAAAGTTGAGAGATAAGCACCCAAATTGGCATCTGTTTCGACTTTCAAAGCCACCATTTTACCATTACTGTCAAAGCCCATTTGAGCTTTGGTTTTGTGATCACGTCCCTGTCCGTCAGTCAAAAAACTTTCAGTACGCTCTGCAGTCCATTTTACAGGACGTTTGATCTGTTTGGCCACCCAGACCATCAGTGCTTCCTCAATGTAATGGAAAATTTTACTACCGAAGCCTCCACCCACATCCGGAGCTACAACTCGTACTTTGTGTTCGGGTAAACCGAGTACAAAGGCACACATCAACAAACGAATTACATGCGGATTTTGTGAGGAAGTGTAAAGCGTGTGATAATCACGTGAATCATCGTAATCACCAATCGCACTACGTGGTTCAATTGGATTTGGAACAAGGCGCTGGTTGACGATGTCAAGACTTGTAACATGCGCCGCACCCGCCAAGGCAGAATCAACTGCATCCAGTCCGGAACCAAGCTCCCAATCAAAAATTTTATTATTTGGTACTCCATCATGAAGTTGAGGTGCACCGTCTTTGAGTGCTGCTGAAATATCTGTAACAGCAGGCAGTTCCTCATATTCAACTTGCACCATTGCCGCTGCGTCTTTGGCTTGCGCCTGTGTTTCGGCAATTACAACTGCAACCGCATCTCCGACATGCAGAGCCTTACCGCGTGCCAAAAGAGGATGAGGAGGCTCTTTCATAGTATCACCATTTTTGAAATCAACCTGCCAACCACACGGAACTCCTGCAATGGCTTCCGGAATATCACTGCCGACAAAACTGGCCACGAAACCCGGAGCATTTTTTGCGGCACTTAAATCAATATTTGTAATATTTGCATGTGCCAGAGGGCTGCGGATAATAGTCGCAAAAGTCATTCCCGGTAACTGGATATCATCTGTGTATTGTCCCTTACCTGTGATGAACCGTTGATCTTCAACCCTTTTAACGGATTGTCCCATATATTGTCCCATTTTTCCTCCTAAGCCGATTGCTGTGAGGCATGCTGAACTGCCTTCACAATGTTATCGTAACCCGTACAGCGGCAGAAATTTCCTTCTAATGCATGTCGAATTTCGCCTTCAGACGGTTTGGGGTTGCGTTCCAGCAGCTGCCATGAAGACAGGATCATACCCGGAGTACAAAATCCACATTGTAAACCATGTTTCTCTCGGAAACTCTCCTGTATTGGATGGAGATCTCCGTTTGTTGCCATTCCTTCAATGGTCTTGATATCTGCACCGTCACACTGTACGGCGAGCAAAGTGCAGGATTTAACTGTCTCCCCATTTACCAGGATAGTACAGGCTCCGCAACTGCTGGTGTCACATCCAACATGTGTACCGGTCAATCCCATATTCTCACGCAGATGCTGCACGAGAAGTGTTCGTGGTTCTACATCATGCTCAAATGCAGTACCGTTTACTGTCATTGAAACTTTCATCTGTTTATTCCTCCAAAGAAAGTTAATTAATTAGCCAAAATGGCGGGTTAAACTTTGTATTCTGTTTTCTAAAAACTATAACTAACAGTTGTAAAATTGTTTGTCAAATTATTTTCACAAATTTGGCTTTAATTTTCTTCGGCTCTTGAAAGAGTTAATCAGATTAAAGTGCTTAAAGACCAGGACGGTTTTTAAGGCCACGCAAGCCAAGTAAGTTAAAATCAAAAGGCAATTCGGTAATTACTGCTGATATTTCGCCTGTACTGGTAATCAGTTCAACGTGCTCTCTACCGGCAATCAGACTGAGTTCACATTTTGCAAAAACCAAATGTACTGAGTAACGGGGGGACCAGCTGTCTGAAGTAATTTCTCCAAGTATTTCACCTTTGCTGAAGACTCGTCTGTCAATCAGCTTAACCTGCTGATCAATCACTAAGCCAATAAGTTTGGTTTTTGGTTTTCGAGTTTTGAGTGCTTTGAGACTCAAGCTCTTGATGTCTGCGTCTAAACTAACATACCTATCAAGTCCGCATTCGAAGGGTGTGGTATCGTAACCCATATCTCCACCAAATGACAACAATCCGCTTTCTATACGTTCAATCAAGTTTGGACTGCCGGGGCCGACATTAAGGTCTTCTCCTTTGGCAAATAGTTCGTCCCAGAGTTGTCCACCAAGTTCCATATCATTAACATAAATTTCAAAACCACCCTGTTTACTCCAACCGGATCTTGCGACCAGCATTTTTGTTCCCTGATAGTTTAACATTCTGCTGCGGAAGAAACCGATTTTGCGGATTTCTTCTCCAAAAACCCGTGAAATCAACTCCTCGGCTTTGGGACCCTGAACTGCCAAAGGCCAAATGTCAGGTTCTGATACTTGTGCATCCAATCCAAAACCGGTAGCCAACCCCTTGGCCCAGAGTTTTACATCTGAATCTGCAATTGAGAGCCACCAGTGGTTGTCGCTGTGTTTGATGAGTATTGGATCATTGATCATGCCTCCGCTTTCGTCACAGAGTGGTGCATAAAAACACTGTCCGACCTGGGCATTGGATAAGTCCCGTGGAGTCATCAACTGGACCAGTTGTTGTGCCTCAGTACCCCTGATTTCAACTTGACGTTGACAAGATACATCCCAGACCTGTACTGCTTCACACAAATGCCAGTAATCCTCTTCCAGACTTCGGTAGATCACAGGCAAGAGCATGTGATTGTAAACCATATATGCTTTTACACCACAAGCCTCTACCCGACTGTTGAAAGGAGTTGTACGGGTTCTGGTAGATATAGACAGTTCAGGACACATAGCTTAATTTTTTTGAGTAAAGAAAAAAGGTATCTGGGCCGGCTTAATTTTTGGAGAGTGACTGTGCCAGTTCTTTTTCAGTGATGAATCCCATAGTATTTCCATCCTCGTCAACGACTTCAACTACTGAACGAGTTTCTAGTACAATTGGCAGGAACTCCTCAATGAAAGTATTTTCTTTCACCTTGTGAGTATCAGCAGAACTGTTAGCTATTTTAGCATAACTCTCGGGGGACAACATGATGGTTTTTGCACGCAGTACCTTGGCCCGGTTAACGTCCTTAACAAAGGCCGCAACGTAATCATCAGCCGGATTCATGATAATTTCTTCCGGCTTACCAACCTGAACTAATTTACCTCCATTGAGAATGCAGATGTGATCACCAAGTTTAAGTGACTCATCGAGATCGTGAGTGATGAAGACAATGGTCTTGTGCAGTTTTGATTGCAGTTCTACCAACTGATCCTGCATGTCAGTACGGATGAGTGGATCAAGTGCGCTGAAAGCTTCGTCCATCAGCAATATTCCTGGATTGGTTGCCAGGGCCCTTGCCAGTCCTACACGCTGCTGCATGCCGCCGGACAACTGACTTGGATATTGGTGTTCAAAACCATTTAAACCAACCGCCTTGATCTGTACTTCGGCAATCTGGTTTCTATCCTCCAGAGGTTTACCCTGAACTTCTAGACCGTAAGCAACATTTTCCAGCACAGTCTTGTGCGGAAAAAGCCCAAAACGCTGGAAGACCATACTCATCTCGTGGCGCCTTAATTCAAGCAGTTCGTTTTCGTTGAATTTGAGTACATTAACTCCGTCAACCAGTACCTCACCTTCAGTGGGATCAATCAAGCGGTTGATGTGTCGGATGAGTGTGGATTTTCCTGATCCGGACAATCCCATGCAGACAAAGGTTTCTCCTTCTTCGATGCTGATAGAAACATTATCCAGTCCAACCGTATGGTTGGTATCTTCCATAATCCCTTCTTTTGTAGCTCCCTTCTGCAGCAACGGAATTATACTATGCGGATCATCACCAAATATTTTATAGACGTTCTTGAGTTCAATTTTGGGCATTATACCTTCTTAATATTTTTAGGCCTGGTTTTATCCTGAATTTTATCGCCATAGGCTTGAGTCACACGGTCAAATATTATAGCCAGCAGGACAATTGCGATTCCTGCTTCTGTTGCCATTCCTACGTTGAGTTGTTGTAATCCAAGCAGGACTTCGTCTCCAATGCCCCGGGTTCCAATCATTGAGGCAATCACGACCATTGCCAGAGCCATCATTACAGACTGGTTGACACCCTGCATGATATTTGGCATGGCAAGTGGTATTTGCACTCCCCAAAGTTTCTGTTTTGTACTGGCCCCAAAAGCATCTGCCGCCTCAACAACTTCTTCGTCCACCAGTCTGATACCGAGATCTGTTAATCTTATCAACGGCGGTGCAGCGTAAACAAAAATTGCGATAATGGCAGGTACTGCTCCCAGACCAAATAACAAAATCCCTGGTATTAAATAACAGAAACTCGGAATGGTCTGCATCAGGTCCAAAACAGGCAGGATAGTGTTTCTCAATTTAGGTTTTCTTGCCATCGCGATTCCAATTGGAATTCCTATTACTAAACAGAGAAAGATTCCGATGATTACAATGCAGGTGGTCATAATCGCCTTGTCCCAGTATCTGGGACTGAGGAAACCAATGAAAAATGTACAAAATCCTATCAGGATAGTTGTACTCATTTTTTTACCGCTGACAAAATACGTCATTACAATGACAAGTATCACAACAAGCGGCCATGGTAGTGCTACCACAGAATCCTTCATGGTGGTATAGAGACCAAGTAGGAAGTTGTTAATACCCTCAAAAATAAGTCCATACTCCACTATCAGCCAGTCGAATCCGCTGTTGATCGGCTGCATCAAAGGGAAATCCAGCCATTTGGGCCAGTTTATCAACCAGGAAAAATCGTTTAGAAGATCCGAAATATTTTCCGGCTTATAGCGGGGTTTTGCATAACGATAGCTGATTACTATCAGTCCCCAAAAAGCTACAAAACAAACAGGTATCCAGTATTTCCAGTTAGTTTTCATTGTTTCTGTATGCGAAATACTAAGAGCCCGAACGGGCTCTCAGATGATAAGGCAGATTAAGTAATTTCAAAAAGATTAAAGTGCAGCTTTGACTTTATTGGCCACGTCTGCAGGTACCCAGCTTTTCCAGATGTTGGAATTGGAGAGGAAATTTACTGCAGTCTCTTCCATATCTCCACCGGATTCGTCCATGTAGAAAGCAAGTGAACTGTTCACCAGCGCAGTTGGGATAGTATATTTTCTGATGAAATCAAGTACCGGCTTATTGGCGGGGTTATTGGCAAAACGTGTTGATGCGGCTTTTGTCAGCGCCATATCTACATAAGCAGCGGCACAAGTTGGTTTATAAACTTCAGGTCCATTAGCCTTAATGTCTTCAACAACTGCCATCATTTCTGACCAGCACTTTGCCTCATAAGCAGGTTCATTGAGCTTTACCAAGTCAACTTTACCCATGAGTCCGGTAGGTTCCCAATAATATGTGAAGACAGGTTTGCCTTTCTTGAATCCACCTGCAATTGCTGCGTCAAGTGCTCCACCTGAACCAGGATCAAAGTTGGTATATAATTTGTCCAGGCCATAAACCTTGTGCTTCACTAAGTTGATTGTGTAGCATGTCCAGCCTGAAATACAACTTGTCATCCTGCCTTTCCCAGGTGCTTCCGGATCAGCAAAAAGGGCGGCGATCTTTGCACTCTTCATGTCATTTACATGCTTCAGACCATACTTGTCAGAAGTAGCTTTGTCTACATAAAAACCCTGTCCTGATTCAGGAGTATTTATACCAAGTTCAATAATGTTGCCCTTGGCAATATTGTCCTCAATTTGTTGAACGATATTATCACGCCAGACTTCGGTAACGATATCCAACTGCTGATCATACAACGCAGCCATTATTGGTGAAGTACTGCCCTTAGTTACTTCAACTTCACAGCCGTAACCTTTTTCAAGAATAAATTGAGTTATTGCAGTATGAACGTTGGCACTGTCCCAATCGAAATCACCCAGTTTCACCTTTCCACAGGCAGAGTAGGCTGAAGTACTGAAAACCAGTATGGTTCCCAGGAGGCTCAATGACATGAGCACTTTTTTTATATTATTCATGTTGTCCCTTTCACTAGAACAATGTGATTTACTCATAATTTCGGCTGGTTAGTTTTTAAATCAAATTAACCTGGCTGAAAATTGTAACAAAGGGCAGATATCTTTATTGACACTACTCCTCATATCATTGCCAATGAGACAATGAACCTTAAACGGTGGCTAAAAATAACATAAAACACAAATGAAGCAAGTTTTTATTAAGAGTGAATTCATTTTCACATTATTCGGATACTAATAATTAAATTTATTTTTGTCTTGTATGAGAATGAGAGGTTTCGATAGCAAGCCGGATACAATCCCAGTCAATATCATTGGGCAGCGTACAATCAGCACCAAGTATAAATTGCTTCGGAGCATCTTTAATTGTGTTTTTCACGTCTTCAACAATTGCAGTTTTTCTACCGGTGCTGATGACACCGTGACGGTCCATGCCGACCATGAAGGGACGGGAAAACAATTGTGACAGTTCTTTTTTTCCAATCTTCTTTGCGCCTACCTGCTGGCTGCAGTTGACCACATGTCCCGGGTAATCAATGAATGGTTGAAGATCGTCATAACCTCCCCGGTAATCACAAATGTGCAATATATTGAATATGCATGCTTGTTCGATTTCTTTCATCACAACCAGATCACTCGGCTTTATATACTGTTTGAAAATAGATTTGTCATCAAACCTGTTTGCTTCAGCACCTTGTGTTGAGGTATAAAATCCATCAACTCCCAATTTGATACAGGCTCTTACAAACTGCAACAAACTTTCTGTCATCACCTCCAGAGCTTTTTTCATTGTCTCAGGATCAAGCGTAAAATGCTCTGTTACTAATTCATTGCTGGTTGCGACTCTCATACACATGAATGGAGAATAGAGTGTAACCACAATCAGGGCCTCAGATCGTACTTCCTTGATCAAGCCCTCAATCACCTGAAGTTGTCCAGCATAGGTATCTACGCTAAAAGTTGGAATTTTTTCCCAATCATCCGGAGTTGTGATTTTCGGCATTTGCGGAAACGTTTGCTCAAACTGGACTTTGATGAAGTCCATGTTTGTGTAGTTAAAGTACTCAAGATGTCTAGCGACAGCAGCTTTTCCGCTATGAAAATGGTCATCAAAATGAATGAAAAAGCCGGCAGGGATGTAATCCTGGTATCCTGTGCTTTCCATGTAATTCAGTAATAGGTTTCGTTTGTTCATAATTTTATTCAGTAACAGTCTGGGTTAGTTTTGAAGTGATTGAATATCTGAGTCACATTATTCAGAGCACATCAATTACAATACAACTAATTATTGACAGACAAACCCTAAAACACAAATAAATCTTTGATCTTCAGTTAAAAACTATAAATTAGTACAAAATGTTGGAGAATATTGGTTACTCATTTAATATTTTGTTGATGAGTAAAATAAGCAATAATACAAATCAATATTTCAAGAAAAAGGATATGTCCAGGATTAGTTCTCAAATGAAGTTAGTGTTGGAGCAAAGTGTTGCACTTATGCCGACTTATTCAATCACAGAAACCCAGCTGGCGGAGGTTCGAAAAAAATATGCACAGGAACGTTTGTTCTGGAATTCCGGCGGCCCTGAAATTTACAGCACTGTCGAAACAAAAGTTAAAGGACCAGTTGGCCCCATTCCAGTCCGGATGTATAATCCAGATCCTATACAATGTTTGCCGGTGCTGGTGTATTTGCATGGTGGTGGTTTTGTAGTCGGCAACAATGATTCTCATGATCGCATGATGCGTGAATTGGCCGAACGTGCAGGATGTGCTGTACTTGGTGTTGAATACTCTCTATCTCCAGAACAAAAATTTCCGGTGGCACTGGAGGAGACTTTGTCTGTCTTGGAATGGTTAAAAAATGGTGAGTACGATAAAAAATCTCCTGCTTTCAATATTGATCGGGAAAGGATTATATTAGGAGGGGATTCAGCGGGAGCGAGTCTGAGCATGGGGGCGGCTTTGAGTTACAAGGAGAATTTGTCCGGATTACTATTGATTTACGGTTGGTATGGATTAAAAATTTCCTCTTCATCTAGCTTACCTGGAGGAGCAGAAGATGGGCTGAGTGAAGAAGATATGACTTTTTATATGAATTCGTACTTACACTCAGAAGATGATTTGAATGATGTGCGTCTGAATGTTCTGAGTGCCGATTTACAGGGGTTTCCGCCGTGTTGTTTGATCGCAGCAGAATTGGATCCGTTACTGGATGACAGCACCACCCTTGCGACACTGTTGGAGAAAGCTGATGTTTCCTGTGAATTGCATTTGTATGAGTCTGTTATTCATGGGTTTTTACACTACAGCCGCATGCTCGATGCTGCCGTTTCCGCACTTGATCAAGCTGCGATATTCCTAAGGAAAATTTTTAAAACGGATGCTTGAATTATCCTGCAAAAACGACAGTGAACAGCCTAAAAAAACTTGATTTAATATTTGTTTTTGATAACCTTTACTTAAGGAGGTACCCGATTAATATTTAGTATTTTCTCTTCATCATTTATTGATGGGCCTCATTATGCGGTGCAATACAAAATCAAGCAACGCAGTCCTCTTTTCGTCGTCGTCTTTTTTTTCCAAGTCTCAGTTTAAAGTCCTATATCTAATAGTTTCTGATATCTGTTTATATGCAGATAAGACGTTTGGATTACAGGAAATATTCATAAAATTCTCTAAACAAAAACTCCCGGTAGTAAGGCCGCCCTGAAGATTGCTCCTTGCATCAGCCTACTTCAAAATGTCACATGCTGGGTAATTCCAACAGATTTTTGAATTATTTGTGTAGAAATATCATTACTCAATACTTAATCTTGACATAGGAGAATAAAATGAAATATATAATATATATTATCATATCAGTTGCATGTGCATTTATATTTATTACTTCTTGTAGTAAAAAGGATGAAGGAAGCTCAACTACAACGGCCTCGGAATATGCTGATTTTGGTGCAAGCATGAGCAATGCACTTCCAATAGGCTTGAAGTCCGGCACAACGAGTAGTTCCAGCAAAACAAAAATTAGATCAGCACTGACTTTGCAATCGGGTTCTTGTACTGATAATTATACGGGTTGTCCTACTGTTTCTGAGTCCGGTGGGGGCGATTCGCAAACAGGTGAGATTGTCATGAAAATTTGGGCCAAGGACTACGGGAATGTATGTTCAGTAGCCTCTGAAACTTGTTTTCATTGTCCTGACTGTAATTCAGGAGGTACCTGGTATCGTAAACCCACAATGATGATTAACGATGGTAAAGATTGTGCTCTCACCAACTCCTCAAATTTGGTCTCTGTCAACTTTGGGGTAGATCCTTGTGCGTTTGACTCCACCATCCAAGCAATTGAATTTGACAACTGTAAAACAGTTGAGGGAACAGCTTATGACATTTCAAGTATCATTCCCTGGTATGAGAGATGGAATATACCAAAAAATGTTGAATTTTCTGCATTTCAAGCTCAGTCTGGAACTTCGTCTGATTCTGGTTCTGGAATCTACTGGTCGGTTATAAATGCTGGAAATACCAAGGGATTATATTTTTTTGATATCAGTAAAAATTGGATTCACACTGGCATAAAGACACGTGACAATTCAACAGGTGAACTGGATGAGTTTTTGTTTATCGGTGCTGGCTCTCCAACCTATTACGAAGGAATAGGAGAAACTAGTGGTTGGAATATGAGTGCCTTTGCAGGTGATCTTGCATCAGATAATAACAGTTCAACAAGAGTCGTTGAAACATACCAAAGCCGCAGCCAGGGTAGCAACCGCTACATTCAAAGGACAAAAATCAACGCAACTCATGCCTGGGCACAGACATGGAGCAGTAGTGACAGCACATTGCCGGAAACAGACGGAGAAGTAGCGTCAAAGAAAAACAGTCCCAGTACTACTCGCTGTCTTCAGGTTGGTTCGTCCATTTCCGCCGCAAAATATGTTCCGGTTACGGATTGTGTGACAGCCTTTAATGCAGACAATGAGTCTGATTTGAATGATGATCTAAATTATCGCTTAAAGATCTTTGCTGAGGCAACACTGAAAACTCAAAGTTTTTCTGCTCGACCTACTACAAACACCTCAAATGTTTGTCTGAGCAAGTAACTCTAGAAGTTATTATTCATTCTGCGACTTTGTCGCAGAATGATGTCTGCATGGATCGGCTATACATTTTAAGTGTCTTGAGCTGTGGACGGTGAATCCATTCCACTCATTGTTAGGATTTCTTTGGAAATCCATCACCTGCAGGACAATGCTATTCTACTTCTTTTTTGCGAAATGCTGCTTTACCTGGGTTTAATAAAATAGCCCAGGCATTTATTATCTGAGAAGGATCATAAGTAAAAATCGAATCCGCAAGATTGTCGTCATTGTCATTCATTCACATTATTTCCGAATCACTCTTTTGCATTAATTCAACAAAATAATGATATTGGGCTAGAAGTATTTCCTGAACGATCTACTTTGAATCATGTCATTTAAGAGGAACTGCATTTAACATTTCTTTTCCGTGTTTGCGCATGGCTACACGGTACAAAGGTGCTGCCATATTTGAAACACCAGAGCTAGTTGAATTCATTTTAATACTTTGTAGTTTGTTTGATTATTCATTGCACTGCAAACGTGAGATGTGCTTATTAAAAAAAATAAAACGCAAATTAATATAAATAAAATCTATTTTACCTCTGTACTTGAATATCCCAATTCCTGCTGAAAATAGTCTGTCCGTTTTCAAGGACTTCCAGTTTTGACGTGACCAGAAAATGTTCGGCAGTAGCAGTCATTATTGCTGAAGCCTCAACACGTGTTTGCCAGTCCCCACGCCCGATTGCTGTTGTACGCTCGCAATATACTTGCAAAGAGAGCGGGTCATCTTCTAGCAGTGAAAGTGTGTCGCAACTGAGATCTTCGGTTTCGATTCCGTCATCAACAAAACGAAAGCGTCCACTGTCTACTCTGTCAGTGAGCGTGAAACGATTTGTTGTCACATCATGTTCAACGTTCCGGTTACGACTGGCGGTTCTGATCTTTTCAGTAGCCAACGCTTGAGAACATTCTGGTTCAGAAAAATCTGAAAGCAGACAGTCTTCAGGTCGTTTTTTTCGAAATGGTAGCTTCAAGAAAGTTTCGTTTCCGGTAAAAATTGACAAGACAGCTAATTTAGGACTGGGCCAGGCATGTGGATAATAAGCTGAGGAGAGCGACAGTCGCCAACGGTGGCCGGATTTAAGTGAATGCGCACAGGCATTTAGTTTAACTTTTACAGAGAAGCGTTCGCCAGGAATAATCTCTTCCGGAACATCATGACCATTGCGATGGGTTAAGTTCAATAGTCCCCAACTCACCAACAATGATGAACCATCTGGCGCAACATCACACAAACGTGCCGCAATCAGGGCTTTGGATTGATCGACTGAGAGTGTAAGCGTTACTTCCGGATTTCCTAATATTTCCATCCCTTCGGCCAAAGGTTCGGAAGTGAAATAAAGCGATTTTTCATCTTCCTTACCCTGATCATCTGGAAAATCTCCTGCTTCGCCCATTGCAAACCAGACTCCTGCTGAAAGTCCAATTGAAAGTGAAGTTGGACAATCTAGAGACAATTCAGCTTCAACTGTTTGGTTTAAACCATGCTGATTCAAATACCACTTCTGTGATTCGTCATTTTCCGGAGGCCAAACCATTTCTGCTACCCAATTTCCAGGTCGAAATTCGTGATGTGTTTTTGGAGCAACGCTCTCCGGCATCCAAGTCCGCATCATGGGTTCGTCCATAATTCCATTTTCCGACCCTTTGAGCCAGTAATCCCACCAGCGCAAGCATTCTTGTACGAAACCGATTTGCGGACCTGGTAGAGCGCGTTGTGGATACTCATGAGCCCATGGTCCGATGAGAGCTTTACGGGGACAGGAAAGTCCGGAAAGCATTCGCGGAATGGCATTACTGTATGGATCAGCCCAGCCTCCAACCGCATAAACCGCACATTTTATTTTCGAAAAATCTTCACAAATTGAACCATGTTTCCAATAAGCATCTCGGTGTGGGTGACTAAGCCATTCCTTAATCAAGATGGGAGTTTGCTCCAAACGCTCCAGCCAGCGTTCACGCCAACTCTCTCCTACTACGTCCGGATCAGGAGGACGCGCATTCCAGGCCAGCATTGTAGTCGCCCAGCCAAGCATATCGGTTGCTAGAACACAGCCTCCTTTATAATGCACATCATCTATGTAACGGTCATCTGTTGAACAAACCGTAATAATCGCTTTCAGTGCTGGAGGCTGGAGCGCAGCGACCTGCAAAGAATTAAAACCACCCCAGGATTTCCCCATCATGCCGACAGAACCGTTACACCATGTCTGTTCTGTAAGCCACTTAATTACTGAGACCGCATCGTCCAGTTCCTGTTGCAGGTATTCATCCAGCATCAGCCCATCTGAATCTCCACTGCCGCGCATATCGACACGTATTGCCGCATAACCGTGACCGGCAAAGTATGGATGATAGAGAGAATCACGTAACGCCGTTCCGTCATTTTTGCGGTATGGAATGTATTCCAGAATTGCCGGAACCGGATTATTTTTTGCATCTATTGGAAGCCAGCTTCGGGCAGCCAACCGACAACCGTCCGGCATGGGAATCCAGATGTGTTTTATGGTTTGTATTTCGTGAGGGAATTCAGTTTTGACTTTCATCTGTAACTTCTATGGATATGGGTCAATAGTAAAGAATGTGCATTATAAATAATTTTATTACTACTAAAAGTGTAAAGCGAAAAGACAAAAAACTAGTAACTCAAAGTAGGAGACCTCGTACTAGACCTGCCAATGACAACACGATCAACAAACTAAGGGCAAATTTACGGAATGACTCAGGTGTGCTGCTGACAAAACGGCGGTGCCCAAGATAGATTCCGATTATCAGTGGTAATATTAACAACCCTGTACGCCACAGAAGTGGAGCTGAAATCAACTGCTGGTTACCGGATAAAAGAACGGCATAGATGTCGGTGAAGAAAAAATAAGCTACCAGCGAAGCTCGAGATAATGCAGCACCGCTTGAGGTGGAAAGTAAAAACAAAACAACAGGCAAACCACCGATGGCAGCTACACCGTTTACCAGTCCTGAAAAACAACCAACTCCAGTCGTCAGACCTCTGCCTGCAGTTTTGCTTATGCGAAAATTTTTCAACAACAAAATGCATGCAGCCAGGACTAAGCAGGAGATTAGTATTCGAAGTTGATCCGGTGGTACTTGTTCCAGGAAAAATATACCAAATGGAGTTCCTAGTATTGCACCCAATATCAGCCAACTCAGAACCTTCCAGTCAATCTTTTTCCAGACCAGTGGAAGCATATGAATACTGGCCGCGATTTCCAACAAAAAAGCAGTTGGTACTACTTCGGCTGGAGGTAAAATCAGAGTTAGACTGGTGACAGTCAGGGCAGAAAAACCGAATCCGCTGTAACCTCGAATAAAGGCTGCACCTCCAATGGCGATGACTGCATATAATAATTCTGCCGAACTTAGTCCTGTTAAAAGTTCCCACTCACTGAACATTACAAATGTTATTGGTTTGAGATTTGTTGAGATTCAGACTTCCGGACTTCATCGACCAGCCAGGTTTTGAATAAGCGCACCAAAGGTTTTCGCAGTGCTTTTTCAGGATAGACCAGGTAATAAAAACCGCCGCCTGTAATTGATAGCTCAAATGGTCGAATCAATCTTCCGGAGTCCAGATATTCCTGCACAATACCAACTGCGCAAAGAGCGATTCCGTGACCATCTAAAGCAGAATGAATCAGTACATTGGAATCCCGGATGACAGTGCGCCGCTTATATTTTCGTTCTTTAATTCCAGCTTCGTCCAGCCACTCCTGCCAACTTTCATAATCTGAGTCATCAAGTAAAGGATAATGAATCAAATCTTCAGGAGTTCTCAGGGGCTGGTTGTTATTTAGCAAATCCGGACTGCAGACCGGCGTAAATTCGACTAGCATTAACTTTTCGCACAGTAGTCCAGTCCAATCACCTTTACCCCAGACAACTGCGATGTCAGTTTGATCTACAGCAAAATCAGGATCATTGTTAGAGATTTTCAGATGGAGATTGACATCTGGATATTGCTGGTAAAACGCACCTAAACGATGTACCAGCCAATTAGCGGAAAACGAGGAACCTACTCCAACAACCAATGTGTCTTCAGTGTCGTAATTGCGAATATTTTCCAGGCTGTCATAAATACCCTGTAATCCACTGACCACAGACGGTAATAACTTTTGCCCTTCTTCTGTCAAAATAACTTTGCGTTTCTGACGTAGAAACAGCTTTACTCCCAGGTGTTCTTCAAGTGCTTTAATCTGGTGGCTGACTGCCGCCTGAGTCACATACAACTCCCTCGCAGCATTTGTAAAACTTAAATGACGGGCAACTGACTCGAAAGTATGTAGAAAATTCAGTGATGGAAGTCCATTAAAGTTATTCATAAATAAAACTAATCCATGTTATGAAAAAAGATCAATTGTGAAAATATCAATTATCTTGTAAAACATTTATTAAACAGTATCAAGGGAAATCAAAATATTTAATGCTTAAAAATATTAATAACTTTTTGATAACAACAGATAATTCCTGATCCGTTTGAGTAAGTAAAAAACCAACATTTCATATTAGCTATACTTCATGATTAATCACGCATATTATTTTTTGCTTGTTGCCAGTCTTTTCTGGTCGCTAAATCCTATTGCAGGTAAATTCGCATTAGAGGAAATTGCAGCTCCACAACTTGCTTTTTCGAGAGTCTTTATGTCGGCATTATTACTTTTTGTTGCATCTTATTTCAGAGTAAAGAGTTACAGACTAAAAGAGATTGGCTGGAGACCATTTGTATTGGGGCTGATTGATCCAGGAATTACATCCCTGCTGTTTGTGACTTCACTCACGGTATTGAGTGCATCAAATACAGTTATAGTTATGGGACTGATGCCATTCTCACAGTCAATTATGGGGAGAATTGTATTTCAGGAGGATTTTCAGCTTTCTGTCTGGATGGGAGCAATTCTGGCTCTTATTGGAATTGCAGTATTTTTTTCCGGAGAGGAGTTAAATGGAGCAGAAAGTATTTGGGGAAATTTGCTGTTGTTAATGGTATTTTGTTTGATGGTTGTGAGTCAACTGCTGACACGTAAAATTATGAAATCTGATGTTCCGGCAATTCAAGTCACCGCCAGTCAAATGATTTCTGCGACAGTTATCATCTTTGCATATTTACTGTTATTCGGTAATCTGGAACTACCAGCACATATATCTACTGAAACAAAACTTACTTTTATCTATCTGGCTTTTTCGATGTCAATTCCTTTCTTTTTTTATAACCGTGCTATGCGTCAGATTCCGGTTGGTATGGCAAGTTTGTTTTTGGTACTGATCATACCTTTTGGGTTTTTTCACGCTGCAGTTTTTCTGGGAGAGCAAATCACCTGGATCAAGTCAATTAGTGCAGTCCTGGTAATGACAGGTGTTGCAATACCTCATTTGCCGCAAGTTAGAAGAATATTATTGCGAACAGAAAAAATTACTGCAACAGAAAATGAATAAAATAATTGAACAAACTGCCCTCATTGGTGGAGGTGTAATTGGTGGAGGCTGGGCTGCACGGTTGCTGCTGAACGGCATAGATGTCAAGGTCTTTGATCCTGCAAGTAGTGCAGAGCGAACTTTGCAGGAAATGCTGGTAAATGCTGAACTTGCATATTCCAAGTTAACTATGGCTCCATTGGTGAAGCAGGGTAAGATTGAATTTGTGGATTCCATCGAAGAAGCAGTTAAAAATGTAGACTTCATTCAGGAAAGTGCACCGGAAAATCCTGAATTGAAACGAGACATTTTGCGTGAAATTGAACAATATGCTTCTGAATCCGCGCTGATTTGTTCCTCGACTTCCGGAATAAAACCAACCACACTTCAATCCGAAATGAAGCACCCGGAACGTTTCATGGTTGGTCACCCATTCAATCCTGTCTATCTTCTGCCGCTTGTTGAAATTTGCGGCGGTGAAAAAACTACTGCTGCAGCCAAACAGTCTGCTGCAGAATTTTATCGCAATATTGGTATGAAGCCTTTGATTTTACGCAAAGAAATTGATGCCTTCATTGCCGACCGTTTGCTGGAAGCTGTCTGGCGCGAAGGCTTGTGGCTGATACGCGATGATGTGGCGACTACTGAAGAATTGGATGATGCAATTCGTTTTGGTTTCGGTCTACGCTGGGCGCAAATGGGTTTGTTTGAAACATATCGGGTCGCTGGAGGTCAAGCTGGAATGCAACATTTTATTTCGCAATTTGGTCCCACCTTGAGTTGGCCCTGGACGAAGCTGATGGATGTGCCTGAATTGAACGAAGAACTGATTGAGAAAATCGTATCGCAGTCCGACGCACAATCCGGAAAATACTCAATCCGGAAATTGGAGCGCATCCGTGATGATAATCTGGTAGCCATCATGCAGGGACTAAAACTCAACGACTGGGGTGCAGGTGCAGTTCTTAAAGAATATGAGGAACGACTCTACGAAAAAGCACATTCCGAAATTGTTGCCAGTGAACCGGACTTATCCAAACCTTTAGCTTTGTTTGAGGCAAAAGTTCTTCCGGATTGGTTGGATTACAACGGTCATATGACTGAAAGTCGATACCTCCAGGTTTTTGGTGATGCAACAGATGCTTTTTTGAATTTCATTGGTATGGACGAAAACTATCGCAAACAAGGATTTTCAGTTTATACGGTAGAAACCCACATCCGGCATTTGCAGGAAGTTGCAGGCGGAGAGCCGCTTTTAGTTGAAACGCAATTGCTGGGTTTTGATGAAAAACGATTAAGAATTATTCATAAACTACTACATGTTCCTTCCGGAAATGTTCTGGCAACAGGAGAACACATGCTGCTGCATGTAAACACCACAGCAGGAGGGGCTTGTACATTTGGAAAAATTCTTTACGAAAAACTTGCAGAAATATGGCAGGGACACCAGAATTTAACTGCTCCGGAATTTGTTGGAAATGGAATCATGAATTTAATATAAAGTCCCTAAATAATTAAAATAGCTGGTCATAGAATCAGGTGTTTGAAATCAACAAGTGAAAATTAGGGCACGGAGCATATAATAGATTGAGATCTGTTACTCAGTAGTGTAAATCGAAAACAACTAACGGCTATGAAATAAATGAATTACGATGTTATTTTGACCTGTGCTGTTACAGGTTCAGGAGAAACGGCGGGAAAGCATCCACAGCTGCCGAAAACTCCTGAAGAAATTGCCAATGCCGCAATCGAAGCTGCGGAAGCTGGAGCAGCAGTTGCGCATATACACGTGCGTGATCCACAAACCGGAGTGGCAGGACGTAAAATTGAATGGTACATTGAAGTTGTGGAGCGAGTAAGGGCAAGTTCCACCGATGTGGTTATCAACCTCACTGCCGGCATGGGTGGAGATTATGTTCCACATCCGGAAGATCCGGGTAGGGGGGGTCCAGGTACGGACATGGCAACTCCTGCAGAACGACTGGCTCATATTGAAAAACTACTTCCGGAAATCTGTACGCTTGATGTTGGTACCCAAAATTATTCAGACACGGCTTATATCAGTACTCCTAAAATGCTCCGTGAAATGGCAATACGCATTCAGACTTGCGGAGTCAAACCTGAACTTGAAGTTTTTGAACTCGGTCACATCTGGTTTGCCAAGCAACTTCTCAAAGAAGGTTTGATTGACTCACCACCGCTGTTTCAGTTATGTATGGGCATTCCGTGGACTGCCGAAGCCAATACGGAAAACATACTGGCACTCCGAAATATGCTCCCCTCAGACGCAATTTGGGCCGGATTCGGAATCTCAAGAATGCAAATGCCGATGGTCGCACAGGCCATGATTCTGGGCGGAAATGTGCGGGTTGGTCTGGAGGACAATCTCTATCTGGAAAAAGGTGTACTTGCCAGCAACGGACAACTCGTAGAAAGAGCTATAGAAATAATCTATCGACTTGGAGGACGAGTCCTCAGTCCTGCTGAAGCACGTCAAAAACTCGGTTTGAAAAAACGCTGATGAATGATGAATCTTTAACAAATACTAAAAAAGCATCATTTCGATCAAAGCATGAAATCTTGCACAAAAGCGAACGCATTGACTTGGCCTGTGCCTTTCGCTGGACGGTGCGGATGAACATGCATGAAGCAATTGCCAACCATTTTTCACTGGCAGTCAATGCAGACGGAACCCGTTTTTTGATTAATCCTAAAAAGCATTTCAGCCGCATTAAGGCCAGTGATTTGTTGTTGCTGGACAGCAATGATCCTCCTGATTTCAAAGATACGGATGCGCCTGATATGACTGCATGGGGACTGCACGGCTCGATTCATCGAATTTGTCCACATGCCCGCTGTTTACTGCATGTTCATCCGATTTACTCCACTGTGCTGGCCTCACTGGCAGACAGCAATATGCTGCCAATTGATCAAAACACAGCCCTGTTTTTTCAGAGCTATGTGATTGACGAGGGCTATGGCGGAATGGCTTTTGAGCAGGAAGGTGAGCGCTGTGCCTCATTGCTTAGTGATCCTGAAATAAAAGTAATGATCATGGGCAATCACGGTGTGTTGATTCTCGGTGAGAATGTGGCGGATACTTTTAATCGACTCTATTATTTTGAACGTGCGGCGGAAACATACATCAAAGCGCTCTGGACAGGAAAAAAGTTGCGTGTGCTCTCAGATGAAATTGCAGAAAAAACTGCAGGACAGTGGGCTGCTTTTCCGGAATCCAGTCAAATATTCTTTGAGGATCTTAAAACCATCCTTGATGAAGAAGATTCATCCTATCGCTTGTAAGCATAAATTATTATAAATAATACGATTATGTCTTTATATATTCCAGAACTGTGTCATTTCAAGTGGAGTGAGGAATCTTGTTTGAATGAATACATAACAAACAAAAATTTTATTCCCTATGTTCAAAATAGCAAAATGTATTATTCAGATATTTTGTGAGAGCGTAATTTAAAAACAAATATATTTAACTCTGAATTGTGCAATAAGTCAGAAAACTCAATTACCACCAGTTTCAACAACTATAAATTATGTGGCTTGAAATAATAAACTTAATAATTGAAAATTTCACAACAATATACCTGATAATCGTTGGTTTTACAGGTGCATTGTTGATTTGGATCAGTAGGAGAAAAATCTTACAATTTCAATCCAAAAAAAGTGCGCGAATTGAAAAAATTGAGGATTTTGAATCAATACAGACTTCGAGTCCAGTTGACGACTCGAAACAAGAAACTAAAGACGCGGCCGTTGAGAGTATTGAACAAAGATTTACGATAATTCGGAAGATTTCGTTCTATTCAATAGTATTTGTCTGGTTTAGTGCATTGTCGTTTCCGTTTTTAGGTCAAATTCCAGCGACCCTTGTTTCTCTGCTGGTTGCTGCATCCGGAGTAATTGTCGGTGTTGCTGCCAGACCACTGATTGAAAACTTAATCTCGGGAGTTGTTATTTCGTTCTCCAAACTGATTCGTATTGGAGATACGGTTTTAATTGATGGAAAATACGGTACCATTGAGGATATCAGTATCACCCACACCATCATTAAAATATGGGACTGGCAGCGCTATATTATTCCCAACAGTTTGATGCTGGAGAAAGACTTTTTCAATCAAACAGTTAATGATCAGTATTTATGGGCTCATGTTAAATTTAATGTTGCCTACGACAATGATCTGGAATTAGTCCGGAAACTGGCGATTGCTTCTGCAGCAAAAAGTAAATATTTTTCAAATAATGAAACACCAAGTTTCTGGGTCATGGAAATGAATGAAAAGGCATATCAGTGCTGGGTTGCCGCCTGGGCTGATTCACCAATGGATGCCTGGGAGTTAAAACATGAAATACGAACAGAACTTATAATTCAATTCAAAGCACATGGTATAAAAACGCATAGTTTCGAAATAAATAGTTCATCCTTTGTAGAAAACATCACAGCATCAGCTTAAAAAGAAAGGTTCCAATGTCTCAGAAAATAAACCGTCAAATTGTTTTAGCCCAACGTCCAAGCGGAAAACCGGAATCTGCTAATTTTCGTCTGAAGGAAAGCACAATCCCGGTACCGGAAGATGGACAGGTTTTATGCAAAACCATTTTTTTATCGCTTGATCCATACATGCGCGGGAGGATGAACGCGGGAAAGTCCTATGCTCCACCGGTAGAAATTGATGAAGTTATGGGCGCTGGTACAGTCGGTCAAGTAATTGAATCTAAAAATTCCAAATTCATTGCCGGTGATTTAGTTTTCGGTTACGGAGGTTGGCAGGAATTTTGGGTACAAAAGGGCACAGAATTAAAAAAAGTTGATCCGCAGCTTGCTCCCATTTCTACCGCAACTGGTGTTTTAGGAATGCCGGGAGTTACCGCCTACACCGGTTTGCTGAACATCGGAAAACCTAAAAAAGGTGAAACTGTGGTTGTGGCCGCCGCGTCCGGAGCAGTCGGTTCAGTGGTTGGACAGATCGCTCGCATAAAAGGTGCGCAAGCCGTTGGTATTGCCGGTTCTGCAGAGAAGTGTAAATATGTCACAGAGGAACTCGGCTTTGATGCCTGCGTTAATCACAACAGTCCGGAATTCACTGAAGCACTCAAAGCTGCTTGTCCGGATGGAATTGACGTATATTTCGAAAATGTAGGCGGAAAAGTGTTTGAAACAGTGTCGCCGTTGTTTAACGATTTTGCCCGCATTCCTGTCTGCGGAATTATCTCTGCGTATAACTCAACCGAACTACCCCCTGGTCCGAACCTGACTCCTTTGCTGATGCGGGACATCCTTGTTAAACGACTTACTTTCCGCGGTTTTATTGTCTGGGATTATGCTACTCAGGAAAAAGAAGCCTTGTCGGAAATTGCCAACTGGATCAAGGTAGGCAAACTCCATTACCGTGAAGATATTGTTGATGGACTTGAAAATGCCCCAGAAGCTTTCATCGGTCTGCTGGAAGGTCAAAACTTTGGTAAATTGGTGGTACGGGTGAGTGATGAATCTGCCGTTTAAAATATTAATCTTTGCAGAAAGATTTGTTTGAAAACTGAAGCTGTTGCAATTGTAAAAAAAGAACTAAAACCGTGAAACTTGAAACCCTCGTTAATCTAAAGCAGCACCCGATTCAGGATAGCGGCTACACTCAAAAGTGCAAAGCACTGCTTGACAGCACAGGAGCATTGGTTTTGGAAAATTTCCTGAGCTCTGAAACAATTGAAATTCTGCAAAATGAAGCACAAGAGGTGAGGCCCCTCGCTTTTTTTTGTCATCAGAATCACAATGCCTATCTGTTGGATTCAGATGCCACTTTTCCTGTGGAACACATCCGTAATTATGAGTTGGTCAGTGACAAGGGGTGCATTCCCCACGATCAGGTTCCGGATGACTCGCTGCTAAGAGTTTTATATGAATGGCCCAACTTCAGAAAGTTCCTGAAACAGGTATTGGGTGAATCGATCTTTCCTTACGCAGATGCTCTATCTTCGATCAATATTAACTATTATGAACAAGGTCAACAACTAGGCTGGCATTATGACAACGCCTCTTTTGCAGTCACTTTGATGATTGAGGCACCTGAAGAGGGTGGTGAGTTTGAATATTTGGAAAAAGTTCGCAACAAAGAAGCTGGTGAACAGGGCTATGCTGATACAGAAGCTGTAATCAAGGGTAGTCTTCAGCCTAAAACACTGGCGATGGGTGATGGTGCACTTGTGCTTTTCCGCGGTAGAAACTCACTGCATCGAGTAGCGCCGGTCATCAGTGATCGTGCACGGATTCTCGTGACACTCAATTTCAATACTGAACCAGGAGTCATGCTCTCAGAACTTGTCAGAATGACATTCTTTGGTCGGATAGTTTGAGAAATAGTTTTGATGGTCTCGTCAAAAGTCTCAAATACGTGTCATTGCTTACGCAGCGAGAAATCTATTTTAGGTTAAACACTGATATTATTAAGATCTCTCTCTTCGTTCGAGATGACAAATAATTTGTTGATGAGTTTTTAGGAAGGGAGCAGTTTTGAAATACTTTTTAAATGGAATTGAAATTATGCTGAAAAAAGAAATATAATTTTCATGCATTCAAAAATAGTAGTCATTCCATCTTTCGCAGGAATGACATAATTGGTTCTGATTTTGACTTTTTGTGAAGGGAGCAATAATTCTAAAACAAGCAAAACAAATTTAATCCATCACATTGAGATAAGAGATGAAAATCGGATTTATCGGTCTCGGCAACGTTGGAGGCAAACTGGCTGGAAGTTTGTTACGCAACGGTTTTGATTTAACTGTTCGTGACCTGAACCAGGAAATTGCGCGTCCCTTTTTGGATGAAGGAGCAAAATGGGGTGAATCACCAAAAAAGATAGCCGAAACAGTTGATTTGATAATAACCTGTCTTCCAAATCCGGTAGCAAGCGCAGGTGTTTTGGAAGCTGAAGACGGTATTATCGCTGGATTCTCAACCGAAAAAATATGGGCAGAAATGAGCACAACGGACGATGAGGAAGTCAAACGGCTGGGATCAAAGGTCCAGGAATTGGGAGGAGAAGCACTGGACTGTCCGGTTTCCGGAGGATGTCACCGTGCGGCCACCGGTAACATCTCAATCTTTGTCGGCGGTGATCGCTCTGCCTTTGAAAAAATATTGCCTGTCATGAAAGTTCTGGGGCGGCGTATCCTGCATACAGGTGTTCTCGGTTCTGCCTCTGTGCTGAAAGTGATGACAAATTATCTGGCAACCGCCAATCTGGTGACTCTCTGCGAAGCATTGACCACTGCTAAAAAGGCTGGGATGGATCTCAGCACAACCTATGATGCAATCCGAATTTCTTCCGGAAACTCCTTTGTTCATGAAACTGAAAGTCAGGTTATCCTTAACGGTAGTCGGGATATTAATTTTACCATGGATTTAGTTCTTAAGGATATCAGTCTGTTTCAGGCAATTGCGGAGCGGGCCGGAGTTCCATTGGAAGTTTCACCGCTGTTGATCGACATTTTCAAAGATGGCGAGGAACGTTACGGCTCCCGTGAATGGTCACCGAATATTGTGCGTCGCCTTGAAGAAGCTTGTGACACACAAGTTCTTGCTCCCGGATTTCCGGCGGAGATGGTGGATGATGAACCGGAAGTTTCCGGTGAGGAAGTGGAGGTACGAATATGATTGATTTTAGCCTGACTGACGAGCAACAGATGCTCGTAGAAATGACGCACGAATTCGTGGAAAAAGAGATGCTTCCTCACGAAGAAACGCTGGAGCGCACCGATGCTTTACCGCCGGATTTGGCCACAAGTTTGAAAAAAAGGTCGATGGAGTTGGGTCTTCATGCCTGCAATCTTCCGGAGGATGTCGGAGGTGGCGGATTGGATGCAGTGTCCGTGATGCTGATTGAAAAAGAGCTGGGACGCACCTCACTCGCCCTGGCGGAATGTGCGCATCGTCCGCTAAATATCCTCGCCTCCTGTGAAGGTGAACAGGTGATACAGTTTTTAGAACCGACTGTTCGTGGTGAAAAACGGGACTGCATCGCCATGACTGAACCTGGAGCAGGTTCTGATTTACGCGGGATGAAATGCAAAGCCGAACGAGTTGGAGACGATTGGCTAATCAACGGAGAAAAACATTTCATTTCACAAGCCTCCGTTTCTGATTATTGCGTTTTGTTTGCGGCAACCGGAACCGAAGTTTTTGAAGATCAAACAGTAAGCGTGCCTAAAAAACGAATTTCAGCTTTTCTGGTGGATTTCAGTGATCCGGGAGTTGAGGTCGCACCGGGTTACAAAAACGTTTCACATCGTGGTTACACCAACAATATCCTGCGTTTCGACAACGCCCGCATTCCGCAATGGCGCATTATGGGCCCGGAAGGTGACGGTTTCCGCCAGGTCAATCAATGGCTCGGGCCGACGCGTCTCACAGTCGCAGCAACTTGTGTGGCGCGTGCAGAAAGGGCTTTTGAGATTGCGCTGAATTATGCTTCCACCCGTGAACAGTTTGGGCAGAAAATTGGAAAATATCAGGGAATTTCATTTCCGCTGGCCGACATGGCGACCGAAATAAAAATGGCAAATTTGATGCTTTTGGAAACTGCCTGGAAAATAGATCAGGGTAACGTGACTCCTGAAGATTGTGCGATGACAAAACTATTCTGCACGGAAATGCTCTCCCGAATTGCTGATCAAGCACTGCAAACAGTAGGAGGAATGGGACTGATGGAGGACTTGCCACTGGAGCGGATTTGGCGTGATGCTCGTGTCGAACGTATTTGGGACGGAACTTCCGAAATTCAGCGTCACATCATTTCGCGAGGAATGCTCAGACCGTTAGGATCATGAATCTTGAAAGACTATTTCGGCCAAAAACTGTAGCCGTATACGGAGGCAAGTGGTCTGACTATGTAGTTGAGCAATGCATAAAACTGGGTTTTAAGGGAATAATCTGGCGAGTGCATCCAACAAGGCAGGACTGTTTCCATTCCAGCGAAGAACTTCCGGAAGCTCCGGATGCAGTATTTTTAGGAATTAACAGAGAATTGACAGTTAAGGAGTTTTCCACTCTACGTCAGCGAGGTTCAGGTGGTGCGGTAGTCTTTGCTTCCGGTTTCAGTGAGGAAAAAGACGGTGCGGCATATGCCAGAAAATTAGAAACCGCAGCCGGAAAGTTGCCTTTCATCGGTCCGAACTGTTACGGTTTCGCAAATTTCTTTGATCGTGTAGCTCTCTGGCCGGATCAAGTGACGGGGACACAGCTCGAACGAGGAGTTGCTTTCATCGCACAAAGCGGAACTATTTCGATTTCTATCATGAGTCAGCGTCGCTCTCTTCCGCTGGGTTATGTGATTTCACTCGGAAATCAACAACGGCTTGCCGCTGAAGATTTGATTCGTTACTGTGCAGAGGATGAACGTGTTTCCGCGATTGGACTGTATCTGGAAGGCATTCTTGATTTGCCGAAATTCATCGATGCTGTGGATTACGCACGAACGTTAGGAAAGCCAATTGCGCTGATTAAAGCCGGAAGTTCGGAAAAGGGACGCAATGCCGCAAACACTCATACCGGAGCGCTGACCGGTTCCGATAAACTACATGATGCGCTTTTTGAGCGCTTGGGCATCGCACGTTGTGAAACGCTGAGTTCGCTGGTGGAAACGTTGAAACTGCTGCATTGTTTTGGACCCTTGCCTTCAAAACGGATTTTGGTTTTCGGTGCTTCCGGAGGAGACATGGCCATGGTTTCGGATTCAGCGAGTAAACTGGATTTGGATTTTTCACAAATTCCGGAAACTGAAACTGATGTTCTGCGGGCTTCGGTAGGTGAACGCGTGAAGCTCAATAACCCGCTTGACATTCAGACTGCGACCTGGTTTGATTATTCGAAGTTAGAGCAAATGTTTGCAGCGTTACTGCGTTGTGATTATGCAGTTACCGCTTTCATGGTCGATCCGCAGGATGAAACGGAAGCGGACACAGAAGCTTTTGACCTTGCAATTGACACATTTCTCGAAACAGTAAATGAAAACTCAGCTTCCGGAAATGCGGCTTTGCTTTCTTCTCTTCCGGAAAGTTTGTCAAAGGCAACACGTGAAAAATGCCTGCGTGCCGGAGTAGCTCCTATGCAGGGACTAGCGGAATCTCTGGAAGCTCTGCAGCATGCCGCAAAAATCAGCAAAGCCTGGAACGAATGGTCGAAGCCCGAAATATTTCCGCCACTTCCGGATTTACCGTCCATCAGTACTCTGTCAGAGGCAGACTCAAAGGAATTGCTGGCACAACATGGTTTTGAAATTCCCAAGAAACGTATAGTTGCGGCTGATCAAATTTTGGTTGCGACTGAAGAAATAGGTTTTCCTGTAGTCCTTAAAGCAGTAGTTCCTGATTTAGCGCACAAAACCGAGCACGGCGGTGTTGCTTTAAATCTGCATAATATTCCGGAAGTTGTTGCTGCTGCAACCGCAATGTCCGGACTGGCCGAAACTTTTTTAGTCGAGGAAATGATCACGGATGGAGTTGCCGAAATGATTCTCGGAGTTTCAGTAGACCCGCAATTTGGAGCGAACCTGACTCTTGCTGCAGGAGGAATATTTACAGAGTTACTGAAAGATTCTGTCGCTTTGCTTTTTCCGGTTTCGGAAAAACAAGTGAGGAAGGCGCTACAAAATTTGAGGATTTATGCAGTGCTGAAAGGCTGGCGGGGAAAACCTGTAGGCGCTACTGAAGCCCTGATTAAAGCCGTTCTCAAGTTGGCAAAATTCACTGAACATCATGCAGAACAGCTAGCTGCTTGTGAAATTAATCCCTTAATCGTGAGGCCGAAGGGCAAAGGTGTGATCGTGGTTGATGCGCTTATTTGTTGGCGCGCAGGGAATCTTCAATCAAAAGCCACTTGAAAGTTAATGTGGCTACTATGGCTCCCAATAACTGCACCAGAATGAAAGCAGCAATATGTGCCGGCTCAATTCCGGAAAAAGTGTTGGTCATACCTCTGGCAATTGTTACCGCCGGATTGGCGAATGAAGTGGAAGAAGTGAACCAATATCCGGCAGTAATGAACAAACCGACGGCATAGGGAATGGCCTCCGGACGGGTTTTCAGACAGCCGAGAATCGTGGCTACCAAACCGAAAGTAGCGACAAACTCACCGGTCCATTGTCCAGTTCCCGTTCGGGCGTGTGTTGACGGATCAATCAGTGGATTATCAAACATAACATGGGCGATAATCACACCGAGTACTGCACCGAAAATTTGAACAACAACATACTGCACTGATTCTAGCGGACTGATTTCTTTGCGAATAGCAAAAGCCAAAGTTACCGCCGGATTGAAATGCGCTCCCGATAACGGCCCAAACATCAAAATTAAAACTACCAAAATCGCCCCGGTGGGAATCGTGTTTCCCAAAAGAGCGATGGCGACATTCCCGCCGGAAAGCCGCTCGGCCATGATTCCTGAACCAACCACTGTCATTAACAAAAACATGGTTCCCAGCCATTCGGCGAATAATTTTTTACTCATATTGTCCTTCATTAAATTAATATTGGTAAATGTAAAATTTATGGTTTAGTTTGAAAACAAAACGGTATGTTTTTGTTTTAACATCAGATATTTGTATTTCATAGCAAAGACGTTTTTCAAGGATCGCTACCGATTTAAAAGAGGCAGTCACCACGCTCTGTCCGTCCTTGAAAACGTTTGCAAAGTACCAATCCGTCGTGCTGAAAATGAACCAATGTTGGCTCTATCCACGGCTCTTCCGGATGGTGAATGGCTCCAGCAACTTCTCCGTTTTTAATCTCGCTACCCAATTCGTGGTACGGTTCGAACAAACCGGATACATAAGCATATACAGAATGATCGGAACCCGCAATTTGAAGCTCGCGTGTTCCGTTGGCGGCATCTGGTTAATAACCGGGTAACATGCCAATGCAATGTAGCAAACGCCGGATACCGTGTTCGGTCAGGGACAGAATCTCAGTATTGATTGTGCCACCGCCACCGAGTTCTATCATTAAGGGGCTACTGTGTTTACTTGCCGTGGAATTTTAACTAGGATTCTTTTCAACATTAACTTAGGCCTACTCAACATCAACATATGCGGGAGAGAGCAACCAATGTAATTTCAAATGATGATTCCGTAAAGCGAACCCAAAGAAAATGCTCCGATAAAGGCAAAAAGTAAATATGCCGCAAATACCGGAGGACGAGCCAAGGCCCAAACTGCGATTGCCGCAGGAATCGAACTTACTCCTCCGGCCAATAAAAATGTCATCCCGACTCCCGGAGCCATGCCTTGTTCAATCAAACCACCGACTAAGGGTAAAGCCGCATAGCCGTTGAGATAGGCCGGAACACCCAAAAGAGTCGCACTTAAAATTGTCAGCCAGCCTTGTCCGCCAACCAACTGACTCACCGTTTCCGCCGGAATATAGGCCAACATTAAACTTTCGAGGAAAAAAGCAATCATCATCCATTTGCCCAAAAAGAGAAAATTATCCAAAGCGTTTTTGCCGAATTTTTCCCGCCGATCCGCAGTTTGCCAAAAACGCCAAACGACTTCTTTGGGATTGCGCACAGTCGAACCGCCGCACCCGCCGTTACCGACTCCTTCGCGCAGAGGGTTTGAAAATGCACCGTTACGCATCAATACAAAAGTTCCGAATCCGCCAATCAAACCCATGGCAATTGCCGAAAAAGTTTTGAAAAGCGCAAATTCAATTCCCAGTGTTCCGGAAGTGAGGAAAAACATCGAAGGATCCATGATCGGCGAAGCCAACCAAAAAGACATTACCGGAGCTAACGGAACTCCCATTGCCAACAAAGCCGCAATCAACGGAATCACACCGCACGAGCAAAACGGCGAAAGTCCGCCCATCAATGCCGCCCAAAAAATCATGGTTGTTTCTCTGCCACTGAAAGCTTTGGCAATCAAACTGTCTGCGCCACTTGCTTTGGCATAAGCCGTCAAACCGATTGATAACAAAATAAACGGCGCAATGCCGACAAGCTGGTCAAAAGTAAAACGAATACTGTCCAAACCCTGCTGACTATCCCACCAAGTGAGTGCGGTCAGTCCGGCAAACAAAGTTAACATGACTCGATCCCGGAAGATACGGGGTAGTTTCTCAGACAAATTTGATAGTTGAATTGAATTTTCAGGAGTTTTCATTTTGTGTCCTTTTGAATAAATTTTATACTGCAACTGCAGTAATCAAATTCTTTTTGGTATTTTCTGAAGGCAAACCGAAACAGCATTCATCAGTCAAAAAACCCATCACGCCTTCCAGTAAATTGTAATCCATCACGCACCATAAAGTAGTCTGTTCTCTTCGTTGGATGATAAGTCCAACGGATTTAAGGTGTTTCAAATGATGAGAAAGTGTAGAAGCAGGAATTTTTAATGTGTCCTGAATCCGTCCTACCGAAACACCATCTCTGCCAGCCTGTACCAGCAAACGGACTACTTTCAGTCGTACAGGATTTCCCAGTTCAGCTAAAATCTTTGCAGCGGTTTCAATTTCCATATTTGATAATAAAATGATAAATTATTTAATTCGATAATACTAGAATAATAGAAATAAAGTTTTATGTCAAACATTATTTGTGATGGTCCTGTAAAAAGTCACTATAACACCAATGTTTGTCATTCCCGCGAAAGCGGGAATCCATTCCCCGATCAGGTCGAGGACAAGCATTTTAGATACTTACAAGTTCCTGGATTCCCGCGTTCGCTGGTATTACAACTATTTACGAAGCGATCATTTATTATTTAGTAATAATTTTGAAAGTTGTTTTGGTTCAAAAACTTGCGGAAGCAGCTAAGCAGGTGTAATATGCCACAAGATTTTTAAAAAACAGACTGTTCATTTAGATTGTCCCTCAGCTGAAGAAAATGTTGCAGTGGAGATGCTCGTTTAAATAAAGGAGACCTGATGCCGGAAACCCCGTTTACACTAAATCCACGTGGCCCTATTTTGGAAATCACACTTTCCAAGGGTAAAGCCAATGTAATCAGCGCGGCAGACAGCCGTGAACTAAACCGGATGTGGGAAGCTTTCCGAGACAATCCGGAGCAGCGTTTTGCTATTATCACCGGCAAAGGAGAAAAGTTTTTCTGTGCAGGCTGGGACTTGAAAAATGTTGCAGAATCCGGAGAAGCTTCTGATTCAGAATATGGTTCCGGTGGTTTTGGTGGTTTGAATTATCCCCGTAATTTCAACAAACCTGTAATTTGCGCGGTCAATGGAATTGCCTGCGGCGGTGGTTTTGAAGTGATGCTTGGTTGCGATATCATCGTTGCCGAAGAACATGCGATTTTTGCCCTTCCGGAAATTAAGGTCGGGGTTCTACCCGATTGTGGAGTAGTTAAATTGAGACGGCGTATTCCGTATCATGTTGCTGTTGAACTGATGATGACCGGACGTTGGATGGATGCAGAAGAAGCCAAACACTGGGGGCTTGTGAACCACATTGTACCTAAAGGGCAGGGACTGGCCAAAGCACGTGAAATTGCGGAAAGCCTTGCCGCCGGGCCACCACTGCTTTATCCGGCCATCAAGCAGGTATTACGGATGACCGAAACAGTTTCGGAAAACGAAGCCTTTGCTGTGCATGATGCTTGTGCAACAGTAGAAGCTGTCAACCGTTCTGAAGATCTTAAGGAAGGCGCACTCGCCTTTGCTGAAAAACGTGAACCATTTTGGAAAGGAAACTAAGATATGAAAGCTGCTGTTTGCCGTGAATTTGGAAAACCATTAGTTATCGAGGAAGTTGAACTATTGCCTCCTCGAACTGGAGAAGTGAAGGTTAAACTCGTCGCGTGTGCGATTTGTCATAGCGATATTCTTTACGCAGAAGGAGCATGGGGCGGAGACTTGCCCGCAATTTATGGACATGAAGCCGCCGGAATCGTGGAAACGGTTGGGCATGGAGTGAAAAACGTTCAATCCGGAGATCATGTGTTGGTGACGCTGATTCGTTCCTGCGGAACATGTCACTACTGTGCAAAAGGTGATAAAGTCCGCTGCGAAACCACTTTCCCGCTGGATGAGCAAAGCCCGCTGCGTACTTTAGACGGTAAACCGATTTCGCAGGGTTTGCGTACCGGAGCGTTTGCGGAATCTGTGGTGGTGGATGCTTCACAACTTGCAGCAATTCCGAAAGAAGTTCCGTTGGACAGTGCTTCTATTTTAAGTTGCGGCGTGATTACCGGTTTTGGCGCGGTGGTCAATACCGCTCAGATTACTTCCGGAAGCAGCGTGGTAGTTGTCGGAACTGGCGGTGTTGGACTTAACAGCGTTCAGGGTGCCGCAGTAGCTGGTGCCGAGAAAATCATTGCGCTGGATCTCTCTGAGGCAAAGCTGAAAGCTGCAAAGCAATTCGGTGCGACTCACACAGTCAATGTGGGACAGGAAAACGCGAGAAAATCAGTCAAAAGCTTGACCAACGGACGTGGTGCCGACTATGTATTTGTTACTGTAGGGGCCAAAAGCGCACTTGAGCAGGGTTTCAAACTTCTCTGTAAAGGCGGAACATTGGTCGTCGTTGGAATGACTGCGGGCGGAGTGAAAATAGAATTTGACTCCTGCGCCTTTGCTTCAGTCGAGCAACGACTGCTCGGCAGCAAAATGGGTTCAACGAGGCTGAAAACCGATATCCCCTGGTACATCTCGCTATATCAACAGGATCGACTCAAACTGGATGAATTGATTTCCGGTCGCTATCCTCTGGAAAAGATTAACGAAGCCATTGCAGATGTAAGTCAAGGCGACTCCCTCCGCAATGTGATTGTTTTTTGATTCCGCATAATAGTTTTATAAATTAATTAAAAGTAACTGAAAAAGGAAACATTATGGATAAAAAAACACGGGACCATGAAGCTATGATGCAGGGCTTGAACTGGTGGGGAATCCCAACTCTGTTTCGTTGTCCATATAACTCTGATTCTGAAGGCTGCGATATTGCTTTGGTTGGAGTTCCGCACAGTACAGGAAACGGAACCACAGAACGGGATCAGCATTTAGGTCCCAGAGCAGTAAGAAACATTTCTGCACTGGGGAGACGTGCTCACCTCAAATATGAGCTTGATCCGTGGAATATTTGTGAGATCCGCGACCTGGGTGATGTTCCGCTTCCGGAAGCAAATAACAATGAAAAGTGCATTGAACATATTACTGATTTTTACAAACAAATTGCCGAAAATAAAGCCCGTCCGCTTTCGGTGGGCGGTGACCATTCTATAACCGGAGGAATTTTGCAGGCAATTGCTTCACCGAATTCAAAGTTGACCGGTGGGGAGAAGGCCGTTCTGCTGCATTTCGACGCCCACACCGATACCTTTCATCAGCTTGATCATTTTTTGGGTGCAATAAAGTCAGCAGCGCATTGGGGTAGCTATTTGGTACGTGACGGTTTTGTTGACGCTTCCAGCAGTGTGCAAATTGGTATTCGTGGCAATCCGCGTACTTTGGATTGGCTCGATTCCAGTTATGAATTGGGATATGAAGTCATTACTAAAGAACAGTACGACGAATACGGTGTGGAACGATGTTTGGAAATAATACTCGAACGAGTAGGAGATAAACCACTTTACATTACCTTTGATCTTGACTGCCTGGATGCAACTGTTGCTCCGGGAGTTGCAAACCTGGAACCGGCAATTGAAGGTTTCATGATGCCGGATGTACTGAAACTGCTGCAGGGAATGCGGGGTAGAAATATTATCGGGGGAGATGTGGCCTGCCTGATGCCGACCAAGGATGCTCCAAACCAAATTACTGCTCATGTTGCCAATGCTATACTTTTTGAAATGCTATGTTTGATAGCGGATAATTTTCGCAGTTCCTCATGAAAGCGGCTGAAATACTAGTTGCTATGAAAACAGTTTGCAGAATTTATTATCTAACATGAACTCACACAACTTGGAAATCCGCAGCATCGAAACTTTCAGCAATGAATTTGTTGGCTTGGTGCGGGTACGTACAAAAGACGGTTCCGAAGGTTGGGGGCAGGTTTCGCCCTACAACGCTGATATTACGTCGTTGGTGGTGCATCGTCAGATTGCACCGTATGCACTGGGAGCAGATGCACTGGACATCGAAAGTCTAGTGAATGAAATTCCGGAGCGTGAACACAAATTCCCCGGTTCTTATTTGCGACGGGCACTCGCTGGACTCGATACAGCGCTCTGGGATTTACGTGGAAAACTGGAAGAGAAAAGTGTATGCGAATTACTTGACGGAATCCCAAAACCTTTCAGGGTTTATGCTTCAAGTATGAAACGTGAGATAACACCTCAAGCCGAAGCAGAACGTTTTTTACGTTTGCGAGACGAATTCGGTTATGATGCCTTCAAGTTCCGGGTAGGAAAAGAATGCGGACACGATGAGGATGAATGGCCCGGACGTACCGAAGAAATCGTTCCGGAAATCCGCAAAGCACTCGGTGATGATGTGGACCTGCTGGTTGACGGAAACAGTTGTTATACTCCGGAAAAGGCGATTTCGGTTGGTCGACTTTTGGAAGAAAATGGAATCTGCCATTTTGAAGAACCGTGTCCCTATTGGGAACTGGAGTGGACAAAACAGGTCACAGATGCACTCAAACTTGATGTAACTGGCGGCGAACAGGATTGTGATTTGGCGACTTGGAAAAGAATGATTGAAATGCGGGCCGTAGATGTGGTGCAGCCTGATATTTGCTACCTCGGTGGTTTGACACGTACCCTCAAGCTTGCGGAAATGGCACGTCAGGCCGGACTAGTCTGCACACCTCATTCGGCCAATCTCTCGCTGGTTACGGTTTTTACACTACACATGATGGGTGCTTTGGAAAACGCAGGCCCGTATGTTGAATTTTCAATTGAAGGTGCGGATTATTATCCATGGCAAACCGGCATCTATGAACCGACCTTAGTGGCAAAAGACGGTAAAGTCCAGATTCCGGACGCACCGGGCTGGGGAGTTGAAATTAATCCGGCTTTCCTGGAAAAAACCAAACATCAGATCAGCACTCTGAATTAGGAATATTTTGTGAAAATCAAAGATTTAAAAACATTTGTGGTTGGAAATCCGCCGCCGCACTTTGGGGGACGCTATTTCATTTTTCTCAAACTGATAACCGATGACGGTATCGAAGGAGTGGGTGAAGTTTACTGCGCAACTTTCGCACCGCAGGTGATTGTGAAAATGATCGAAGATGTGTTTGCGCGGCACGTTGAAGGAAGCGACCCTTTCCACATTGAAAAACTCTGGCGCAATGTTTATGGGCGCGGCTACACTTTGCGTCCGGATCTTTCGCTGATGGGGGTTTTAAGTGGACTTGAAATCGCGCTGTGGGACATTTGCGGAAAATCGGTAGGCAAACCGGTTTATGAATTACTCGGGGGACGCGTGCACGAAAAATTACGTACATACACTTACCTCTATCCGCAAGACGGAACAGTTTTTTCGGAAGATAAACCGCATGTTTACAATGATCCTGATCTTGCCGCGGAAGCAGCAGCCGAATATGTGGCACAAGGTTTCAGCGCAATTAAGTTTGATCCGGCTGGGCCGTACTCCGTTTTTGATCCACGTCAACCTTCGCTGGAATCTTTGGAGCGTTCCGAATTATTCTGCAGGCGGATTCGTGAAGCAGTTGGTTCACAAGCAGATTTACTTTTTGGCACTCATGGTCAGTTCACGCCATCCGGAGCAATTCGGTTAGCACGACGTCTGGAGGCTTTCGATCCACTGTGGTTTGAAGAACCGACTCCTCCGGAACGTCCGGAAGAAATGGCAAAGGTTGCACGTAAAACAAGTATTCCAATTGCCACCGGAGAACGGTTGACCACAAAATACGAATTTGCCCGTGTGCTGGAAACCGGAGCGGCAGCTATTTTACAACCTGCACTCGGACGTGTTGGAGGAATTTTGGAAGCCAAAAAAATTGCGGGCATGGCCGAGGCGACTTATGCTCAAATTGCCCCTCACCTATATTGCGGTCCCATCGAAGGCGCGGCCAATATTCAACTCAGTACCTGCTCACCCAACTTTTTGATTTTAGAAGGTATTCAACGTTGGGATGGTTTTCATGCAGAAATCCTCAAGCAGCCGATTCAATGGGAATCAGGCTATGTGATTCCTTCTACAGAACCTGGACTTGGCGTGGAACTGAATGAAGAAGTTGCCCTGACAAATTCTTACAATGATTCCGCTTTACATTTGGAAATGGAGGACAAGCCTATTCACTGATTGACACTATAATTTTGCTGAAAAGAGAAAACGGTTAACACAGAAGAAATAGCTTCCGGAACGTTCCCGCTCTTCAAGGTCTGCCAAAAATTCTTTGCGTTGAGTTTCGTTAAACACACCTTGCTTGACGGCATTTTTAGTGATCCATTTCATCATCTCGCAGGAAAAATGATTTGGCGAATATTCCGTGTTTATGATCGGCACAGCTTCTACCTGAATGTTAGAAAAGCCGTGTTTTTTCAACAGAGGTCCTAAATGTACTGGAAGATTAGGGCTGGGCACGGCAGAATCCCAGGCAGCAAATATTTGCTTTGTTAATGCATCATCTCCACTGTTTAAGACAACACCGCGCCAATCGGTTTCTACAATAACCATGCGCCCTCCCGGTTTTAGAATTCTCCGCATTTCAGCAAGCACTTTTGGAACATCTTTGACATAGAGCAAAACCTGAGTGCAGGAAACCGCATCGAAAGTTTGATCTTGCGCAGGCAACTGAATGGCATCACCTTGGTGAAATTCTGCTTGCTGCAAGCCCTCACAGCGTTTTTTTGCATTACTGATCATTTCCGGATTTTGATCAAAACCGATTACTTGTCCTGATTTACCAACCTGCTGTGCCATTTCAAGGGTGAGGAATCCAACACCACAACCTATGTCAAAAACTTTTTCACCCGGTTGCAGAGCTAATGTTGTCAGAGTGTGTTGACGCTGTTTGACAATGTCAGCAAGTTTGTAGCTTCTCTCTAATTCCTGAGCTTCCGCAGCAGCACTCTTTGATGTTTTTGACATGGTTATTTTCCTAAAATGATGTACTCGAAAAAAGTTAAAAATTAAACTTGTTCGTCATTATCCGCTCAGGTCTAATAATAATATTTCAGATAATTACAAGTTCCTGGATTTCCGCTTTCGCTGGAATGACAATATTTAATGAAGGGCCCAGATGACGGTTTTGGAAGAGTATTTTGACCGCATTAATGATAGCAAATATCATAAATTATTTTTAACAGAAAAATTAAATCTATGTGAAGTGTTAGTTGCTAACAAGAGTGCAGCTAATATTACAGCAACACCCAGCGTTTGAGAGAGGATTAAACTTTCTCCAAGCAGTAAAATAGCCGCAGCAATTGAAACCAAAGGCTCAATATTCAACATGAGACTCGTTTGCGCAGATCCGATGGCTTTTGTGGCTGCAAATAAAGAAAGCTGACCTATGACAAATAAGATGCAAATTGCGGCAATTCCAGTCCATCCCCAGGAAGTCTGATTCAACGAAAATGAGTCTGTGAGATACAGAATAAGACCCACAATGATAACTCCTATTGTGTTAGATAAAAAAACTAAATCTGTTGTGGGAATAAGTTTTGTTGCTTTTGTTGCACCAACAATCATTCCTGCAGAACACAAGGATCCACCCAGCACGAGGGTAATTCCACGCCAGTCAAGTACTTCCCAGCTTGGACCAAGACAGATAGCCAGTCCGGAAAATGCGAGACCAAAGGCAAAGAGTTTTATCCGACTGACTACAGTTCCGTGAATGATAAAATTAAATAGCAAAACCCAAAATGGAAAGGTAAAGAACAGCAATACACTAAGGCTGACGGGGATGTATTTTACTGAGCCTAAATATCCTAAACTCATTCCTGCAATGCAAAATCCAATCACGAAAACTAATATTGCAACTGGTATATTTGCCACATTCAGACTTTGATTTAGCACCAAGCTCAGCTTATTTCTGTGAGAAAATGCAGACCAGCTACCCATCAGCAGACTTCCTGCCAGGATGCGGAAAAAAACAACTGTTTGTGGTGAGGCACCCTCATCATAAGTCAGTTTGGCCAACGTAGTTATCAGTCCAAAAGAAGAGGCGCAGACGATTACGTAGAGATAACCACGGTTAATCATTGACGTACCCGCTCCATTTTTGGATCATAGAGTGGACCCAGCTGGAGTTTACAGGGAAGGCGAACTGCAGCTACTTCCAATTCGTAAGTTCCGGAATTTAAGAATTCGTCGTCAACGCCTTTAGGATTATGAACGTAACCGAAACCGATGTTTTGATTTACGGTGTAACCCCAACCTCCACTTGTCAACCAGCCCACGATTTTGCCGTTGCGGTAAATTGTTTCACGACCCAAAAGTACCACATCCGGATCATCAATCGTGAAACAGGCCAACCGTTTTTCCAAAGGCAGTTTTTGTTTGGCCGACAAAGCCTCGCGTCCGATAAATTCAGTTCCGGATTTCAGTTTGACGGCCCAGCCCAATCCGGCTTCAAAAGGTGTGGTGTCCGCCGTGATGTCTGCGCCCCAAGCACGATAGCCTTTTTCCAAACGCAAGGACTCAATCGCCCGATAACCGGCATTCACAATTCCGAAATCCTTTCCGACTTCCATCAAAACATCATAAACCGACTCGGCAGAATTGCGTGGAAAATGCAGTTCCCAACCCAATTCGCCCACATAAGTAACTCGCAAAGCCAAAACAGCCGGAACGTCCGGTGCGAATTGTTCTTTAATTTCAATAGTGCGGCAAGTTCCAAACGGGAAATTTTCATTTTCTAAATCACTTTCTGTTACTAGCGAAAGTACTTCACGGGCTAACGGTCCCATCAAAGAAAAAGTCGCCCATTCTTCGGTGATGTCGTGTAATTCTACCCGCACCGGATGTTCCGGTTTTTCTTCTGAAAGGAATTGGCTCTGAATCCATGCCGCATCGTGTGTTCGGAATCCGGTTCCGGTCACCAAATAAAATTCATCAGCCGCCAAACGGGCCACCGTCAAATCACATTCGATGCCGCCTTTGGAATTGAGAAGTTGGGTGTAAGTCAAGGTTCCGTAAGGTTTGGCGACATTGTTGGCACAAATCCTGGAAAGTGCTTTTTCTGCATCAATGCCGATGATGCGGAATTTTGCAAAAGAACTTTGGTCAAAAATCGCTACTTTTTCACGCACCGCCCGATGTTCTTCGCCGACATACGGAAACCAATTTTGCCTTCCGTAAGAATAAACATCACGTGCCTCAATCCCCTCCGGAGCAAACCAATTCGGACGTTCCCAACCCAATTTTGAGCCGAAACACGCCCCTTGATTTTTCAACTTTTCATAAATCGGTGAAGTCAAATAAGGACGTCCGCTCTCGTGTTCTTCGTGAGGCCAACTGAGGGTGTAATGTTTGCCGTAAAGTTCCAAAGTGCGGTTGCGAACCCAATCACGATTTTGATGAATTTTACTGAAACGGCGGATGTCCACAACCCACAAATCGAGCGGCGGTTCTCCGGCTAAAATCCATTCGGACAATGCTTTGCCTGCGCCTCCGGCAGCGGCGATTCCAAACGCATTAAAACCAGCACCGACAAAATAATTTTTGACTTCCGGAGCTTCGCCCAAAATAAAATTTCCGTCCGGAGTAAAGGATTCGGGGCCGTTAATAAATTTCCGGATTCCCGCATTTTCCAAAGCCGGAACACGCTCAACCGCCGGAAGCATCAACTGCTCAAAATGTTCATAATTTTCCGGAAGTAATTGAAAAATAAAATCTTCCGGAATTTTTCCTCCGGAGCTTCCCGCACCAGACGGCCACACCAGCGGATTCGGTTCGTAACCGCCCATCACCAAACCGCCGACATCTTCCTTCCAATATGTCAGCTTATCCGGGTCCCGTAAAGTCGGCAAATCCGGAGTCACGCCAGCAATTTTTTCAGTGATTAAATACTGATGTTCCACTGAAATCAAAGGCACAGTTACCCCCGCCATTTTTCCGAGTTCATTGGCCCATTGTCCGGCGCAGTTGACGATTGTTTCACACAAAATTTCGCCATCTTCGATTTGCACGGCGGCGACCTTTCCGTTTTCCAAACGAATGCCCGTTACCGCAGTTTCTTCGGCAATAGTTACGCCGCGCATCCGTGCGCCTTTGGCCAGTGCTTGTGTGATGTCCGCTGGATTAGCCTGTCCATCGGTTGGTAAAAATGCCGCACCGATCACATCTTTGACTTCCATCAGCGGCCACAATTTTTGCGCCTCGTTTGGGCTGAGCAACTCCATTTTCAAACCAAAACTGTGAGCTGTTGTGGCTTGACGTTTAAGTTCTATCCAGCGTTCTTTGCTGCAAGCTAAACGCAAACCGCCGTTCATTTTCCAGCCGGTGGCTTGTCCGGTTTCTGTTTCAATGTTCCGGTAAAGTTCCACGCTGTTTTTCAAAACACGGGTAATGTTGGCGGAACTGCGCAATTGTCCGACCAAACCAGCCGCATGAAAAGTACTGCCGCAAGTCAATTGTCCCCGCTCCAACAAAAGCACATCTTTCGCGCCTTCTTTCGCCAGATGATAAGCTACACTGCAGCCGATAATTCCGCCGCCGATGACGATAATTTGTGCCTGATCTGGTAATTTGTTAGTCATAAAAATTTATAGTTTTCATAAGTATTTTCAAAACGCTTCAAGTTTTCGGTGGTATAGTTTACATAATCAAAATCTAGTGTGGAGTGTATTTCAGAAACCATACTCCACATTGCTTCACGCAGCAAAGAAGCACATTTCATTGCAAAATAGCGTTTCCACAAATCTTCGCTAACAGATACTTCAAAGTATATTTCCAATAGCTGCTGCTCTAGATTTTCAGAATATTCATTATTCGAAGCCAGATTTGCCAAATCAAATAATGGGCTGTTGTAACCCGCATAATCCCAGTCAAACAGCCATAACCTTTGACCATCGTCAATAAAATTTCCTGCGAGCAAATCATTGTGTCCAAAGCGCAAATCAACTGCACCAACTGTTTTTTCCAGTTGACTGTTAATTTCCATAAATCTGGAAAGTTCCGGAATCATCCTGCTTTTTCCGTCACGCAAAGTTTTTGCGTAACCCCGCAGTACCTGAAAAACCCAAAAAATTAAAGTGCTTCCCGGAAGATGTTGGGGCATTTCCAGGTGGCACTTTTTCAGCAGAGAAACAACTTTTTGCATGGTGGAGTGGTCCCGCAGATTTTCCGTTTCAAGTGTCTTACCTACAATGAAACGGAGGACCATTGCTCCGGATTCCTCATGAACGACTTCCGGAGAAATCCCGCAGGCAAAAGCCGCACGGCTCGCCGCCAGTTCGTTAAAGCGGTAAACTCCGTGTTCCGGAATATCTTCTCCAAGCCGGACAAAAAATGTGTCTACACCATGTTCGACTCGGAAATTCTGGTTAGTGATTCCGCCTTCGAGAGGTTCAAAGCAAATCGGTTTTTGCCAAAAAGTCAGGGCTTCAATTCTTTTGCTATTCTCAACTTTCATTATGGGATTTCCCCGTAAAACCAGCCCCAACTTTGTTCTCCACGTTCAGCACGTTTTAGTTTTTCCTGCCAGACTTGGCGCAGGGAGCTTTTCTCCTGATTATTCAAGGTCACTTTTTCCAAATTATGCAATTCTTGTTTCAGGGTCTGGATAAAAAGGTCTGTTTTGTCTTTTCCAATAATATTCGTAAATCCAGCTTTTTTCAGCAAAGCTGTGTAATCTGCAACATTGAGTAATGAATAATTTCGTTCCCGTAAATAGTCTTTAAATTCTGGACTTGGTTTTGTCGCTCCAAGACAATAATCGGAAAAGGCCAATTGTCCTCCGG
>JACNJW010000038.1 GCA_014382365.1 SAR324 cluster bacterium
GTTATACAAACATTATTTAAGAAAATTCAATCAAAATGGGTTTTTAGAGATGCCCTTAATCGAATGAGCTCCTCAAAGCGATTTCCAACATGTTTTCTGGCACTATTAGGATTACTGAGAAAATCTAAACCAATGCCAACAGATTGCTGTATCGTATAAGCAATTTTATCAATTATTTCATATTCATGAATTGGATTTTGGAATTTTTTTCTTTTAATTGTTTTTAGAATATTTCCAAACTTATTAAATTCCCTTTCAAAATCTTTGTTTTTAAAAATGAATAATTGTTTGTTAATTGGGCGAGCATATTTTATGGTTCCAGCGATTGAAGAAGTCAATATCAAATAACCATTGACTTCTCTGGTTTCTGAAATTACATCTGGCAAGTAATTCAAGACTCTTTTAGTCAATTCAAAGAAATCATTTAGATTGTGTTTTGGAGTTTGCAAATCTTCAATCAAAGATTTCATGAGTGCTTTATGTCAACGGAAATTGTTGTTGAAGTTAAATCTTAGTCTGTTGAGGTACATTTAGTGTTAATACCGTAGAGGATAGCCTATGCTCTCCTTGATGTCAAATTATGAAATGTGGCTTTATTCAATATTTACACTTTTTTCCAACCTTTCACTTGAATTCCATACTGCATATATTTTTCTTTTCCACCGCAAATGAGAGTGGGAGATTCGTCTGTTTTTTTTGCCAAGTCCATCCATTTTTTAATCCAGAAAATGACTCTGATGTCAAAGTTTTTCCGGATTTGATTTCAATTGGTTTTATTATTGCTTCCCATTCTGCAATAACATCGACCTCATTGCCATTACTGTCCCCTCCGAATAAATTATGCTGATTGTCAATAGCATTTACAATTTGAATACAATTGGAAATTTGTCTCAACAGAATTTTCCAGCATAATTTTTGATTAATAGAGACATTTTGTGCAATTACAAATAGAAATTTTCAGAAGCTATTATTTTCATTGATAGCAAATTTTGACAAAACCCTTGTGATTGCTTATAGTGTAATAAGAGTACAACCGGTTTTTTTGCTTTCAGATTACCGGCAAATCTCTCTTTTGGATAGAAGAGAAGATGCAATTGAATGCTAATCAGTCATGGAAAGACAATGACCCCAGTAAAAGAGATCGTTTATGACGAAAGCAAAATTCTCACGCTTTCATCCCTTGAACATATCCGTTTACGTCCAGGCATGTATATTGGCCGTTTAGGAAACGGTTCTCACCCCAGCGATGGTATATACGTATTACTTAAAGAAATTGTAGATAACTCCATTGACGAATTTATCATGGGTTTCGGGAAACGTATCGACATTCACATCGAAAATGGAGTAGTCGATATTCGTGATTTTGGCCGCGGTATTCCTTTAGGGAAGGTGGTGGAGTGTGTTTCAATTATCAACACCGGCGCAAAATATAATGATGAGGTTTTTCAATTCAGCGTAGGCCTGAATGGAGTTGGCACAAAAGCAGTCAATGCACTTTCAGAGCATTTTGAAGTAACCTCTTTCCGCGAAAAAAAATTACTTTCTGCCCAGTTTAAATCCGGAGAATTAATAATTCAGCCTCTTGCAAATGATACAAATGAAAGCAACGGAACAAAAATCAGCTTTACTCCGGACGCAAAACTTTTTCCAAATTACAGCTATGACCTCGGCACTATCCGCAAACAACTCTGGAACTATGCTTACCTCAACAGAAAGCTGACGATTACTCTCAATGGAGAAAAATTTAAATCTGAAAACGGCTTACTGGATCTGCTGCAGGAAGAGGTAAATGATGCCAATCTTTATGAGATTGTACACTGTCAAAATACCCAGTTAGAGATTGCATTGACACATACAGAACGTTATGGTGAAGAATATTTCAGCTATGTAAACGGGCACCACACTAACGACGGGGGCACACACCTTTCAGCATTTCGGGAAGGAATTCTCAAGGGCGTAAATCAGTTTTTTAACTCTAGTTTTGAGGGTCCGGATATCAGAGACGGACTTGTCGGTGCCGTGGCCATCAAGGTCCAGGAACCGGTGTTTGAGTCTCAGACAAAAAACAAGTTAGGCAACTCTGATTTGCGTTCATGGCTGATGCCGCTGGTTCGCGATACATTTGTAGATTTCCTCTACAAAAACCCCGCAGTAGCAGAACCACTCAAACAAAAGATTCAGGCCAATGAGCGCATCCGCAAGGAACTGAGTAATGTTAAAAAAGCTGCCAGAGAAAATGCAAGAAAATCTGCACTGACAATTCCAAATCTCAAGGACTGCAAATTTCATTTAGGTGACAAAAACGAAAAGGCGGAAGACAGCACAGTTTTTATTACAGAAGGAATGTCTGCCGGTGGGAGTATGATCAGTGCGCGGGACGTTTATACTCAGGCCGTTTTTTGTCTCAAAGGAAAGCCGCTCAATTGTCATGGACTGCGTAAAGAAGCCATTTACAAAAACCTTGAACTGTACAACGTCATGAAAGCCCTCGGGATTGAGGACTCACTTGATGATCTGCGTTACAACAAAGTTGTTATTGCAACTGATGCTGATGTAGACGGCCTGCACATCCGTAATTTGCTGCTGACTTTCTTTTTACAGTTTTACGAGCCGCTGGTATTACAGGGCCACATATACATTCTTGAAACACCGCTATTTCGTGTACGAAACCAGAAATTAACACAATATTGTTATAACGAAGTAGAAAAAAATATGGCCTCAGAAAAATTGCAAAAAGGAACTCATTTTGAGATCACCCGCTTTAAGGGACTTGGTGAAATATCTCCAAAAGAATTCGGCCAGTTTATTGGCAATAACATGCGGGCGGTTCCAGTTGGAGTCGAACATACTCATGAGATTCCGGAACTGCTTAACTTCTACATGGGAAGCAATACTGCTGACCGCAAAAGATACATCATGAACAATCTTGTTTGAGTGGCGGCTGATAGTTCAGGGAGAGGCATATAATCTGCACAGATCTTTATTCTTGTGAATGTATAAACTACTCTAATGTACTAGTGTGTTGCAGGACTGAAACAGCATTGACTTTCTATTCTAACAAATGATCAATACTCCAGACCTGTCTGCTGTCTGCAAATACGGCGAACCAAATTATCATTGACTTGCTGATATTTGTAATGTTATCACCATGAATTATAACCAATTGCAGAGGAAAATTTGATGTTAGGTTTAGAACCGGAAATTGAAGAAATTTTTCATCATATTAAATTTATTGAAGATGTTCCTTTGTTGATCAACGTCGAAATTGGACGAACCAAGAAAACTGTACAAGATGTTTTGAACTTGAAGAAAGGCACCATAGTTGAGTTCGATAAAGTAGTTGGAGAACCAATGGATATTGTTGTGGGCAACAGATTGATGGCACGTGGAGAGATAGTAGTAGTTAATGAGCGTTTTGGCGTACGTATCAGCGAAGTTACCAGACCAGATGAAAAAATTGGGGAACGCCGTGAATAATATGGCAGTTCTTGGGTTAGGTTTCCGCCCATTTTTTTTGCTGGCAGGACTGTCTGCAGTTTTAATGATGCTTTTACGGATTATCAGCTACAGCTGGGGAGCAGCACTTCCCAATTACTATGATCCAACCAGCTGGCACAGTCACGAAATGCTTTTCGGTTATGCAACTGCAGTCATTGCCGGTTTTCTACTTACTGCAGTTCGCAATTGGGTTAATCAGCCAATGCCGAGTGGGAAACCACTGGCGGCATTAGTTCTCTTATGGCTTTGTGGACGAATCTTTCCTTTTTTCCCTCAATTATTTCCTGATTGGTTGATTGCCGTTACAGACTGGGCCTTTTTACCTGTAGTCCTGACTGTTATCGGAATACCAATCATACGCTCTAAAAACGTAAGAAACTATGGATTCCTAGTAGTTTTGGGTGTGATGTCTCTTGCAAATGCAGAAGTGCATCTACGTCAGCTCGGTTATGCAGTTTCAGAGACTGCTTTTGGTACTACGATGATGCTGAATCTGATCATTCTAATAATAGTATTGATGGGCGGAAGGGTTATCCCATTTTTCACCCAGAGTGCACTGCCGGAAGCTACCACCAAAATCTGGAAACCAGTGGAATGGGGAGCGGTTGGCTTGTCAATATTGCTGATAGCTGGAGAAATATTAAGTCTATCTCCTGGAATACTGGGATTCATGGCTGGATTAGCAGCTCTGCTGCATGCAGTACGACTTTTCGGCTGGCATGATGTGAGAGTTTGGAAATCACCTCTGCTCTGGATACTGCATCTTGGTTATGCCTGGATTGTCGTAGGTTACGGACTTACTACCCTTTCAAAATTTGGAGGTATTCTGTCTTTTCTCGCCACTCATGCATTTACCGCCGGAGGAATCGGCATGGTTACACTCGGCATGATGGCCAGAGTCTCGCTGGGACATGCAGGGCGTCCACTCGATCCACCCCGGTTAACCATAACAGCATTTGCATTACTATTTGTCTCTGCTCTAATCCGTGTCGCAGCACCTGGAATTTTTCCAATAAATTACGGCACCTGGATTTTACTCTCAGGAATTATTTGGATGCTTGCATTCAGCTTTTTCCTCTGGAACTATTTTCCCATCCTCACAGCTCCGAGGATTGACGGACGTCCAGGTTAACGCGGGTATCAATGTTAGCAAATATGATTAATAATATACTAAATCAAACTGCCTTGTAAGGTACATAGTGCGGCTGGTACATTCTCTCCTTAACATATTCCAGCATATTTTCCGGACGTTCGATCTGCGCTAATCCTTCCTCAAAAGCAACTTTACAGACAGCAGCAGCGATCTGTGACGAAATTTCACGAATTGTTTTTAAATCAGGATAAAGCTTTCCTACCTCTAATTCTTCCCTTGTAACGAGTTCCGACAGGGTTTTAGCTGCAACATAGAACATACTATCGGTGACACTGCGTGAGTGACAGCTAACAGCCCCCAGTCCAACCCCCGGAAATATATACATATTGTTTCCCTGTCCCGGCACGTATACTTTACCTTCAATGGTGACTGGAGCAAAGGGGCTCCCGCTTGCGAACAAAACTTTTCCTGCAGTCCATTTAAAGGCTTGTTCAGCAGTACACTCTGATTTGGAGGTAGGGTTTGAGAGAGCCATGATCAAGGGACGCCTAACGTGACTCTGCATTTCTTTAATCACTTCTTCCGTAAAAGCTCCAGCCTGCTTGCTGACCCCAATCAACGCAGTTGGTTTTACCTGACGAACCACCTCAAGCAGTGAGTCTATTGACTTCGAACTTTGTGCATAAGGAATTTTGTGTACTGCTAATTTATCGATTCTGTTTTGTGTTACCAGACCCTGTGAATCGAACAACCAAAACTGTTTCCTTGCTTCATTTTCACACAAACCTTCTTCAACCATTCCTGAAACAATCATGTCTGCTATTCCTACTGCAGCAGAACCAGCTCCTAAAAAAATAAAACGTTGTTCTGACAATGATTGACCAGTTACCCTTAAAGCACTTAGAATACCTGCTAAAGCCACTGCACCTGTGCCTTGAATATCATCGTTAAAACACAAATTCCGGTTACGGTAACGTTCCAACAAAGGGAATGCATGATCATTAGTAAAATCTTCAAACTGGATCAAAACTTTTGGCCAGCGTTTGGTGACTGCATTGACAAATTCCTCAACCATTTCATCAAACTCTCGGCCCGTCAAACGATTATGTTTTTCTCCCAGATAGAGAATATCGTTTTGTAAATCGTGATTGTTGGTACCCACATCCAACATTACTGGTAATGTTTTGCAGGGATAAATACCCGCACAAGCAACGTAAAGCGACAACTTGCCTATCGGGATTCCCATTCCGTTGCTGCCCAGATCACCTAAACCTAAGATGCGGCTGCCGTCTGTGATCACGATGATATCAATTTCATCTTCAGGCCAATTGTTGACCATCTCTTTGAAATAACCACGGTTACTTGACGCAAAATACATTCCTCGTGTCCGGCGGTAAATATGTCCAAAATATTGACAGGCTTGTCCAACCACCGGAGTATAAATGATTGGTGTCAGTTCATCTATGTGTTCCAGCAGTACTCGATAATATAGAGTCTCATTGCGGTCATGAAGTGCTTCAAGATGAATGTAACGCTCGAGATCGTTGGTTTTTCTCCGATAATTATCCATCACCCTTTGTACCTGATCGTCAATGCTGACAACTTGCGGTGGTACTAATCCTCTAATTCCTAATTCATCACGCTCACTATCAGGAAAACCTGTGCCTTTATTCAGTAGAGGATCACGCAAAATTTCAGTTCCGCGCTTATTAATTGGCAGGACAGGTTCATCAAGCAGGTCAATGTGATGTCTTTTAATGGCAGAGCTCATTTTTCCTCCTGTAATGCAGGTCAGTTAGAAATACAGCTAAAAATACATGAGTATTAATAATTTAATACACCACAATCTTATTTTACTACTTGAATTTTTTTCCGGCAGACGTAAATTTACGTAGAAGGAAATTAAGAATTAGTCTTCCGTTTTTAAGAGCTATAACCGGAATGACTAAAAAGGAGAATCGCAAATAAATGCGAAGCAAAACTGGAAATGAGTAAAGATCTGCACCTGCTCTGTTTTACATCAACAGAGCAGATACAGACAGAATTAAAAAAACTTACTTAGTCAGCGAACTCAGCAGGTCCTCAATTTCACCTGGAGTAGACATGATTTTACTGAATGTACCCATCGTCAGGTCCGGAAAACTGAGTGCAATGCGGAATCGGCCGTGGAGCATATAGACTTGCTTGCCCGTTACCAGCAACTCGTATGGCAAAAAAGTCACATGTTTTTGTTCGCCAATATCAATAATTGGTACAAATTGTCCTTCACCTGTTTCACCCTTCAGTGCAATTCCGTAGAGTCTGACTTCTTTTCCCGGCAGGTCACGGACAAATACTTTGCTGCATGTTGTGGATGTCTTTAGATTTTTTTCAATTGCAGCCACTGCCTCCAGATGTGATCCAAATTCTCCCAGCAGCACATTATCTTCAAAGTAGGGCATCCCGAACATATAATGATACTCACGAAGATCATCCTGAGTAAAATTCTGACTGGAGCCATAACCACTAGTTTGAGTTGCACTTGGGAAAGTATCCAAGATAATATTACTTATTTTGAGCTTTAAACTGTTAACAACCGATTCAATTTTTGTATATTCATCCTGCAGATAAGCATTTCCCCAGTATTCAGGATTCTGCAGCGAAATAAGGGTTTGACCATTCACAGATATTAAGCCAATTCTGATTGCAGAAAAAAATCCGGCACTCGGACGCAGAGCAGCCAAAGCGGACAGCAGTTCCGGATGCGAAATAACAAGCACACTACGTTCCGCAGATTCAGCTGGAGAGTATTCTCCCAGCACCTCAAATCCGGTAGCACTTAATGCTGTTGAAAGAGATTTGTTTGTCTCTGTTACCGTTTGTCCACTGTCACCAAACAACAAATAGGGCTGAAGCCCTTCTGCTGCGTTGAGTGTTCCGGCAATAAGTAATCCCAGCGAAATAAAAAATATTTTAGTCATAATTCCTCTTTGTAGAATTGGTTATAAAAAGCAACCGCTTGAGTACGGTTATCCACCTGAGCCTTTTCATATAAGTTTTTCAGGTGGAATTTAACGGTGTTAGTAGAGATTTCAAACTTCCTCGCAATTTGCCTGTTGGAGTATCCTTGAGTCAATATTTCAAGAATTTCCAATTCCCTTGAAGTTAAACTTGGAAGACTGGCGGTGTTTTTTGCTTCAAGCGGTTCAAAAGGAAAGATACTGTTTCCCTGCCCCACTTGGGAAATCACCTCAATCAAGCCTTCAGGTGATTTTGCTTTTGAATAAAAACCTGCTCCACCTAATGCACGAACCTGATGGGCTACATTGGCACCACTATAAACAACCACACGTACTGAGCTTCCTCGTTCTCGTAATTTTGTCAGCACCTGACGGCCATCGGAAAACGGCATTTTCCAGCCGATTATACCTACATCAAAACTAAGACGGTCGACCAGTTGCAAAAACAATTCTCCATCTGTAGCCGTTGCCCGTACATCAAAACGCTCATCCTGCTTGAACATCTCCGTCAGTCCCTTGACCAACAGTGAGTTCTTGTCGGCAATTACAATGTTAAGACAGGAATTAGTTGACATAGGAAAACTTCGGAGTCACGGAAATGCTAAAAACTCGTACTCAATAAGGCAATCTCTGTTGTTAACTATCCCTTTTTTCTCTACAAGGTTCCAGCTTTTTCAATATTTGATTGGCTAGAATAAAGTGTTTCTTCAGGAAGAAAGCAACTCATTACGGAGCAGACGCACATTTTCAGCTACAGAGTTTTTGTCATTAAAAACTGCGGAACCAGCAACAAAAGCATTTGCTCCTGCAGCAATAACTTCTTTAACAGTGCTGACATTGACTCCACCATCGACTTCTAAATCAGCAGCAGAACCACATTCGTCTAACATTGCACGCAATTTTCGTATTTTCTCTGTACATAATGAAATGTAGGACTGTCCTCCAAAGCCGGGATTTACTGACATCACCAGTACCAACTCAACTTCAGCAATTATTTCTGCTAAAGTGCAGACTGGAGTGGAAGGATTGAGACTGACACCAGCCTTAACATCTAAATCATGGATTTGCTGAATGGTTCGATGCAGGTGTGGGCATGTTTCCTGGTGGACAGTAATTATATCTGCACCTGCTTTGGCAAAGTCTTCAATAAAGAGCTCCGGATTTTCAATCATCAAATGCACATCCAGCGGTAGTTCCGTTACCGGACGTAAGGCTTTTACGATCAATGGTCCAATTGTAATATTAGGCACAAAATGTCCGTCCATCACATCCACATGAATATAATCAACTCCGGCAGCTTCTGCTTCCCGCACATGATCCCCCAGACGGGAAAAATCTGCTGAAAGAATTGAGGGAGAAATTTTTATCTGCTTCATATAAAGATTTAATTATTTTTCAAAATTCAAAGTCCTAATTTTTTCCGCCATTCAGGATATATACTGTCAGCATCATCAGCAAATGTTTCAAAAGCACCCTTCAGTTCATGATGTTCTTTGGCATAATCCACCAAATTAACACCTGACTGCCAGGCCAGAAAAGCCTGCCGCAGGGAAATTGCTCCGGCAACTATACCATCTTTATGACCCAGTGCACCGCCTCCGGAAGTTTGTATGACGTTGCAGTGACCTAAGTTTTCGAAGAACCCCGGTAAACGAATAGCATTCATTCCGCCGGAAATAATTGGCGTAGTGGCCTTCATTCCTTCCCACTCCTGATGATAATACAAACCCTCAACAGAGTCTTGTTCCAGCATATAGGCTATTATTTTATCAGCAGGACCACCTTCCATTTTACCGTAACCCATTGTACCCGTATGGATTCCTGAAGCACCTTGCAGACGTGCCATTTTCATGTGAACCAACATATTATAACCACGGTCAGACTGTTCCGAAGTAACGGCACCATGACCTGCGCGATGGTAATGCAAAAACTGATTTGGGAAATTCCGCCGTGCGGTTGTAATCATACCTGGACCACCGACATAACCATCGACAAGGAACGCCAGATTTTCTGACAATTCTCCAAATGTTTCCAAAATAAATTCACCGCGGCGCAGCATTTCATAGTGGTCATCTGCTGTTATGTTGAAGGAAAACAGTTTAGACTCTCCTGTTTCTTCTTGTGCTCTTTCCATGGCTTCACGAATGAGAGGCACTACTTCACGTAACGGCCCCCAAACCTGATTACCCTGTGGTTCATCATTTTTAATAAAATCTCCACCCAACCAGAAATTGTAACAGGCATCTGCAAATTGTTTTGGACGCAAACCCAGTTTCGGTTTGATGATAGTGCCTACAACCATGCCGCCATTTTCCAGAGGCCGACCTAAGATACGCCACATATCCACGATGTTCATTGCTGGTCCGTCATAGAGACGCAAGTATTTTGGCGGAAAATAAAAATCCAGCATTTTCGAATACTCAACATCACCCATGCCCTGATTGTTGCCAATTGCCAGAGTTAAGAAAGAAACTATCATTGCACGACCATCGATCATATTCAGATCAAACAAATCGACTGGGTAAGCAATTTTCATTAATTCTTTTTCCTCGTCAATTTCGTAAACAAGAGCATCGAGGCTACGGGTAAAATCATCGGTGGTAACCACCGTTACATTGGTGCCTGTAGAAGATTCTGCAGCAAAGTGTGCGGCAGTCCCAATGTAATCAAAAAAACCTTTTTTCGGCTTCATCTTGTAGGCACACAATACATGCTTACCGCCTGCAATCAGGTCTTCTTCCTGCAGGCTCAAGTTGGCATAACGATCTGTTTGATTTAACATAGTCTTCTCATTTAAATTTAGATTATTAGTATATCAACACTGCACATTAGTTGATTTTTTGATCCAACTCTCCAGAACTGTAACGCTCAGCCATTCCAGTCAGAGGAAGAACTTTAATTTTTGAAGCATTGCCTGCAGTTCCAAAAGCTTCATAACGAGACTCGCAAACAACCTGCATGGCTTCAGTAGCAGGTTTTGTGTATTTGCGCGGATCAAATTCTGCTTTATTTTCCAAAAGTACTTTTCTGATCTGACCTGAAATAGCCATGCGGCAATCAGTATCAATGTTAACTTTACGAACTCCATACTTGATGCCCTCTACAATTTCAGCTACCGGCGTACCCCATGTTTGAGGCATTTCACCACCATTGGCATTGATCACGTCCTGAAGTTCCTGTGGGACCGAACTTGAACCGTGCATTACCATATGCAGGCCGGGCAGTTTTTTGTTTATTGCTTTGACCACATTCAGAGCCAGAATATCTCCATCAGGTTTTCTGGTGAATTTGTAGGCACCATGCGATGTTCCAATAGCGACCGCAAGCGCATCAACCTGTGTCTGTTGGACAAAATCAGCAGCCTGGTCCGGATCCGTCAACAGTTGATCCTGTGACAATTTACCTTCAAAACCATGCCCGTCTTCTTTCTCTCCTTCACCTGTTTCGAGTGAGCCCAGACAACCCAGTTCTCCCTCAACAGAAACTCCAATCTTGTGTGCAACTTCTGTCACTTTAGAACTAATTGCAACATTATATTCATAAGTAGCTGGAGTTTTTGCGTCAGCTTCCAGCGAGCCGTCCATCATTACGCTGGTAAAATTATTTGCCATTGCTGAGAGACATGTGTCGAAGTTGTTGCCGTGATCCTGATGGATACAAATTGGAATATCAGGATACATTTCAACTGCAGCATCAAACAGGTGACGCAAAAATATATCACCTGCATATGAACGCGCACCTCGACTGGCCTGCAGGATTACCGGTGAATCAGTAGCCTTTGCTGCCTTCATGATTGCCTGAATTTGCTCCATGTTGTTGACATTAAACGCTGGTACTCCATAGCTGTTTTCTGCTGCATGATCCAGTAATTGTCTTAAAGATATTAAAGCCATAATTTAGTCTCAAATTTAAAGTTAAATTAAATAACGCACAGATGGTCAATAAACTCAAAATGTTTTCTTGATTTTATTAATGTTCCGGGCGCCTAATTATTAGTAATTCTTTTGGCTGCCTCCACCACATTTTCTGTAGTAATTCCAAAATGTTCAAATAATTCGTTAATTGGTGCTGAGGCACCGAAACTATTCATCCCAACAAATTCTCCATCTGAACCAAGATAACGCCCCCAACCCTGCTCAATGGCAGCTTCAACTACAACTACCGGAATTCCGGATGGCACAACCTGTAGACGGTAATCTTTGTCCTGTGATTCAAATAAATCGAGACAGGGCATGGATACTACTGCTGCTGAAATTCCAGCTTCAGCCAGTTGCACACGGGCTTCAAGTGCAAGAGAGACTTCTGAGCCGGAAGCAATTATTGTTACCTGCCGTTCAGCAACTGCTGCTGCCAAAACATATCCACCTTTTGCACTTAAATTTTCTTCTACATATTCTGTGCGCAGACAGGATAACCCTTGACGTGAAAGAGAAAGCACAGAAGGAGTCGCGTCTGTTGACAGTGCTGCCTCCCAGCATTCTGCTGTTTCAACAACATCACAGGGTCTGTATAGGTTTAAATTTGGAATTGCACGCAAACTAGCCAGATGTTCTACAGGTTGATGAGTCGGACCATCTTCGCCCAGACCGATTGAGTCATGCGTCATGACGTAAATTACCCTGAGTCCCATCAAGGCAGACAAACGTATTGCAGGACGGCAATAATCAGCAAAAACTAAAAATGTTCCTCCATACGGAACGAAACCTCCGTGCAGAGCAAACCCATTCATAGCTGCTGCCATTCCGTGTTCACGTACTCCATAATAAATATAGGATCCGGAAAAATCAGTTGGTGTTATTGGCTTTTGGGAATTGGCCTTTGTTAAATTGGATCCTGTTAAATCTGCAGAGCCACCGGTTAGTTCCGGAATAGCCTCTGCTAATACATGCAGTGTTTCCTGACTTGCTTTGCGTGATGCAATTTTTGTTTTTTCTGCAGAATGACTGCGTTTAAAATCCTGTAAAGGAGCTTGCCAATTTTCCGGCAAAGTTCCGGAAATCAGCCGATCGAATTCAACTTTGCGTCCGGACTCTTCCAAACGCTTAGACCAGGCTTCCATTTTAGCACTCTTAATAGAACCAACCATGCGCCACGCACTTTCGACTGCTTCAGGTATTTCAAAAGCAGGATGAGGCCAGTTTAAAGCTTTACGAGTTGCTGCAATTTCAGCATCACCAAGTGGGGCACCATGTGTTGCAGAGGTTCCTGCTTTGTTGGGTGAACCAAAACCAATTACCGTTTTACAGGCAATCAACGAGGGCTTATCTTTTGTTTCATGAGCTCCGTTGATGGCTTGAGTAATTGCGTCCGGATCATGGCCGTCACAGAATGAAACATCCCATCCGCATGCTCCAAAGCGCATTAGTTGATCATCGTTGACAGAAAGATCCGTTGAACCATCGATTGAGATTCCATTATCATCGAACAAAACTATCAGCTTACCCAGTCCCATATTTCCTGCAAACGAAGCTGCTTCATGACTGATTCCTTCCATCAAACATCCGTCTCCTGCAATAACGTAAGTCTTGTGATCAACAAGCTCACTGCCAAATCTTTCCGCTAGCATTCGTTCCGCAAGAGCCATTCCCACTGCAGTCGCAATACCTTGTCCCAGCGGACCGGTAGTAGTTTCTATTCCGGCACCATGACCATATTCAGGATGTCCCGCTGTTTTTGAACCAAACTGCCGAAAGTTTTTTATTTCGTCCAGAGTAAAATCTTCATAACCGGTTAAATGAAGTAAAGCATAAAGCAGCATTGAGCCGTGTCCGGCAGACAGGACAAAACGATCCCGATCCGGCCAATCCGGATCACTTGCGTTAAAATTTAAAAAACGGGTGAATAGCACTGTTGCCACATCTGCCATTCCCATCGGCATGCCCGGGTGTCCTGAGTTTGCTTTTTGAACGGCATCTACTGCCAGAAAACGAAGTGCATTTGCCATATCCTGATGGCGTGGTGAAGCTGTCATAGTTATAATATTTTACTGTTAAAAGATTGAGTTATGTGCTGATACCTGAATTATATTTTACAGGATCCAGATTCTATTTTCTAGACTGCATGATGTCCCAAAGCGGCCTTTACCATATGATAAGCAACCAGCAATTGGGTCAACATCAGAGGATGACTGATACTGTTAATTTTTTCCAGTTCTTCAATAGCTCGTGTATTTGCCCGTAGATGTTGTGCTTCCGGAATCAAACCCCACAACAATTCCTCAAGTTTGCTTGCACGATGTGTTTCAATACTACCATGAATATCAAGGATATCAACTGGTTTACCATCTTTGTCCCGTGCCAGATCAAGTGAAATCCCAGTTTTCGAACCTACATCCAGCAAAGACGTCAAGTCCGGGTGAGGTAGTGTCGGCCGTAAAGTGTGTCTGACATTTAGTCCTGGACCTACTTCTTCGTCCATACCTTCAGGTTGATAAAATTGAATCACCATATCTGCAAAGGTACGTTGTGGTTGAATAAAATTCGGACTGTCACTTTTCCTTTTTTCAAGAGAAGCTAATACCTGCTCCTCTGTGTAACCACGCTTAGTTGTATCTCGTATTACTTTCCAGCGCACACGCAATTCCTCTTCAGGATCCAAATATATTTTCACATCATAGTTGTTACGCATGTTCTTCGTGCTGTAACCTAGCAAACCCTCCACTACAATGTAGGGTTTCGGTTCAATATATTCAGCAGCTTTGAAGGTACCATCATGATGACTGTATACTGGTTTGATGATGGCTTTACCGTTGCGTAAACTGTTCAGATCATTTTCTATAACATCAAGATAGTTGCATTCCGGATCCAGCGCAGATGTTCCATTTTCAGCACGTTGAGCACGATCATACTTATGATAGTCATCTGTACAGATAGTCACAACTTGTTCTTTGCCTAAAATTTGGGCTACTCCACCTGCTAGTGTTGTTTTTCCTGCGGCAGAATCTCCCACTATCCCCAAAATAATCGGTCTATCTATTCGGTTTTTCGGCATGGCTTACTCTCCATTTAACTCTCGTATTGTTAAATAAATACTTTTTGAAGTCTGTTAAACACTTTTTGTTTTTTGTGAATTTATTAAAATTTTATCTTAACGATTGTGCCAATTAGTCAGTGACACCATTTCTTTACTGGTACCGGTCACAATCAGAGTTTCGGTCCTGAAATGATGTTTTGTACGTTTTACTCCACTGAACAATAAGCCTGATGTAATTCCAGTGGCACAAAAATGAACATCATCTGAGCCAATCAACTCATCACGTTCATACCAACGTTTTGTATCCAAACCTGCATCCCTGACACGGACAAGCTCAGTTGCTAGTTGTGGATCAATTCTTCCAAGAAATTCTCCTCCCATTGCACGGATTGCGCTTGCGGAAATTATACCTTCCGGTGTTCCTCCTGTACCCATCAGCACATCTACTTCTGTATCCGGAATTGCCGCCATTATTGCTCCGGCAATGTCACCTGCTGGATACAAGGAAACACGTGCTCCGGCTTGATATATTTCTTCAACAAGTCCACGGTGTCTTGGTTTATCTAAAACAAAAACTGTTAAATTTTCAATATCTTTTTCAATTAATTCTGCAACCGTTTTCAGCTTTTTGGCTGTTGGCCACTCCATCTTAATCTTACCTTTTGTTTCTGCAGGAGCAGCAAATTTTTCCATGTAAAATGCAGGACCTGGATCAAACATCGTTCCTTTTGGTGCTGTGGCAATTACGGCCATAGCATTGGTTTGTCCATCTGCCAGGAATGTTGTACCCTCGACTGGATCAACAGCAATATCAAGTTGTGCAGACGCATTCCTGTTACCAAATGTTTCACCGTTGAACAGTTGAGGTGCGTCATCCTTTTCACCTTCACCGATGACGACTTTACCATTTAATTTTAATTCCAGCAATGACTCACGCATAGCATCAACTGCAGCACTGTCACCGCCTTCTTTGTCTCCACGTCCAATCCAGTTATATGACGCCAAAGCCGCCTTTTCGGTAACTTTACGTAGCAGATAGGGAAATATCAATTCGTGGTCAACCACACTGTTCATAAGGTCTTCTCAGGTACTGGGATTTAGCAATGTTAGTTATTGTACGAATTGATTTTACTATCGTTTTTTGAATAAAAAAACACTCTTGCAGGTAGGAGTATAATCTTTTATTAGTAGGGCTAAACCTACCCTAAAGAGTTGGTTTGCCAGTCTTGAATCAGTTTAAGGCCTTAGCCGCAATATCTTTGCGAAAATGTTTCCCTTTAAATATTACACCCTCAAGAAGTGAATACGCCCGCTGTCGTGCTTCCTCAATGTCGATTCCCTGAGCTGTTACACCAAAAACTCGACCTCCGTTTGTAACCAACTGTTGCTTCTGCAATGTAGTTCCCGCATGAAAAATCTGACTGTCAGCGACAAGATTTTCCGGCAGGCTGATTTGTAGACCTTTGACAGGTGGGCCGGGATAACCTGGGGCGGCTGCAATCACACAAACTGATGCTCCGGCTTTCCATCTCAGATTTATTTCATGCAGGCGTTGCTCAGCAACCGCTAGCAGCACCTCAGCCAGATCATTCTCCAAACGAGGTAAAACAACTTGTGCTTCCGGATCTCCAAAACGCACATTGAACTCAATCACTTTCGGTCCATTTTCAGTCAGCATCAAACCAGTATAGAGAATTCCACTGAAGGGAGTTCCTTCTGCAGCCAAGCCTTCAGCTACAGGACGGATGATACTTTTTTCTATTTCAGGCAGCCAATGTTCCAAATGCGGAACAGGAGAATAAGCTCCCATACCTCCAGTATTCGGTCCACGGTCTCCATCAAAAACAGGTTTGTGATCTTGTGAGGGTACCATCGGTAAAACAGTTACTCCATCCACAAAAGCCAGCACAGTCATTTCCTCGCCAAGTAAACATTCTTCGATCACAACCTTTGTTCCGGATTCTCCAAAAATTTTCTGCAGCATGGCCGCCTGCAATGCAGTTTCTGCTTCTTCCAATGTTTCTGCGACAGTCACGCCTTTTCCTGCAGCCAATCCATCTGCTTTGATCACAATCGGCAAGCCCTGCTCTTTGACATAGGCCAATGCTTCCGCAAAATCATCAAATTCACAATAAGATGCAGTGGGAACGTTAAAGCGTTTCATCACTTTTTTTGCATACGTCTTACTGCCTTCTAAGAGGGCTGATTGTCGATTCGGACCAAAAATTGGCAAATTACGTTTTTCAAAATAATCTACAATACCGTCCGTTAAAGGATCTTCAGGACCAACCACAGTTAAATCAATTTTGTTTGCTTCCGCAAAATCAGCTAATTCTGTGCTTTGATTGATTTGCAAAGCAACACATTCTGCACTTTCTGCAATTCCCGGATTGCCCGGTGCACAAAATATTTTGTGCACGGAATTACTGGCTTTGAGCTTCCAGACTATGGCATGTTCTCTTCCGCCTCCACCTACTACCAATATTTTCATTTATATTTCCTGCTGAAATTTTTGAATTGCTTCGGGTAGTAATTGATGTTCCAACTGATGAATTTTTTCAGACAAAATTTCTACAGTATCATGTGCTTCTACTATCACTTTCTGCTGCAAAAATATTCTGCCGGTATCCATTCCTGCATCCACAAAATGTACGGTGACGCCGGTTTCTTTTGCACCTGCCCGCCAGGCTTGTCCAATTGCGTCTTTTCCTGGAAATTTTGGTAACAGTGAGGGGTGCAGATTTAGCATACGACCTTCCCATTCTTCGAGCAAAACAGGTCCCACCAGACGCATATATCCTGCTAAGACAACAAGCTCTATTTTTGCTGCATCCAGCTTTTTATTTATGACTGTTTCAAAAGCATTTTTATCAGGATAATCCCGTGGATTAAATACAAAATACGGAATACCGCGTTTCTTCACTTCTTCTACTACTGGTGCCTCCGGCCGGTCACAAATCAGCAAATCAAGCGAAACTCCTGCTAATTTTCCTGCAACGACTGCAGCATGTATGGCCAGAAAATTCGACCCCTGTCCTGAAGCAAAAACAGCGATTCGCATTTTTACACCCACTGCACTTCCACTTTGTTTCCAGATCCAATTTGCCCGATCCGGTAAACCTTCTCTCCGTTTTGTTGCAAAATATCTTTAGTCGTTTTTTCTACAGATTCCGGAATACAAATCACAAAACCAATTCCCATATTAAAAACTGGAAACAATTCCTCCTCCGGAAGTCCGCTTTCATTCCTTAACAATGAAAATACCGGCAAATCCGGCCATGCACCTTTTTCAATTTCTGCCACCGGAATCAAACCTTTTGGTGTTTTTTCCGGAAGCATCCGCGGTACGTTTCCAGGCAGACCTCCTCCGGTGATGTGTGACATTCCTTTCACTTCAACAGTTTTCAGTAAATTCAAAATTGCTTTGACATAAATCTTAGTGGGCGTCAAAAGTACCTCACCCAAAGTTTGTGTACTTTCCTGAAAAGGATCATTCAAGTCAAGTTCATGCTCTTCAACAATCTGGCGTGCAAGCGAAAATCCGTTGCTGTGAACTCCACTGGAAGCTAAGCCCAGCAAAACATCACCGATTTCTATCCGGTTTCCATCGATCAGTTTTTCGCGCTCCACAACTCCGACTGAAAAACCGGCCAAGTCATATTCACCAGATTCATACATGCCCGGCATTTCGGCTGTTTCTCCTCCCAGCAAAGCAGAGCCTGACTGGAGACAGCCCTCACTGATTCCACGAACTACGGATTCAACCTGTTGTGGAAGCAACTTTCCGCAAGCCAAATAATCCAGAAAAAAAAGCGGTTCTGCACCCTGAACCAAAATATCATTAACACACATTGCTACCAGATCAATACCGATCGTTTCGTGCTGGTCCAGCTCAAAAGCCAATTTTAGTTTTGTACCAACACCATCGGTTCCTGAAACCAGCACAGGGTTTTTGTATTTTTTTTGATCCAGTGCAAACAGACCTCCAAATCCTCCTAGACTGCTCAATACTTCCGGACGCAGAGTCCGTTTGGCTAAAGGCTTTAGTTTTTCAACTGCCAGATCTGCAGCTTCTAAATTTACTCCAGCTTTTTGGTAGGCTTTCAAGTGTATTTTATCCGATTCAAGTTATGCTGTGTCAGCAGATTCAAGAAGTTGGTGTAGGGTAGTTTCCATTAAAACATGCCAGGCAATGTCCTTGATTTGGTGAGGAATCAGTCCGGTCAGTAGCAGAAATCAAACCCTCTGCAGAAATAAAATGTAAAGAATCCGCGCCTATTTTTTGACAAATTTCTGCCGGCGTCTGGGTTGCAGCAATTAGTTCCATTCTTCTGGCTGTATCAATACCGTAAAGGCAGGGGTGCATTATTGGTGGTGAAGTGACACGCATATGAACTTCAGTTGCACCCGCTGCTTTGAGTATTTCCACAATCCGCCCACTGGTTGTACCGCGTACAATTGAGTCATCAACCAAAACTACCCGTTTCCCTTCAACTGCTTTGCGCACAACACTCAGTTTCATCCTGACTCCTTTGCGCCGTAATTCCTGATCCGGCTGGATAAAAGTACGTCCCACATAACGGTTCTTCATCATCCCCATTTCATATGGTAATCCGGACTCCTCTGCATAGCCGATTGCTGCAGCCAGTCCGGAATCTGGAACACCAATTACTAAATCTGCCTCAGTTGGTACCTCACGGCATATTTGCCGGCCCAGTTCTTTGCGTACGGTGTGTACACTGATTGCGTCAATTTCACTGTCTGGTCTGGCAAAATAAATGTATTCAAAAGAGCAAATAGAACGTGAACTTGGCTCCATAAATGACTGTGAATGCAGGCCCTCAGCATCTATAACCAGCATCTCCCCAGGTTCAATTTGACGTACAAACTCTGCACCGCAAACATCGAGTGCACATGTTTCAGATGCAACCACCCATGCATCAGCCAGCTTACCCAGAGAAAGCGGATGAAAGCCGCGCGGATCCTGGGCAGCAATAAGTTTTGTTTCTGTCATAAATAAAAGTGCATACGCACCTTCAATGACACGTAAGGCATCCTGAATCGCCTGTTCAATCGGAGGACCGGAGCGTGCGATGAAATGCGGCACAACTTCAGTATCACTGTTTGTCTGGAAAATAGAACCTTGCCGTTCCAACTGATTTCGCAGGCGTCCGGCATTTACAAGGTTACCGTTATGTGCCACAGCCACCTGACCGCCGGTGTAACGAAACACCAGTGGTTGGGCATTTGGTAACCCGCTGTCCCCGGTAGTGGTGTAGCGCACATGCCCGATTCCAATGTGACCCGACAATTGAAGATGCTGATCATGCCCGAAGGCTTCCGTAACCAGTCCTGTTCCACGGTGCGTGTGTATTTGTTCCCCGTCAGAAATACAAATTCCTGCGCTTTCCTGTCCACGATGCTGCAGAGAATGCAAACCGAAATAGCTCAGTTCTGCTGCTTGAGAATGATTAAAAATCCCAAAAATACCGCACATGAAAAAGTTTATTATTAGTTATTGAAAAAACGACTATAACGAATGTTCCATTTCCCGCCCAATTGCATTTTGCCATAAATTACGTAATGACTGCAAATCAGCCTGGATAACAGGATTATTATTTAACGAAATCTCGAAGCTACCAACTTCAGGAGTACCGGACGCTGCAGACGTTTCCGCAGAAAGCACCTTGCCGATTTGGAAACACGGCACTCCCTTTTTCTGCATGACTACATCTATCAACTCCACATTTTCCGGAGCAACACTCAGCAAAACACGGGATTGTGATTCGCTGAACAAAACCACATCAGGACGCAACTTGCTTTTTAAATCGACTGCTATTCCATAGTTTTCTGTACATGAAGTCAACAGTACCAAAGCCAGTCCACCCTGCGAAAGGTCATGTGCCGAATTCACTATTCCGGAACGAATTATTTCCAGCAGTGTTTGCTGCAAAGTTTGCTCAGTATTTAAATCTAGTTCCGGTGGCAGACCACAAATATTCCCCAACTGCATCTGCTGATATGCACTTCCTCCCAATTCATTTTTTGTCTCTCCCAGCAATAACAAAACGTCTCCGGAATTTTTGAAATACTGCGTAGTTGTATGGACATTATTTTCGATCAAACCAACAGCACCTACAACCGGAGTTGGATAAATTGCTTCTCCTTCAGTTTCATTATAAAGACTAACATTCCCTCCGGTAACAGGTAATTTCAAAATATTACATGCCTCAGCCATTCCGGAAACAGCTTGTTCTAGCTGCCAAAATATTTCCGGTTTTTCCGGATTGCCGAAGTTCAAACCATCTGTAATCGCTAACGGTCTAGCGCCAGAACAAACTACATTCCGTGCCGCTTCCGCCACTGCAATTTTACCACCGGTTCTTGGATCAAGAAAAACATAACGCGAGTTACCGTCAATGCTCATAGCAAGTGCTTTGTCGGTACCTTCGACTCGTACTACAGCTGCATCTGAACCAGGGCACACCGCTGTGTTGGTTCGCACCATGAAATCATATTGCTGATAAATCCATGATTTTGAAGCCAACTGCGGAGTTTGAATCAACTGTTCAAAAACGCTGTTCAAATCTTCCGGAACTTCCCAGCTAATTGCGGATTGCTGTTGACGCTCAATAACTTCCTGCGGCATTTTAGCTTCACGCTGATAAATAGGAGTTGCACCGCAAACCGTTTTCAAAGGCAGTTCCGCAACCGTTTCGCTATGATGCTTGAGCCGTAAAACTGGTTCTTCAATCAGATGTCCAACTGTTACTGCCGGCACATCCCATTTTTTGCAAATCGCAAAAATATCTTCTTCACGTCCGGGGTTAGCCACAAATAACATTCGTTCCTGTGATTCGGAAAGCATGATCTCATATGCAGACATTTTTTCTGCACGCTGCGGCACCAAATTCAAATTCAGTTCCATGCCCACACCTCCTTTGTCAGACATTTCAGTACTGGAGCAAGTCAATCCTGCTGCGCCCATATCCTGCACACTGTATATCGCACCGCTTTCATAAACTTCCAAACAGGCTTCAATCAACAATTTACCCATGAATGGGTCGCCAACCTGCACTGCCGGACGTTTTGCATCAGAATTTTGATTGAGTTCTTCCGAAGCAAATGTTGCTCCGTGTATACCGTCTCGTCCTGTTGCTGCTCCCACATAAATTACTGATTTTCCAATCCCTTCTGCTCTACCGTGCTGAAGCTGTTCATGCCGTAAAATGCCCACGCCCATGGCATTGACCAGTGGGTTTCCGCTGTAACACTCATCAAAACAAACTTCGCCACCTACAGTTGGAACGCCGATACAGTTGCCGTATCCCGCAATTCCAGCCACCACATGTCCAAAAAGATAACGTGTCCGACTGACATTGGATTTACTAGAATCTGAATTTCCGCTAGAGAGTGGTCCGAAACGTAAAGAATTGAGCACCGCAATCGGACGTGCACCCATCGAAAAGATATCCCGTAAAATACCACCAACTCCGGTTGCCGCACCCTGATATGGTTCAATTGCGGATGGATGATTGTGACTTTCGACTTTAAAAACAACCGCATAACCGTCACCAATATCTACCACACCTGCTCCTTCTCCGGGACCCTGCAGCACCTCCGGACCATCCACTGGAAAACGGGAAAGCAGTGGTTTCGAGTTTTTGTAGGAACAATGCTCTGACCACATCACACCGAATATTCCTGTTTCTGTGAGATTAGGACGCCTTCCGAGCAACTCAACAACAAGTTTGTATTCGTCATCGCTGAGGCCCATTTGTCGGTAAACTTGTCCGTGGTATATTTGATTTGAGTCTGGTTCGGTTGAATTCATGCTTGAAGTTACTCGATTTTTAAAGATTGCAGTGCAAATCCACAACAGTGTGGTTCCGCATTGCCAGTGGACTGGAATTTATGAATTTCGGATTGAATCACTGTCTTAATGATTCAAAAATAATTCGTCCATCTGCACTACCCATCCAGGCTGACATAGCACGTTCCGGATGCGGCATCATACCGAGGACGTTACCGGTCTCGTTGGTGATTCCAGCAATATCAGCTAAGGAACCGTTTGGATTAGATCCCGAGTATCGGAAAACAATTTGACCGTTCTCTTCCAGTTTTTGAAGTGTCTCAGGATCACAAGTGTAATTACCTTCACCGTGTGCAATAGGCAGTTGAATTGGCAGGTCTGTTTTGCCTGCATAACCAGTAGTGAAGCAAGTTTCTGTATTACTTACCTCCAAAGAAACAGAATCACAAACAAAACGTAAACCAGAATTTCGGTGCAGTGCTCCAGGAAGTAAACCGCATTCTGTTAGAATCTGGAAACCATTGCAAATACCCAGTATCCGGATACCGGATGCTGCTGCACACTGCAGCGCTTTGTGAACTGGCGCCCGTGCAGCCAGTGCACCGGCTCTTAGTGCATCACCATAAGAAAAACCACCCGGCACCAAAACTGCGTCAAAACCTTCCAGAGTATCATGAGTGTACCAGATATACTCGGCCTCCATCCCCTCAACAGAATTAGCGGCTTTATAAAGATCATGATCACAATTTGACCCGGGAAAAACGAGCACAGCACATCGCATCATTCCTCCAATTCAAGCGGTAACTCCAGTATTTCAATCTGGTAATTTTCAATCACAGAGTTTACCAGCAAAGCTTCACACATTTTCCGTAAACGTAATTCAGCCTTTTTAAGATCACTTTCATCCAACCAGATTTCTATCGATTTTCCAATACGTACATTTTGTGCTTCGGAGTAACCGAGACTTTGTAGAGAATGCTGCACCGCAAGACCCTGGGGATCCAAAACATCTTGTTTTAGTGAAACAGTGACAATTCCTTTGAGCATCTTTATCGAGTTTGTTTAAGTTTAATTGTTAGAATTCAACCGACGATAGACCTCTGCATAAGCAGCAGTCACTCCGCCCAGATCGCGGCGAAAGCGGTCTTTGTCCAGTTTTTCATTTGTTTCCATGTCCCAAAATCTGCAAGTATCCGGTGATATTTCATCTGCTAACAGAAAAGAACCAGATGCTTCACGCCCAAATTCCAGTTTAAAATCTACCAGCAATAATCCCAGTGGTTCAAGCAGTTCCAATAAATGCTGATTAATTTCAAGTGCCTGCCTGCGCAGTTTTTCCAGCTCAAAAGTAGTAGCCAATTCCAAAGTCTGAACATGAACATCTGCCAGAAGTGGATCACCTAATTCATCGTCTTTGTAATAAAACTCTACAATAGGTTTCGGCAATTTCCTTCCTTCTTCCCAACCCAGACGTTTGCTCAATGAGCCGGCTACAATGTTGCGGGTTACCACCTCCAATGGTACAATTTCCACTCGACGCACCAATTGTTCAGTCTCAGAAATTTTTCTGACAAAGTGACTGGAAATACCATGTTCCTCCAAATAATTAAAAAAGAAAGACGTAATTTCGTTGTTGAGCTGGCCCTTTCCTTCAAGTTGCTCAAATTTTTCTCCATTGAAGGCAGTCGTGTCGTTTTTGTAGGAAATGCGGACTATTTCCGGATCGTCAGTAGAAAATATTTTTTTAGCTTTTCCTTCGTAGAGCAGTGTATCAGACATATTGTTCCTCATTGCATAGAAAGCAGGGGGAAAGTTCAAAGCATTTTTCTAAGCAGATCCTCATCCCAAATTTCCAGTTCAAGCAGTGGTTTCAGTAGTAATTCAGGCACATCGTTTGTAAAATTAAGATGACCCATTTTGCGCCCCGGGCGGCATTCCTGTTTTCCGTACAAGTGCAGTTTTGCTTCAGGCGGTAAATGCTTTAATTTTTTGAGCAGCAAAGGCAAATGTTCTCCCAAAACATTGAGCATCAATGCCGGTTGTCTCAAAGCGGTCAAACCCAGAGGCCAGTTTGCAATCGCCCTTAAATGCTGTTCAAACTGAGATGTAGCACACGCGTCTTGTGTAAAATGACCGGAGTTATGGGGACGTGGAGCCAACTCGTTAACCAGTAATTTTCGATCTGCTAGGACAAACATTTCTACTCCGAGAACACCGACCAAGTCCAGTCCCTCTGCAATTTTTTTTGCCAGTGAATTTGCTTGTTCTGTCACTCTGGAATCTAAGCTAGCAGGTATTCTACTGATGGTCAGTATATTTTTTTGATGGAGATTTTCTGCAACAGGGAAAGTGCAAACTTCGCCGTGAATGTTACGGGCAACAATCACTGATATTTCCTTTTCAAAGCTTACAAATTGTTCTGCAACTAATTCTTCATTTAACTGCCTCAGCTTTGAAAATGGCGCTGGAATTTGATCTTTTCCAACAAGATGAGTCTGCCCTCTTCCGTCATATCCACCAGAAACAGTCTTCAGCATCAACTCGCCAAATGTTTCTAATACAGGAACTATTTCTTCTGCTGAAGTTATTTTTTGAAAGGGTGCAACTGGAATGTTAAGTTGCTCAAGGAATTGTTTTTCGAGGAGACGATTTTGAGCTATCCGAAGAATTTCACTGCCTGGAGGAACAGCTACTCTATTTTCAAGCCAAGCTACTGCAGCAGCTGCAACATTTTCGAATTCATATGTGACAACTGCAGAGGAATCTGCTAATTTTGCCAGTGCTTCTCGGTCATTATAATTTGCCGTAATTTGTTCTGCACCAACAAGTGCCGCAGGGCAATCTGGAGTAGGATCAAGAACCACAAACCGGAAACCCATTGCCTGACCGGCCAGCACCAGCATTTGTGCCAACTGCCCTCCTCCAAGAAGGCCAATTGTAGTGCCGGGCCGCAGGGGTTCCAGAACTGGGCTCATGGCAATTCTGCTTCCATAACAGTTCTGCGGATTCTTTCCCGCCTGTGGATCAGTCGTTTACGAAGTTCTGGATTATTATTGGCAAGTATTTGTGCGGCCAGCAAGCCTGCATTATGTGCACCAGCTCCCCCAATCGCTAATGTTGCAACCGGCACACCACGCGGCATTTGCACAATCGACAACAGAGAGTCCTGTCCATTCAGAGTGGAAGTTTTTACCGGAACACCAATTACAGGAAGCAGAGTTTGTGCGGCTATCATTCCGGGAAGATGTGCTGCACCTCCGGCTCCGGCAATTATAATCTGCAAACCTCTTTCTTCTGCCTGTGTCGCATAGGCTGCCATCCATTCGGGTGTGCGGTGTGCAGATACAACACGTTTCTCAAAACTGATTTCTAATTCACTCAACACATCACAGGCTTCTGTCATGGTCTCCCAATCAGAAGTGCTGCCCATGATTACTCCAACCAAAGGTCTACCAGACTTTTTTTGTCTCATAATAATTTTTGAAGAAACTAGAGACCATAATAGTCGGCCAATCGTTTAAATCCCGCTCGAGAATTATCAATCGTTTCAGTAGAACAGCAAAGTGAGATCCGGAAATGACCAGGTCCGCCAAATCCTGTGCCGGGAACAAGTAAAATGTTTTCTTCCTGTGCTCGTTTTACAAAAGCAACATCATCCTCTTCAGGTGATTTTGGGAAAATGTAAAAAGCACCTTGTGGTTTGATTGCCTCAAATCCCAGTTCAGTGATCATTGAAAAAATTCGGTTGCGGGATTTCTCATAAACAGAGATATCAACACGGGCATTACCAATGAGAGGTAGAATTTTTTGCATCATTGCAGGTGCATTTACAAAACCTAGAATACGATTACAAAGAACCAGTGCCTGCTGCAGTTCTTCTCGTTCTGCAATTTCAGGATGTACTGCAATATAACCGATTCTTTCACCAGGCAGCCCAAGATCTTTGGAGTGTGAGTTAACTAAAATTGAGTTGGAATAGCTCAAAAAAGCATTGCTGTTTGTTAAACCGTCAAAAACCAGATAGCGGTAGATGTCATCAGAAATAAGATAGATAACATGGCCAAATTCCAAGCTTTTTCGTTTCAGCAACTCTCCAAGCTGGTCGAGTATCTCCTGGGGATAAACCGCTCCTGTGGGATTATTAGGAGAATTAATTATAACGGCTTTTGTTCGTGGATTGAGTTTGTCTTCAATGGCAGCCAAATCCGGTTGAAAATCAGCAGTGGTGTTTACTACACTTAAATTACCACCATGATTATTGACATAGCTTCCATATTCCACAAAATATGGAGCCAGTGCCAAGACCTCATCACCGGGATTAAGCAAAGTTTTGAGCACTACATTCAAACCACCACCTGCTCCAACACACATTACCACATCCCCGCTTTGGAAGGGCAGTTTCGTCTCTGTCTGCATTATCTCGGCAACAAACTCACGTGTCTCAGGGAAACCGGCATTCGGCATATAACGATGCATGCCCTTTTCCGGATTTTCAAGTAGTTTCAACAGTTGCTGATGTACTTCTTCAGGAGGCTCTAGGATGGGATTGCCCAGCGAGAAATCAAACACATTTTCTGCACCAAACTTGGCTTTGAGTTGTGCTCCAGCTTCAAACATTTGACGGATCCAGGAGCCCCTTTCCATGGATTCACGAATTGAATCTGCAATTGCCATTATTTAATTCTCCTGCTTGTTTTGCAAATTTAAGAAATTACTGGGAATGATTATTTTGGAATTTATCATCGCACATTACTGACAGGAAAAATATGATATTTCCAAGAAAGTTTTTGTCAGGAAAAAAGATTCTTGATTGATTTGACAAATTTATCACGAATCGGATTGCTCTCATCGTCACAGCAGTCATCAAATTCCTTCAATATTTCTTTTTGACGGGTGCTCAGTTTTGTTGGAGTTTCCACTACAACCCTCACGTGCAGATCACCACGACCGCCACCTCTCAAATGTGCTATTCCTTGATTTTTTAGACGAAATATTTTATGAGTTTGAGTGCCGGCTGGAATTTTGAGACGTGCTTGCCCTTCTAAAGTTGGAACCTCAAGATCAGTTCCAAGAGCTGTCTGAGCAAAACTGACTGGAACTTCGCAGAAGATATCTGCTCCGTCCCTTTCAAAAATAGCATGATCTTTAACATTCAAAACTATGTAAAGATCTCCACTTGAGCCACCATTTGCACCATGTTCACCTTCTCCAGTAAGTTTGATTCGTGAACCGCTGGAAACACCCGCTGGGATATTAACCCGTATTCGTTTTGTTCTTGAAACACGTGTGCGTCCGTGACAGGATTTACAGGGATTTGAGATAGTTTTTCCACGTCCACTGCAACTACTGCAGGTAGTAGCCACACTAAAAAACCCTTGTTGAACCCGTTGTTGTCCTGTGCCCCCGCAGGATCCACAAATTTTTATATCTTTTTCAGATTCTGCACCAAGACCGCTGCATGAGTCACAGGTTTCCATGCGTGGTACATCAATTTCCTTTGATGAACCAAAAACAGCTTCGTCAAAAGATATTTCCATATTATACTGCAAATCTGAGCCACGTTCTCCACGACTGGCAGACCCTCCGGAAGTACTGAAGAATTCACTAAAAATATCTCCAAATACATCACCAAAACCACTTCCACCACCTGCACTAAAGCCACCCATACCACTTCCCATGCTATCTGCAGCATGGCCGAATTGATCATAACGTGAACGTTTTTCCTGGTCACCCAGAACTTCAAAAGCCTCAGAAGCTTCCTTGAATTTATCTTCTGCTTTTCTATCACCAGGATTTCGATCCGGATGATGCTTCATTGCAACCTTGCGGTATGCTTTTTTCAGTTCGTCTGCGGAAGCATTGCGGGACACTCCCAATACCTCATAATAATCGCGTTTTGCCATGAAAATCCGTTGGGGGTTACAGGTTCATTCTTAAAGATACACGCAGCACGTGTATTTTGCTTTCAGTCTGAGCCTGATTCACTTTTTAACTTCCTCAAAATCTGCATCAACGATATCTTCGTCTTCTTTACCAGACTTGCCTTCAGAGGAACTTGTGTCATCGTTCCCGTCTCCGGAATCATCGCTCTGTTGCTCTGCCTGTTGACTGTATAATATTTCTGCCATTTTATGCGAAGCCTGAGTTAATGCCTCAAGATCACTCTTGATGGCTTCAACATCATCAGTTTCTAAACTCTTTTTAAGTTGCTCGCTGCAGGCTTCAATTTTAGTTTTATCTTCTTCAGGCAGTTTTTCACCAAGTTCACTGACAGATTTTTCTGTACTGTAAATTAGTGTTTCCGCCTGATTCTTTACTTCAACACTTTCGCGTTTTGCCTTATCTTCATCTGCAAACTGCTCAGCTTCATTGACCATATTTTCAACTTCTTCTTCAGAAAGACCACCTGAAGATTCAATTTTGATCGTCTGTTCTTTGCCTGTACCTAAATCTTTTGCACTGACATGAACAATACCGTTTGCATCAATATCGAAAGTCACTTCGATTTGAGGCATTCCCCTTGGTGCAGGAGGAATTCCTACCAGTTCAAAACGTCCAAGAGTCTTATTGTCCGGTGACATTTCCCGCTCACCCTGTAAAACATGGATACTCACAGCCGGCTGATTGTCTGCAGCAGTAGAGAATGTTTGACTCTTACGGGTTGGGATGGTGGTATTTCTCTCAATTAACCTCGTCATCACGCTACCCAGAGTTTCAATTCCAAGCGAGAGAGGAGTAACATCAAGCAACAAAACGTCTTTTACATCTCCGGTTAGTACTCCACCTTGAATGGCAGCACCAATTGCTACAACTTCATCAGGATTTACTCCTTTATGCGGTTCCTTACCAAAAAAGTCTTTGACCATTTCCTGCACTTTAGGCATGCGTGTCATACCACCAACTAGAATGACTTCGTTAATATCCTTTGAAGTACAACCTGAGTCTTTAAGTGCTTTGCGACAGGGTGCAAGACAACGCTGAACAAGGTCGTCCACCAGCGCTTCAAACTTAGCACGGGTAATTTTCAGGTTCAGATGTTTTGGTCCGGCAGCATCGGCAGTTATGAATGGTAAATTGACTTCGGTTTCTGAACTTGATGACAATTCATGTTTAGCCTTTTCAGCAGCCTCTCTGAGTCGTTGAAGTGCCATCTTGTCTTCACGCAGATCAATCCCGTTTTCTTTTTTGAACTCATCTGCAAAGAAAGCGATCAGCCGATTATCAAAATCATCGCCACCAAGAAAAGTATCGCCATTGGTTGCTTTCACGTCAAAAACACCTTCACCAATTTCTAAAATAGATATATCAAAAGTTCCGCCGCCCAAATCAAAAACTGCAATTTTTTCATCATGTTTTTTATCCAAACCATATGCCATTGCTGCTGCTGTTGGTTCGTTGATGATCCGTAATACATCCAGACCTGCAATCTTACCTGCATCTTTAGTAGACTGACGTTGAGCATCACTGAAATAGGCTGGAACTGTAATTACAGCTTCAGTAACAGTTTCACCCAAATATTCTTCTGCAGTCTGTTTCATTTTCTGTAAAATGGAGGCAGAAATTTCCTGAGGCGAATAATTTTTATCATCAACTTTTACATATGCCAAGTTTTGATTGCCTTTAACGATTTCATAAGACACCATTTTTTTGGTATGTTTGACTTCTGCAGATTTAATATCCTGCCCCATCAACCGTTTGACGGAATAGATTGTACGTAATGGATTTGTAACAGCTTGTCGCTTTGCAATCTGACCAATCAAACGCTCGCCATCATCATTGAAGGCAACCATGGATGGAGTGGTACGCGTGCCTTCCGCGTTTTGAATAACTTTAGGATCTCCTCCCTCCATGATACTGACACATGAATTTGTAGTTCCTAAATCTACGCCAATGACTTTACCCATATTCTTTCTCCTTGTTCTTGAATGAATTCTTCCCCAGATTTAACTTCGCTGTTTACGCGTGGGAATTTTGATTAAAAAAATAAAAAATAATTTTCCTGTAATAACAACTTAATTTTTGCCGGACACTCTGACCATTGCCGGACGGATTATACGGTCATGCAGAAGATATCCTCCCAGACATTCCTCTACAACATGATTTTCCGGAATAGAGTCTGATTCTACTACACCTACTGCCTGATGAATGTTGGGGTCAAAGACTTCTCCAACTGTTTCAACTCTGGAGACTCCATACTTTTCAAATACTTCATGAGTCATTTTATTGACCATCTCCAGACCCTCAATCATGCTCTCAACATCATTGTTTTCACTTTTTGCGTGAGAGATGGCCCTTTCAAGATTATCCAAAGAAGGCAAAAGTTCCCTGATCAAATCAAGATTAAAATATTTAAGACGGTCAGAATTTTCTCGAATCATGCGCTTCTTATAATTATCAAACTCAGCATTAACCCTTAAATACCGATCTTCCATTTTCTTCGAACGTGAGCGCTCTTCAACCAGCAGTTCCTCTCCAGTTAGCTCAGTATCCGGTTGCTCTGACTGTTCTCCTGAAGTTTCTGTTTCTATCACTTCTTCCAGTTTTTGATTCCGACTTTCCGGATTGGTTTCGCTCATTTGCTGCTGTTTTTCTGCAGTAGTTTTCTTTTTTTTTGCACTCATGACGTCTTATTTTAGCTTCAGTCGTAAGATTGTTCTGTAATAGTTTTGGATAATATATGTGCTGTATAATCAACCATGGAAATAATGCGTTTGTAATCCATGCTTGTTGGACCAACAACACCAATCGAACCAAGTACATTCTGGTTATTTCGGTAGCTGGCTGTGATCAATGTACAGTCCTGTAACAGTTTAAAGTCATTTTCGACACCTATGAAAATATGCACCCCTTTTTGCTTCATTGAATCATCGAGAATTTTTAGAATGGCGCTTTTCTGGTCAAATGCATCTATTAATGAGCGTACTGAGGAGAGTTCGTGAAAATGAGAATCAAGTAAAAGGTTCATTTGCCCATCAATCAACATTTCTCCTGGCTGGTTCAGTTCAAAAGCTTTTTTGCCTATTCTAACAGCATGAGCCAGCAGTTCGTGGTATCTACTACGATCATTAACCAGACTCTGATGTATTTCGTCTCTGATTTCCTGCATTGAACGATCTTTGAATTTTTTATTCAGGAACTCGGTCACAGAATTCAGAAATTTCTGTGAATGACTTTCATTGACAAAAATAATCTTGTCCCGTACTACACCGGCTTTGGTGACTAAGATCACTAATATTCTATCTTCACTTAACTTGATCAATTCAATGCGCTGTAAACGACTGACTGCTGCTTTTGGTGTGCTCACCACACAGGCAAATTTTGTAAGATCTGCCAACAGATGAACTGTCTCTGCTAAAATTTCCTCTACCTGCGTTCCATGCTCGTTAGGAACAGCAGATAATTTCTGTTTAATCTGTTCAGGTATACTGGCAGGGGGGGCTAACGAGTCCACATAAAATCTGTAAGCACTGTCGGTAGGCACTCGTCCTGCTGAAGTGTGAGTCTGAATCAAAAAACCAAGATCCGCAAGATCCGACATAATGTTTCGTATCGTTGCCGGTGAGAGTTTAACTCCTAGTGATTTTGAGAGAGACCTGGAACCAATTGGTTCAGAAGATTGAATGTAATTTTCAATGATACTTCGAAGCACTAACTGCGAGCGTTCATTTAAATCAAAATTGTCCTGAACAACTCTTTTCCTTAAAACTGTCACCTTTTTCCTCAAAAGAAGGCCTCCATCGATTATTTAGTAATTAGCACTCATTGGGGGGTAGTGCTAATAATTTAACAATTTTTAGTGGTATAAGTCAAGTAAAAGATAACTATGGTAATAATTTACATCAAACACGCAGTATCCTCATTCTTTTAACAACAGCTATTCTTTAGCTAATCTCAGGCTGAATAAACAATTTCTGCAAAATATTTTTTAGTATGAACTGTTTGACTCTCGAGTTTCCAGAAAGAGATCTATGATACTCCGATATTTTTGTTCCAAATCATCCTGCTCTCTGAATGATTGACTTTTTATTAACTTTAATTTGGAATTTTGGAACTGAAAAGAGGAAATATGCTGTAATACCCAGCCCTCCTGAGACAAATCAATAAAAAACACTTTGTGAGACTCACCTTCAGTTTGACATTCAAAACTGAAACGCACCACAATTCGGCCACGTTGTTCTCCTGTCCAGAAATGAATTAAGCCAAATTCAGGGTGTTCCAACTCTCCCTCTACAGCGCTGGGCCAACTACCTTTTATCTCTTCTTCATCAATTTTTTTCATAACTTATATTTTTATAAATTTTTGTAACACTAAAACCAACTGAATTCCATTTAATTCAAGGTGGATTTAATCTTCGTAAGTCCTTTTTATATTTCACCAAGAATTATTTTCAGGCCAACAGCAGGCGTTGTGCACCAGTACGTGTTTCCGGATCAGAAAAACGATAAACGGCCCTGTCCATAAAATAATGTAGAAAGCCACTTGCCAGACCTACGCCCACCAGCAATCTCAGCCACGAGGAGTTATTCAGCCATTCCATCAGCATTGGCAATACTTGTTCACTATAGCGTTCACCTGCAGATACCGCTTCAATTTCAAAAAAAGGTGTCAGCACGATTGAAAATACACAAAATATTAAAACTAACAGCCAGGCTTTCTTTGTATTATGACCTGATTTGTTTTCTAATAAAACAGTCACCTCATTAGTTTTTTTAGGGAAATCATTGCTACCCATGTGTGCTGTCAATCCAACTGCAACCAACCAATGCTGCAGTGTCCACAGCATTAAAAATTGAACTGGTTCCAGTTGAAATGCAGCGCTAACCAGTACACCAACTCCCAAAATATAGAGAATCCTTGGCCAACCTGATTCGTTTTTCCATGCTTGCTGAATCATGAAATACGTTGTTCCTATAACAATCAGAGTCCCAAAACGCAGCAGCATCGGTAGAACTTCAATTAACATATCTGCTGTTAACAAAGGCAGGATGTTTTTCTCCTGTAAAAAAGAAGTGCCATGCAGCAGTTCTGCAATAAAGACCAAGCCTCCGCCAACACCCCAACAATACCAGCGCTCCTGCTGATTGGCAGAAGGTGCATTCTCCGGATTCCAGCGGTGATGATAGAGCCGCAATATCCCATAATGCTGTGCTGAAAAGTGGTGGATTCCCCAGCAAAAATCAAGTAGCAGCAAACCTATTATCCTTTCAGAAACAGGTATTATTATAATAGTCTGCGGCAAGAATAGTGCTGCAAAAACCAGCAAAATCAAAAGCAACGGGAAATATATAAAACGCCACTGCTGTTTTTTAAGCAAAGGACGATATGCCTGAGTTCCCCAGGCCAAATAAAATGAACTAAAACGGTGTGAGATCCAAAAAAGGAAAACTCCTGCAGCATAAAACATTTCCTGAACAGCAGCACTCTTAACTGTGAACATCAGCAGTGTCAACCATAATCCTGAATGTATCCAAAACGCATCCCAGGCAGGAGATCTTAACCAAGCCGAGTTTATGGTACCTGTTAGACCTTGACTGAAATGCTTCTGCTGAAAAACGTTCATCAATAGCTTTATAGAAGTTTGAGTTTTATTAAATAAGAATTAGTTTTTCAGAAATTTAACATTAGCTCAAAATATATTTAAACAATGCAATTTTTTTTCAAAATAGGAATTTTTTAGTGATTTCCTTTATTTGTATTATTTTCCCAACTTGCTCCCCACATATACCCCCGTTTTTATTCAACATAATGAGGATATTATTGGGGACACTTCGCATGCTTGTTCCGCAATGATCTGAAATAACAGTATAATATTTTTATTGATTCTTTGGAACACTGCTTGCGAACACACATCCCAATGTTCCCTAACTTGAGTGCGTTCCCGTTTTTTTGGGAGGCGGATAATAGCGAACGCATTACACCAACTGGGAGGAATGTGTATTATTTGGACTACTCATCCTCCAATTATATCAAGAAGGAAGAAATGAAGAATCGATGGAAAAGCCCACTTCGGGTATTGATCATGGCACTGGGAGGACTGGTTTTTGGGTCAGGTTTGCTCCAAGCTCAGGGAGATACACAGGCGTGTATTTCCAAAGCCCTACTGACGTATCTGGAATGTGCAGGAGAGGGTGCAGGTACCGCTGCACTTGCGCAAAAACAGGCAGGTGTTAAAGCTGTGGATTTGATTGGACAGTGGGTTTTAGCGGGTGCTCCAGAAACAGATATGTTTGAATACACCTCATCAGATAACGATCAGCATACAGCCACTTTCAAGGATGATATTTTACCGCTCTTCACTCAGGACGGTGTCTGGTTTGAGGGAGCACGCTCCTGTGCCAGTTGTCACTTTGCCAACTCTGAAAATGCCTACCATGAAATGGATCTCACTTCATATGCTGGGATCATGAAAGGTGGAGATGTTCTTACCAAACCACCAGGAGTGCCACTGTTTGGACAGGACAAAATTGGAGCCACAAATTATGATTGGGATCACTCTAAACTGCGGGCTCGTTTGCGTAACAATCGAATGCCGCCTAATTGGCCGGAAGATTTAACCGAAACCAATCGCGACGGTCCATGTGTCACCATCGGAAGCAATGGGGTTTCTGTTCAAGGTAGTGATGGTGTCAAAAAACACAAATATGGCTGTGATTTGAACACTGTTGGTTTAATTGGTGCCTGGGTTGAGGCTGGGGCTCCGGAACTAAAAAGTTTTGCTTACGGAGGTCAGCAAGTGAATTTCGATCGTGATGTGCTGCAGCTTTTCACAAAACCGAGCATGTGGTTTCCTGCATCTGCACCTTGTTCCAGTTGTCACTTTGCTAACAGTGAGGTTTCATATCATGAGATGGACCTTTCCACTTATGCTGGCATTATGAAGGGCGGCGACGTACTTTCTAAACCACCTGGAGTACCATTGTTTGGAGAAAGCAAGATAGGTTCAACAGATTACGACTGGGGACACTCGAAAATGCGTGCCCGCCTGCGTAACAACAGGATGCCTAATGCTGTGACGTTTGACATCACTGAAGAAAACAGGGATGGACCTCTGGTCTTTAGAGGACGACGTCTCAAGTAATTTATCTTAAGTACTGCCGATCATGCAGCTATCACATAGAATTTTATTTGAACGAGGATTCTTGTTTTGGCTGCTTGGTCACTTATTCTTGGTCTCGCCTGCAATTGCTGAATCAAATCACTTTCAACAAAGAGAACTGAAGTTATTGTGGGAATACTCTGCAAAAGGAGCTATTGATCAGGCACCTTTAATACGAAACAATACCGTAATTGCTGCCCCCTCAGGACGGGCTCTTCTTGCCTTAGATCTACAGAACGGAAAACAACTCTGGAATTATAATCCACAGGCCGGTATCTGGAGTCGTGCTTTTGCTGCAGACAAACAAACCGTTTATTTCGGAACACGCAAGGCAGAATTGACTGCAGTTAATTTAATAAACGGTAGACACAGATGGAGCGTTAAGCTTGGTTTTCAGCTACAAGTAAGGCCCTTGATTCACAAGGGAGTTGTCTATATTGCCACCACTCAAATTGGTCCTGGTTTGCCTATGCAGCCGGAACGTAAGGCTCAATTGTTAGCTTTCAAAGCTGGAGATGGAACTCTGCTTTGGTCACACGAAACGCTTTATTACGCTCTGCAGACACCTTCCATATACGGTAATACACTCTATATCGGAGGCAGTTATTTCGATCCAAAACAGGATATAGACGAGGGCGGCCCAATGGCCATTCAAGCCCGTTCTATTCAGGATGGAACCGTGAAGTGGACTTATTTTGGAGAAGAAGGCTTCATCAAAACTATTGTTGCAGCAAAGAAACAAGTGGCATTTGTCGGTTACCAGGATTTTGTTACTGCTCTAGACACAAAAGATGGCAATCTTTTATGGCGAAAAGACACTGGAAACTGGGTTCCAGCACTTACTGGCAACCGGGAAATATTGTATTATGGTTCAGCCAATACAATCGTTCATGCACAACGAATAAGTAATGGTGAGAGAATTTGGGAGTATAATATACCCTGGGGCTCTTTCAATTACATCCTTGGAGAAGCAGTTGTTGACAGTGAACGGTTGATTTTCCTCACCCAACGCGGTCATGTAGTCGGGCTTAACATCGAAACCGGAAATTTGCTCTGGAGTGCAGAAACAAATATTCGTGCTAGAACTGGTCTGGCTCTTGCGAAAGATACAATCGTCATGGGAAGTGATCGAGGTGGAATCAGAGCATACCAACTACCTGATAATTAAGGCATAAACAGAGATAACCGCCAGCATCAAGTATTAATATCATGTTTTTCTAAACGGTAACGCATCTGGTCACGACTCAAATTCAACAATCTTGCCGCACCAGTTACGTTGTTTCCAGTTCGCTCCAACGCTTGGCATAAAAAATCTTTTTCAATTTCCGCAATTGAAATTCCTTCATCCGGAAGCGGATGGTGCCAGAGCTGAGAATTTTCTGCTCCTAAACCATGTTTTTGAATGCGGTAACGTAATTCTTCAAGTGTCATTTTCAACAACTTTGCAGCTGAATTTAAATCGCCTGAGCTTTGATAAACTGCTTGACCGATCAATTGTGGTTCCACGTTTAACAAACTTAAACCTTCAGACGGTAACTGAAACGGAGGTCGGGACAGTTCGTCAGAACTTGTAGTTTCGGTATTTGCCGAGAACTGAGATAGATTCTTAATAAGTGGTTTTTGATTTTGCACCATGAGCTGGAGATGCTCGAAATCTAGACTCCCTCCGCTATTAAACAAGACACAGCGCTCCATTTCATTTTTCAATTCACGTATATTTCCCGGCCAGGAGTAATGTGAGAGCACATCATATCCCCGTCTGGAAATACCAAGAGAAATTTCAGTGTTAGTTGGGTGAGAATAGAGACCTGTATGATTTGCCGGATATTTTCTTAAAGCGAGTTGCATGTAATAGTCAGCAAGTACCCTGATCGTTTCAGGAGTTTCTCGCAAAGCAGGTAATTTCAAATGAACCAAACCCAAACGATGATACAAATCATCTCTAAAAAGACCTTGACTTACCGCTTCTTCCAAGCCTACATTCGTAGCTGCTACTACGCGCACATTGACAGAAATCTCCCGATTACCGCCAACACGCCGTAATTTTTTATCCTCAATAACCTTGAGTAATTTGGCTTGAATTCCAAGTGACAAATGCCCAATTTCATCCAGAAATAGTGTCCCGCCATTTGCTAACTCAAACAACCCCACACGCTGACCGACTGCTCCAGTGAATGCCCCTTTTTCGTGTCCAAACAATTCTGTTTCGACCATTGTCTCCGGAATTGCAGTACTGTTAATTTCAATGAAGGCTTCCTCACTTCGAGGCGATTGCTGATGTAAACGACGTGCAAGGGACCCTTTTCCTGTACCGGTTTCACCAGTGATCAAAACTGAGGGCAACTCTCCAGTTTGATGTTCTATCTCTACCAACCGCTGCAGCATCATCTCAATTTGTTCAAACTTTTGTGAAGGCAACTGCAGATAATCACCTTTGCCGGAATATTTTTGCTGACGGTGATAAAGAACTTCATTTTGCAAACGCCGGTTTTTTAGTGTGCGCTCAATAGTCAACTCAAGAGCCTCTAAATCGAGTGGTTTGCTCATGTAATCGCAAGCCCCCTTTCGCATGGCCTCTACTGCTTCTTTGACACTACTGAAGGCAGTGACCAAAATCACTGCCAGATGAGGTTGGTTTTCGAGCACCCAGTTCAGTAAATCAATGCCGCTTTTTTTTGGCAATTGCACATCAGAGATCACCAAATCCACCGATTCTTTGCGCAAATAAACAACGGCCTGCTCAACCGTTTCAAACCATTCACATTCGTAACGCTCACTCAAAAACCGATGTATGCTGCGTGCCAAAAGCCGCTCATCTTCAATGAGGACTAATCGAATGGAATTCATTTTTCTCCTTTTTTATCTCTTTATTTCACAGCTTGTTAAGTGCATCAGTTGCTGGAATAGCTAATTTTTTTCTACGTTCAGGCGGAAAACTGAAGGCAAAACCTTTGCAATATTTCCGGTACAGGTCCATTTTCAGATAAGTTAATAACTCTCATCTTACTCGAATTGTCATAAACTGAAAGGTCAAGAGTGATCCTGATTTTTAATCAGCCTCGAGAAATTAACTATTCAATGAAACCATTTTTTACTGACTTGTTAAAAACTTATTCTCAGTAGTCAGACGGCAGATATTAGTCTTTAAGTGCTCATTTCGGAATGCGGATATGCCCGTCTTCAAACGATCCATATTCAGCATAACCGTGGCATGCACCGCAATTCAAAGGACTGCGCACAGATTTTCGTTTATAGATCTGTTCCGAAATTTCTTCATGTTTCATAAGCCAATATGGAATTTTAGTGATCCGCAGTGGAAGCTCATTATCCGCCACATTTTCCATTAAATTGAAGGAGGCTTCCGACTGAAAATGTTCTGCATCATTTTTTCCCAAATAATCCAAAATTGCTTGAGTAGTTTCTGCGTCAAGCCAAGCGTCTTCACCGAAATGATTTTCCAAATCGGACATCATTTTTTCCCAGGAACGGTGCGGCAAAAGGCTGGGATGAAAACCGAAATGACAACTGCCGCATTCGCTCATGTAAAGCTGATGTTCCGGAGATTGCTGTTCTGCCAGAGCTTCTTGTGTGAGTGGTGTTCTATAATCAAATGATACTCCGACTGTAAGCGCAAAAACAACCAAAACGAAACCGGATAAAAACCAGTACTGTAATTTTACATCCGGATAAACAGACTTGATTCCATTACTGTATTTATCTTTTTCAAGTGGAGTTTCCACTTCCAAAGGAGGGCGTTTGAATCCGGATATCATCGCCAATATCAAATTTTCCCGAAGTGCAAAACTTTCCAAAAATGCGGCTAAAACGTGAATTGTTACCAGACTTAACAGTGCGTAAGATAACCAAACATGGATCCCTTTTGCAAAGCGTCCTTGTTCCATGCTGAAATATTTTGCCAGCGGTCCAATCCATTCTTCTCCGGCCAGTGTTACTGCTCCGCTGAGCGTGATTCCCAACAAAACCAGTAACAACGAAACCGTCATCCATGCGGACAATGGATTGTGTCCCAAGATTCTTGGTGCTTTGTTCCTAAAGCGCATTTTGGCGTATTCCCAAACAATTTGCGGTCCTGTAACAAATTCTCGAAATCGCGCAAATCCATTACCAATCCAACCCCAAACAATCCTGAAGACTAACAAACCAACCACAGTATGCCCAAACCAAACATGCTCCATCAACAAGTATTCCCGAAAACTACTGATCCAGGCACCTGAAACAGAAAACACTAACAACCAATGAAAAAGCCTGGTCGGCCAATCCCAAACTTTGATTTTAAGAGTTGGTGTTACCGGCATTTTAAAAACCACTTTTTAGACTTTTTTCCGGAGAAATTAACGCGGAATCCGGACATAATCTTCATCATACTCACCTTGTGGTGCAGGGATATGACAGGCTTCGCAATTGGATATGGAGCGAATAGATTTGCGTTTCAGCAAGCTTTTGGAAAATTCCTCTTCATGTTCATGGCGAATCTTGGGAATGTCAGAAATCCGTAAATAGACTCGATTACCAACACTGCGCATTATTGTTCTCCGTGACAAACGGCTGGTAGATTTTTCTGCGGAAAATCGATTCAAGTGAGATAGAATCTGTTGATGTGTTTGCAGATCACTTGTGGCATCTTCACCAAAATGATTATCAAGTCCGGCCATGATCACACCCCACGAACTGGCGGGCAGCAGTTCCGGTTGATAAGCCATGTGACAGCTTCCGCATTCTGCTATAAATTCCGGAGGTGCGGCAGAAATAGAAGCCAATACCGGAGAACCTCCACGATTATTTTTGACCCGCTTTTTTTCTCCGTGCTCATCGTCATCGTCATCGTCAAACCATGAAGATAGCCAACTTCCTTTGCGGCTACGCTCATCATCACCACTTGCTAAAATAATGCCGACCGAACTGGCGAACAAAATGCTTGCTGACAAGAGAATATAGATCAACTTATTTTTCATTTTATCTCATTTCAAAAAGAGTATAGAAAAGTGAGAAAGTGCCCTTTTTCTTCAGTGCTGCAAACTCGTTCCAGTGTCCATTTGCAATTACGCCGGAACCATTTATCAATTTTTTTAACTTCAGTCAAACGTTCAATGTTGGCAGCTGGAGCCAGTGGTTTAATCATTTTTCCGGAAGTAAAGTGTTGTCCAATGCTCTTTGGGTCATCTCCATGACAAAGCGCACAAGAACGTGAATCTCCTTTTCTGGAATGTTCCCGTTCTGCAAAATAAAAACGTTCTCCACTTTTTGCGTCAAAGCCAGAAAATTCAGGTTTTTCTTGCCGGACTATTTCCAGGTAGGATTCTAAAACCTGCTTTGCTGCCGAACTGACTGGAGTTTGCCCTTGTGCTCTGAAACCAAAGCTTAAACTCAACATCAGTACCAAGATAAAACCAAAAACCTGGTAACGGGCCTTCCGGTAAAACTTAAATCTCATTATTATTTTCAATCATCGTGATCTCCAAACATGCCATGATTTTCGTTATGAGATCGTTCGCTGCGTTCATGATTTTCGTTATGAAAACGTTCATTACTTTCATGATCTTCCTCAAAATAACGTCCTCCAACAGGGCATCCTGCAAGCATAAAAGCTGTCAGAATCAACAGGACCAAAGACTTCCCAGTAATTTTCATGGATGCTCTAAAAATACGATTAATCCAAAGGCAGATGTCCTGCCCACAAAGCAAAGATCATCAGTACTGACAAAAAGTGCTGTGCGTGAAGCAGCCGGGTAACTTTCGCACCTGGTTGATCAGCACGTTGAATTTTCATTATCAAACCACTTAAAGCCAATAAAACCATAATTCCCCAGCCACCCCAGACCAACTGATTGCTGGACTCTGCAGTCACCCCGTGTAGCCAGGCAATAACCAGCAAGAATGGATTACCCAAATAGTGAAATCTTCTAAATTTGGCTTTCCATTTCAGAGGTTGTTTAACTGTTTGCGGAAAGACCTTCCTGCTATTTTTTGGAATCCGCTTGAAGACCATGCTGTAATAGTACAAGCCGTTCAACAGTACAAAACCCCACAAAGCCAGAACGCCTAAGCCTTCGCTTACTTCCTCCAGCATTTCGTTTTCAGATCCATATTCTTCCCGCTCCCAACGTTCATTATCTCCAGCAAACAAGATGATGGACATAAAAAACAAAACAACAACCAGAATCATTAGTTTCATAAGTTTTCCTTTCCTTTAGATGTTCTCTTCTTTCTGCATTCGCCGTACCTGAATTAAATATTAGTATAATAAATTTTTATTAATAAATTTAAATAGTTACAGATATTGATTTAGAGAGCTCCTAAAAAATATCTTAGGAATTTTTAGTTTGGGGAATTATTTGGGGAATAGCCTGCGGAATGTGTTGTGGATTTGGGGCTCAGTTTGCCTCTTGGTTCCGCTGAGCTACGGGAAATTGTAAATAAACTGAGGTACCTTGATCAACATGGCTTTTGATTTCGAGACTGCCCTGGTGCAAGTCCACAATTTTCTTACAGATTGTCAGTCCTAATCCTGTACCTCGATTGCGGGTGGTGAAAAACTGTTCAAAAACCCGCTGGAGATTTACATTCGGAATGCCTTCTCCCTGATCACTGATGCAGATCGTCTGTATCAGTATATTTTCCTGAGAAGTAGTTTGTTCTAAAAAACACTCGATTGTTCCGTTGCTAGAGGATGCTTCTATGGCATTGGACAAGACAATTAATATGGCCTCCTCCATTAAAACTGGATCAGCCTCGATGCCCGGGAACTTCAAGTCCGCAGAAATCTTGACGTTCAAATTCCTTTCTTCAATTTGCCAATGCAGGGAATGGACTGCACGTGCCAACAGTTTTCTGAGGTCAATGCTTTGGAAATTTGGATCAAAGGGGCGGACGAAATTCAGTAAATGATTCAGACGTGTTGTCAGTCGATCCGTTTCATGAAGCATAT
>JACNJW010000025.1 GCA_014382365.1 SAR324 cluster bacterium
CAGAATACAGCCCATGGAGGCCACATATTTTGCCAATAATTACGTCAAATACGGAAGCAGGAGCTGTGCTGTTTAAAACTGCTCCTCAGTCTTTTGTGGTGGTTCCTGTGTATTGTTTTGGAATCAACACCCGGAATTAACGAAATCGTTTGCTGATTGGCTTGAGTGAGTATTCATTCCAGCAGGATGCCTCTCAACATGCGTGTGAGCTGCACGACGCTACACAAAGTTTTGCAATGCCTGACTCTTTCGTTAATTTACGAGACTGGAATATTTTACGTGCTTTTTGGACTGTTCTGTTTTTTCCCGCAACAGAATTAATTTCTCTTTTCGAATTTACTCCTACAAATTTTAATCAGTTACGTCCTCCTTGATTGAAGCTGGTTCTGAAACACAGGCTGTTTTTTGTGCTGTTGGCACATTTGCTGTCGGCAGAAATCATTTCAACTATTGAATGAGGATAATTATGAAAACTAAATCAAATAAGCTAGAAACTGGTACAGATCAAAGAGGCGGGGTGCACAAGACTGAGCTGGCAATAAATTTCAAGCTGAGCTACTTTTTCCTTTCACTTTTGTTGTCAGTCTTCTTGCTGGGAGGTCATTCCGCATCTTTTGCTGCAGGTGCAGCTGGACTTCAACGTGTTACTCAAAAATTGGTTGCACCGCCTTTCCTGCCTGAGCACGATCAAGTTGCTATTGGTGCACAAAAAGTGGTGCAGGTTCGTTTGGAGGTGATCGAAAAAGAAATCCAAATCGCACCGGATGTTTTTGTGCAAGCATTGACATTCAACGGGACTGTTCCAGGTCCGATTATTGTTGTGCATCAGGACGATTATGTTGAGTTCACAATCGTCAATAGTTCCAAAAATACCTTAATGCACAATATTGATTTGCACGCTTCCAGTGGCTCATTAGGTGCAGCGGGACTTTCTCAAGTTAATCCTGGTCAAAAAGCAACAGTACGCTTCAAGGCCGACCGTCCAGGTGTTTTTGTTTATCATTGTGCGCCCGGAGGAACAATGATTCCATTTCATGTGGTTTCTGGAATGAACGGTGCCATTATGGTCCTTCCGCGAGATGGTTTGAAAGATGAAAAAGGCAAGTTAGTCAAGTACGACAAAGCCTATTATGTCGGTGAACAGGATTTTTATGTTCCACAGAATGCAGACGGCAGTTTTAAAAGATACAATTCTGCTATTGAAGCAATGGGTGAAACTTTGGAAGTCATGAAGGGACTCCGACCTACTCATGTGGTTTTTAATGGTGCCGTAGGTGCCTTGACTGGTGATAATGCTTTGACTGCAAAAGTTGGCGAAAAAGTACTCTTCATTCATTCTCAGGCCAATCGTGATTCACGTCCGCACTTAATTGGTGGACATGGTGATTTGGTCTGGAACGGAGGTTCTTTCGGCGATGCTCCTGTCACGAATTACGAAACCTGGTTTGTGCCCGGAGGTTCTGCGGTTGCCGCTTTATATGAATTTGTGCAGCCGGGAGTCTTTGTCTATCTAAATCATAACCTGATTGAAGCTGTGATGATGGGGGCTGCTGCTCATGTGATAGTCGCTGGAGAGTGGAACAATGATTTGATGGAACAAGTTACTAAACCTCATAATCTGTAAACACAATTTAAACACTCAATTTGCAGACCAGCTTGCTGAGTAAAGGTGGTCTGCCAAATCAATTTATCCAGCTTGCCATTCCTGGCTAATTCACATAAAGCCAGACTTCATTCTTAAATAGTTCCCTTTTTTAGTTTTCCCTAACCCAGTTCTGTAATGGATTCGCAAATCCTGAAAAATATCGTATTTTGTTTACACCGTTATCGCTTTGGAGGCTGAAATTAAGTTTTAACTTGATAGATAATTTATTTTTGTTATCATTCTTGTCAATCCGCAAATTTACGTACGTAAATTTACTGATTAAAAAGAATTAATAGAGGTTAGCGTCATAACTTGGATACTTTATTAAGTAATATAATGGAGTAGCACTTGGACTTTTAGGCTGTTCAACTGAGGTTTCTATATTAATGGGTGTCCTTATTTTGTTTAAAGCAAAACAACGTAGCGCAGTTTGTCAGCCAGAGTTTTTGCAGCACTTTTTCTTTTTTAAATCTTGCTGCTGGTATTATCATTTTGCTCCGGGTCCTGTTTCCATTTTTCCCATTCCTAATTTTTCGCAATTCAAGATCTCCTTTGCTTTAAACAGCGGACTGGCTTTCATTAGCTTTTCCTGTATTTGTTTTTTCTTGTGAGTTTTTTTATCTTTTGAGTATTTGTGAGGACTAACCCCAACCCTTATAGAGGTATTATAAGAACGAAAAAAAGATTATTTTTGCAGTTGATGCTGATTGCCGTGTTTGCCGTGACTTTTGGCTGTGCCAGGGATGAAGATGCTGAATTTGGCGACGACAGCACTGCCGCTCCAACTGTTTCCGCGACAGTAAATGTCTATGACGGCGGAAACTCAAATTCACGCAGTCTGGCGAGAAAAGTCGGACTGTTCAGTCCTAGTTTCATTCCCACGAATAATTCATTTGGTGACGTCACTTCAATGACTGTCTCTGTCACCGGGGTTGGAGCGGTTACTCACGTAGATGCCCAAACTATAAGCGTAGGCTCTGAGGGTCGCTGGACGACCACTTTGCTCAATCTGCCCACGGGCGTAATTCTAACTTTCAGTGGACTTGCTTATGATTCAAGTTCGACCTTATTATTCACTGGAACTGTTTCCACTACCCTTTCCCTTACCAAAGCCAATGTCATTGCTCTGACAATGTATCCGGCGAGCAACGGCACCACCCAAACCTTCCCCATCATAACCAGCGTGGTGCGACCCAGCAGCATGGATGTCGGTACAAATGCTGACCTTACTGTTAACGTCAAAGGCAGCACAGACGAAACGCTGAATTATTATTTTAATAGTGATGGAGGAACGTTTAGTTCTGGACAGTGTACTGTTTTTCAAGATGTTGCAAATGATCCCTGTGCTGCTGGAGATGTTGATTTCACTCTCAGCGGAAGCACCGGCTCGATTGTTTCAACATACACTGCACCAACAGTGATACCAAGTTCCGGAAAGATAAAACACTCAGTTCGGGTAACAAACAGCCAAAACAATGCAATTGAAGTCAGTTTCAACATTTCATTGACAAACGGTGCCAGTAGATCCAGATCGTATTCGTTGGAACCTAGTTTTGCGCCTGTGATTACCGGCCTAACCGGTTTTCGTGGGGATAGTGACACTGATAGTGGAGTTTCAACACCGAACTATGTGACATGGGGTGCGAGTGTGGATATGGTTAGTAATAATAGTGTTGCCAGCGATGTTGTGTATTGGCAAGCCAGTTGGTCAATGTCGAATACCGATCATGGTTCGTCAGTTATTTGCCATCCGGACAGTTTCACTGCTGGAAATCAAACATGCTCCGGTGGAGAGTCCTATACTGGAACAAGTACTTCCACGGTTGGTACTCCTGGAACCTTTTCATTAAGTTTGCCGGCAATGATGTCGTATACTGCGACTACATCAGGTACCTTGAGTCTGAGTATCAAACAAGGCAATGATGTATCTCTCAGTGATGGCATTACCACCACAATTTACTATACAATTCCGGTGGGCTTGTTTCCGGACAACGTGATTCAGTAAAAGGCTCATTGAGTTAATATGTATTTATAGTGAGCCTGCCGCCGCCTCGTTCCTTTCCGGAGCGGGGCGGTTTTTTTGTTTTGAATAATACTTAATTAAGGGGACACAAGACTTAATTATTCTACGACTTTATAAAGGTTTCCCTGGATTCCCGCTTTCGCGGGAATGACAAAGATGGACGACGACAAAATAATTAAGGGGACACAAGACTTAATTATTTTAAGCTATGTTGCAGTTTTGTATTTTAGCTAATTTGCCTTTTATCTTTCAAGAGCTGATTAAGCGGCATCTTATTATTACCTTGACATTGTCTGTAAAATAATCAAGAATAACAAAATATTAGCTGGAGGATCAGCATAACAATATATTAAGAGTGTGGTTTGTTTTAATAAATATTAGCAAATTCAGCTAAGAAATTTAAGTTTCAGGGATTAATTCATTCAGCATCCAGCGTGAATTAACAAATCATAAAAAGAGGTGCTATGAAATATTTATTGTTATTATTATCAGTCATTGCCTTGGGCTCCTGCTCAAAAACTGAAGAGTCAACAACCAACCCAGGTACAAACGTAGGTTCCGCAATCGCACCAGTAGAACTTACAGTTGGAACAGCAAAATCCGGCAGCGTGGCCAAGTATGGTTCCAGTTTTTATAAATTTACGACCTCAAGTTCGGGTGCCGGAAGTTATAAGTTGAAGTTTGCTTCAATGTCTGTTTCAGATTCCTATTCCTCATCCAATTCAATCAAAGCCTATCTTTATTCCGGTTCAGGTTACTCAAGTGCTATTGAGGCAGAAACATGTCTGACAGCTTGCGATATGGCACTCAATTATAGAAATTTGGACAATAGTACAACTTATTATTTAAAGATCTACGGTTATGGTTCAGTTAGTTATGAATTAACAGTTTCACAAGCCGGTAGTGAAGGCAGCGAAAGTGCTCCGGTTGCACTTACACTAGGTACTGCACATTCCGCAAAAGTTGAAGGAACATGGGTCTATGGAAAAAGCTATTATACTTTTTCAACAGTTGCAGCGGATAATTATACCTTGACCATGACAAATACGAACTCTCTGGAGGCAACACTCTATTCTGATTCATCATTTTCATCAGGTGTGCATTACTGTTCTGCTTCCAGTTCATTGAGTTGCTCAATGGACAATAGTTCCGGCGGACTGTCTGCAAGCAAAACTTATTATCTAAAAGTACTGGTCACTTCTTCAACTGCACAAACAAATACATTTAACCTGACGATTGCTGCTGAAGGAAATTAACTGGAAAGTTGATTTAACCGGCTTTCTCAACTGTAATAACCAGCTGTGATCATAATGCAGCACATAAACCAGTTGTTGGCTTCAAATTTATGAAATTAAACAAAAAATGAAAAATCATCTCTTCATTATGCTGATTTTAGTTTTAAGTTTAACTGTACTTTCCTGCAGTGAAACAGAGGAAGAGTTTAGTACTCTTGCTGATGATTCAAACACTTCCAGTGGATTATATGTAGCGGTTGGTTATCGCGGAACGATTTTGACTTCTCCAGATGGAATATCCTGGAGTTCAGGAACATCCGGAACAGGAAGTTCTATCTACGGAGTTGCCCAAGGTAATAAAAAAATAATTGCTGTCGTCGAAAATGGCTTGATTCTCAGCTCTTCTGATGGAAGCTCATGGGAAAACAAAATTACCAACACCTCAGATTTTCATTATGGAATCACTTTCAAAGGTATTACCTACATCACCGTTGGTAAATCGGGAAAAATCTACAGTTCCACAGACGGCTCAAGCTGGACTTTGAGAAGTTCTGATACTAGTAATGATATAAGAGCTGTCACATACGGAACAAATAAATTCGTGGCTGTAGGAAATTCAGGGACCATCCTTAGCTCTTTGAATGGAGTTTCAAATTCGAGTACATCTGCTGCTGTCAGCGGTACCTGGGGTCCTTCCGGCGGAGCCTCCTCAACTTCTACTGCAAATCCAAGCTACACTTTAAATGTTCCAGACAACGGAACTGTAAGCATTGATCTTACTTCTTCAGTTGACACATATTTGTATTTGCTCTCTGGCTCAACTGTGCTCGAATACGACGATGATGGAGGTACAGCATTTAATTCGCATATTTCCAGGAGCTTGACCGCAGGAACCTATACCGTTGTTGCAGCAACAGCATATGACAGTCTCTCCGGCAGTTTTAGCCTTACTGTCTCTGGTGCAGGAAGTTCATTATCTAACTCAGTTTGGACTGCAGGTACTTCCGGAACAACAAACAATTTATTGGACATCACCTTTGGAAACAGTACTTTTGTTGTAGTCGGTGACTCAGGAACAATACTCAGTTCAAGCGATGGTATAAGTTGGAGTACCAGAACTTCCGGAACCTCAAGTATTCTGACTGGGGTTAGTTACGGAAACAATATCTTTGTGGCAGTGGGAACATCAGGAACAATCCTTACTTCTGCGGATGGAACCGACTGGAAAAATATTGTAACAAAAACTTCAAACGGTCTCCAGGACATAACCTACGGAAATGGAACCTTTGTAGCAGTCGGTGATTCAGGTACTATTCTAACTTCTACTGATGGCGTCGACAGGAATTCCTGGGGCACACTGTTCCACCAAAATACTCTGATGAGCGTGACCTACATTGAGTTTTAAGCCGATAGCTCACAATATTAATTAAGGGGACACAGTACTTAATTATTTACTCTTTCCGCTTCCACTTTCCACTTTCCACTTTCCTCTTGAACTATTATTATTCAAAGTCAATCCGGATGCTGGTTTATCTGCTTCAATTTATGAAATTACGACACTATTCAGATTGTAAAAATAAGTAACTTTCTTTAATAAACAATTTTCTAAAAATGGATAAAAGTCAAAAGGTTGCTGTTGTAGGAGCAGGACTGGCAGGTTCAGAAGCAGCCTGGCAATTGGCGGAACGCGGCCATGCTGTCAGTTTGTTTGAGATGCGTCCTGTCCGCATGACTGCCGCCCACAAAACTGGTGAATGCGCAGAGCTGGTTTGCAGTAATTCTTTCAAAAGCCGTGCTGTTGAAAATGCGCATGGTCTGCTCAAAGCAGAAATGGCTCTGCACAAATCCATGATTTTAGCGACAGGAGAGCGCTTTTCTGTTCCAGCAGGACAAGCCCTGGCCATTGATAGAGATGCCTTTTCTCAAGCAGTTACCAAGCAGTTGAAAGCACATCCAAAGATTTATTATTGCCTTGAAGAAGTTATTGATATTGCAACACTAATTCAGAAATTTTCACATGTTTTAATTGCAACAGGTCCACTGACTTCTGATGCTTTTGCCGTCTCACTACAAGAGATTTTGGGGGCACAATATTTGTCGTTTTATGATGCAATTGCACCAGTTGTCACAGCAGAATCGATTGACATGAATATTGCCTTTCGTGCATCACGTTACGGGAAAGGTGAGGCCGATTACATCAACTGTCCCCTGAATTTTGAGCAGTATGAAGCATTTATTGAAGCAGTAATGAAGGCGGAAAAAGTTGAGCTGCACAAGTTTGAAGACTCACGGCCTTTTGAAGGATGTCTACCGATCGAAGTTATGGCAGAACGTGGAGTAGATACCCTGCGTTTTGGTCCCTTGAAGCCGGTTGGACTGGAACATCCTGAAACAGGAAAACGTTTCCATGCAGTTGTCCAATTACGTCAGGAGAATTCACTTGGCAGCTTATATAATCTGGTTGGTTTTCAGACAAAAATGACCTGGACATCTCAGAAAGAAGTGCTGACGCTGATTCCAGGCTTGGAAAATGCGGAATTTGTGAGACTCGGTTCTGTACACCGCAATACATTTATCAACGCACCTGCACTGTTGAACCCTCAGTTGAATTTAAAATCAGCGCCAAATGTTTATTTTGCCGGACAAATAACTGGTGTAGAAGGCTATATGGAATCGACTGCAATGGGAATTTTGGCTGCACGGCAAATTGCTGCAAGTTTGGAAAAGCGGACAGAAGCGCCACCTTCTGTAGATACTATGCTGGGTGCCTTGATTCGTTACATAACTACAACTGAAGCTGCAGAATTCCAACCGATGAATGCAAATTTTGGTCTGTTGGATCCTCCGCAAAAAAAGATGCGCAAGTCTGAACGAAAAGCATGGTATGCTGAAAGGGCAATGGCAAAAGCAAAAGAATATTTATCAATGTAGTTGCAAGAAAGACTGTCTTCTTGAACATAAATATAGATCAGTAGGAGATTAGTTGAGTTATTTGAATTTTATTTCAGTTCAAAAAAGAGAATTAAATTAATTATTTAAAAGTAAGTATGTTTGAAAAAATTTTAATTGCCAATCGTGGAGAAATTGCCTGCAGAATTGTCAGGACCTGCAGCAGGCTGGGAATCCGCACTGTTGCCGTCTACTCTACAGCAGACGCCGGAGCACTCCACGTGCAACTTGCAGATGAAGCCGTTTTTATCGGAGAGGCTCCACCTGTTGAATCGTATCTTAAAATTGACAAAATTATGGCAGCAGCTAAGAAATGTGCTGCTCAGGCCATACATCCAGGTTATGGCTTTTTGGCAGAGAATGCGGAATTTGCTCGTCAATGCTCAAAAGCCGGAATTGTTTTTATTGGACCGTCTGTTGAAGCAATCGAGAAAATGGGAGCCAAAGATCAGGCCAAAAGTGTGATGGAAGCCGCTGGTGTTCCAGTTGTTCCCGGATACAATGGTGCAGAACAAAGTCCGGATTTCCTGCATGCGGAGGCGGAAAAGATCGGCTATCCCTTAATAATAAAAGCTGTTCTCGGTGGAGGCGGAAAGGGAATGCGGGTAGTTCGGCAGAAAGAAGATTTTATTGCAGCACTTGAATCTGCCAAAAACGAAGCGGGGAAAGCCTTTGGTGATGAAAGGGTCATTCTGGAGAGTTTCATCAGCGGTCCGCGTCATATAGAATTTCAGATTTTTGGAGATTTACAGGGTAATGTAGTTCATCTGTTTGAACGTGATTGTTCACTGCAGAGACGTCACCAGAAAATCATTGAAGAATCTCCTTCACCTTTTCTTGATCAAAAACTACGAACTAAAATGGCGGCGGCAGCCGTAGCTGCAGCAAATGCTGTAAAATATGCCGGTGCAGGAACAGTTGAATTTATTGTTGGAGCTGACCGTAGTTTCTTCTTCATGGAAATGAATACACGTTTGCAGGTCGAGCATCCGGTTACAGAAATGATCAGTGGTCTTGATCTGGTTGAGTGGCAGTTGCTTGTTGCTGCAGGTGAGGTACTGCCCTTAAGCCAGGCAGAAATAAAGCAAAGTGGACATGCAATTGAAGCCAGAATATATGCAGAAAATCCTGAATCCGGATTTTTACCCAGTATTGGAACCCTGCGGCGTCTGGTCTTTCCGGACAAGATTAACAATAATCAAAAAGCAGTCAGAATTGACGGTCTTGCGGATTTAAAGATCAGAATCGATACTGGCGTTGAAGAAGGTGGAGAAATCAGCATACATTATGATCCAATGCTGGCCAAATTAATAGTACATTCCGATTCACGTAAACAGGCCATCAGTTCGATGCAGTCAGCCTTAGCCTCCTGCGGTGTACTTGGGTTGCAGACAAATTTGGGATTTTTGCAGAGTATAATACAGCATCCTGATTTTGCTGCAGCTAAAATGGATACACTCTTTGTTGATTCAAAGCTGGATTCACTACTGCAGAAAAAACAAATATCCGGTGACTGGATTTTCTGGGGGACGGCAATATTTTGTTTGCTTGCAGACTTCGAACTGGCTGAAGAGAAAGCCCAAAAAACTAATGAACCATGTTCTCCCTGGAACAATCTGGATAATTGGCGGGCTGGTAAGAAGCTGCCACACAGAATACAACTACTGGATAATCATGGTGCAGAAAGGGAGGTCAGGATTATTAAAGCATTAAATAACTTTCGAATCCTGGACGAAACAACGGAGATAGTTGTTACTGTTAAAGTTCGTGGTGATTTGCTGCACCTGAACTGGAGTGGAAAAAATGCGGCAGAGTACGGACATCATTTGTTTGTGATAACACACAGGGAGCAACTGTTGGCAGTACATGAACAAGGACGGAATAATTTCACCAGGATTGATCCATTAGCTTTTGAACAAAGTGAGGAAAAAAGTGATTATCGACTTTCTGCACCCATGCCTGGTAATGTAATCCGTGTGCTGGTTAAAGCCGGAGAAAAAGTCAAATCAGGACAAGCTTTGTTAGTGATGGAGGCCATGAAAATGGAGCACACAATTGTTGCTCCTGCAGATGGAATTGTTGAAAAAGTGTTTTTTCAGCCTGGTGAGCTGGTGCAGAATGATGCAGAATTGGTTGAGTTTCAGGTTTTTGAGAATTAAACTATTGTTAGTTGTCAAAGTTATATCTACTAATATGACTTTAAAATAAATTTTAGCCGATGATTTAAATGACAGAAATTAAATTACCAATGAAAAAAATATTGGTGGTTGAAGATGATCCGATAATTATCATCTCACTGGAATTCCTGATGGAGCAAAATGGCTATCAGGTCTTGACGGCAATCAATGGTGAAGATGCGTTGGAATTGGCAAAACGCCAGCTGCCGGATTTGATCCTGTTGGATGTAATGCTGCCAGGAGGTTCCGGATACGAGATTTGTCATAAACTGCGGGCACTGAAAAAAATGACTAAAACAAAAATAGTGCTGCTGACTGCACGTGGGCGCGGTGTGGATGTTCAGAAGGGGCTGGATGCAGGAGCAGATACTTATATCACAAAACCCTTTTCAACTGTGGATTTAGTCAAAACCGTGAAAGATTTATTGGCTGATGAAGACTGAAATAGAAAACAATCTGCAGTCTTCTGCTGAGGAAAATGCGAGTCTACAGGTTAAGATTCGTCAGCAGTCAGAGTCAATTCGGATGTTGCAGGAACAGTTGGATGCTGCGGAAATGCAGATTAAAGCGGCCCGTGGTGAAGAGGAAGTGTTGCGGCAGGAAGTGCATCACCGAGTAAAAAACAATCTGCAGATTATCTCCAGCATTCTAAGTCTTTATACCGGCAATATTGCTGATCCGAACATTGAGGCGGTGCTGAAAAATACTCATAGCCGGGTAGCAACTATTTCTCTAATTCACAAACAATTATATGACTCCAGCAGTCTGGCTGAAATTGATATGCAGGAATATGTGAACAGCCAAATCAAAGATATACTCTCAATCTATCCTATCCGATCTCCAAAAATAGTTCTGAAGCTCGAACTTGAACCTGTGGTGCTGGATGTAGATCGAGCTATTCATTGTGCATTATTGATTAACGAACTGGTCGTCAATTCCATTTGGCATGCCTTTAGGGGCAGAGAACGTGGAGTACTGCAGATTTCCCTTGCCGAAAAAGCAAACGACAAACTTCGTTTGCTGGTAGCGGATGACGGAATTGGACTTCCAGTAGAAATTGATCTCAGTCAGACAAAATCAATTGGCTTGAGGATGGCTTACAATTTTATACTTCGTCTGCAGGGTGAACTTGCTCTGAGTCGTGATAACGGAACTAGTTATCAAATCGACTTTCCTAAACACAACTTTTAAAAAATCACAGATGAGCAAATCCGGAATTCTGATCGTTGAGGATGAAGTGCTGATTGCCATGGATATCCAGCAAAAATTGGAGAAATTTGGCTATAGTGTCTGCGGAATTGCTGCTTCCGGAGAGGCAGCATTGGTCAAAGTGATTGAAACCCAGCCGGAATTGATTCTCATGGATATTGTGATTCAGGGCCGTATGGATGGAATTGAGACTGCAAAGAAAATTCAGGAACAGTTCGGAATACCAGTGATCTATCTGACGGCATACAGTGACGAAAAGAATTTACGCCGGGCCAAAATTACTCAGCCCTCAGGTTATCTGCTCAAACCGTACAGTGAGCGGGAACTGGAAATCACAATCGAACTGGCTCTCCACAAGAAGCAAATGAGCAATCGACTTGAGAATCAACAACATTGGTATGCAACCATTCTCAAATCATTAGGTGAGGCAATTATCACTTTTGATACTGACCAGACAGTGCTTTATATAAATCCAGCAGCAGAAGCACTGGTCAATCGACAAGCAACTGCTGCGGTAGGTAATCCTTTGGCACTTTGTTGTCGGCTGCAGTCTGCAGGTGGAGTTTGGGATCTGCAGCATTGCTTGAAGCAAGTGCTCGAGCAGGGTGTTAGAGTTCAAAAGTTTGATCTGCAGTTGACTGATGATCCGGCTCAAACAGTAGTTGATTTGTCTGTTGTGCCCATCCTGGGTGAGCAAGGTCAGATAAAAGGAGGGGTTGCAGTTCTTCATGATAAAACAGAAACCAGGCTCTTGCTGCAAAAACTGGATGAGCAGGTCAATGATGCAGCGACCAAGGATTTGCTGACATATCGAGAAAAACAGGTACTGCAATTTTTAGTGGAAGGCCAGGCAACAAAACAACTGGCGGACACACTGGGCATCAGCCCGCGGACCGTTGAGTTCCACCGTTACAACCTCATGCGAAAACTCCAGGTAGAGGATATTCCTTCTCTGGTACGTCGGGCTTTATCACAAGGCCTGGTTGATCTTGAATGAGCGTTTTTGAATCCACAAATATATAATATTCAAATTTCCCCGTAATTTTTCTAGGGACTTTTCCGAGTTTATTCCTTAAAGCAATTAAGTAGACTTACTCTGCTTATACTTACAAAGTGTGTTGGTTGATATTATGTTTGTATAAGCATTGTCAATAACTGACAGCCGTGTAAGGGGGTTGATATTTTTCGAGGATGTTTCAGTAAATTGCTTGTAAATAAACTGCTGTATCTTTGATTGTTTCTTTGTGGGACTGTCATCACTTTAATTGTAAATGTCATGATAAGGAGATATGCCTTATGACTGATCGAAAAAAAGAGGCCCGCGAATGGTCTCGTCGTCAAATGCTGAAGACCAGTGCTGCTGGAGCAGCTTTGGCAACCGCAGGTAGCCCAATGTTCTTTGTAAAGAATGCCTGGGCCGCAAAATTCCGCAATGATCCGGGAAGCAGTTCCAGCATCACTTTGGGATTTAATGTCCCGCAAACTGGTGCATATTCCGATGAGGGTGCGGATGAATTGCGTGCATACAAACTGGCAGTACAACATCTCAACGGCGAAGGTGACGGTGGAATGTTAAATACCATGACTCCAAAATCCTTGAAAGGGAATGGCGTCTTGGGTAAAAAAGTAAAATTTGTTACCGGTGATACCCAAACCAAATCAGATGCTGCTCGTGCATCAGCCAAGCGTATGATTGAAAAAGATGGTGTACTGATGGTGACAGGAGGTTCTTCTTCTGGTGTAGCGATTGCTGTTCAAGGACTCTGCCAGGAAAATGGAATTATCTTTATGGCAGGTTTGACCCACTCAAATGATACAACCGGAAAAGACAAAAAGCGTTATGGCTTCCGTCACTTTTTCAATGCCTATATGTCCGGTGCCGCACTGGGACCTGTTCTTGAAAAAGAGTATGGGAATCAACGCAAAGCATATCATTTGACTGCAGACTATACTTGGGGTTGGACTCAAGAAGAGTCGATGCGTAAATTTACAGAAGCACTTGGATGGCAGACAACTGCGGCAGTAAAAACCCCAGTTGGTGCCGGTGACTTCTCACAGTACATCACACCTGTTTTAAACTCCGGTGCAGATGTGCTGATCCTGAACCATTATGGTAAGGATATGATCAACTCCCTGACCCAGGCAGTTCAATTCGGATTACGTGACAAACAGGTAAATGGTAAGAATTTTGAGATAGTTGTGCCTCTGTTTTCACGACTGATGGCTCAAGGTGCCGGCGAAAACATTAAAGGAATTCTTGGTTCTACCAACTGGAACTGGTCCTTGAAAGATGCTGGTTCACAAGCATTTGTGAAATCTTTTGGTCAGGCTTACGGTTTTCCACCATCTATGGCTGCACATACATGTTATGTTCAGACTTTGCTGTATGCAAATGCCTGTGAAATGGCAGGTTCCTTTTATCCGCCGGAAGTGATCAAGGCAATGGAAGGCTTCAAGTTCGACGGTATGGGTAATGGTGCTACTGAGTACCGCGCAGAAGATCATCAGTGCTTCAAGGATGTATTGGTTGTGCGTGGAAACAACAACCCAAGCAGTCAGTTTGACTTATTGGAAGTTGTACAAGAAGTACCTCGCTCACAAGTTGAGTATGACGCTGCCATCTTTGGCGGTGCATTGGGCCCATACAAGGTCTAATAAAATAAGCAGGGTTTAGAAAAGAGGGTTCAGGGGAACACACTTCCCTTGAATCCAGCCCTCAGATCCTGTAAACTCAATGTTGCTTCTTTTTATTACCTGAAATTTGATTTCTTAAAGCTGATTCCTTCAAAATGGATGCTATATTCCTGCAAATTTTAAACGGCCTGGATAAAGGCGGTGCATATGCTTTGATTGCTCTGGGACTGACACTGGTCTTTGGCACATTGGGTGTGGTCAACTTTGCACATGGTGCAGTTTTTATGTTAGGTGCTTTTTGTGCGGTAACTACTCAGCATTTATTAACTTTTTCCAAAAAAGTAAAAGATGAAGGCATTACTTTTTTTGATGCCTACAAAGAAGTACCATACCTTGAAATATGGTGGGGTGAGACAGGAAGTTTTATCATTGATTACAAAGTCCCGTTTTCCATCCTGCTGGCAGTACCGGTTATGCTGTTGATTGGTTTAGCAATGGAGCGGGGATTAATACGGTTTTTTTATAACCGTCCACATGCAGATCAAATACTGGTGACTTTTGGTTTGGCAATTGTGATTCAGGAAATTGTTAAATCCATTTATGGGGCAAATCCAATTCCAGTACCAGCCCCGGAAATTGTTTCCGGAAGTGCTAACATTGGAATTTTGCTTGGCTTGGGTGATTCAGTAGTTTATCCCTGGTGGCGTTTGATTTATTTAGCAAATGCTCTGGTGGTGATTGCTGCAGTTTTTTCATTTTTAAAATTTACGACTTACGGAATGGTGGTGCGTGCAGGTATGCAGGACCGTGAAACTGTCGGTCTGCTGGGAATAAATATTCAACATAGATTTACAGTTGTTTTTGGCTTAGCCTCAATTGTGGTTGGTATTGCCGGTGCTATGTATACTCCAATTCTGTCGCCTGACTATCACATGGGAATGGATTTTCTGGTACTTTCATTTGTAGTAGTTGTTGTGGGAGGCATGGGTTCTCTTGAAGGTGCTGTGCTTGCCGGATTCATGTTAGGTGTTTTGCAGTCATTTGCAGCAATGAACGAAGTTAAAGCCGTCTTTCCTGGTATAGACCAGATTATAGTCTATCTTGTTGCCGTAATTATTCTGTTAACACGTCCCCGTGGTTTGATGGGTCGCAAAGGGGTGATGGAGGACTGATATGGATACAGTTTCACGCAAAGGCGAGTTGAGATTAATGCTGATATTTTCAGCAGCAGTTTTGTTAATGCCGGTTTGGTTGTCTCCATTTGGAGCAGCATATCCGGACTTGCTGCAGAAATTTGCTATTTTTGGTATTTTTGCAGTTGGATTTAATATCCTGTTTGGCTTGACAGGTTACTTGTCTTTTGGGCATGCAGTATTTTTAGGCGTTGGCTCATATGCGGCAGTCTGGTCATTCAAATTGTTTACTATGAATGTGATTCCAGCAGTAATATTTGGAGTTATTTTCTCCGGAATATTTGCTGCCCTGATAGGGTTTGTCAGTTTGCGTCGTTCAGGAATATATTTTTCAATTTTGACCCTGGCTTTTGCCCAAATGTCGTACAACCTGGCCTACTCAGTCTTGACTCCAATTACCAATGGAGAAACCGGATTGCAGTTGCGTCTGCATGATTTAAGAATGATTGATGCACTTTTTATCGAAGCCGGTGAAGGTCTTCCTCTAACAAATTTGTTTGGAATCAAAATGAGCGGCTACCCAGGATTTTACTTCTGTGCGGTGTTATTAATCATTGGATTTTATCTGGCATTGAGAGTGAAAAACTCGCCCTTTGGTTTAGCCTTGAAGGCCATCAAATCAAACCAAACAAGAATGGGCTATACCGGTTTTAATTCCCGTCCTTATATGCTGAGCGCGTTTATGATTTCCGGAATGTACGCAGGTTTGGCAGGAGCACTCCTTGCAGTTACTGACCCACTGGCTGGTGCAGAACGCATGCAATGGACTGCTTCCGGAGAGGTCGTTTTAATGACTATATTAGGAGGAGCAGGCACACTGATAGGTCCTTTGCTTGGAGCAGGATTGATTAAGTATTTTGAAAACATTTTCTCTTCTTATGATGATTCTCTGCTGCATCAAGCCTTTTCCTATTTGCCGGATGCAATGAATGATGTGGTGGTGGGTATGATTTCGCCATTTGTCGGTGACGGTTGGCATTTGACTCTTGGAGCACTGTTTATGGTCATTATAATTTTTCTTCCTGGAGGAATAGTCGGCGGCATAACTCATCTTTGGCAGCGCTTGGTTAAAAAAAATCAGGAACCGACTGAAATGGAAGGAAAACAGCAATGACTACTGTTTTGAATGTCAGTGGGGTCAATAAGCGTTTTGGAGGTTTACAGGCTCTGGATAATGTGAATTTGAAAGTTGAAGAAGGCCAGACACTGGCAATCATTGGTCCCAACGGTGCTGGCAAATCTACTTTATTAAATGTCTGCATTGGACGTATTACTCCGGATACCGGCAGTGTGGAGTTTCATGGAGAAATACTGACTGGTAAACATCCCTATGAAATAAATCAAGCTGGAGTGGCCAGGGTTTTCCAAACTCCTGAAATCTTTACTGAGTTGAATTTACTTGAAAATGTGATGATTCCTGCACTTTCAAAAAGAGATGGAACTTATCATTTTAATATTATTGCCAGAATGAAAGAAGAAAAACAAATTCAGGCTGAAGCACTTCATTTTCTTGAAGACTTTGGGTTGGAAGAGCAGCGTTTTTCTGATGCAGGAAGTCTCTCGAGAGGAGACAAAAGACGTTTGGAACTGGCTATGTGTCTGGTTCAACATCCAAAATTATTGCTGCTGGATGAACCAACTGCAGGAATGTCTCGACTTGATACCAATTCTACGATTGAGCTTTTGAAAAAAATAAAGGAAAGAGGCATGACAAAAATTATTATTGAGCATGATATGCAGGTTGTATTTAGTCTGGCGGACAAAATTGTTGTTTTGGCACAGGGAGCAATCATTGCGGAAGGTACTCCGGATGAAGTGAAAAATAATCCAAAAGTTCAGGAAGCATATTTGGGAGATGAACACGCATGATTGAAAAGGTCGCCAGCCAAGATTCTGGACTAAAGAACAAACCAACAGCAAAAAACTTTCCAGCATATTTTTCGTGCTGGGATATTCATGCTTACTACGGTGAAAGTTATATCGTACAGGGTGTGAGTTTTGATGTTCGTGAAGGTGAAGTTATTGCGTTGCTTGGACGTAATGGTGCAGGAAAAACTTCAACTCTCAGGACAATTGCCAGAACTGCAGATCCTCAATTAAAACATGGTGAAATATGGTTGGATCATCAGCCGCTTCACGATATGCCTTCCTACAAAGCGTCACAGGCAGGAGTCGCACTGGTTCCAGAAGATCGGCGGATTATTCCAGGACTAACTGTTGAAGAAAATTTAAAACTGGCACAAATTGCAGAACCTCACGGTTGGTCAATAGATAGAATTTATGAGTATTTCCCAAGACTGGCAGAACGCCGTACTCAGGAAGGGATAACTTTGTCCGGTGGAGAACAACAAATGCTGGCCTTTGCCAGGGCGCTGGCACGTGACATAAAACTCTTGATGCTGGATGAACCGTTTGAAGGATTGGCGCCAAAAATACGTCAGGAAATATCTAAAATTGTACTTGATATAAAAGAACTGGGTATCACCACGATTATTGTTGAACAAGATGCAATGGCAGTACTAAAACTGGCAGATCGGGCAATTATTTTGGATATGGGAGAAATAGTCTTCAATGGTACAGCAGAAGAGGTGAGAGAGAATAAAGAACTACGGGAACAGTATCTTGCCGTCTAGGATTTACAAATTCAGCAACAAAAAGAAAACTCTTTATTTTTAAGCAGGAACTGGATCGCAATTTTGTTCCAGTAGCAAACAGTTAGAGTATTATTTGAGCGGCAGGGTGAAAAAAAAGGTAGCTCCGCTCCCACTGGCAGGAACGAGACCGATTGTTCCTTGATGATGCTCGATGATGCTTTTGCTGATGGATAGTCCCAAACCAGTTCCTGAAGGCTTACCCTCCCTTGGATGCAGTTGCCGGAATTTGTCAAACACATGAGCCTGATCTTCAGCATTGATGCCGATTCCGTTATCTTCGACCCGCAGTTCTGCCAACTTTCCTGTCTGTTTTAGTTTAATTCTGATCCGCCCCTCTTTTTCCGGACAAAATTTGATTGCATTACCCAGCAAATTCATCAGTACCTGGGCTAAGCGGTCTTGATCTCCATAGACAATCATTGGTTTCTTTTCAAGACTGAGGTCTACTTCTATCTGTTGATCGCGCATCAATTGCCCCATTGAAGACAGAGTATCTTCAAGTAACTGTTTCAAATCTACATCACCCATGTACCATTCCATTCTTCCAGATGCCAACTTCTCAAAATCAAGAATTTGATTGATCAAACGAGTCAGACGTTCGCTTTCTTTGATGATTATACCCAAAAATTCTTGACGTTTTTCATAATCCAGCTTTGGAGAATTATGTATTATTTCTGAAAAAGCCCGGATGGATGTAAGTGGAGTTCTTAATTCGTGTGTGATGTTTGCAATAAATTCGTCCTTGAGTTCATCAAGTTCCTTCAGACGCTGATTGGCTGCACTCAACTCAGCAGAAGCCTTTTGCAGTTGAGTTGATTTTTCTTCAAGCTGCTGACTGTAGGCAATCACCTGTTGAGTTGCATCCAGCATTTCCATGACCTCTTCCATATCCAGAGGTTCTTCTTTTGCAACTGAGGCTATCATTATTCTGGCGGAAACACTGCCGATTGCTCCTGAAAGTAATGTTTCAGTGTACTGTACTAATTCTGCATCGGCTTGCCAGATTTTTGTTGGATTTAGTCCTTTTTTGCGTGCAAAATTTTCAAATACCTGTCTGGTACGCTTTGCTCCCAGAAATCTTTGCAGCAGACTGCGTAACTCTTCGCTGGTTGCAGTTCCGCGCCACAATGATTGACGCTGTAAATCAGAAGAATAGCGTAACTCATCCACAAACAGGTTTGCCTGTCCTCTCTCCAATGCAGTCTGTCGAGTAAATAGGGAAACTCCAATGTAGCAGCTTATATTTATTGTCAAACTCCAGAATGTTGCTTGAGCGACAGGTGTCATGGTATCTAAACCAAATAATTGATGCGGACGTAACCAGGAAATATTGAATAATCCATCACTCATAATTGCTGAGGAAAAGAGACCTGTTTCAATCATCTGACTAAAGGGTAGGGTGTAGGTCCAGACACACCATCCGGCAAGTATACCTGCAAGTGCTCCAAGTCTGGTACCGTTTTTCCAATAAATTCCTCCTAACAGGGCTGGGGCAAATTGTGCTACAGCCAGAAAGGAAACTAATCCTATGGAAACCAGTGAAGACGATCCTATGACTTTTTGAAAATAGAGATAACTTGCCATCAGAATAAATGCTACACTACCTCGGCGAATATAAAGTAAGAGTCTGTCTACTGCCGTGATTTCTCCCGCCTTTACAATTCCGGTGTGTATCAATAACGGCATAATCAGAGAATTGCTGAGCATAGTGCTTAAAGCCACAGTTTCAACCACAATCATACTGGTGGTGGCAGAAAGTCCTCCAATGAAGACAAACCAGGCCAGCGGTGTGTTGCCGGCATTCATTGGCAGTGTCAGCACAAATGTATCTGCATCAACCGGAGTGTCTGCAAAATATAACCGTCCGGCCAGGGCAATTGGCAAGACAAAGATGTTTATTAGAAACAAGTAAAGCGGAAACAGCCAGACTGCACGATTGACATGCTTCTCATCTACATTTTCAACCACACATACTTGAAATTGACGTGGCAACATCAAGAAAGCCAACATGGATAAGAGGCCAAGTAACAGCCATTCTTCATAGGCTCCGGGTTTACTGCTGAAATGCCAAAGCTCTCGTAATTCCGGCAGTTCACCAGCATTTGAAAATAAATCCCCTACACCGTCATACATACTATAAACTACAAAAAAGCCCACCAGCAGAAAAGCAAATAGTTTGATGATTGATTCAAATGCAACAGCCGCAACCATTCCCTCATGCCGTTCGGTTGAATCCAAACTTCGTACTCCAAAAAGAATTGTGAAAACAATTAAGATAATTGCAATATACCAGGTCTCATCCTGCAGAAATGGAAAAGAAGGTAAGCTGTCTGCAAGCAGGTCCATTGAGGGATGTACGATCAACTGGAAACTGGCGCCAATTGCTTTTAACTGCAGAGATATGTAAGGCAGTATTCCTAGTACTGCAACAGAGGCAACTATACCTCCTAAAAATGGATCTTTACCGTAACGGGAAGAAATAAAATCTGCAATTGAAGTCAGTGAAAAACGTTTGCTGATTCTGATTATCTTACGCAGGACTGGTATCCAGAGAAAAGCAAATAAAGTGGGCCCAAGATAGATCGGTAAAAACATGAATCCGTCACTTGCAGCCTTACCTACGCTGCCGTAAAAAGTCCAGCCTGTGCAGTAAACAGCCATTGAAAGTGCATAAATTGAAGGATTGTTGATCAGGCTGCGCCCTTGTGATCTTCTCCAATCTGCAAAATATGCAATTCCAAAAAGCAGACCCAAATAAGCCAATGCCACACTCAATAAGCCTAAATTTGCAGTCATATCAGTTGTTTGCTTAAGGAGTATTTTGGGATATGCACTTGTTTATTGTTTTGTGCCGCTTTGAACTGTTGACTATCTTTTTTCAATCACCCAACCTGCTAAGATGATGAGAAAAAACCAGACACTGTAAAGAAAAAAATATAGTTCCGGAATTTGAAATACCCAACCGTCTTTACTGAAAAGTGAAAGTACTGGATAGTTCAGACTAACCAAACCAAATAAAAAAATTCCAAATAATTTCTGTCGCATGATTTACCTGTTACAATATACTCTGCCTATCTTCGATATCCGCAGATCAATGTCAAGAGAATTTCAAGTGTAAGAATTTGCCGACTACAGTTAAAATTCTTGTAACAACTCTTGTAACAACAGCTAAACCTTGCTCTTTCTTGTAGTCTCAAAGAAAGTAATCTATTAAATGTCGGCCAATAAAATGTTCAAAATAGATTCTCTCAGGTGTTGTCTGTTTTCTGCAGCAAAATATTGTGTTGTTACATTTGCTTTAATTCATGTGGAGGATAGCATGGTTAAGCAAACAAATCATCCCCAAAAATAAAAGAGAGTAGTTGCTGAATGACTGAGCATGCTAATAATTACAGTTTGTTGTTGGTTGTTCAGAGATCTTTTTCAATCTAAATCCAGTACGATGTTCATTTATGCAAAAGGTTTACAGTTCTCCGGAAACTAATTTAGTACATTTCGCTAAGAGTATCCTGGATGAACATGAGATAGCGTGTGTAATTTTGAGAGAGCAGTTGGCAGGAGCGGTAGGAGGTTTGGCTCCATTGGATACCTGGCCTGAACTTTGGGTGCTTGAAACTGAACGGTCGGAAGAAGCACGGATATTGTTGGAGTCTGCCTTGCAGAATTCAGCTTTGCAACAGAAATCGTGGCAATGTCCAGGTTGTGGAGAAAATATTGAAGCGCAGTTTGGTCAGTGTTGGCAGTGTGATACGGTAAGAGATTAGAATTTTATCTAAATACAGTGTATATGTTTATAGAATTTGTCCTGCAAAGCCTATGCGGTTCGGCTGTTGCATAAATATATGGGGGTCAGAGTAAATTAAAATATAAAATTAAGCAAAACACAGTCACTAGTTATGGCACGATTACAAAGATCTGCGCCGGCAGGAATTCCAGTGCATCTGCTTCAAAGGGGGAACAACCGTCAGGCCTGCTTTATTAACAATGGAGATTATGCTGCATATTTGTGGTGGCTGAGAGAATACTCAGAAAAGTATCAGGTGGAGATTCATTGCTGGGCTTTACTTGAAAATCATATCCATTTATTATGTACGCCACAGTTGGAGGGGGGACTCAGTTCGATGATCCAGGCTCTGGGAAGGCAGTATGTGCGCTACTTCAATCGCCGGCATCAGCGGACAGGCACCCTTTGGGAAGGCCGTTACAGGTCGTGTATGGTCCAGCCGGAACGTTACCTGCTGGAAGTCTGTCGCTACATTGAGTTGAATCCTGCAAGGCTGAAATCTCCTGCAAATCCAGCAGATTACAATTGGTCCAGCTATCAAAATAATGCACTTGGCAAACCTTCAGCACTTTGCCGGCCGCATGCAGAGTATTTGAAGCAGGGTGAATCAAAAGCAGAAAGGACTGCAGGATATCGTGAATTATGTGCGCAAAGCCCAAGTACAAAGGAGCTTAAAGAAATAAGAGACAGTATAAATAAAGGACTGGCTTTTGGTGATGAGAGTTTTAAAATGGAGCTAGAAAAAGTGACTGGCCGCCGAGTTAGAGCGCTAAAAAGCGGGAGACCATTTGGCTGGAGAAAACAAAAGTAACTGTAAAAAATATTTAGCTTAAGATGACTATTACTCAACAAGGCTGATATCTTAATGTTATGAGTGTTGAAGTTATTACACATTTTGCTGCTTTAGTCGAACAGAAGCAGATTTAGGACATTTAGGAAAAGATCATAAAATCTTAGCAAACAAATAAATGAAACAATATCCTGACAAACCCAAAACTGTATATTATTTTGGTACCTGCCTAGTGGATCTGCTTTATCCGGAAGCCGGAATGGCTGGGATCAAACTTCTGCAGCGTGAAGGTGTGGAAGTTATATATCCTCAAAAACAAACCTGCTGCGGACAACCGGCATTTAATTCAGGTTTTCACGAAGAAGCCCGTAAAGTGGCAGCAAGCCAAGTTGTCTTATTTCCTAAAGATATTCCGATTGTGATTCCTTCCGGCTCTTGTGGGGCCATGATTCGGAAACATTATGCAGAACTTTTTAAAAACGATGAACTTAAATCACAGGCAGAATCGGTGACTGAAAGGATCTTTGAATTGACAGAATTCCTGGTACATGTACTGAAGATAAAGCTGGAAGACTTAGGTGAACCAATAAAAATTACCTGGCACACATCCTGTCATGCAAAACGGGAAATGGGAATTGATTCTGAACCGAAAAAATTATTACGCCAATTAAAAAATGTAGAGCTGCTTGAACTACAGCGGGAAGATGAATGTTGTGGTTTTGGAGGGACATTTGCGATTAAAGAAGCGCACATCTCTGCTGCTATGGTCAAAGACAAACTGGAGGATGTTTCAGAAACAGGAGCGAACCTTTTGTTAGGCGGAGACTGCGGATGTCTGCTGAATATCTCCGGTGCCATGAAACATGCCGGAGTTTCGACTAAACATCAGCACATTGCTGAATTTCTTTGGGAACGTACCTGAATTCGGGTCGATCCTAACAGAAAAATCTTAAGCGGATCTTAATCCTCCTGAGTAAAGACCAAAATCCTTCTTTTGCTTAGCCGTAAGTCTCCCGGCATTTCCAAAAAAATAAGTCTGTACACTTATTCCCTCATTATTTGCAAAAATCCAGTGTGACATAACACTCTTCAAAATCGTTTTTTAGTTTCTCGTTCAACCTTCAAATATTTTATCCGTAAATCTTCGTATATGATTCCAGCCAGGTCAGTGTCATACTTACAATAAGCGATTAGCCATTGTACGACGGAGTTTCGCATCCAATTTGAAGAGCGAAATTTGCGCCTTTTATGATTCTAACCTGTTTACATTTTGTTCAGGTCTCAATCTTAACACACATTGGAGGCTCATCCTATGAACGAAGTTGCCAGCACCTTAGCCAGAAAACCTGTCCGCAAACGTCTGAAGAAAAAAACTACCCAGGAAAAAAACTCATTACCTGTAGCTCTTGAAGATAGCCCAGCGAATGTGCCGTTCCCTGGTATAGAGTCTGTAATGCACGGTAACGGTGCGGTAGCACATGTAATGGAACAGGTCTGTGACGGAGTCATTGGCTATCCTATTACGCCTTCTACAGAAATCTCTGAAATATATGAAGCCTACCTTGCTGCAGGCGGAGTTAATGTCTGGGGTCGGAGACCATTTTTCTTTGAACCGGAAGGAGAACACTCTGCTCAGAGTGGTGCAATGGGGGCATCTTTAACGGGAGGCAAGTACATTTCAAATGCCTCTTCCAGTCAGGGTATTCTTTACGGACTGGAGTCCCATTTTGTCACGGCAGGAAAGAAAGTCGGTGGATTCGTACTGCAGATCGCAGCCCGGGTGGTGACTCGTAATTCACTTAACGTGATGGCCGGTCATGACGACGTTTATGCTCTGTTGCCTTCAGGTTATACTGTACTGTTCGGCAGCAATCCTCAAGAAGCAGCAGATCTGGCAGCCATAGGATATCGTATCAGCTCCCTTTCATTGATCCCTGTTGCCAATACGATGGACGGTTTTTCAACCAGCCATATGCAGAGTGAAGTTCTCCTGCCTGAAGCTGAATTGCTGAAACACTACCTGGGTGATCCCCGTGAACGTATTCAGTGCCCATCCGTGGCTCAGGAAATACTTTTCGGCGCACGTGGAAGATTCTGGCAATTGAACTTTTTTCTGCAGCAACATGCAGATGAGTTTGAGCCGGCACCTCTTGAGACCTTGAAAATATATCTAGCAGAAAATGTACAGCAGTTGGAGATGGATGTTGAAGGTCTATTACTTCAGCCTGCGCTTCAGTGGATTCCACTGGAACTGCACGGGCGCTGGAAACGGCAGTGGAAACATGCGCATGCTAAAGGGAGTCGGCAACGGGTTCCGGCGCTGATTGATCCTCACAGTCCCGGACTTACCGGAGGTGTCCAGAATCAGTCTGATTATCAGGCCGGAATAGTAGATCATAACACTCACTTTGCCAGTGAAGTTCCACGCTTCGTAACGCAGGCAATGGAGGAATACTCTGCCTTCACCGGGCGTAACTACCGACCCGTAATGACCACATCTACAACAGATGCAGACTGGGTAATTCTCGGTCTTGGCTCGGTAACTGATGATGTAAAAGCAGTAGCTGCATATTTACGCAGGGAAGGATACCGAGTTGGTGTGATTTCAGTAAAATTATTACATCCTTTTCCGGAAGCAGAAATAGTAAGTGTTCTACAGGGTAAGAAAGCAGTAACAGTATTGGAACGTTCCGGAACTCCGGCACTGACACAATTGGTTAATCAGGCATTATACCGCGGTGCAGAAAATTTTCAAAATGAGCGACATCCTGGAATTCCCGGACTTGCTGATTTGCCTGCAGTAAATACTGGAATATTTGGACTTGGTGGACATGATCTTCAGCCGCGGCATCTTGTTGCGGCTTTCAAAAATATGATCAACGGCAGCAACGTTCCCTTATTTTATCTGGGTTCCCAATTTTTCAGCAGCAATGCTGTTCCGGCACTTTTGGAGATTCAGGAAAAACTAAAAAAGGCATATCCGGAAACTCTTTCAATGTCTCTGGACACAGAAGAAAATCCGCACTTACTTCCAGAGGGTGCATTCCGGGTACGTTTTCACTCCGTAGGAGGTTATGGAACAATCGCCAGCGGGAAACTGCTGACCGACATTCTGGCAGCAGTGCTTGGGCTACATTCTAAATCTGCACCCAAGTACGGCTCCGAAAAAAGTGGAGCACCAACAAATTTTTATCTCACACTCAGTCCGGAACCGATACAGATTACCAATGCACAACTGGAGGATGTGGAGATCGTAATATCACCTGATCATAAAGTTTTTGAACATACAAATCCTCTACTGGGACTTGGAGTAGGAGGCACTTTCATAATGCAGTCTAATCAGGAACCACGTCAAGTCTGGGATCAGCTTCCTGTTGCAGCACAAAAAACAATTCGTGAGCGGAAGGTTCATTTTTTAGTAGTAGACGCATTTGGTGTGGCACGTAGAAATGCGCCTTCAGCAGATCTTCAGTTGCGGATGATGGGTATTGCTTTCATCGGTGCTCTCTGTGGTCATGACGCAAGGATTCGGCGTGATGCGGAAGAAGGAGAATTGCTGAAGAAAATCAAAGAACAGGTAAGCAAAAAATTTGGCTCAAAAGGAACTGCGGTGGTGGAAGGCAACATGCGGGTGCTTGAAGAAGGTCTGCAAGCCACACAGGAAGTTAATTACCGGGGCTGGAAGGACAAAAAGAAAAAGCAGACAGGACTGGATCAACCCCTGGAAGTTGCAAACTCTGATAGTTTGTGCAAATGGGGTCGTTCCTCAGATTATGCCGGTCTGGCTAACAAGGATTATTTTGAATCAACTGTCTCTGAACCATTTAAGGACGGCAGTATTGACGAAAGTCCTGTACTGCCAGGAATTGGCCTTTTTATGCCTTCCGGCAGTGCTGCAGGAAAAGATAAAGGGCTGTTCCGCCTTACTGTACCGGAATTTAAGCCGGAACAGTGTACAGGCTGTCTGGAATGTGCTTTGGTTTGTCCGGATGGAGCAATACCAAATTCGGTGCATGAAATTCACGATTTGCTGGATGTGGCATTGCGTGAAATCAAGTTGCCACTTAAGCAGAAAGAAGTTCTGCAGCGGCAGTTGACGACTTTGTCACAGGGAATCAGGCAAGTTCTACAGGATTCAACACTGGTAGCTAATTTTCATGAGGCTGCAGTTCACGCACTTAAGCAGTTAGATGTTCTCCAGCCTCAACTAATCTCTCAGCTTCAGCGCGTGCTGGAACGTTTGAAGGATTTTCCTCTAGCCAGAACCAGGACATTTTATGATGCTGTTGAACAGAAAAATCCAGGCAGCGGTGCGTTGTTTTCAGTTGTCATTGATCCCTGGAAATGCACAGGCTGCCAGGAATGTGTTGATGTCTGTGGTCCTAAGGCCCTTGTTGAACAACCCGAAAACAGGGAGAGACTGCAGGAACTGCGTCGTAATTATCGTTTCCTGAGCAAGTTACCGAATTCATCTTCCCGTTTTCTCAAGGATGTTTTAAAGTCCGGAGGAGATAGTAAACGTCTAATGCTTGACAGCGAAAATTATTATGCGATGACTGGTGGACACGGAGCCTGCAGGGGCTGCGGCGAAGTCACAGCAATTCGTCTGATTACTTCAGCTAACCGTGCGCTGAGAAACAACCGCTATCGGGAACATACTCGGGAGTTAGAAAATCTCACTGAAAGACTGCGCGAGAAAATAATTTCACTTGAGACAAAACAAGGGGTAGTTTCACGGTTGGAACGTCTCCGTAGTACGCTGCAGGTTCTGGACAAACGTCTTTACCTGTTTGAAAGTGGTCCCAGCGGAAATGGTCCGGCGACTTCCATCTTTGCCAATGCAACCGGCTGCAGCAGTGTTTACGGCTCCACTTTTCCCTTCAATCCATACACAGATCCCTGGGTAAACAGTCTCTTTCAGGACAGTGCTCCGCTGGCCAAGGGTATTTTTGAAGGTTTGAGTGCTACCAGTACCGAAGATTTCAAAGCTCTGCGTGTTGCCCGTCTTGAACTTCAGGATGAGTATGACGCAGCAAATCATGATTCATTTTTCAAGTATTTCAACTGGACTGATTTCAGCAGTAAGGAACTTGCTCTGCAGCCTGCAGTAATTGACCTGGGAGGAGACGGTGCAACCTATGATATCGGTTTTGGTGCCCTCTCACGTCTGCTTTCAACGCAGACACCGGTCAACATTGTGGTACTCAATTCCGGTGCTTATTCCAATACCGGAGGTCAAACTTCCACAGCAAGTTACACTTCTCAGGATTCAGACTTAAGCCGTTTCGGACAGGCGCAGACGGGTAAGCAGGAAATGCGGAAGGAACTTGGCTTGATTGCAGTATTTCATCCAAGAGTGCTGGTGATGCAGACTACTGCCGGACTAATGGGGCACTTTTTACGCTGTGTGAACAAGATGCTGGCAACAGAAGACAGTCCTGCCCTAATGGACGTTTATACTCCCTGTCAGGCAGAACACGGTATTGCCGACTCAGCTGCCAGCCGCCAGTCACGCCTAGCAGTGGAAAGCCGAATGAGCCCCGTTTTCATCCATGATCCTGATGCAGGTGAAAGTCTAGCTGAGCGTTTTTCGCTGGAAGGAAATCCTGATTCTTTGAATGACTGGACAAAGATCAAGATTGAATATCTGGAAGAGGACGGCAGTGCTGCTCTTAAAGAGATTAATCTTACTCCTGCTGATTTTGCGGCAACAGAGGGTCGATTTCGGAAGCATTTTAAGCGTGCGTCGGGTACTGAAAAAATGTTGCAGGTGAGTGATTACCTTTTACTTCCTCTCGATGAACGCAAAGAAAATGAAGCGTTTATCTGGTCGGTGGATGAAAAGCAGCAGTTGATTAGGTTATTGGTTTCAGATTCGGTTATCAAGTTGACTGAGGAGCGGCTTAGTAATTGGCGAATGCTGCGTTTTCTAAGTGGTCAGCAGGTTAAGGTGTTGGAGAAAGGTCACCGTGTTGAACTAAAAAACTGGGAAGAACGTTACAGCAGCTTAATGGAGGAGCATGATCAGAGTCTGGACTCGATTGCCAGAGGGATGTCGGAACTTGCAGCCTCCTCACAAAAGCCGGTATCCTCAGGCAGTGCAGGTGGAATTCTTACGGCTCTGCCTCAGGCTACACAAGTATCTGCAGATGGTTCCATGGAAGCTGAACTCGGACCTCTGGTCAGCATTTCGGAGGAAGACCTGCCAGCCTGTAGTAACTGTAAATCTTGCTATCAAGACCTTGGTGAACTGTTCGAGACTACTACCATTCTGGTAGACGGCAGTGCAAAGGAAGTGGCTCGTGTTATTCCCGGTGTATTTGAGCAACTGGATATTACTCCGGAATTGATTGCCAAAGCGGAACGTGTTGCCGCAGATTGTGATTCAGAAATAATCCGTTTTCAACAACCTCAGTGATGAACATGGTTGATTCTTATATTCTGCTGTACCAACTCGCAATTTAGAGGAAAAATGGACAGTCAGTCAGTAGAAACGTTAGTTTCAGCAGAAGGCTCTGAAAATATTCTAGAACTAGAAGAGCAACAAAATATGTTGCGCTATCGTCTTGCAGAACAAAAGCAGCATGAAGCAGCCCGGATGCTTGATGAATCAGCTTGCGAGTTAAAGGAGTTGAGTGAGACTGAAGCAGTAAGCATCTTCAAGCGCCAGCTTGGTCTGCTCAAGCTCAGGTTGCTGAATCAGCCGGAGTCATTCCAGCAGATTTTCATGGAGGAGGGGAGGCAGGCAGTGGCCTGGGAGTTTCAACAGGAGAAACTGAGCAGGGAATTCATCAAGACTTTTTGGAAACTGTTGCTGCAAGATGACGAAATAAGTTTGATTTTACTCCGTTTTGTCTGGGACATTCCGCTTAAATACAAACGTCGTTTTGTTCAGGCCCTGGACACTCATCTCGGTTCCCGTTATCCAATGTTCAACGGGCTGTCCGCCAATTGGCCCGGCGAAAATAACATTCCGCCCTACATCCGTCCGGCAGTAGAACGGGCAAAGGATTTCGACCTTGTCAATCAGGGATACCTGGGTTACATGGGACTCGGCTACAGTTTCCGCGAGGTTGAATTATTTGTCTGGCTTGAGGTACTGCGTGATAAACAGTGTGATGACCGTCCCTGTGTGATTGGTCTGGAGCACGAAGGACAAGCTGAAAATGAAGGTGGTTGCCCTGTAAAAATCCATATTCCAGAAATGCTGCGCTTCATCGGCGAGGGCCGTTTCCAGGAAGCCATAGAACTGATGCAGTCCGCCAATCCTCTTCCAAATGTTACCGGTCGTGTCTGTCCTCAGGAAATTCAATGTCAGGGAGTTTGCACGAGCAAGCTGCCGATTGAGATCGGACAAATAGAGTGGTACCTGCCGGAAAGTGAAAATATACGTAATCCCGTTCTCAATGATGACAATAATATTCAAGTAGATCCCTGGATGCAGGCAGACAAACCTCCGGTGGCGGTGATCGGTTCAGGACCTTCCGGTCTGATCAACGCATTTCTTTTGTTGGATGCAGGTTATCCTGTAACAGTCTTTGAAGCATTTCACGAATTGGGCGGAGTTCTACGTTACGGAATTCCTGAATTTCGGTTGCCTAACCGCTTAATTGACAGCGTCGTAGATCGCATTCTCGAGCTGGGAGGTAAGTTTGTGACTAACTTCATAGCTGGTAAAACTGCAAGCATTGAGCAGTTAAAAGAGGCTGGTTTCTGGAAAATCTTTGTTGGTACCGGAGCAGGATTGCCAAGATTTCTAAACGTTCAGGGTGAGCACCTGTTGGGTGTGATGTCTGCCAACGAATTTTTGACTCGAGTCAATCTGATGCAGGCAAACCGTGAGGATCATGAAACTCCGATGCCGAAAACAATGGGAAAAAAAATCATTGTTATCGGCGGTGGTAACACGGCTATGGATGCAGCTAGGACTGCACTGCGTCTCGGCGGAGATGTTACCATTGTCTACCGCCGTACCCAAGAAGAAATGCCTGTACGTGTGGAAGAACTGGAGCATGCCCTTGAAGAAGGCATCAAGGTTAGATTTCTGCGAGCACCAAGTGAATTCATTGGAAGTACAAAAACCAACTTTGTTCGAGAGGCATTGCTGGATGTGATGGAACTTGGGGAAGCAGATGCTTCCGGCAGACGTAGACCTGTACCAACCGGTGAGACTGAAACAATTCCAGTAAATTTAGCCATCATGGCCTTAGGAAACACGCCAAATCCAATTGTCAAGGACTCTGAACCGGAATTAAAAACAACCAGCTGGGGAACGATTGATGTCAGTTCCGGATCCCAGGAAACATCGATCAGCAATGTATTCAGTGGAGGAGATGCAGCGAGGGGTGGATCTACTGCAATTAAAGCTGCAGGTGACGGTAAGAACGCAGCACATGAAATTATAGCAGGAACTCCATTCAAAAGAAACGAGGTTCGGGAACGGGTGAACAATGCACGGGCCTATACAATACAGGGACAAACTGCCCCTAAGATTCTTGAAAAAATTGAGCTTGCGCATGGAATAATCGAGTTCCGTGTTCATTCTCCGCTGATCGCACGTACAGCACGTGCAGGACAGTTTGTCCGTGTGCTGGTCACTGCTGACGGTGAGTTTATTCCACTGACTCTGGCTGACTGGGATGAAAAGGCAGGTTGGGTGGACCTTGTTATCCAGGGAGTTGGTACAAGTACTCGACTGATGAATGAACTTGTGCCAGGCCAGGCATTTGCCGGTATGGCTGGTCCTTTAGGAAAACCAAGTGTTATTGAACGCTATTCCAATAAACAGTGTGTAGTTTTCATTGCCGGTGGAGTAGGACTGCCACCTGTTTTGCCAATACTGAAGGAACATCTGCTGCTTGGCAATCAGGTTAAGTTGATTTCAGGTTTTCGCTCAAAAAACCAATGTTTTTGGCATGAAGCAGGTCAACGTCTAGACCGTCTACAGTCCAATTATCCAAACTTCAAGGTAATCTACACCAGCGACGACGGTAGTTTTGGACTTCATGGTCTGGTAACCGTGCCTCTGGAGTCGATGCTCAATGAAGCCAAGATTGGTAAAGGCCTCGAACTGGTCGAAGTTGTGACAATTGGACCTCCGTTGATGATGCGCGCTGTCAGTGAACTGACCAATTCCTTTGGAGTACACACCGTAGCCAGTCTCAATTCAATGATGATTGACGCCACCGGAATGTGTGGTGCCTGTATGGTTCCGATTATTGAAGATGGAAAACTTGTACGTAAACATGCCTGTGTGGATGGTCCGGAATTCGATGCCCACACCATTGACTGGGAAAAATTATTGCCGCGCTTCAAGCAGTTTGCAATCCAGGAGCAGGAAAGTATGAACCGTCACGGTTTTTGAGAAAATGCTGTATTTTGATAGTCAGTGGCAGCAAAACTATTCATGACATTCCAGACTGGCACGGGTGTATGGTCCATATTTTTTTTGCTGCAATACTTTAAAATCTCCATAACAATATTTAATTGCCCGTTCTTGTAATTGTTTATTATCACCAGTTTTGTAAATAATGTATTGAGCTTCTGTGCTGCAGCCGACAGACATCAGCATTAAATAAAGGGGAAAACAGAGTATAAGTATGTTGAAAAACATGTGCCTACATTTCATTGCATCTTCATGGTTTTAGTTGCATAAACAAGCTTACGCTGCGCCAATTCACAATTTTTCCAACCACTTGACTGCGGAAAATTTCCCGTAAAGCATTAATTTGTTCCTGAGAAAAATATGCAGATAAACGTTGTTTGTAACTGGAATGCAGACCGTTTGCTTGAGTTGGAAACCATTGTTCAATTTGAGCAGTTCGAATCATGGTTGGGATGCTGAATTCCTTAACCTGCCAACGCAGGATTTTCCAGTTTGCTGCTTCCAATTCGTCACGCAGAGTTGATGGAGTCCAGTTGCTGCGTGAATTATCTGAGTCATGATATATTTCATCTTCAGCAGTTTTGAGTACTTTTCTGAATTCAGGTTCAAGCATCTCTAGAGGTATTAAATCAGTAAGCCGCTGTCCAAGTGCAGGCACAGTTTCACCAAAAACTAAAAAACCATTCTCTGAAAGCCATGCTTTTAGAGTCTCAAGCAAGGCAGTTTTATCTACATGCTTTTGCAAAACATTACGTCCGATAATTCTCTCAAAACGAATTTCGTCAATTTCAAATGACTTCGGATTTCCAGCACTGGACACCAAAATATTAGCCTCTATGCCTGAAGCAGGCTTTTTGAACAAAGCAGCAAGCATTTGTTGTTCTTTTGCAGAATCAACAAGTGCATAAACAGTTTCCTCTTTTATCTGTCGTAACAATTCTCCAAGCAACAACCCATCACCTGCATTTAGCACAAGTGCCAGTGTTGCTCGTTTAAGCTGAGAATAATCAGTTACCTGTCTGCGAAAATCGTTGAGTAATTCTCCGGAACTGTCCAATGTTCGAGCTTCCCAATAATTTGAAGCTCCGGATTGTTTTGATTCAGTTTGCGAAAAAAATGCTGCCAACTGTGCTTCACGATGCCGAGCTACAGTTTCCTGAACTGAAGCTTCATAACCCTGTGCTGAGGGCTGATAAAAAATCCGGCCCTGCAAAAGATCAGGAAGATACTGCTGAGCCACCCAATGGTCACAGTAAGCGTGCGGGTACAGGTAGCCCTCTCCATGACCAAAAGCTTTACCGTCGCGGTTTGCATCTTTGAGCGGATCCGGAACTTCATCAGCCTGTTCCTGGCGCACCACCGAAATTGCATCAAAAAAAGCAAAAGCAGAATTACTTTTAGCTGCGGTGCTTAAATACAAACAGGCTTGTGCTAGATGATAGCGACCTTCCGGCATTCCGACATAATCAAAAGCCTGTGCAGCAGCACTGACTACACCCAAAGCCTGTGGGTCTGCCATGCCGACATCTTCTCCGGCAAAAATTAACATCCTCCGGAAAATGAAACGTGGATCTTCTCCGGCTTCCACCATTTTTGCCATCCAGAAAAGTGCGGCATCCGGATCGGAACCACGCATCGATTTTATAAAAGCAGAAATGGTGTCAAAATGAGCGTCGCCGTCTTTGTCATAAAGTACTGCCCTCTGCTGGATAGATTCTTCGGCTACCTCAAGGCTAATATTTAGTACGCCCTTTGAGTCTGCTTCACTAGTTAAAACAGCCAGTTCAAGTGCATTTAATGCCGCCCGAGCATCTCCTCCTGCAACTTGTGCCAGATGCCGGCGTGCCTCTGTTGCTATAGTTACTTTTTTATTGCCAAATCCCCGTTCAGCATCTGTTAGCGCCTGTTCGATTATTTCCTCAACCTCAGAAGAATTAAGGGATTGAAGTTGAAATATTCGTGAACGGCTGACGAGTGCCTTATTAACTTCAAAATACGGATTCTCTGTAGTTGCACCAATCAGAATAACCGTTCCGTTTTCAACATGCGGCAGGAGTGCATCCTGCTGCGCTTTGTTGAAGCGGTGTACCTCATCTACAAAGAGCACTGCTCGTCGCTGTTGTTCAGAACGAACTCTTTTTGCAGTGTCGATGCATTTGCGAATCTCTGCAATTCCCGATAAAACTGCATTTATTGAGAGAAATTCTGCCTGAGTGTTATTGGCTATTATTCTAGCCAACGTAGTTTTTCCAGTTCCCGGAGGGCCGTAAAAAAGCAGGCTGGAGAGTTGATCAGCCTGAATTGCGCGCCTTAAAAGTCTTCCTGGTGCTAAAATATGACTTTGTCCGACAAATTCTTCAATTGTCCGTGGACGCATTCTGTCTGCTAAGGGTGCTTCTTTACGGATTTGAATTTCGTTAGTGTGCTCAAATAAATTCACTTGTTTACTTATTCTGTTTAGAAATGGATGGAACTTTAGTCTCTGAGTTTATATAGTGTGTAGTACATCTCAAGCCGCCATTCAAAAAAATTAAATTTCTTTCAAAGTTTTCTGTAAATTAATTCTGCCAAAATATGCCTTCTGATTCTACAATTCAAGTACGCATTAATGAATTAAGTCAACTGATTCATCAGTACAATTATGTGTATTATTGTGCAAATACTGCAGATGCAGGAGCAGACAACTTCGATAATGAAACTTATGATTCCCTGCTGAATGAATTGAAAACTCTGGAAAATAAATTTCCGGAATTGAGACTGGAAGATTCTCCCACTTTAAAGGTAAATGCTGAACCCAATACTGCACTTCCAAGCAGAAAACATCAGCTTCCAATGCTCAGTTTAGGGAATGTATATTCATTGGATGAACTTAAAAGTTGGACTGCAGGAGTACAAAAATTGCTGGGAGGTCAAAAACCTGAATACGTTTGTGAATTAAAAATAGATGGAGTTGCAGTCTCAGTAATTTACAGGAACGGAATCCTCACTGCAGGAGTTACAAGAGGTGACGGCAGCGAAGGTGAGGAAATTACTGCAAATATTAAAACCATTAACTGTCTGCCCTTAAAAATCAAAACTGGGCCCAATTTAGAGGTGCGTGGAGAAGTTTATCTGCCAAGCAATAATTTTGCTGCACTAAATCAGCAACGCCTCAAGACAGGCGAACCGCCTTTCAAAAATCCACGCAATGCTGCAGCCGGATCTGTCAGGCTGTTGGACAGTACTGAAACCAGACGTCGTAGGTTAGCAGTTTTTGTCTACACTATTGCTGAGGGACTGCCTCATGAAACTCATGCAGAGAATTTAGAATTTCTGCGTCAACAGGAGTTTCCAGTAAATCCGGAAACAAAAACTGTCAGTTCAATTGAAGAGGTTCTGGAATATTGCCGCTACTGGGAAGAACACAAAGAGGAACTGCCTTATGATATTGACGGCATTGTTTTAAAAGTAAATTCACTCAAACAGCAGCGTCAATTAGGCTTCACTGCCAAATCACCACGCTGGGCGACTGCTTTTAAATTTACTGCAGAACAGGCATTTTCAGTGTTGCGTGAAGTTGAAATCGGGGTGGGACGCACCGGTAATTTGACACCGGTGGCACTGCTTGATCCGGTAGAACTGAATGGAACCATTGTAGCGCGTGCAACGCTGCATAATTACGATCAGGTGGAACGCTTCAACCTGCATCTTGGTGATCATGTAACTTTGGAAAAAGGTGGTGAAATTATTCCAAAAATAGTTGCAGTCGATCCTACTTTACGAACTCCAGACGCACAAAAAATTGAAGCACCGCTGACGTGCCCTGCTTGTGACACACTGGCCTTTCGTCCTCAGGGTGAGGTTGAGTGGCGATGTCCAAACAGAGTATGTCCGGCACAGCAAAAAGAGCAGATTCTGCATTTTGTTTCACGCAGAGCAATGGATATTGACACGATAGGACCAGCTCTGATTGAACAACTGCTGAGTAAAAATTTTCTTAAAAATGCTGCAGACCTTTACCTGCTGAGTCATGAGGATTTGTCCGGTCTTGAACGCATGGCTGATAAATCTGCAGCAAATGTGCTCTCAAGTATCGAAAAATCTAAAAAGTGTGAGTTGGCTCAATTCATTCATGCACTTGGAATTGCAAATGTTGGAGAAAAAACAGCTGGTATCCTGGCCCAGCATTTTGGTACGCTGGAAAGACTGATGTCAGGAACTGCAGATGCATTAGAAAAAGTTGAAGCGATTGGTCCGGTGATTGCTGATAGTATAATTGATTTTTTTCAAGATCAGCAACAACTTCAACTGATTACTGATTTTCTTGAACGTGGAGTTTCTCCGGCTGAGGTCATTATCCAGGAGATTATTGATTCGCCATTCAATGGAAAAATAATTGTTTTGACCGGAACACTTTCTGAACCACGTGATGTCTGGAAAAAACGTCTGGTGCAGGCAGGAGCAAATGTAACCGGCAGTGTTTCGAAAAAAACAGACTTTGTACTTGCAGGAGAAAATGCAGGTTCAAAGCTGGAAAAAGCAGATAAATTTGCAGTAAAAGTCATTGACGAAGAGATGGCACATGCTTTATTGTCACAGGTTAAGAGCTTTGTTACTGCCGAATAAAATTTTTAAAACTAAATACTTAAAACTGAAAATAACATGAAAGGTGTCATTTTAGCAGCAGGATATGCAACCCGTTTTTTACCTGCATCAAAAACTATTCCCAAGGAAATGTTTCCTCTGATCGATCGTCCGGCCATCGATTTCATCGTTCAGGAAATGGTTGATTCTGGAATTAACGATATTTTGCTCGTATCCTCACGCAGAAAGAAAGTGATGGAGGATTATTTTGATCGGGAAATAGAATTGTCTTCTGCATTTTCGAAGTCCAATGAAATTGAAAAACTGAAAGTAATCAAACCTATTGAAGCCAATATTTTCACTTTGCGTCAACAACGTATGATGGGTACAGGTAATGCTTTAATGCTGGTTGAACCGTTTGTGGATAATCAACCTTTTGTGGTGGCCTACCCAGACGATATTGTACTTGGTGCAAAACCGCTCAGTAAACAGTTGATCGAAACCTGGGAAAAAACCGGCAATACGGTTTTAGCAGTAAAAGAGCTGGAAGAAGATCAACTTTCACGTTATGGAGTGATAGAACCGGCTGATTCCGGAAAAATAATGCAGGTCAATAAAATGGTGGAAAAACCAGCACAGGGAAAGGCTCCAAGTCGTTTTGTCTCCTATGGACGTTATCTTTACACTCCGGATCTTTTTGATGCACTGCGGACCAGCGATAAAAAACACTCTCACAAAAGTGAGTTTACTCAAACCGAGGCCATCAATCACATGGCTGCACAGGGTAATGTGTCCGCCATTCAGTTTGAAGGTACCCGCTATGATTTAGGAGAACCTCTCGGTTTTCTGACATCTGCCATGCAAATTGGGATGTTGCGTCCGGAATACAAAACTGCATTGCTGGATGAAATGCGGAAGCTGCTCAAACTGCACGACAATCCGGATAATGATAACAGCAGTTAAAATCATCTTCGTATGCATACTGTTTCCCGCATTTATTTTTCCAGCATACGGAAAAGAAGAGTGTCTAAACTGCCATACCGCAAATAACAAATTTTCTGCATTTCACAATCCAGCGGAAATTGGCTGTACTTCCTGTCATGCGGGAAATGCATTAGAGAAAGAAAAGGAAAAAGCACATCAAAATCTGGAAGCGTTTCCGGGGAGCATGGCTACTGTAGAGAAATCCTGCGGACAGTCCGGATGTCATCAGGAATTGATTCCGCTTGTTAGAAACTCTGTGATGAATACAGTAGATGGCATGGTCTCAATCACTCGTGAAGTATTCGGTGAAAAACAAAAAAATCAAAATCATGCCAGTCTACAAGAGAGTTTAGCAGAAAATGGTGCCGATTCTTACTTGCGTAAACTCTGCGTTTCCTGTCATTTATCTAATAACCGGAAAAATCATCAGCAATCTTTAAAGGATCGTGGAGGCGGTTGTGCCGCCTGTCATTTACAGACTTTTCAAGACAAAGAACATCCGACGCTTTCGGTTCGGGTACAGAACGACCGCTGTTTTGGTTGTCACAGCCGCTCAGGGCGGATCTCGCTGAACTACGTTGGTTTGGCGGAAACCGATACAGTTGATCTAGCACATCAACAGAACTTCGGCAGGCTTGCAGACGGAAGACTGGTCAAAAAACTGCCGATCGATGTGCACAGCAGAGCCGGTATGGCCTGTATTGACTGTCATACTGTGCGCGGTGTGATGGGTACAGGCAAACGTCATGAGCAGCAGTTGGATATTCAGTGTAGTGATTGTCATGCGAAAGAACTTAACCGAAAACCGCTAGCAGAACTTGAACCGAGGGAAGCATTATATTCTGCATTGTATCCGGACAATTTCCATACAGCAGTTGATGGATCAATCGTGGTCAGTGAAAAAAACAGGACACCGCTTGTTCATCTTTGGGAAAAAACCGGAGACCGTTTTTTAAAAGGAAAAGTATCTGGAAAAAAAATAAAGATTCCGGTTATGAAATCAGGACAACAACATGAACTTAAAGGTCATGAACGTCTCAGCTGCGATAGTTGTCATGCGTCTTGGGCACCGCAGTGTTATGGTTGTCATATTGAGTATGACTCTACTCAAAAGCAGTGGGATCACCTGAAAAAGAAACGTACTCCGGGACGCTGGATTGAAACCCGCTGGGCTGTTCATTCCGGAGTTCCGGCATTGGGTGTGACAGCAGATAATCAGGTCACTACTTTTGTCCCCGGGATGAATCTTATTCTACAGAAAACACCGGAGTCGCAGCCGATTCGCAGGCAATTGTATGCTTCACTCTCACCTCATACAACTCAGGGCAGATCCCGCACATGTGAAAGTTGTCACCAAAATGCTGCAGCTCTGGGAATAATAAGTGAGCAGGCCTATTCTCCGGAACATCCGGAATGGAGTGTGCCGATGGGTTGGATTCAGGAAAATGCAGCAAAACCAGGAAAAGCTTCAAAATCAGGAGAACGCAGTTTTAACCAAACTGAAATACGCAAGATACGAAGAGTTGGTGGATGTCTTCAGTGTCACACTCAGCATGATCCGGTTTACGATGATTTCAAAAAAAGCCTGCAAAAATTACCTGCAGATCATACTGATTACAAATGAAACCTCTCTGCATGAAAATATATTTGACTTATAAGCAATAATATCAAAAACACAATACCAGGAATTATGAATAAAACAGAACTGATTTTGATTCGTCACGGCGAAACTGAATGGAATGCACAACGTCGGATGCAGGGACATTCCAACAGTGATCTGTCAGATGTAGGACAAGCTCAAATTGAAGCACTGGGTCAATGGATGAAAAATGTGTCATTTGATCAGATTTATTCGAGCGATACGCTGCGTGCGCAACAGACAGCAGAGGCCATTACTCAGTTTTCAAATCATACTCTGCAGATTGATCAGCGTCTGCGTGAAAAAAATCTGGGAGTGTTTGAAGGCTTAACGACAGATGAAGCGAGGGAGAGTCATCCAGAGATCTTCCGGCTTTTCAAAACTGCAGGCTCAAATTATGTGATTGATGAAGGTGAAAGTACGCAGCAGCTTCTGGACCGTGCTTTGGATTTTATTGAAGAAATACGTCTCAGGCATCCTGAAGAACGTGTTGTGTTGGTGACTCATGGAGGTATAGTACGAGTTTTAATGAAACATACGCTGGGTCTCTCACTTGATGCACCTACTAATTTTTTAATCAAAAATACGGGTAGGTTCCACTTGGTCTGGGAAGAGAAATGGCTGGTTGCACAAATGGGTCAGGTTTCACACTTGGAATAGCTAACAAACGCTTAGCTAGTCAGAGCTTAAAGATGGTTCTATTTTCAACCTTGAAATATTTTAGCCGTCAAGAAAGTCAAATACACAAAGAAAATTTTTTCTTTATTAGTAAATCTCTTTTATTAAGGGTCTTTTTAACTCTGAAACTGTTTAACTTTGAAAATTTTTAATTTTGAAACTGTTTGAAATCCTTAATAGAAGCAGGCCGGAACGTTTAATCTGGGAAAAAGATATTTCTGGTGTAAAAGTGCAGGTTTGGGAAAAAGAGGGACGCCGCGAGTTACGGTTTGGTAATCACATTATGCAGAGCGTTATTTCTACTGTCAAACCAGACTACCTCGTTTTGCCTTACACTCAATTCATGCTGCTGGGACTACTTTTTTGTCCTGAACCCAAGAACGTACTGCATCTCGGACTCGGCGGCGGCAGTCTTGTCCGCTGGCTGCACCGAGAATTTCCGGTACTTCAGCAAACAATCATCGAAATCAATTCAGGAGTAATTGAGGCTGCTCACAGGCATTTTGATTTGCCGGTTGATCAACGGCTGAATATTTTGCATGCCGATGCTTCTGAGATAATCACCTCCCTGACAGAGAAGTATGATCTCATCTTTTTGGATGCTTTTGGTGATTATGGTGCTTCGGAAGAAGTGAAGCGTGTCGAATTTTTACGGAACTTGCGATGTTGCCTCAATTCCACCGGCTGGCTTGTGGGAAATTTGTGGACAGTGACCGGAGATTATGAGCAAAGACGGGAGCAGTGGGGATCAACCTTTAACCAGTTACTGGAGGCACGTGCGAATCGGAAAGGTAATGTGATTCTTTACGGCAGTCAGCTTTCACAACTTCCGGAGAAACAGCAATTTGAAGCAACCGCAAAAATTCTACAAAAAAGTCACAGGCTTGATTTTAAAAAAATGCTGTGTGAATTAAACAAGGTGTTTTAAACTAAAATTTCAAGCATGCCTTCCTAAGAATTATGTAAGCTCATTTTTCAGGAGCAAGCGGGTCTATAAGTTTTTTCCACAATATTCGATCTTTCTGGCGTATTTCATACTTTTTGTCGCCAATTTTAATCTCAACCTTTTTCGCATTAGCCACCTTGCTAAATTGCTCTTTGTTGTAGGGAAACCACTGCTCTTCAAACCATTCATGATTTACAAAAGTTGTATAATAATTGTGATCTTCTCTTAGAGGAATGATCTGACCATCAGAAATTACATCGATTTTTTTACCATCCATATATGTGTGTTTTCCCCAGTAATTAATGATAATCGAATAATCAATACCTGGACAGGTTTCCCCTTTATAGCAGCGCAGCAATGCATACACTTGCATAAGTTTACCCAGCCCATCCTCGCCTACGGCATCCAACAAAGTTGCCTTATTCGATTCGTAGTTTGTTACTTCATTTTCGGTTACTACAATCAACTTTGGTGCACAGCCAATTAGCATTAAAGCCATTAGACTAACAAAAGAAAAATGTATTGTTTTCATCGCGATCTCCTTTTAAAGAATTGAAAGATATTGACATATCGTTCGAAACTATCATCTTTTTTTGGAAATCGCAATACTTTATTAAATGGATGTTTATTTTTCAACTCCATTCACAAACTTACCGTTGATGTTTCCTGCTTCATCGTAGCCTGTAGTGTTCCAATCTCTACCGTCTTTCATCTCACCAACCCATTTTGAGCCATCTGGAATAATCCACGTCCCCTGCCCATGTTGTAGATTGTTTTGCCATTCTCCTACATTCTTTTGACCTTCAGATTCTCCTTTTCCATAAGTTAGTGTCCCCTGCCCATGTTGTTGCCAATCCTTCCATTCTCCTTCGTAGGTGTCCCCATTTGGCCAAATGAATGTTCCGTTCCCAACAGATGCAGCCAATGCTTCTCCATCCTTGTATTTACCTTGAAAGCTTTCTCCATTTTCCCTGCTCATTTTACCTTGTCCATTTTCTTTGCCATTTTTCGATTGACCTTGAAAGCTATCTCCATTTACCCAAGTCATCGATCCTTGACAGTCTTCTTTGCCACTTTTCCATTGTCCTTTATAAATGGAACCGAATTTATAATTGAATGTACCTTGTCCGTGATATGTCCCGTTCTTGTAGGCTCCTTCATACCATTTATATAGAGTTTTATTAATACAATCAGCTCACTGCATTAGAAACTGTTTTTCAGCATCTTCTGTATCATCTGCAAAGTCATTATCTTTCAGCACAAGCTTTAAATATACAACATCCAACTTTTCCGCAGGAGATTCAATATCGATATTACATGCGTTTTCCCCGTCAGCTCCATTTAAATTTTGAACGTGATGATATAATTCATGAATGAGCAATGCGGAATCCAGGGATTTTTTATCTTTCATTTTTGCAGGCAGAAAAATAGTTTCTGTGTCTTGAAAGTATAAACCTTCTACTTTATAAGTTGCGAGTGACTCTGAAGTTATTTCATCCTGAGACACTAGTGTCCGGTTAAAGTAGTTTTCAGTAGTCGTATCATACTGTATTATTGAATTAAATCACGCTAAATCAGGTGTTACCGACTTCAGCTAATTAATTTTTTAATAAATTGTGTTAAG
>JACNJW010000062.1 GCA_014382365.1 SAR324 cluster bacterium
TATTGTAATTTTGATAGCCTTCCTTGAAACTTTCCAGATCTTCACGACTACATGCGCTTAATCCAAGCAAGCAGACTAAACCAAAAATCCAAATTATTTTTACAAAAATACTCATTATTCTCCTTTTATTTACTTTTATATTCAATGTTTCGCCTCACTCATTAGCTATTATGTTGGCAAACTGCGTTCCATAAAATATATATTTGAAAATTATATTTATATTCAATAATTTCAATACTATAATAAAAAATACTATTGTTATTTTGCACAACAGAAAGCACAGTGGGGACGCTGCCGGGGTCAAAACAGGAAGTGAGAATGGGGATTGGGGAAAAATAAAACCGCACCTCAAATCCAGACAGAGGGAAGGATTGTCCAGACTCTCGGTGCGGTTCTGATGTGGGGTTTATTCGGAAACGCTGAATTTACCTTTTGGTCCGTGAGGTCCGTCACTCATACGAGAGTAAATTGCATTAGCCTCATCCTGAGTAATACGACCTTCATCTGCAGCCGTTTTGACTATTTGCACCATTTTAGCGTGCATCGATGTCTGCATTTTTTCGAAGTTAATATCATGCTTTTGCAGTAAAGCACGCATAGAATACTTCTTTGTATCCTGCTCAATTTGCTCCACGGTCTGCCCGCTCAATTCGGCAAGTACCTCTGTTTGGGCTTTTTGCATTTCATCACGAAATAAGCGCCCAGGTCCCAGCATGCCCATCATTTCTGGGGCACCTGACATTCCTCTCCAGGATCCGCGTTGATGTCTTCCGAAGGAATGATCCTGTTGTTTAGCCTGAGCCCAATGTCCATTTCGGCCATTCTGTCCATGTTGATACATGCCTGCACCATTCCCGGACATTCCTCCATGTCCCCAGCCGTGACCTTCTCCAGACCAGTTATGTGCCAGTGCAACACCTCCGGCCAAAACACTTGCGCCGATTATTCCACCAAACACTATTTTGATTAACTTTTTCATACTACCTCTATTAATTAGCAGTTAAATTAGATTACGTAAAAAAGACACCATGTCTTTTAACTTGATTCCAGTTTAACAATTCAATGTGAAGGAAATTTGAAGAAATTATGGGAAAGTTGTGAATAATTTAATTTGTTTTTTACCTGATACACCTATATAGTATTTACAGGTTGAACTTTTTATTAAAAAAACACTGTGCTCAGTAAACTAAAGGCAAAATTAATCTTAGCTAAAATCATTGTTTGGATGATTGCGCTATTTTTTATTCTGCCTCCGGCCTTGTCTGCCATCTGTGTTTCTGGACAAATGAAATTCTCAGAGACTCTCTCGGCAGATATCATTTTCCCGGTTGTGCCTGACAGCAATACTGCTGCAAAAAAATGCTGTCCAAACAAGTCTGACCCGAACACCAGCAAATGGAGTCAGCATTGTGATTACTTAGAGTCAGTGCAATTCAGTAAAATCCTCAAGACCTCAGTGTTTAACACGAAGTTATTTGCATCAAAAATTATTTTCAGCAGAACTTTGAACTTAATCACTAAATTCAGAAGCCTGCATTCATCTTCCTCACCTCCCCTGTTATTTTCTTACAATTCTCCTCTTTTTGAACAAAAGACAGCACTTTTGATTTGAACGCCGAGTCAGATTAATTTTTTTAATCATAAGTGTCAGATTTATACAAATTTCAAAACTATGTGATCTTATTAACACCGGCTTTTAATTTCTATTCGGTGTTATATGCTTGCTAACATTTTTTTGTACCTTTGATTGTAACATTGGTTTAACTGGCGAGATGAAATGAACACGAAAGAGCACAGACAGGTACTAAATGAGGCTTTTCTTGTTAACAGAAAACTTAAACTTGAAGGCTTGATAGAGCAAAATAAGTCCTCAATTCTAGCTGAAATTGCACAATTACATGGAATTGTCTCAACTTCAATTGTGGATGAAATAATGCTCTTAAAGGTATCTTATGATGGTTCAAAATTAGGAATGAACGATTTCGAACACATTTTGAATACTTTTAATTGCCAATTTGCAACTGACTGGTGGAGCCGCTGCAAATTAAATTGGTACCGTTCTATTGACAACAACATTAGAGATAATGCGGCTCATGTTCCGCATTGCTGTAATAAACCACCTGCTCAATAATCATTGCTTTTTCCAATCAAGGTCAAAAGCACTTAAACATTTTAATTGCAATTCAGGAGAATATTATGAGACATAGCATTTTTGCATCATTAATCATATCACTTCCATCCTCATTAATAGCCGGCACAGGAACGATGATGGGAAACTGGGGAGATCATTCGCCAGGCTGGTTTGGAGGAATGGGTTGGATTTTTATGTTGTTTTTCTGGGGTTTAGTTATTTTGGGTATCATTGCTTTGCTTAAGTGGATTATTGCTCCAAAAGCTGCCATCACAAATTCAGCTCTGGATATCCTCAATGAACGATATGCAAAAGGTGAAATCGACAAACAGGAATTTGAAAACAAAAAACAAGATATCAACTGAGAAAGATTATTATGAAGAAAAATCAAAAAAGCAAATCAGGTAAGCAACAAAATAGTGGACAAACTAAGTCCAAAAAGAAAGAACCACTTTGGATGTGGTTAGGTCTGGGAATTTCCATTGTTATAGGAATAACAGCATATTTATATTATCAACCACCGGAAACTTTATCCGCATCAGCAACACCAGAACAAGTAGCACTTGGAGAAAAACTGTTTGCAGAAAATTGTCTGAGCTGCCACGGACAAGGTGCAAGAGGGGAAAATCCCGCACAATCACGCGGTGGACAAAAAGCAGACGGAAGTTATCTGGCTCCGGCATTAAACGGAACTGGACACGCCTGGCATCATCCAAATGAAATGCTGTTCTCTACCGTAAAAGACGGTTCCATCGCAAAAGGTTCTACTATGATTGGATTCAGTGACAGACTATCAGATGCTGAAATTGTCGCAGTACTTCAGTATGTGAAATCATTATGGCCGGATGAAATACAAGTGAGACATGCAATGCGTCCCTGAAAAATTAAATAGAAAAAGGTCCGAACAAAAACGTCTGATAATAGTGGCATTTCCAAGTAGTTCCGACAGTTGGAAATGCTGCTAAACTGTGATCAGATAGTTTTGTACCTTAAGTCGGAATGACGCAACACCTAAACAGCATCTGGATAATTTTACTATTCCGGTATACTGATTTAGGTGGCTTGAATTTTAAATCTTTTGTGGCAATTAATATAATTAATGGATCTTCATATTTTCTTCACTTTGTTTTGCTAGAATTTATGAACTATCCATTAAATTATAATTATTTCAGGAAATAAAATCATGTTTTCAAGACGCAAATTCTTACAATCTACGTTACTTTACTCAGTACTGCCTTTTAGTATTTTACAGGCAAAGGAAAACACTAAATTTCACAATCCGTTTCAGGTTCCACCTTTGGCTGCCTCAAAGAGGAAAGGACGTGATCTCTTTTTCGACTTGAGAGTACAAGCCGGAGAAAGTGCAATTTTACCAAATGTACTCACACCTACTCTTGGAATCAACCAGCCATTTTTAGGAGAAACGATCCGGGCCAATCGCGGAGATCGAGTCCACATAAAAGTAAAAAACAGCTTAAACGAAGCTACTACTTTACACTGGCACGGCATGAAACTTCCTGCAAAAATGGATGGCGGCCCCCATCAGTCGATTGCTCCTGACTCTGAATGGCTAAGTGAATTTGATATTATCCAAAATGCAGCCACACTCTGGTATCACTCTCATCAAATGCACCAAACCGGAAAACAGGTTTATCACGGATTGGCAGGTATGTTCATCATAAATGATGATGAAAGTCGAAATTTGGATTTACCTAATGATTATGGTGTCGATGATTTTCCAGTGATAATTCAGGATCGAGAGTTTAATCAGGATGGTTCTTTCCGTTATGTAACTTCGATGCACGATTTAATGATGGGCAAAGCAGGAAACACAGTCTTAGTAAACGGAGTCAATAAACCTCTCTTAAAAACAGATAAACCTTTGATTAGACTTCGTATTCTTAATGGTTCAAATGCACGAATTTACAACTTGGCTTTCCACGATTTTCGCCAATTTCATATCATTGCCAGCGATGGCGGCTTACTTGAAAAACCGTTCAAAACCAAATCGTTCACTTTAGCACCAGCAGAGCGTGTTGAAATACTGGTTGATATTTCTGACGGGGAAATGCCAATTTTAACACATATTACACCCTCAAATTCTGGCAGTGAAGAAGGGATGATGGGGCAAATGATGGACAGAATGATGGGAGTCGAAGAAGCTGTTAACCGATTTGATATTTTTCAAATTGATGCCCGTGAAGTTACTGCTTCAAAAGTTAAAATTCCAGAAAATTTAGCAACATTTGAGCCTCTTCCGGATGCTGTTGTTCACAAAAGAGTCTTTAAATTAGAAATGGACATGATGAGTGCCATGATGAAAGGCAGTCCACAAGGACAACTCACCATCAATGGCGGCAGCATGGACATCAATCATATCAACGAAACAATACAAGCAGGCAGCAGCGAAATATGGGTGCTCGAAAATCATTCCATGATGGCACATCCGTTTCATATTCATGATGTCCAGTTCCGGATCGTTAAACGTGAATCTGCAAAATTTGGTAAGCAAAAAATATCAGGTCATGAAGCCGGATATAAGGACATCGTGTTGGTAAATCCTGACGAACGGGTGGAGGTTTTGATGAAGTTTCCGGAATTTCGTGATCCAGAAACACCATACATGTATCATTGTCATATTTTAGAACATGAAGATGCAGGCATGATGGGACAATTTGTCACGGTCTGAGTAATCCGGAAAAGAGTTTCTGGAGCAATAATTTATTTGGAGATGATAAATGAAAAACTATTATCGCAGTTTAATCTTTGGAATATGCTTATTGCTGACAGTGCCGGAAATTCTATTTGCCGATTCTGCAGCCTCACGTTCAACTGATCCGTTACAAGTTCAGTTTGATTTGGGTGGAAGCATCGGCTACCACTTGTCAGACTCGCTGTATTTTGGTGCATTGTCTTCCGGATATTTAATGCTCGGTTTTTCAGGTATGGGCATGAGTCCCAAACATGGAGGAGAAGAACACCAGGAGGAAGGTGAAGAGCATGAAGGCGAAGAAATGTATCACGATTCAGGTGGGCTACATGACACCAAAGGTAACTACAGTTTAAAAGCCATGGAAATGCGCTATTCTCCTTTTAGCAGCAGTGGATTTTATCTGACCCTTGGTTACTACCAGGCTTCCGGTATGTCTGAAACAATTAAGTACAGTGCAGCCACACGAACCATTGGAGCAACACAGTATAGCAACACGGATATGCAGTTGAAAATTGAACGTGACAGCAGTACTGGTCCCATGCTGGGTTTAGGCTGGAATTGGATTTCAGATTCGGGATTTTCAGGTGGTCTCGGTATGGTCTGGGGAACTACCCGGATTAATCACAAAGTACAGGTGACCAGCACCTCTTCTGCAGTTTCTGAAGCAGATTTACAAGCTGAAGCTCTTGAGGCGGAAGAACACATGAGCTACGCTCGCATGGTTCAGCCCCGTTTGGCGATTGGCTGGAATTTTTAATGAATTAACAAAAAAGAAACATGGATAACAAACGAAACTCAAACCGAAAAGCTGTTGCCGTCATCGTCGTTTTGCTGGCTTTGATGATACCACTACTTATTTTCAGTGTACAAATGAGCCGACAAATCAGTGAACTCAACAACAATATTAATCAAAGTTCTGCCCAGTTGGATGATGAGTATTTGGCACAGAAAATTGAAGAAGGGATTAAACAATTTATCCAAAAACAACGGCTTGCACAGCAACAGGCAGAGTTGAAACGAATCAGGGATGCAGGTAAAAAAGCAAATAATGTCCGGAGAGTTTCTGAAGTCAGGGACCACATCTTTGGCAATCCAAATGCAGAAATATCCTTAATTGAATATTCCGACTTTGAGTGTCCTTTTTGTAAACGGTTCCATCCCACTGCAAAACGTATTGTTGAAGAATACAACGGAAAAGTGAACTGGGTCTATCGTCACTTCCCGCTTGGCTTTCATAATCCATTAGCACAAAAAGAAGCAGAAGCCTCAGAATGTGCGAGTGAGTTGGGCGGAAATGAGATGTTCTGGGAATATGCTGATTTGATTTATGAACGGACAAACTCCAACGGAAAAGGGCTTCCCACAGAATCCCTTGTTCCAATGGCAGAAGAAATTGGCCTGGATGCAGACAAATTTGCAGAGTGTCTGGAAAGCGGAAGACATGCTGAGCGTGTACAGGAAGACTTTCGTGAGGGTAGTGAAATTGGAATTACCGGAACTCCAGGAAATGTTTTTCTACATAATAAAACAGGAAAAGCTGTCCTCAAAGCTGGAGCTTACCCTTTTGATGCACTTAAACTGGAAATTGATCAATTGTTGAAATAATTAATAAACTAACCAACCGAGATTTAACAGAGGTCATAATGATCATTAAACAAATTGCTGCACTTTCAAGTTTAACACTCATTTTTTCTGTCTCATCTTTAGTTTTTGCCCATGGGAATGATACTGGACATCGTGGCTGGCACGGCCCAATGACTTTTTCTCCTTTCTACAGCAGTAGCGGAAGTTCTGGTTCAAGCAGTCCTTCCAATTGCAAGGCAAGGGAATGTGACAAAAACGCGCTTGATACGGAAGAAGAAACGTCTGTTTTTCTCAAACAGACCCTCGACTATCTGCCGGAAGAAATTGCACGTGGAGAAGGTGATCGCCTTAAAGCTTTAGCTGGTTTAATTGGTTGTTCAGAAGATAATCTCTCGGCTTTTTCTTTGCTGCTCAAAACAAATTACCAGGTGCTCTATTCCGAAAGACCATCAAATATTTCCGCTGATAATTCAAAATTTCTTTTGAATCGTTTGCAGAAAATATTACTTTCTGATCCAGTTTTACACAACAAATGCACCGTTCCGCAAAACACAGCATTCATTTCAAAGCAGGTGCTGACTTTGTGAAGTACACAGAAATGGTAGGTTAAAATTATTAAAGCAATATTATAACAAGATATGCAAAGATTTAAGCAAATCACGCTCAAAGAATGGCTCAGCTCTTTGAGTATCGCAATTGTGGTATTTTTTCTGTTTGGCACTGTGACGGCTTTGTGGAACAACCCTTATTTTATCCGTATGACGGCAGTATCCGAATTTGATTTTGTCATCCTCACTCTGGAAGCCTTGCTGATCGGTTTATTTTTAGGAGTTAGTGCACCAAACTGCGCCGTTAAAAAAGCTGGAATCGGAGGTGTTTTCGGTTTTCTTGGTTTCGGTTGCTCAATTTGCAACAAACTTCTTTTGTTATTGTTTGGTTCAAGTTTCCTGCTTTCCTATTTTGAACCCATCCGGCATTATCTCGGAACGGCAGGGGTTTTAATTTTAACTTACGCGCTTTATCAGAGGTGGACAAGGTCTTTGATATTACATGTAAAATCAGAATAATAGTTAGTCCATTTAACTAACAATTGTTTGGATTAGCTGTCTACGTTATCTCCCACCCCTTTTAAAAAAACTGACTCAATTTATTTTGAACTTCACGATTTAAACATATTTTCTTCATAATTTCTTCACATTGCACAGCTAAAATAATAAACAGGACAAAGAATATATAAGTTTCCCTCTAATTAATTTGTTAACTGTATGTTACATATTTTTTCATAAAAATGAGAGCCGAGAACTTACATAACAGCAATCTTCTGCGATCACTTACAATGACAATTGTGGGTGGTTCTCTCGTTCTGTCAATTTTTCTCGCCATTTGTTTTAACCTGCTCTCAGATGTGCCAATATTTCAGTCTGAAATAAATGGAGCAATTATTTCAACAGCTTATCAAGCTGATTCCATCCCTTATAATAAATTAACTGATTGCCATTTTGAATTTGATCCACAAATCATTTCTAATCTATGTAAAAGTCCATTACTCAAAGTAAAATCTTCCCATCCAACTCTCAGGCTTAAATCACATTTCAGGCTGCTTTCTTTCAAAACTCCAAATAGTTCCTCTCCACAAATAATAACTGCACATTCTTCACTTTTTCTGCAAAAGACACTACTACAGATTTAGATTCCTTTCCTCTTATTATCTTTAGATTACTCAGTTCCGGCTGGTAGTGTTCCTCAGGTTGGTATTTCACTCAATATCACACAATTTAATCAGGAGAATTATGCAGGATATAAATCATTCTTAAAAAAAACAACTGTCTTCATCCTCCAGATTTATCCTTTTTGGATTACTTGGATTAGTCGGATATTTCCTCTGGACTGAATACCAGGAGATTCTGCATAAATACGAACCTTATCTGCTTCTCATGTTGTGCCCCTTAATGCACATTCTCATGCACGGTTCTCATAAGCATCTTAGCAATGAAAACAAACAAATTCATACTAATATTAATGAGATAGTTAACAGTAACGACTAAGCAAAACATGAGACACCAGAGGGAGTTGCTAATATTAATTTATCGCCATAAATCAACTATGAAAAAGAAAATAAAGAAAATTACCCGTGAACAAATTCGCGTTGCTTTAGAGTATTTTTATGCACAAGGTGGAAAAATCCAAGTACTTCCACCACAAAAAAACCATGCTCTTTCCTGCCATAATCTAACCCAGATCATAGAGGAAATTGATTCGTTTGATGATGTGCCTCATATTCCGAAAGATTTAGATTATACAATTAGAAATTCAATGTTTATCAATAACTGATGGACTTTCAAGGAGATTTCTGAATAATTTTCAGGCAATACAAAGAGGAGGGCATTATGTAGTGTTTTCGTTCGAGTCATCTCCAGCAATTTTTTTGGAAACGATCATTATGGATTATTTATGATGATCTGTATTGTTGGAGAGGACCGCTCAAGCTCTTATTGGTTTAATTAATAAGGCAATAATTTATTTCAATAACAACTTTAGCTATTTATAGAGTAAACATTTATTAACTTAAGAAAAGATAATTATGAAAATTATAAATCAAAAGTATCAGAAACGTTTCGCAAAGTGGAGCACTCTGCTTTTCGTTTTGATGATAACCGGAACCAGTGCTAACAGTACTGAAATCAATGAACAAGCAGTGCAAAATCTTATACAGAACTCAAAAGCAAGAGCTGTTTTAGTTGAGCATGCTCGTGAAGCAGTAGTACATATTCGGGTTGAAAAATCTATTAATACTGCAGGCAGGAACTTACAGAATCCCTCTAGCCAAAATAACCCTGGTGCAAAACAGTTCAAGCAGCAAGGTTTGGGAAGTGGTTCAATAGTCAGTGAAGATGGTTATATTTTGACGAATAATCATGTTGTTGGAGATGCAGACCGAATAGTGGTGAAACTGCATGATGGTCGAGAGTTTGAAGCAAAGTTGATCGGTACCGACCCGCCTTCAGACATTGCAGTAATCCAGATTGAAGGAAAAGAACTGCATCCGATTCAAATGGGAGATTCAAGTAAAGTCAAAGTTGGAGAATCGGCAATTGCCATTGGAAACCCATTTGGATTAACGCAAACGGTTACTCTGGGTATTATCAGTGCAAAAGGACGTTCCAATATCGGCATCACAGACTATGAAAATTTTATCCAAACCGATGCTGCCATCAATCCTGGAAACAGCGGAGGACCTCTGATCAGTCTTGAAGGAAAATTAATTGGAGTCAACACCGCAATTTTTTCGAAAAGCGGAGGTTATCAGGGGATTGGTTTTGCAGTTCCGGTTAACATGGCACGGCAGATCATGCAGGATCTAATTGAAGTGGGAAGAGTATCCAGAGGCTGGTTAGGAGTAGGAATTCAAGATATCACTCATGATTTAGCTCAGGCATTTGGGACAAAAAACACTCATGGTTCCATTGTCACCAAAATAATTTCACCCTCTCCTGCAGAGAGTGCAGGTTTGAAAGAAGGAGATATTGTTGTTAGTGTTAATCAAAAAAATGTCAGAGACAGCAGCCAGCTAAAAAATTATATCGCTGAGGCCGGTGCTGGAATCGAAGTTGAACTGGAAATTATTCGTAATGGAAAAACTGAAGTGCTTAAAGTCGTTTTGGATGAAAGAGATTCACCACCGGCTGTTTCTCAAAATGCAACAGAATCGGCATCAGTTTTAGGCTTACTTGTTCAGGATCTGAGTTTAGAAGTGATCAAACGACTGGGATATGACCCTGGAACAGGAGTGGTTATCACTGATGTAAAACCCGGATCACCTGCTGCACAAGTTGGTCTTCAGGCAGGAATGGTAATTGCGGAGGTGAACCGGCAGACTGTTAACAGTAAAATTGATTATCAAAATGCAATTAAACATATCAACCTTGAGAAAGGAGTTTTATTCCTCCTGATAAGACCGGAGGGTTCGCAATACATAATTATCAAATCAAAATAACTTTACTCTTCAGGAGTTAACGACTTCAGCGGAAAAAGATTCACTCACCCGTGAGGTTAAACATAATCCAGATCTGGTCCCAATGGAAATAATCCTGAGGGATTGATCTGGAGAAGACTTTTTCTGTATGACGTTTGTTCTGTCCAGATTCCATTAACAAGCTACTACATGTGATTTTACATTACCAAAGAAATCATTTTATACATCTGAGACATGATAACGGTAACCCACACCGTAAATGGAAACAATGCAGTCATCAATTCCATGTTTTGCCAGCTTCTTGCGAAGATTTTTCACATGCGTATCAATCGTACGGTCATATCCCATAAAATCATAACCTTGTACTTTATTCAGCAGTTCTTCACGTGTGAAGACCCTCTCCGGCCTTGAAAGCAAAACCTTCAATAGACCAAACTCAACAGGTGTAAAGGTAACTTCTTGATCATTTAACCAGATTTGGTGGGTTTCTTCACTGATCTTTATTCCGCCTGTTTTGAGTAAATCCTCAGCTGACACCGGCTGACGTGCTCGACGCAACACAGCTTTAACTCGAGCAACTACTTCACGTGGACTGAATGGTTTGCTGATATAATCATCAGCTCCAAGTTCAAGACCAAGCAGGCGGTCAATTTCTTCAGTTTGTGCAGTCACCATGATGATTGGTACTTCGGAAAATTTTCTTATCTCTCTGCAGACTTCAATTCCGTGCATTCCCGGCAACATCAAGTCTAATAAGATCATATCTACTTCCTTTTTTTTCAACCATGGTACAACTTCATCGCCACGATTAACGATCCACGTTTCATAACCTGATTGTTTGAGATAATCCTGCAGCAATTCTGCAATTTTAATTTCATCTTCTACAATTAGAATAGAATCCATTTTGTCAGCTCATTGATGATTAGAATCGGAAGTAGTAGCTATTGTAATGACAATACGCAGTCCTTGCGGCAGCACATTTTCCGCATGAATAGAAGCACCATGAGCTTCTATTAAATTTTTACAAATTGCCAGACCCAAACCGCTCCCGCCAGTATCACGATTTCGAGAAAGATCTGTTCGATAAAACCTGTCAAAAAGATGAGGCAGGGCTTCTGCAGAAACTCCCGGACCAGAATCTTCAAGTATCAACACTATCTTCTCGGAATCACTTTTGCTGCTTACTGTAAGAGTACCGGGAGCACTAACATATCGTGCTACGTTTTCCAATAAATTAACAAACACTTGACGGAAGCGGTCCGGGTCAATCATGACAGGATTTGCTTTTTGATCCAGCAACTGATTTTGAATGCTGATACCACGTTCCGCCAAGCGTTCCGAATATTGTTCCAGTGTCTGACAAAGTAATTTCCCAGGCTCAGCTTTAACTTTGTTCAAATTCAACTGTCCGGCCTCAGTTCGACTGAGTAGTTTTAGATCATTTACTATACGGGTCAAATGCAAAACCTCTGCATGAAGCGATACTAGGCGTTCCGGTCCAGGCTTACGTATTCCATCCTGCATTGCTTCTATCTCACCTCTAAGCACTGACAGCGGGGTTCCTAGCTCATGTGAAATGTCTGAAATCCATTGTTTGCGCTGCTGTTCAAAGGAGTCCAGAGTTTCCGCCATAGCATTGAAGTCTGAAGCCAATTGTCCAAATTCATCTGATGAGCGAATATCGACCCTGGTCTCAAAACGACGATCTGCAATTGAGCGTGTGCCTTCTGCTAATTTTCGTACAGGTAGCAAAAGATATCGTGAAAGCAGAAAAGCAATCACAGCAGCAGTAAAAACAGCAACTGCAGCAAATATTTTTAACATCCGCTGCTGCTGATCTAAAAAATGCGAATGACGGGACTTCCCAAAAGAACTTGGAGTTACCATACCGAGCCAGCCGACAACTTGACCTTCATACTTAAGTGCCTGCATAAAAACCGGTTCCGCATTATTCTGTGGCCCCCAAATTCGGTTTTTGTTAACATCGAGTAAAATCAAAATATCACGTGCACCTTCGCCGACTCTCGGCTGTGACAATCCGGGACGCTCCCGTGAACGTTGATTTTGCTGTCGGTTTAAACGAGGACGCCGCATCATTTGGTGTTCGCTCATACCTCCTTTTCCCAATGCAACCCACTCTGGATTAATAATTCTTTCACTACTTGGTAAAACAGGTTGAAAGAGTTCATGCTGCATCATCGGAGGACTAAAACCCAATCCTCTGAGCCAGCGTTTTGGTGATGGACCGATTACACCCCAGTTTTGAACTTCTGCATATTCTGTCTCCAATACTTCTACTACTGCTTCAAAACGCTCTTTGTCAAACTCCCGCACATAATCCTCAAAATTTCTGGAAACACTTAAATGTGACGCAGCAGCCATCACACCTACAATGACAGCTGCATTCAAAAGTAATACTCCAAAGAGTTTCCAACTCAAACCGATTTTCATACTCATTTATAGATCAAATTGTTTCTTAAGTTAAACCCAAAGAGTTTTAATTAACTTGTTGCTATTCTATCATGAAAATGTGAAAGAAATTTGAAGATCAATAAAAAACTTGTAGATGTAAGTCATTTTTAGCATGCTTGCTCTCAGTTTTTCAACATTTTATAAAAATACAATGCACCATTATTTTGCCTACGGTTCAAACATGAGTGCCAGACGAATCAGGCACCGCCTCGGCTGGGCACCTTCAAGAATTGCAACAATTCTGCCGGATTACCTGCTGGCCTTTGACAAACAATCCAATGATGGAGGTAAAGCCAATATTCAATGCTCAACCGGAAATCAAGTGGAAGGTGTCCTCTATTTTGTAAAAGAGCAAGATCTGCTGATTTTGGATGGATTCGAAGGTGTTGCTGAAAGAGAATACGAACGACAGGAAATTGAAGTCCTCGACCGTGCAGGGCACTTGATGCCGGCTGTAGCCTACGTTGCTCTGAATACCGGAAAAGAGACACGTCCCACCAGGGAATACCTGAATTACCTGCTTGAAGGCGAACATCTTTTAAGTCCGGATTATGTTTCCAGTCTGGAAGAAATTGCTACTCTCTAGAAAGTTCTTGGTTGCTTCAGTCTCGTTTAGCATTAAATAGACTAATTTATCTGTCAGACAATACTGACGAAACTAAGTCCTATTTATTGAAAGCGGTTTGGATGATAGCTTTGATCCCACTCACAACGTTCGTCCCAGTCGTTACGTGAGGCACATGCAGTTGGAACCGGGCGGTAGTTACAGTAATAATTTTCTCCAGTTGGAAGCCCAGATACAATTGGTACTTTGTAAGTCCTGCCATCCGCAAAAGTTGCCCAGAAACCCCATGAAGTTGTCCTGAACCTTTTGAGTTTCACACGCCGGGAAGGAGAAATGTATTGATAATAGGGGGCAGAAAATACCAGCGCACAAAGTTCGAGTACTCTTTGCTGACGGCTTGTAGGATAAGAATAGTTACTTCCATTCTTGATATTGCTACAGGCTCCTAGAGTAAGTCCCAATAATAGTACTACCAAAAAATGATACAGATAACTGCTGACTCTGGATTTGTCTTTCAATTTAGTAACAATATTTCGCTTTAGCCTCAACATCTTTACACACATGCACACTTGGAATGATCTTACTTGATTCTATAATGAGGGTCAGAGTAAATTTATATTAATAATAATCTGTCCGAAAAACTGGTTGAAACATTGCCTTGCGATGAGCACAAACCGAATCTGCACTACAGGCGGCACAGTCCGGCTCACTCATTTCCGGACATCTTTTGCGCGAAAAAAAGAAATATTCATCTACCGTGGCCATTGATCTTCCTGAAAGCTCCGGAAGTTTTTCGACTGCCTGATAAGCAGCTAAGCGGATCTCCCATTCTTCTTTTGCCGAAACCAACTCCCTGTTTTCCAGTTTGTTCCGTAAAATCTCATCTCTCACATCCAGCATTCCCATACGTAGATTTGATCTCATACAGTGATAATCTACGATTGGCGGAAGTGACTCCTGCTTTCCAAAGACAAAATATTTTTCAGGCCGGTTGTTAAGAACCATTGCCAGTAAAGCACTTTTTTTACGTAAAGGATCTTCACGATAGCCACCTACATGATCCAGCATAGTTAACAAAGTAGCCAAAGGTTGGTTTGATTTTGAGGCTTTTTTCAAAATGCTTTGAGGAGTCCAACCGAGTTCAAGCATAGATTTACCGTAACGATTAGCTGCATCCAGATGAAGTTCAAGAGCCGGCATAACATCTTTATTATCCGCCGAAAGAAATAGCTGCCGCATCTCATTTAATGTCAATTCTGCCTGCCTTTCTACCGAAAAAAAGTCCGGATCCTCAGCCAGCTTTAGTGTATAGGCCATAAATAGATAAAAGGCACCTTTCAGTTCTTTTCCACCGATTTCACTGATTAGCGGCAGATGGTAATGTTTATCTTTACTGGTCCAAAAACTAAACTGCTGCAGTACAGTGACAAAAAAATATTCTAACGTCAGTGGATGACTGTGCGGGGGGAGAGTGATGTCTATAAAATTATAAGGCTTTTCAGCCTCAAATCCGGAGATTAATTTTGCAGTTTGCTGAACTTGGTGCTGATTGACAAGTACACTTGCCTTGATTTCGTTGGTTTTTATTTTTGATTTTATATATAGTTTTTCAGGACCTACAGCTTTTACCACCTCAGAGGCCAGCACAGAGGCTGACATTGCGGCTTTTACAGGATGTTCACCATGAGCAAGTCCTGCAATGGTAGCTCCACAGAAAGCATCTCCGGCACCAGTTGGGTCCAAAACATTGACTTGTATTGGATCCAACTGATATTCATATTCAGCAAGAAATACAGAGGCTCCATTTTTACCCTTTGTGACAAAAACATGTTTTCCCGCAGCAAACTTCAGACCAGTGTTTTCAGGAAATACTGCATGCGCTTCTTCCTCATTCATGAAAAATATATCTGTTGCCAGAATCACATCTTTTATCAACTCAGGCCCCTGTTCGATCAGTGGTTTTCCGGTTCCTGCAGAAATTAGTGCTGCATTCCGTTTACGACATGTTTTGATAAAATCCAACTGCTTGCCTGTGTCTCCCAATGGTACAACATGAACCAGATCATATTCTGAAAAATCATCCGGCAAATCATCCGGTATCATTGCTCCTTCAGCACCAAAATAAGAGCGTTCATATTTAGTTTCACCACTTGCATGAATGATATGAAAACTCGGCAATTCAGCAGGACTGACCTGTGGTCCAATCCATTTTACATGTGTTGAAAATTCTAAAAGAGGTAACGGTAAAGGAGATGGAACCGGAGCAAAAAGTGTTACATCAGCTTCACTTTTAGCTGCAGCAAGTGCAGTATATAATCCGGCGCCTCCCGGAGAAGAATAATCATGACCTTCGACTGTGAGGATATCCAGAGAGGATCCGCCAATTACGAGAATTTTTGCGGGTTTACCGGCTGTTGTCATGCTCCAACCGCATTATTCTGAAGCTTCAGGAAAGCACGCACCTTGTCCGGAAAATCCGTAAATACTCCATCTACTTGTGCCTGATTGAACATGATCTGGAGCAATTCATTGAAAGAACTACTGAAACCAGGTAAAGCGTCAGCCCTGATGGTATAAGGAAAAACCTTCATTCCCAATTGATGTGCATCTGAGACCAATGATGTCAGTTCAGGATTACCGAAAAAACTATTGCTACTGACTATTTGCTTAATCCAGGGACCAATCCCGTCTGCATAAGCAGCAACCTCCACCAGTCCTTCTACAGTACGCAGTTGGTCAAAATCTGTTTCAGAAAGTTCCCAACGATTTTCACCAATTAGTTGAACCAACTTAAGTTCAGTTTGAAATTCTGAACGCAGTCTCTTCAACTCATTAGCACTGAATGATTGAACATAAACCTGATCTGCCGCAGTTTTATAACCAAATTGGTTTAGAGTCTTAAGCACAACTGCCGAAAGATCCCGGCCCTCACGGTGATGCCATTCTGGAGCTTTTAGTTCCACAAACAAACCCACATTGCGTCCCGTACTTTTGTTCATGCCCTGTATAAGCTCAATTTCCTCCTGCAAACTGATAACCTTAAACAGTGTTGTTTGTCGTGGAAAGCGCCGAGGGTATTTTGCTGCAGTTCCAGAACGATTTCTTCGTTCGTAAACATGTAGTTTTTTTAGTTCTGCAAGTGTAAAATCAATGGCATAGAAGGAGCCATTACTGCGATTTCGACCAGGAAAAACATCACTTACGTTTGTTGTTGCATCAAGACTAAGATCATGTAGAACAACCGGCTGATTGTCTCTGCTGAGAACCACATCCTGTTCAATAAAGTCTGCACCAAGTCCGTGGGCAAGAGCAACTGCAGCAAGTGTATGTTCAGGTAAATAGCCCGATGCTCCCCGATGGGCTAAGACAAGTGGTGTTTGGAGGTTAAACTTCTCTGTTGAATTAGCAGTTTTCCCTAAGATCAAAACCAGGAAAACCAATAAAATAATTTTTTGCATTTTCTAATTCAAATAGTGGTGCGAGAAGGGGGACTCGAACCCCCACACCTTTCGGCACCAGATCCTAAATCTGGCGTGTCTACCAATTCCACCACTCTCGCAACTAGATTAGTCTAGCACTCTGTCCGGTAAAAGTCGATTATTACAGGATTTAAATTACTTGAGAAAATTAATCTAGAATTTTGAAATAATAATTCATTTCAACTTTGTCTTGTCCGGAATTCCCCCACTTCAAACAATAATATCCCCTTTCTTCTGCCTGAAATGTTTTTTCAAGTTCAACAACCGACTCCTCTTCCAGTGCATAAAATGTTTCTCCCAGTTGATGATAGTGGAGATTAAATGACAATGGAGCTTGAGATTCAAAACCATATTGAAGTTCCTGAGATTCTTTGAGATCAAGACACTTTTCAAAATAATGTTTCACTGGAATAGTAATTTCCACAATTTCCTCATTTTTTGTACTTAAATTATGTGGCATATTGCTTTCATGCTGCTTTTCTACCCAAATAGTAAAAAAGTAAAGTACGATGCAGGCGATTGTAAAAGAGATTGAATAACGTTTTAAAAGTTCCATTTCAGGTGTTAAGCATGTCTAATCAGAAAAATCTTCAGGGAACTAATCCAGGCAGAATCAAATTTAAGTGACGGGAACAATTATAGCTGATTTTCGAGCAAAATGTCATCGAGAATCAAATCAAGTGGGCTATCATAGTTGTTTTTTACAACTAAATCTGCAAACTTCTTGATTGGTTGAATATGTTTAAAGAAGGCAGGCCGAACAAATTTCAGGTATTGATTGAGACGATATTCTGCAGTTACTTCGAAATTTTTTATGTCCCTTAAACACATCCGGCAAATTGCGACATCTAAAGGCGATTCCATGTAGAAAGAAAATGATTGTTTTTCTCTGATATCTGGATCCAGTAGGACATGCAGACCTTCCATAATCAAATATTTTTCAGGAACTAGTTCTGTAAAACTACTCAGTCGTTTACCTGTTTTATAACCAAAATGAGGTGCATTAACAGTCTTGCCTGACATCAATAGATTTAAATGTTCATAATACAAGTCAAAGTCAAAAGCCTGCGGAGTATCAAAATCATAATGATCAGAAGGTATGTGATCAGGCCGGTCTTTGTAGTAACTGTCCAAAGGCAATACTAAGGAGTTTGGCAAACGTTTGACCAGAAATTTTGTGAAGAGAGATTTTCCGCTCCCCGAACCACCAGTCACTGCAATAATTTTCATTTTTCTTCTGCCCCGACAAAAATGCTTTTATCTTTCAATGCATCTAACTCACTCGTTTCTCCTACTTCCAACTCATTTGCAATATCCATTACGCTTAAATACCTGTCTCGTGGTTTTGATTTATTTTTTGCCAATGCAACTTTTTTCTGCCGCAACTTTTCCTGTTCCAAAAAATCCCAGATATGAATAATTTTTCCCTTGCGGGTGACCGTTATCTCCCGGATTTCCTTTTCAGAAAATCCTGATTTCAAAGCTGCATCCAACAAGGTTTGCATTTCTTGTAAAAATTTCTGTCTCTCTTTTTCTGCTTTAACGGCCTTATCATCCTGTTCTGCATATTTTTGTGCAAAGGCAGAATTAGTTGACAGTAACGGACTATTCCAGCAGAAAGTATAAGTCAGCAAAATTAACAGAAACAAATTTCGTGACATCAGTCTAATTTTAAGTATGAATTATGCATGATTGCTCTTAATAAAATTGGCAATGGTGAACATAGCTGAATAATCATGCAATCCTTGAGCAAAATAGACTCATGGTGCAGTGCTTATTTTTTTTGGTAAATAGTCACCGTAATTACTTCATTTGAAAAAACATCTTAGACATCTTTTTTTCAGTCGGATTTTCAGTGTATCTTAAATCAACAAACCTTCAATCTCGATTTTTATTACTGTTGCTGTTTCCACTTTTTTTTGGAGCATGTACAGATGATGTGCAAATTCACAAATCTGCGATACGCTATTTTAATGAAGGTAATTCTGCATTAAAACATCGGGATTATCAGGTTGCAATCTGGAATTTCCAGAAGGCCATAAGTCTGGATAGTGAGTCTCCAAATTTTCATTATAATCTGGGTTTAACTTATTACGAAATCGGTAACTATAGTGAGTCCATTGATTCTTTCAAACGTGTAGAACTTCTGGTACCAAATCAAACAGACACTTATTACAACCTTGCTCTTGCCTATCACAAAATATCCGACAGCCGTTTGGCAGACATGTATTATAATCGCTATCAGGATATGCTGAGTTTGAGAAAGGCACAAGAACGCCTGGATGAAATTCAGAAAGAACAAGCCCGAGCAGCAAAAATTTCTGCGTCTGAATCACAAAAGAAAGGACTGAAAAATAATTCGAAAGGCACTTCCAAAAATTCTGTTTCAGGAAAAATTACTACACAGGGCAAATCAGGTGTTCCAAACTGGGAATAAATAGTCGTAGACCCTCACCCTCCAGTGTCTTCAGATCTCACGAAATATCTACTCTTAGCTTGACTTCCACTGCCGGCCTCTTTGTTTTACAGTCTCCTGCTGAGCTAATAGATTCCTTGAGTCTTTGAGTTTGAAAGGCTAACATTAAAGTTGGCTCAGTCACCTTCCAATTTAAACTCAAAGTTAAAAGATTTTGATGACTTCAATTCAGCAAAAATATTTACATCAATTTGACCTGAAATATGGCTGCAATCCACATCAAAAACCGGCCTCAATACACTCGCTTAAAGGTCAAAAACTACCTTTTACAGTACTAAACGGACAACCAGGTTACATTAATCTACTGGATGCACTAAATGCATCGTTGCTGGTACAGGAACTCGATGAGGCACTTGGGCTTCCCGCTGCAGCATCTTTTAAACATGTCAGTCCTGCAGGAGCAGCTGTTGCTGTACCACTGGACGAAATTTTGCTCGACATTTACGATTGTAAAGACAGAGAGCTGTCGCCACTGGCAACCGCATATATCCGAGCACGCGGAGCAGATCCATTATCCTCTTTTGGTGACTTCATCGCACTCAGCAGAAAAGTTGATCTAAACACTGCAGAACTGATCCGCAATCTAGTTTCAGATGGAATCATAGCACCCGGATATGATGCTGAGGCACTTAAACTATTGAAAGAAAAGAAAGCTGGCAAATATATAATTTTAACTGCAGATCCTGAAATTAATCTTCCGGAACAGGAATACAGAGAAGTTGCCGGAGTTGTTTTTTCTCAATTACGAAACACAATTAAGATTAACGAAAATACTATCCTGAATAAAGTCGTTACTAATAATAAGGAGTTAAGTTCAGCAGCAAAAAGAGATTTAGTTTTGGCATCCATCACCCTCAAATATACGCAGTCAAATTCTGTAGCTTATGCCAAGGATGGGCAAATGATTGGAATTGGTGCCGGACAACAAAGCCGAGTTGACTGTACAAAACTGGCCGGACGTAAAGCAGAAACATGGTTTTTGCGGCAGCATCCTAAAGTCCGGAATCTACCTTTCCTGGAAAAAACAAAAAACGTAGAACGTACAAATGCGCGCATTCTCTGTATAGATGGAGGTATGACGGCACCTGAACTGAAGTCCTGGCAAAGCCAGTTCAGTGCACCTGTGGAGGCTCTTTCACAGACAGAAAAAGAAGAATGGCTGCAGAGCCTTAGTGATGTAAGTTTGTCTTCAGATGCTTTTTTCCCTTTTCGTGACAATATTGACCAGGCCTCTAAACGTGGTGTAAAATATCTTGTTCAGCCTGGCGGAAGTAACCGTGACTCAGAAGTCATTGCTGCTGCAGATGAGTATGGAATGCTGATGTTCTTTACCGGAATTCGTCTTTTTCACCATTGATTGTTTTCTGCCGTAAAGGACAATGAGTAAAATAAATAATAAAAATATTTAGTAAAATTGATGGTCACGTAACAAGTCATAATAACACCAATGTTTGTCATTCCCGCGAAAGCGGGAATGACAAACATTTACGAAACCATCATTTAACAAAATTCAACCAGGAGGCAAGATGATAAAATTATATGATTTAGCAGGTGCAGATGAAAACAGAAGATTCAGTCCATATTGCTGGAGGGCAAAAATGGCTCTGGCACATAAAGGACTGGAAGCTGTATGTCTGCCCTGGCATTTCACACAAAAAGAGATAATCAGTTTTTCCGGACAGGAGAGAGTTCCGGTACTTGTTGATGGAGATAATACTGTTTCTGATTCATGGGAAATCGCCAAATATCTTGAGAAAGAATATCCGGATACTCCTTCATTAAAACTTGAGGCAGGAGAGGTACTGTTTACAAAATACTGGGTAGAAACAATTCTGCATCCTGATATGCTGCAGTTGTTAATCATGGACATTTACAACAATCTGGTTCCTGAAGATCAAAGATATTTCAGGGAAAGTCGTGAAAAACTATTCGGCAAAACCTTGGAGGAAGTTGCTCAAAATCGTGAAGAACGCCTGCCGCGCTTTCAAAAATTACTTACTCCTTTAAGAATCACACTCAAAAAACAAGATTTTGTTGCAGGAGAAACTCCAGGTTTTTCTGACTACATCGTTTTTGGTGCATTCCAGTGGGCACGTTGTATCTCAGCATTTCCTCTCCTAAAAACAGATGATTCTATTTATGCCTGGCGCGAAAAAATGCTGGCTCTTCATGACGGATTGGCTCAGAATGCAGTAGGTTTTCCCGTTTAAAATAAATATATAAATCTCTTTAAACATCTAAGTAATTTTTTACATAACATGACCGAAAATAATTCATCCTCTGCATCTGCAACAAATTTTATCCGCAACATCATCCGGGACGACCTGGCTTCAGGTAAACATCAGCAAATAGTTACCAGATTTCCTCCTGAACCCAATGGTCATCTGCATATTGGTCATGCAAAATCAATTCACCTCAATTTTGGGGTTGCAAATGATTTTGACGGTAAGTGCTTCATGCGTTTTGATGACACCAATCCTGCCAAAGAGGATGAGGAATATGTTGAAGGAATTTTGAGAGATGTACGCTGGCTGGGATATGACTGGGGTGAGCGACTGACTCATGCCTCAGATTATTTTGAACAGCTTTATCAATTTGCAGAAGAGTTGATCCAAAAAGGCAAAGCCTATGTTGAAAGCCAGAATGCAGATGAAATCAGAGAATTACGCGGTACCTTGAAGGAACCTGGAAAAAACAGCCCATACCGTGAGCTTAGCGTTGAAGAAAATTTGACTCTCTTCCGGAAAATGCGTGCAGGTGAGTTTGAAGATGGAGCCCATGTATTGCGTGCAAAAATTGAGATGACTTCGCCGAATATAAATCTGCGCGACCCCGTACTTTATCGGATCCGCAAAGTATCACATCAACGTACTGCAGATCAATGGTGTATTTATCCACTTTATGATTTTACACATGGTTTGTCAGATGCACTGGAAGGGGTAACCCACTCGCTTTGCACACTTGAATTTGAGGACCATCGACCTTTGTATGACTGGATTCTGTCTGAGGTGAGTGCACCATGTCTTCCGCGTCAAATTGAATTTTCACGCTTAAATCTCCACTATACTGTTTTGAGCAAACGTCGTTTAATTCAACTAGTAGAGGAGGGGTATGTTAACGGTTGGGATGATCCCCGCATGCTAACGCTTTCCGGGTTACGTCGCCGTGGTTATCCGCCATCAGCAATTCGTCTGTTTTGTGAGCGCATCGGAATTTCTAAAAGCGAAAACAACATTGAGATGAGTGTTTTGGAAGATAGTGCCCGCGAAGTACTGGACAAAACTGCTCCTCGTGCAATGGCTGTTTTACACCCCTTAAAAGTTGTAATTACAAACTATCCGGAAGGAAAAACAGAAGATTTTGAACCATCCCGACATCCTAAAAACACGGAAATGGGAAAACGCAAAGTCCCTTTTTCAAGGGAAATTTACATTGACCATGACGATTTTCGCGAAGATCCGCCACCCAAATATTTCCGGCTGGCTCCCGGAAAAGAAGTACGGTTGCGCTATGCCTACGTCATTCGCTGCGACGAAGTTATTTACGACACTAGTGGCAAAGTGAGCGAACTCCACTGCACTTACGATCAGGCCACTAGATCCGGTGCAAAAGCTGAAGGACGCAAAGTAAAGGGAATCATCCATTGGGTATCAATTCAGCATTCCTTACCTGTTGAGGTTCGTTTGTATGATCGCCTCTTCGCTGCACCATATCCCGGACGTGATGATCCGGATGGTAATTTTCTCAACGACATAAATCCGGATTCAATGGAAACATTGAAATCCTGTCGTGCCGAGCCGGGATTACTAGGGACAAAACCGTCAGAAGTTTTTCAGTTTGAACGTGTCGGTTATTTTTGTACAGATTCAAAAGAATCCGGACCGGAAGCTTTAGTCTTTAACAGGACAGTAACTCTGCGGGACACATGGGCCAAGTTGGAACAGGAGCATACCGGACAAAACTGAAACATATGAAAAAGATGGCCATTTATAGACTGCAAAATTTTTCAACCTTTGCTTTTTTTATTTTGGTCTCATTCAGTTTATTATCTGGACCCGGTATTTCAAAAGTACAGGCATTCGAAGATGCCTCAGAGATTCATCATACCTACCTCAATCAGGAAAACTTTCTTGATATTAAATCCTATCAATTTCACAAATTACAAGATGAAGTCTGGTCTGCAAGTCCCGGAGGATGGCGTCTGAGCGGCGGAAGCATGGGATTGGATCTGCTTTTTTCCCACTTTGAGATGCGCTTACCACATTCATTGTCAGAGGAAACTACTGTTTTTTTTCGTGCACAGCAGGAAGAATTTTATGAAATAAAACCTTTTCGTTATCTGGTCGAGGTAGAATGGCGACCCTACGATATTGCTGCTTTTTCTCTGCTTGGAATGCCGGAATATGATAAGCGCAAGGCAGATCAGGGTGCAAGCATCACACTGGGAAAACGACCTTGGAAATACCTGCGTTTCCAACAATTGTTTCAGGATCTATATTACAACGAAAAGAATTTTTATGATGACTCCTATTATTCTCCGCATCCGCTGGAGAAAATACTGGAAGGAGCCTTCAGCTGGAACAACTGGCGCGCCAGCTTCAGTCATTTACTGGATTTGCCTTTTAAACAAGTTTTTCCCAAACAGGGTCTGACTTTTAACTACAAAGGACAGGACAGCAGTTTCATGCTGGACTATCATTTTAGAGAACAACAACTTGCAGGATTCAGCTGGCGTAGTTTTAATATACATAAACGGAGAAAGAAAACAAATTCAACTGAAACCGCCTCAGCTGATAACCGGGAGCAACAACTGCTATACCGTTCAATAGATTTATATTTCCTGCATCCGCTGAATACAGAACTGCATAGTACAATTGGCCTGCGTGAAGATTATTTTCAAAATCTATTTCGTCAACTCGACCTGGAAAAGGACAGTTATGATTACCATTTGTGGACTTTGCAGTTTTATGCAATTCTCCGCCAGCAAACTGCAGTTGACAGATTTTGGGAATATGGTTTGTATGGAGGTGACACAGACAAAGTCACTAATTATTTGAGCACAGCAATGACCGATAAGACCCGCCGTAAACATGAAGCAAAACTACGGGTTAGCAAAGAATTCCGTAACCTTAGTAATCATTCTGCTTTGATGTTAACAACCAGCTGGAATTTGGATAATTTTTTCAACGATTTTTGGGATGGTGGAAACATTTCTTATCAACAGACCTTCTAACAATCTTTACATTCCTGAAGCTGATAGTAGTATTTTTATTAACCGGAGTAATCATAAGTTGGTGTAACTTCAACAGTATCCTTGCAGATATAATTGAGCTACTCCAGCGATTGCATAGCTGCCATTACCTGGACAGTATTCAATCACAGCCTGCACTTCATTATTATGAAACCACTGTGCATGCATAATATTTTTTCCGTTAGTCAGATGTTCAGGCTAGGATATAGATTTGTGCTACCTTTTCAAAAATCACAATTCCTTCCCAAGTTACACAAAATAAATATTGCTCTGTGCTCTTATTGAAATATATTTTTTTCTTCAAAACTAATTTACTGTAGCGCCTTTCAAAGCCTCTATTGTATCAATCAACAACCTCCCCTGAGCAACTTCATGAAAACGAAGTATAGAAACACCATGCCAGAGTGCGACACTGGAGACTACAGCTCCTGGAAGGTCTCGTTCTGTAAAACTCAAGCTCCGGCCCTTTGAAACTTTTGCCAGAAAAGACTTCCTCGAAGGCCCAAGCAGCAAAGGTAAATCGAATTCATGCAGTTCAGAAATTCGTCTGATAACCTCAAAACTATATTTTGCAGCACCACTGATGAAAAAGCCCATACCTGGATCCAGCACAATTTGTTTTTTCTGGATTCCTTTTGACTCAGCATATTGAAGTCGTTCTCTGAAAAAACTCTTGAGGGTGTCCAGCACATCCACGTAATCTGATTGCTGTCTGGTTGTACGCGGAGTTCCGTCTTTGGAAAACATCATCACCAGCGGAACTTGCTTCTCTGCAACAACTTCGGCCAGCTCGGGATCGCCGCGCAGTGCAGTAACATCATTGACGGCATCTGCTCCGGCAAGCAAAGATTGACGTGCCACCTCCGCTTTCCATGTGTCCACTGAAATCCAAATATTGCTTTCCCTGCGGATTTGTTGAATTAGAGGAACCACACGCTGCAGTTCTTCATCCAGAGTGACATCCGGACTTCCGGGACCGGTAGACTCACCGCCAATGTCCAGCCAGTCTGCACCATCGGCAATTATTTTCCGGGCCTGCTTTAGTGCATCGTCCAGTTTAAAATATTGACGTGCATCAGAAAAAGAGTCAGGGGTCGAATTCAGAATTCCCATTAAACAGGGACGCTCGAGTTTTAATTTTTTTGTACCCGATACCAGAGTACGTACCGGCAATTCAAAACTACTGGATAACATTAATCATTTTTTCGCATCAAATTATAAAACAATAAAAAAATGTTCCTCCATTACAAAGCCTATTTCCCCAAAAACACAAATCAAAAACTAAACAATCGTTAATGTTAGTTTCCGGACTTGGAAAATATATAGCACCAACTGCACTCGGTGCTGGGTATGCAATTGCAAAAATGATAACCCTGCGTGCACTTGATACAGAACTTGCTGTTGCTCAGGATTTTACATATCAGTTTTTGGCTGGAGTACTTCTCGGCTTTTCACTGCGTCCTGTTACAAATATGATTTATTGGAAATGGACAACCTCAGTGGTCTATTTTTCAATATTTTTACTGACATTTGGACCTTTGGGACAAGTCATCAAACGCCTGCTGTGGGGGAATCCGTTCGATGACACTTATTGGTTACTATTAATTCCTGAAATCGTTGCGGCATTTGCAGTTGGAATTTTAGCAACCATCCTGATTCCTTCTCAGCAGCATGTTATCAGTCTGGGCTTTCTCCTGCGCAGATTAGCAAAAGAAATTCGTTTTTCCCTGCTGCTGAAACTGTTGGGCTGCGGCTTGCTTTACGCACTGCTCTTTATCATCTTACAAACCACATTTGACGAAAGTTTTGCTGCACCATTCTGGCTGGACCGGATGAATGAGTTTTTAGCCCTGCCCCCAATTTCTGCAGCAGAAAAATTTCTACTGTTGTGGTTACAGGGTATTTTCAACGCATTTGTTCTCTTACCATTATTCCTGGTTTTTTTTAGAGACAGGATGGAGTTGATTGTAGTCTTTGGTTCACTGACTTTTGTGGTTGCAGAGTTTGCTCCAGCTTTTGCTAATTTCCAACTGATTGAACCACTTTTGCTGATCAATCAGGTTTTTATTGGCTTTTGTCTGCAGTTCCTTTTTGTAGTAAGTGCAGTTTTTTGTTTTGGACGAAATGAGAATAAAACATGAATTTATTTGCAGATCGAAACTCACGAATTGACACCGAAAATGCCTTCAAAGTCGGTCCACACATTGTAAGAACCGAGCAGCAAAAAGGCCCGGTGATAAAGCTGAATCTCGGTGAACCTGATTTTTCTGTGCCAAAACACATCAAAGATGAAATCAAGCTCCAGCTGGATCTGGACAATACTCATTATTGTGACCCCAAGGGCCTGCTTTCCCTGCGCACCGCAATCAGCAGGCAGATCAACGTAACACGGGGACTAAAAACCAATCCGGAACAGGTGGTTGTTTTTCCAGGAGGCAAACCACCAATTGGTTTGGCACAGCAGGTTTACTGCAATCCTGGAGACGAAGTTATTTATCCCAGTCCGGGATTTCCGATCTATGAATCCTTCATTCGTTATGTGCATGCTGTTCCGGTTCCTTTGCATCTTGAAGAATCCAAAAATTTTACTTTCTCTGCAGCAGAGCTGGCAAACAAAATCACTGCCAAAACAAAATTAATTTACCTCAATTTTCCCTCAAATCCTACCGGCGGAGTTGCTTCAAAAACCCTACTTGAAGAAACTGCAAAAGTTATTTTAGAGCGTTGTTCACCAGAGGTTCGGATCTATTCTGATGAAATCTATGAAAACATAATATTTGACGGAAAACTGCACCACTCAATTTCCTCTGTTCCGGAAATGGAAAAACGCACAATAATTGCCGGCGGATTTTCAAAAACTTATGCCTGGACCGGCGGTAGAATCGGTTATGCCGTTTTTCCAACAATTGAAGAGGCAGATGTTTTTAAAAGACTGAATATTAATTATTTTTCCTGTGTTCCACCCTATAATCAGGAAGCAGCCAGAGTTGCTCTCGAAAGTCCACTTTCCACTGTGGCAGTCAAAAAGATGGTGCAGACTTTTGAAGCACGCAGAAATTTGATCTGGCAGCAAATAAACGAAATCCAGGGAATTAGCTGTCAAAGACCATGTGGTGCATTTTATCTTTTTCCTAATATATCCGGAGTCTGTGAAAATTTTGGATTGTTTGAAAAGCACAATCGGCTTCCTGAAAGAGAACAAAGCTCTCCTGCAAATATTTTCCAGATGTTTGCACTATATGAACATCAAGTTGCCGTCATGGACCGTAACTCATTTGGACAAATAGGTGCTGATGGAAAACACTTTCTGCGACTTTCCATTGCTGCAGATCAGACTGTGCTGGAAGAAGGTGTCCGTCGCCTCAAAAATGCTGCTGAAGATTCGTCAGGACTGGATAAGTTTTTAAAGGATCGTCCGGATTTGATCCCAGACTGAGTGTTTTGCAGAGTAACTGCAAAAGTTCAGAAAAACTGTTCCTAACTTATGTTACTTATGACAAGATAATTGTTAATTTAAACTGGTAGGCAAATTGTATTCTGGAAAACTGAATAAAAGATTTATCTGTTAAATAATCATCTAATTTTGAATCAAGAATATATGATGGTTTTCTAAAAAGTCTAACAAACGTGTCATTTCGAGTGCAGCGAGAAATCTATTTTATGTTAAGCACTAATATCATTAAGATTTTTACCTCAGGTCGAAATGACATATTTTTTTTAGCTAAAGAGTTTTTACGATGCCCTCATATATAATACTAAAAAGGATATAAATGCAGGAAATACAGCATTACGACATAGTTGTCATCGGCTCCGGACCGGCAGGAGAAAAGGCAGCAATGCAGGCCAGTAAACTTAAAAAAAAGGTTGCACTGATTGAGAAGTTACCACGACTCGGCGGTGCCTCACTTCATACTGGTACGATTCCCTCCAAATCGCTGCGTGAAACTGTGATGCATCTGGCACTGCTGCGTCAGCAAACACATGGAATTGAGATTAGTTTTAAAGAAAATCTGACCACGCAGGAGTTAATGTACCGCAAAGAAATTGTGATCCAGGATCAGGAAAGTTCTTTACGCCGTAACTTTGAAAAAAATCAGATCGCAGTTATAGAAGGCACACCACGCTTCCAGTCAGCAACAATGCTGGAAATATCTCCTGCTGACGGTAGTGAAAAATATGAAATTAATGCAGACTTCACGATTATAGCCACTGGTTCATCTCCGCGCAGACCTAAATGGGCTCCTTTTGACAACGAATGCGTCTTTGATTCAGACACTATACTTGATATCAAACATCTGCCTAAAAAAGTAACCATCATTGGTGCAGGTGTGATTGGTTGTGAATATGCTTCCATATTTTCAAAAATGGGCATCCGTGTAAATCTCATTGCCCGAGACCGTAATGTGTTGCCCTTTATCGATCGTCAAATTGCAGAAAATCTGATGTATCAGATGCGTAACCAGCGCGTTACTTTACGCCTGGGAGAAAGTGTTGAAGACATTGAAAAAATAAATTCAGATGAAGTCCATGTAAAACTGGCCAGCAAAAAAGTCCTGCCCTGCTCAACAGTGCTGGTCGCTGCAGGACGATTTGCAAATTCCGGCGCTTTGAATCTGGACAAAGTCGGAGTTGAACTTGGCAATAACGGACTGATCAAAACAAATGCAAATTTTCAGACAGCACAACCGAATATCTATGCAGTTGGTGATGTAATTGGTTTTCCGGGACTGGCCTCCACTTCAATGGCTCAGGCGCGGATTGCTGTTTTGGATGCCTTTGACAAACTTGAATCGGAAAAAATGCCGCGGGATTTACCACTTGGAATCTGGACCATTCCGGCAGTTTCGATGGTGGGAAAAACGGAAGAAGAATTGACGGATGACTGCATTCCCTACGAAATCGGCATTGCTCATTTTAAGGAAATTTCACGGGCCCACATAATGGGTGAAGAAGATGGAATTCTCAAGCTGCTCTTTGATCCGGAAACACTCAAAATACTGGGTGTTCATATCATAGGTCCACATGCCTCAGAATTGATTCATCTCGGCCATTCTGTGATGTTCTTTGAAGGCACAATAAAATACTTCATGAATACAGTTTTTAATTCACCCACTCTCGATGAAGCCTACCGTGTCGCTGCTTTTAACGGCATAAACCGTCTGGATCACGAATCGCTCTAAATCACCTCAGGATACAAAACACTGAGGCAAAGAAAGCTTCAAATCTTCAAAGCTAAGAGAGGCACTGAAGCACTGTTTTTTGTCATTCCCGCGCAAGCGGGAATGACAATGCAGAATGATACCCTTGAGCATTGATTATTTGTCTATAATGTTCTACTGATTCAGTGAGCTTATCAGCGATTAGTCCAGAGAATGTTGATTTATGCAGTAAAAGTTTTACGATAGGCAAATAAACCCGCGGAACCGCCGGTGTGTAGAAAAACCACATTTTCATCCTTGCGGAATTCTCCTTTGCGGATGAGATCGATGAGGCCGGCCATTCCTTTTCCGGAATAAACCGGATCCAAAAGTATACCTTCTTGTTCTGCTAATAACTGAACAGCTTCAATCATACCATCTGTCGGCAATCCGTATCCCAGTCCGACATAGTCGCCATTGGCAACAACTGACTCGCGTTTGACACTACCGGGAACATTAAGATAATCTGCCGTTTTTTCAGCAAGTGCAAATACTTTTTCCTCCTGTGCTGCTTTATCTGCATTCACACAAATTCCCAGCACCGGAATTCCGCTGCGCGTTCCTTCGAGTCCTACTACAAGTCCACTCTGAGTTCCTGCACTTCCGGTTGCAGTAATCAGGTGATCAATCCTCAAACTGCGATCATTGGCCTGTCCCACCAGTTCCATGGCACAATTCACATAACCCAATGCACCGGTTGGACTTGAACCTCCTCCGGGAATTATGTAGGCTTTTCCACCGTTTTGATTAATTTCATCTGCCACTTCCTGCATAGCTGCATCCATATCAGTTCCGGCGGGAACCGAACGGATATTCGCACCAAACAATTTGTCCAGTAGTACATTTCCGTTTTCAAGATAATCCGGGTCTTCGCTACCTGTTCTGTGTTCCAGCAAAATCTCACAACGTAATCCTAACTTGGACGAAATTGCGGCTGTCTGACGTACATGATTCGATTGTGTCGCACCCTGAGAGATAATTGTGTCAGCTTTTTTTTGCTGTGCCTCACCCATGAGGAATTCAAGTTTGCGTGTTTTATTACCACCGGTAGCAAGTCCGGTACAGTCATCACGTTTAATAAACAGCTTGGGACCACCAAGCAGTTTACTCAGGTTTTCAAGTGGTTCCAAAGGCGTTGGAAGGTGAGCAAAATGTAGTCGTGGAAAACGTGAAATATTCATGTCATTTTTTTGTAAAACTGTTAAATAGTCTGCAGCAGTCTCAAGGCCTGTTTGTGTAATTCAGGTGAAGCTGCTGCAACCAGGCAGCCGTCCCACTTTTCGTCAAAAGAATTGTTACCGTTCCAGTCACTAATCACTCCGCCGGCTGCTTCTACTACTGGAATGAGGGCCATAACATCGTAATTTTTCAAATCTGCCTCGACTACCAGGTCAATAAATCCGGAAGCAAGCAAGCCGTAACTGTAACAGTCTCCACCGAATCTCACCAGTTTTGCCTGTGCTGCAATCTTATCAAAAAAAGGTTTTTGTTCGTTATTGAACATGGCTGGATCCGCGCTGTAGAGAATAGCCTTTTCTATTTTTTTCTGCTTGGAAACGGTACAGGAAATTGGTTTTTCACCAGACTGTGAGGAATAATAAAGACAATCTTTTTGTTTTTGACCAACCCAGCGTTCATTTAAGATCGGCATGTCAATAATGCCAAATTGAGGCACGTCATTTTCCAGCAAAGAAATCAAGGTTCCAAAAATCGGCATTCCGGCAATAAAGCTGCGAGTACCATCAATTGGATCCAACACCCATTTCCATCTACTTCCTGTTGGCTGAAAACCATGCTCTTCACCCAGAATGTCATGTTCAGGATATTTTGCAGTAATCAGTTCCCGCAAGACCGTCTCAGTCAGTCGATCTGCAACCGTAACCGGACTGTCATCGGCTTTGTCTTCAACAGTCATTTTTGAACGAAAATATTTTCTGATTACTTTTCCTGACGCATCTGCAAGTTCATGCGCAAATTTTAGATATTCTGACATCTGTGGCAATTAAAGAGAATAATATTTTAAAGAACTTCTGAAGTGGATACTTCTGCAACTGCGGGTTCTTTTTCCAATTCTTCAACCATCGCTTTCAGGAAAAAGAAAAAGGTTTGCAGAATTGAATAAACCGGAACAGCCAGCAGTGCACCGGCAATTCCGGCCATGTGTTCTCCTGTAACGAGCGCAAATACAATCAGAGCAGGATGGATTTGTGCTGCCGTTCCCATAATTTTTGGATTGAGAAAATTTCCTTCAATAAAATGAATTATTAAAATCCATAAAAGTGCCAGCAGTCCTGTACTTAATGAAATTGTCAGGCCCATGATTACTATTGGAATACTCGAAAGAATGGTACCAAAGATCGGAATTAATGAAAAAACCATTGCTACCAGTCCCAGTGTAAAGGCAAAGGGGACACCTATTATCACCAAACCAATAAAAGTCAAAACTCCATTGACCAGGCAAATTAACAGTTGACCGCGCACCACTCCATTCAAGCCTTTGTCCAGACTTTTTAGCAAATCACTGTAACGTGTGTGATACTGCAAAGGCACAAGTGAGCGCCAGAAAGTCAAAATTCGCGCTGTGTCAACCAGAATAAATGCTGCCACCATAAAAGTTAAAAACAGCGTAAATACTGAGCCCACCACCTGTGCAATCAGTTGACGTCCCAGACCCAGAAAACGCACCATGTTGGCTTTCAGACTGTCTACACCTTCTTCTGCCAGCAGTGATAATTGAGTTTGCATATCGACAGGAACTTTGGGGTTCTCATCAACTCCACTTTCACTGCCGGATTTTCGATGCGGCACTATTTCGATTCGATCTGAATCAAGCCCCCGAATTTCATAAGTATAGCCATCCAGAATTTTCAGTAACTCTCCGTTTTGGTCTCTAATTTCTGTGCTTTGATTTTCCTCTTCAAGTTCCTCAATGACCGGTAACGGCTCAATTATTTCAGGCTCAGGAAAGAGGGAGGCAATACTGCTGATTTTTTCATCTAAAACCGGACCCCATTCTTTTGAAATTTTTGTAACTGCTTTAGGAAACTCTCGAATCATGTGTCCCATTTCAGCAGAAACCTTCGGCACAACATAACTTCCACCTCCAATCAGAACCAGTAAAATAACAAAATAAACGAGCAGCACTGCACCTCCGCGGGAAATACTGTACTTGCGAATTTTCCTCAGATGTAAATCGTCAATTACTGGTGCCAGTACGTAGGCCAGAAAACTGGCCAGCAGAAATGGGAAGAGGATTTTGTTCAGGAACAAAATAATTCCCAGCAGAGTGCCAAACAAAATTATAATTATCAGGATGCGGCCGCGGTGGCCGAGAAATTTAAGCATAAATTTAGATAAAATATTTTCTGTTGTTCAACTATTAATGAGAGGTAATTCCGATTACATTTTCGTTGAATTATTCCAGCATTATAATTATTCTCTTTGCGGACCACCCATTGCTGATGGTTGATAATGCCGCAAAAGATAGCAGAGTGCATTACCCAATACTTTACGGCTTAGTCCGGGCATCACAATACTGGAAACAGAACCTAGCCTCAGGGCTTCTTCAGGATTTAACAATTCTCTTTCATAACGTACAGTAAGTTTAGCCATCGCTTGATCACGTATCACTGCAGCTTTTTGTTCTTCCATACCGGATTCAATATTTTTTTGATAACTCTGCATAATTTCGCGAAATTCGTCTTTGTAAACAAACTGCCTTCCTGCCGGCCCCATCACTGCAATTCTGGCACTAGGCAAAGCAAAAACAAAATCTCCGCCAACGTGATAACTGTTCCAGGCACAATATGCTCCGCCGAAAGCATTTCTGACAATCAAGGTCAGGCGCGGTACACGTAAATCCACAATTGCATCCAGCAGTTCCCGTCCTGCCTGAACGACTCCGGCACGTTCCTGTTCTGAACCTGGTGCATAACCGCTGACGTCTTCAAGGAAAATGACTGGAATGTTGTAAAGATTACAAAACCGAATAAATTTTGCACCTTTTCTGGAAGATTCGGTATCAATATTTCCGGATGAAAAAGCACTGTTGTTGGCAATAAAACCAACCACATTACCAGCCATCCTGCCGAATGCAGTGGTCAGTTGTTTTGCGCGTGACTGCTGAATTTCAAAATAATCACCATAATCCACAAGCTGCTGTAAAAACAAACGCATATCAAAAGGCGTGTTGAAACCAGTGACTGGATTGGTGAATGTTTTGTGCAGCAGAATTGCTTCTTCTTCCACATATTCGTCAAGTGCCAACGAGGTGGGACGAATAGGTGGTGCAGAATAATTATTATCCGGCAAATAACGTAAGAGCCGCAGAGCCGTTCGCAATGCACCCAATTCATCCGGTGCAGTCAAATCAACCACACCGCTTTTGCTGTGAACTTTTGGACCTCCCAGATCATCTGCAGTAATGTCTTCACCCAGTGCTTCACGCACTACGTCTGGTCCGGTTAAGCCAAAAAAAGTATTTTCCGGTTGAATTACAAAAGAACCCTGACGCGGAAGATAGGCTCCTCCTCCGGCGTTGTAGCCAAACATCAGCATTATTGAAGGCACCACGCCACTAATTTTTCGCATTGCGGAAAAAGCTTCTGAATAACCGTCAAGTCCTCCTACACCAGCGGGAACAAAGGCACCGGCGGAATCATTCATGCCGATCAAAGGAATTCCGTGCTCTCCGGCCATTAGAATCAGGCGCGCAATTTTACTACCGTTTGTTGCATCCATTGAACCGGCACGAACCGTAAAATCATGTCCGTAAATTGCCACATCACGTCCGTCAATGTTGAGAATTCCGGTCACAATTCCGGCACCGTCCAATTCCGCACCCCAGTTTTGAAAAGTAATGTGCGGTTCTGAGGAAGTCAAAACTTTGATACGTTCCCAAACCGTCATCCTGCCCTTGCTGTGCTGCACCCGAACCCGTGATTCACCTCCACCCTGTAGAGGTTTATTCAGTAGTTCATCACCGCGCAGCAGCATTTGATCATAAAGCATTTCAGGAGTTTCCGCTGCAGAAACCGACTCGGAAATATTTGAATCTAAAGGATTGTCGAGGTTAATTTTTTCCACAGTTCAGTATCATAATTGTAGTATCACATCAAAAATCTGCTCATAAAAACTTTAATCCCAAATTACTTGCAAAGCAAGTTAAACTATAGCATCGACTGTCGTTGTTAATTTACTGAATCAACAAAAAACACAAAATGAGTATAATTTTCATGGGAACCCCGGAGTGGGCAATTCCCTCTTTGGAAGCAGTTTTAGAGTGTGGAACTGAAATCAGCGCCGTTTTCACACAACCGGATCGACCTGTTGGACGGAAAAGAATTTTAACTCCATCTGCCTTAAAGAAGTTTGCACTGGCGCAAAAACTGACTGTTTTTACTCCGGAAAAAGCTGGTAGTAAGGAAAGTTTGGAATTAGTATGCTCCCTGAATCCGGATGTGATTCTTGTTTGTGCTTATGGACAAATTTTACCACAGTCGTTTTTGGACATCCCAAAGGTCGGTTGTTTCAATCTGCATTTTTCTTTTTTGCCTAAGTTGCGTGGAGCATCTCCGGTACAAGCCGCAATTGCATCCGGATTCAAAACAACAGGTGTCTCTTTACAAAAAATGGTTTTGCGTCTTGATGCCGGTCCGCTGGTTGCTGCATCCAAACCGGAAATTATTCATCCAAATGACACAACACTGCTGTTAGGAAGTAGATTGGCGGAAACTGGTAAACAACTGATTCGCGATACTTTACCAAAACTGCTTGCAGAAAATTTCACCTCCTCAGAGCAAAATGAGGAAGAGGCGTCTTTTTGCAGGATCATCAAAAAAGAAGAAGGACATGTTCACTGGCAAGAAGAAGCTGCAGTTGGAATTGAAAGGAAATTACGAGCATTTGAACCCTGGCCTGGAATTTTCAGTTTTTACAATCTTTCCGGAAATTCCGAAAATAAGCGAAGACTCCAGCTTACAAAAGTTGAAGTAGTGAATGGTGACTTTGAGTCGGGAAAAGTTTATCCGGAATTAATAGTGGGCACACGTACTGGAGGTTTACAAATCCTGCGTCTCAAACCGGAAGGAAAACAGGAAATGGATGCAGTTTCTTTTTTAAGAGGAAACCCGCAGATCGTAGGAACTGTTTTGAGGTAACACCTTGCTATAATTGTGGGGACATGATGGATATTTTTTTTGGAATTATATTTCGTGTCCCCAGAACCCGTTAAACAAAATAATTAAGTTTTGTGTCCCCTTAATTATTATTTAAAGGAGAAAATAAGATGAGCAAATACAGAATTTGGGAAATTTTAGAAATAAGTAAAGAGAACGACAAACAGAGCAAACTCTTTGACATATTAATTTCAATCTTAATCGGCTTAAATGTTGTTGCAATAATTCTGGAAACTGAAAAGAGTTTTTTTGGAGAATACGAAACTTTTTTTAGAACCTTTGAAATGATATCAGTTTTTATCTTTTCGGTAGAATATCTGTTGAGATTCTGGTCATGTGTTGCGGATGAAAAGTACCAGCGACCTTTTTTTGGTAGAATCAAGTATATTTTTTCTCCAATGGCTATCATTGACTTAATTGTTATTGCGCCTTTTTACATGACATTTTTTGTAACAGATACAAGAATACTGAGAATATTGAGATTCCTCAGGATACTGAGAGTGACCAAACATTATAAACATTCAAAAACTTTCCAATTCATAACAAATACTCTGTATAAGAAAAGGTTTGAACTATATTACTCATTGATTTTGATGTTCAGTCTTTTAATGATCTGTGCAACAGGTGTTTATTTTGCAGAAAACGAAGCCCAGCCTGAGAAGTTCTCCAGTATTCCTGCAGCCATGTGGTGGGCAGTTTCTACTTTGACAACAGTCGGCTATGGTGACATTTATCCCATCACCACTCTTGGCAAATTTTTAGGATCTATTTCAGCAATTTTCGGAATTGGTTTTTTTGCTTTGCCCGCAGGTTTATTGGCAACAGGTTTTTCTGATGAAATGAATAAAGATAAGTCATATTGTCCGCATTGTGGCGAAAACTTATCAAGCAACTAAATTGTGTTTTGGTTGGCTATTAACTTGCCCGTATAAAGACTCACAGGTAATTTAAAGTCCAGTTTTTCGCTGCCAGCAACATATTGAAAAAAATATTGATTTGCTTTCTCCCCATTACTGATTTAGTTTAACAAACATTCTCAAGCAGCAAAACCAAATACAATAGACTTTCAGTTGCTCAATACTCTCAATTATCCCATTGGAATTCTGTTGACACCTCATATTTGGAGTGTTACCTTTTTGGTTTATTTATCTTACAATCCAAATATTTAGTAATCCATCAACATTTATTCAAAAATCATTTCCATGAAAGAAATAGAATTCTGGTTTTCCATCGGCAGTACCTATACCTTTCTTTCAGTTACACGCCTCAAAGAAGTTGAGCAGAAATTTGGGGTGACGTTTTCCTGGCAACCTTTTAGTGTACGAAAAATCATGCTCGAAATGGATAACATTCCTTTTCCTCCAACAAAGAAAGTTAAGGCGGATTACATGTGGCGCGACATTGAGCGCCGCGCAAACAACTACGGATTTGAGGCCAAAGTTCCTGCTCCTTATCCGCTCAAGGAGTTCGATCTTGCAAACAAAATTGCCGTGCTCGGAATGCAGGAAGGTTGGGGTGCTGAATACGTACCAGCTACATACCGAAGATGGTTTGTAGATGGTCTTGAGCCCGGAAGCGAACCAAACGTTTCCGCAAGCCTCAGAGAAATTGGCCAGTCGCCGGAACGGGTCCTGGAACTTGCTGCTGATGATAATATTCGCAAAGCCTATTTCAATCAAACAGAACAAGCACAGTCTAAGAATATTTTCGGCAGCCCAAGTTACATTGCTGACGGAGAACTGTTTTGGGGCGATGACCGGCTGGAAGATGCTGTGAATTGGGCACTTAAATAAGTTCCTACTGTCAAATGCTCAACCCACTTTAAAAAGACTAAAATAATGGAACGAAAACTCAGTACTATTTTTGCTTCAGACGTCGTTGGTTTCAGTAAAATGATGGGGAATAATGAGGAAAAGACCCTGGAAATTTTAGGTGATAGAAGGGAAGTAATTGACAGCGCAATTGCTGAGTATCAGGGTATTATATTCGGAAGTGCGGGCGACAGTGTAATTGCTGAATTCGGGAGTCCGGTCAAAGCAACCGAATGTGCCGTGCAGATACAGGATAAAATGAAATCCCTGAACGAAGATGTACCAGAAGATCAGCAAATGATTTTCAGGGTCGGCATAAACATCGGGGACGTGATGGTAAGCCAGGATAATCTTTTCGGAGACGCCGTCAATATTGCGGCACGTCTTGAATCCGCGGCACAGCCCGCAGGAATATGCGTTTCAAAAACTGTTTTTGAAATGATAAACCAGAAAATGCGCGTTTCATTTGAAGATGCCGGTGCGCTGGAACTAAAGAACATTGTTGAACCAATACAGGCTTATTTCGTAATTCAGAGCAAAGGGGCTGGGCGTTTTAACCAGTACGAAGAGAAACCCCAAATTAAGGTTGAAAAAGCTGAACAAGGTTCACTGGCAGTGATGCTCTTCAAAAATCTTAGTAAAGATGAGGAACAAGAATATTTTTGTGAGGGATTTTCCGAGGATCTCATAAACGTACTTTCAAAATATAGTAAACTGCTGGTCGTCTCAGGAAATGCCAGTTTTTCCTACCGTGACAAAACTAAATCTCCCAGAGAAATCGGTAAAGAACTTGGTGTGCGTTACATCCTTGAAGGAAGTGTCAGAAAACTAGGACAGAAGGTCAGGGTTGGAGCAAAGCTTTTATCTGCTGAGCGTGAAAACACAATCTGGTCGAATAATTTCGATTTCAAAATTGATGAGATGTTTGATGTTCAGGATGAGTTAGTAGAAACAATTGTCTCAACCATTGTTGGGCACGTGGATAAAGAAGAAGTAAAACAACTGGCCCGTTTGAAACCTGAAAACCATACTGCATATGATCTCGTACTTCAGGGACTTGAGTATCATAGGAAAAGCAATGTTACGGCTGAGAATGCAAAAAAGGCTGTTGAATTCTTCGATAAAGCAATTGAAGTTGATCCTGACTGCGCGCGGGCCCATGCTTGGCGTGCCTGTTCCTTATCAAATTACGTTGGCTGGCGCCCAGACGAGTATGGTGAAGACTGGATGGATCAATGTGCTGATTCTGTAATTCGTTCTCTTGAAATCGACCCAAACGATCATGAAGCACACAGGATTATGGGAGCTATCTCGCTGGCACGAAGTGACTTCGAACTTGCCCTCCATCATCAGGAAAGAGCAATGGAACTTTGTCCGAGTGACGCATACATCATGGGCAAAAACGCAGCTCTGCTTGTATATCTCGGTGAACCCGAAAAAGCACTTGAATTAGTTCAGCATGCCATGCGTATTAACCCTTTTTGTCCCGATGACTTGTTTGTTGATGAAGGGATGTGTTATTTTTGGCTGGAAAAATACAGTGACGCCAAAAACTGCTTCAAAAAAATAAAAACTCAAAGTCGCGAAAGTCTTTTCTATTTCGCTGCTACATTCGCTAAATTAGGCGATGAACAAAATTCCGCTGAAACTTTAAGGCAGGCTTTCAAGCTGACGGAGCTGAGTGTAGAAGATTTTTTAGTGACTCAGCATTACCAGAATCCAGAGTTTCTGCAGCAACTCCGGAAAATTCTTGAATCCATTTCTGTCTGAAAAACCTCTCTGAAAAGATTATTTTCCGCTTCCTTTATTTTTTGAACAACCAGATCCACAATCATAATAATTTTTTTGTTTAGCTAAATGAGCAGTCACTTGAATATTAACAGCCGCATTACACTCCAGGATGGAAACAGCATGCCTTTGTTCGGACTTGGAGTGTGGGAGGCTCAATCCGGAAAAGAAACATATGATGCGGTTTTGTCTGCTTTAAACACAGGATACCGGCATATTGACACTGCTGAAATGTATGGAAATGAAAAAGACGTTGGCCGTGCCGTTAACGATTCTGGCATAAACAGAGCAGAGATCTTTGTAACAACTAAATTGTGGGACAGCGGTCAGGGCTACGATCATGCCCTGAAAGCCTTTGATGGCAGTCTGAAAAAGATGAATCTCGAATATGTGGATCTTTACCTGATTCACTGGCCTGAAAAAGGTTCTCAATTAGAAATCTGGCGGGCTTTGGAAAGAATCAAACAAGAAGGAAGAAGCCGTTCAATCGGTGTCAGTAATTTTGCTCCTAAGCACCTCAAGGAACTGTTAGTAAAAGACAGTGAGCATCCTGTTGTAAACCAGATCGAACTGAGCCCTTATTTACAGCAGCAAACCATTTACTCATTTTGCCGCAAAGCAAACATTCATCTGACAGCTTACTGTCCGCTGGCCAGAGGTGCTCGTTTTGCTGACCCCAAACTTTGTCAACTTGCAACAGAAACAAATAAATCCGCGGCCCAGCTGATGATTCGTTGGGCTTTGCAGCGTGGACATACTGTTATCCCAAAATCTGCAAGACC
>JACNJW010000058.1 GCA_014382365.1 SAR324 cluster bacterium
GAAAATTTCGAACCGTGTCAGATCCTAGCGGAAGCAGCACTAAGATTTCGTAGATGTGCCGCATTCCTCAGCCTCTCTTCGAAAAATGGAATCCCCTTCATGTCATATGTAGTTCTGGCACGCAGACTGCGTCCTTCACGCTTTGCAGATTTGATTGGACAGGAAACTGCTGCCCAAACCTTACGCAATGCAGTTTTATCCAATAGAGCAGCACATGCCTTTTTATTTACAGGATCACGTGGAGTTGGAAAAACCAGTGCAGCCAGAATTTTAACACGGGCACTCAACTGTTTAAATCCTGACAATGGAGATCCGTGTAATACATGTGAAAACTGCGTTGAAATTAATCATAATGCATCACCGGATGTTTACGAAATTGATGCAGCTTCCAACCGTGGAATAGAAAATATTCGAGAGTTGCGTGAAAACGTGAATTATGTGCCTGCCAGATGCAGATATAAAATATATATCATTGATGAGGCGCATATGCTGACACTGGAGTCCTTCAATGCACTTTTGAAAACTCTGGAAGAGCCGCCTGCATATGTGAAGTTTATTTTTGCTACAACTGATCCCTACAAAATCCCGCCAACAATTATATCACGTTGCCAACGCTATGACTTTTTGAGAATTCCAGTCAGTAAAATGGTTAAATTTTTGGAAACTGTGATTAAGAATGAAAAGCTGGAGTTGTCAAGGGGAGCTTTGGAGATGATAGCAAGAAACTCAGTAGGAGGAATGAGAGATGCCTTGACTGCAATTGATCAAATACTCAGTTTTAGTGGTACAACTGCTACTGATCAAAAAGTTGCACAGATCCTGGGAATCCTGGACCGAGAATCACGATTTGAATTTGTTGGTGCAATTTTGAAAAAAAAACAAGCAGAGGCACTTCGTTATTTTCAGCAACTGCAGGAACACGGGCATGATGTACATGACATCTTGTCAGATTTACTACAGACAATTAAGACGATTGCACTAGTCAAAACTCTTGGAACTGAACCGGCATTATTTCAGGAATTTTCAACCGATGATTTGGATGAATTTGAAACTCTAAGTAAGGTTGTTAGTGCAGATGAACTACAACAGGTGTTTCAAATATTACTCGGCTTGGAAGAGCAGATGAAACGTAGTGTTCATAAAAAGATCTGTTTTGAAATGGCCATTTTACAAATATCTGCAGTTGAGCCTTTGATTGGTTTGCCGGAGTTGATCAGAGGAATAAAAAATATTAGCAAAGATAGACTAGTGCCAGGCTCAAATGCTAATAATTCCAACATGGAGCAAAAAAAAAGTCCTGAACATTTAGAAAACGAAATTGCAAAATATGCAACAAAACAGCAGGATATCATTGTTGAAAGATTTGCTGCAGAAGAAACGCATACAAATGTTGCAAAGATAAAAAATATTTTGCAGTCTGGAGGAAATGTTGAGGCAGAAGAATATTCTGAAGAGTCAACTACTGATGTTGATAACTCGCAAAAGCTGAAGAATGCAGGTGAGGATAATACTCAATTATCTGGTCCTACGGTAGCAGAAAAGACAAAGATTGCAGATGAGGATAATATTCAAAAAGTGAATGATATTGTATCTGAACCAAAAACATATTCTCATGCTGAAACTGAAGCACAGCAGGTAGCAGAAACTGCTGTTTTCCAGGCAAGTGCAGTCTCAAGAGTTCACGATTCTCAGGAGACTGGATCTAAATCACAGGAGTTCAGCTCTCTAGCCGAAAAAAGTGAAGATCTATCTGCTAAACAAATGACTGCAGAAGATGTTGTAAAACCTGCTCAAGAATGGATTGATTATGCAGAAGAAGTTCAAAAGAGATCATCAAAACTTGCGAGCATAATCCGAAATGCAGTACCACAAATACTTCAGAATTCCCAACTTAAACTGTCTTTTAAAAGTGGCAACTATTCCTCAATGCTGACTGAACAAAATAGAGTATTACTGGAAAAAATCACATCAGACTGGACAGGACATGCAGTCCATGTGAGTTGTGAAATATCTGCAATCGTAAGTACTCAGCAGACAATTTTTGAATATGAACAAATACTTATAGAACAGCAAAGAGAAATTAAACGCGAAAAAGCCAGAAATTTTCCTCAGGTTAAAGAAATTCTCTCTGTATTTACAAACAGCAAAATTACCGGTATAAAATTATCAGAGGTTTGAGTTAAACCTGAAAACAATAATTATTTGATATTTAAGGAAATTAATTAATAAAATGTGGAGAACACTATGATTGACATGAATGAAATGATGAAAAAGGCTCAGGAACTTTCTGAGAATATGAAACAGCAGCAGGAGGAACTGGGCAAACAAACTTTCGCTGTTTCAGTAGGTGGAGAGATGGTGAAAATGACTTTCAACGGAAAGCAGGAAGCAAAGAGCATCGAAATTGACCCGGAAGTTGTAGATGTCGATGATATTGAAACTCTTCAGGATTTGATTCTCTCTGCAGTGAACGAAGGACTCAGACAAAGCCAACAAAATATGCAAAACTCTCTGGGCCAGCAACTGGGTAAAATGACAGGTGGTCTGGATTTATCAAGTTTACTTAATCAAAAAAAATGATTTTTTAAAGTTTTTGAGATGGATATCTGGCGTCTGATTGAGGACATACCTCGTTCAGGCAGTTTCAACATGGCAGCAGATCAGGTGTTGCTGGATAATTATTCTCAGAATGATGATCCGGTTCTGAGACTTTATGACTGGGAATGTTCAACTCTTTCACTGGGCAGGAATGAAAAGATTGACCGACGAATTGATTTAAAAGCATGTAATGAACTGGCAATTCCTGTTGTCAGACGTGCAACCGGAGGTAAAGCAGTTCTGCATGGAGATGATCTGACTTATTCCGTAGTCGGCGGTGTTTTGGATCAGCAGTTTTCAGGTGGTGTTTTGGATAATTACCGTTATCTGGTACAGGGTTTTAAACTATTTTTTCAGACCTTAGATCTTGCTCCTGAACTGCAGGAACAAACTCAGCAAAAGAGCAATAATGACAATCACATTTGCTTTGCAGATCCTGCTGTTTATGAGATATTGATTGAAGGCAGAAAAATAATTGGCAATGCTCAACGTGTAAGAACAATTCACGGTTCGGACTCTTCATCATGCAGAGTGTTTTTACAGCATGGTACAATCCCTCTCAGAGATCCAATTCCTCAGATTTTAAATATTTTCCCTTATACTCAAGAAAACAGACTGCGTCAAGAGATGCACTCGATGGAAACAGCTGGTGTTTATCCCGGCAGATCCAGTCAGGATTTGAGGCTGTTATTACTTGACTGTCTGGGGGAGGCCTTTAAAGTGAAATGGAATCGCCAGTGCTGGTCTGAGGATGAGTTGAATTTGATTGCAGAGAGTGAGTCCTTATTTCAGCAGCTTTAAAACTGTTATTTCAGTTTTGAACTCTTATTTTGCTGACAGACAGTTTGAAAACGAGCTGTCTAGGCGGCTCATGAAATGATGCAGTGCATGCTCTGTAAAAGACCTTAACTGTTTCCTCTCACACTGGATTCTGTCAGAGTGAAAAACATTTTGAGAATGAGCAAAATCCAGGGTGCACTGTGCAGCATTAAGTCAAACCAATCAAGAGGGCGGACAAGTGTGCCTGAATAAAGCATTTTTAGTTTCTCCCAAATGTGTGGTACAGGGAAAAAAGGAGCCAAGCCCAAAGTAAGGCAAATTATAATGATCATAAACCATTGAAGGTTCATTACAAAATCTCGAATTAATTGCAGCATTTGTTTTTAAATAAGAATGAAAAGGTTAATTTTAGTATGAAGTACTAAGACTATTATTATAGGCTATAGCAATAATAAATAACAGAATAATCACTATTAATTAGAACCATTTATACATAATCAGTGCATCCACGAAATCAAGTTTAGGATGCTTAAATGCTTTTGGGATTCTACCAACAGTTTTGAAACCCAAATTGTCCCACAACTGTACTGCCTGCTCATTACTAACTAATACCAGATTGAACTGCATGGCCTTGTAGCCAAGTTTCTGTGCAGTATCCTGGGAGTGTTCGCACATCAGAGTCGCCAGTCCACGGCCTCTGGACTCTGCTGCAACCATGTAGCCGCAATTGCAGACATGACTGCCTGCACCAGGCTGATTTTGTTTAATATAATAGGTAGCTAGAATATCTTCGTTTTCAAGGCAGACAAAAGTTTTTTGGGTCTGTTTCATCCATATTTCAAAAGCCTCTTCCTTGCTTGTCTCCTGAGGATATGCGTAGCTTTCTCCAGCAGAAACTATTTGCCTGAAAATAGTCCATATCTGATCAAAATCCTGTTCTTCAGCTTCACGAATTTGCAACATCTGTTTTTATTTTAACTGATATGTGTAATTGCTCTCCAGAGCATTCCAGTGGCTAATAAGATTAAAAGGGTTCCCATCATAAGATCAATCCGTTTTGCGTTGCTCTGGAGAGTTTTTAGAAGCCTTTTTGAGGATGCAAGAAAGGCTACCAGGCAGTACCAACTCGTATCAATACCTCCCACAGTCGAGACCAGCAGTAGTTGGTCCTGAAAGGCGGCTTCAGGTTTAACGAACTGGCTGAAAATTGCTAGTAACCAGACTGCAATTTTTGGATTCAGAAAAGCAATCATAAATCCTACACTAAAACCACGACTTTCAGATATATTTGTGTGTTTTTCTGTCTGAATTGTTTGAGTATCACCAATGCCGGAAATCAGCATTTTGCTGCCCAGCCAAATTAAATAAAAAGAACCGATGATTTGAGCAATCAGGAAAAAGTTGGGAATGCTCTTGAGCAGAGAAACTAAACCAGTTAAAGCAACCACCGAATAGAAGGTTATTCCCAGACCGTGACCTATTCCTGTCAAGACACCCTGTGTTCGATTTCCGGAAATAGTATTTCTAAGGACCACCGCTAGACTTGGACCTGGAGATATTGCCCCCATAACACAGATCAAAGCTAATTGACTCCATTGTATGAAATCCATATATTTCTCTTAAGAAAGTTTGTTGATCCTGTATTAATTATTCACATCAACTGATGAGGATCTACATCAATTTGTATCAGTTCGTCCCGTTTGATAGCAGCAGGTTGCGCAAAGACTTGTTTTAATAAGAATAAAAGAAGTTTGACATTATCTGCTTTGAGTAATAACTGCCAACGAAAACGGTTTCTCAATTTTTTTATTGGTGCCTCTATTGGTCCGATGATTTTAACTGGAAATAAAGTTTCAGTTCTTCCAGCAAAAGCAATTGTACTGTGTTTTGTGGCAGCAGCAGCTTTGATCTTATCAGCTATATCTCTAACAAGAGTTTCTGCACGTTCTTCACGTGGACTACTGCAGACAATCATAGTCAGTGACTGATATGGTGGCATCATTAGATTTTGTCGGCGTTCCAACTCAAGTTTCCTGAAATAAATGGAATCGTGCTCTTTAGCACAAAGCAAACTGTGGTGTCGTGGGTTGTGAGTTTGAATTAAAACTTCACCAGGTTTTTGTGCACGTCCAGCTCGTCCAGCAACCTGCGTTAACAGTTGGAATGTCCGTTCACTAGCACGAAAATCAGGAATGTTAAGTGATAAATCTGAAAGGATTACACCAACAAGAGTCACTTGCGGAAAGTCATGCCCCTTGGTAACTAATTGGGTACCAATCACGATGTCCACCTCATGTTTCTGAATACGTTCATGCATTTTTGAAAGTGCATGTTTTCCATGCAGAGTGTCACGGTCCATCCGTAAAATACGGGCGGCAGGAAAAAACATTTTCAGGTTTTCTTCAACTTGTTCAGTTCCGGTGCCGATAATTTTTGGTGCTTGTTCAGTACCACAGTCCGTGCATTTTTGCTGCAGTGGTTTGATGAAATCACATTGATGGCAGCGGACCTGGTTTGCTCCTTGATGGTAAACTAAACTCAAGCTGCAATTTGGACAAGTCTGTATGGCTTCACATTTAGAACAACTAACCAAAGGAGCAAAACCACGTCGATTCAAAAATATAATACTTTGCTCTTTCCTCAATAGTCGTTTTCGCAGTGCTTCAACCAATTCACTGGAAAAATAGGGACTGCCTTTCTGGATAGTCACAGTTTTCATATCCAGCAGCTTAACATTTGGTAGTAGTGCTTCGTTGATACGTGATGGTAGACTTAAAGGTCTATATTTTCCATTTATTACGTTGTTTGCAGATTCAAGTGAAGGTGTTGCAGTCCCCAACAAAACTGTTGCCCCTGCAGAAAATCCACGAAAAATTGCAACATCACGTCCATGATAACGCGGAGTTTCCCCCTGTTTATAGGAGGGGTCGTGCTCTTCATCAATTACAATTAATCCCAAGTTACTCAGAGGAGAAAAGACTGCGCTGCGTGCTCCAATTACTATTGGTGCTGTTCCATTACGTACTCTGGACCATTCATCAAAGCGTTCTCCGTCATCCATTCCACTATGTAAAACTGCGACCTGGTCTCCAAAACGGGAGCGAAAGCGATTGACTAGTTGAGGAGTTAAAGATATTTCCGGAACCAAAATCAAACTTGTTTTTCCCAGCTTCAAGGTTTTCCGGACTGCATGCAGATAGATTTCAGTTTTTCCACTACCGGTTACTCCTTCGAGTAAAAAAGTGCAGTATGATCCTTTTTTCAGTGAAGTAGAAATTTCTTCATAAACAACTATCTGTTTTGCACTGAGTTCCTGAAACTGTTCCATTTCAGGCAGGCCACCTTCCATAAATCTACGGAATACCCGTTTTTCAAAAAATTCAATCAAGCCTTCATCTTTAAGTTTTTTTAAAGCCTGCGATGGTGCATTGACTCTGTTTTGTATTTCACTCCAGCAAATTTCAGAATTTTCAGCCAATATTTCTAATATTTGCTGACGTTTAGTTTTACGCCTGGAAGAAATGAATTTAGCTGTATCAGATTTGAGCATACGTACCCAGCGCTCCATTTTTGCTTTTGTTTTTTGTCCAAGCAATACCTGTTTTGATTGCACTTTGTCATTCATTAACAAAGCACGCAGCAACTGATGGTCCTGCTTGTTCGGTGAACACTGCAGCCACTCCTGTTGAGTCCATGTTTTTTTTGAGTGCACCAGGGATTGTGCCTGTGTACTCAGCGAGTTCAATTCTGGAAGTGAGGAGGTTTGGAGAGAGTAAGTAGTTAGTAAACGCAGTGCCAGACCACCAGGAATAGCAGCATTGAGAGCTTCACCCCAGGCACAAAAATAGTATTCAGAAGTCCATTTGCTAAGGTCCAGCATTTCTGTAGAAAAAAGCGGTTCCTCGTCAATCAGAGTATCTACTTTTTTTAGGGTTGCAAATTCTGAATGATTTTTAACACTAACTACGACTCCACCTTTTTTCTTCGAACCAAAGGGTACAAGAACCTGCAGACCTGCTTCAGGTATACGAGTAAGATGATCCGGCCAGCTATAATCGAAGGATTTACGGATTGGCAGATTTAGTACAACTTCAACAATCATGTGTTATTTTGGCATCGACTTAAGGCAAATAAGCGGAGAGTCTCCAGTGTTTTCCAAACTGTAACTTTTCATGCCGGCAGGTAAAAACAGGGCTTGTTCTGGTTCTAGAAAAATTGGTTTGCCGTTTTCCGGAATTATACACGCCTGGCTTGAAATGATTATCAGGAGTTGATATTTATCTTTCAGATTATCTTTCCAGCTCTTATTGGGTGCCAAAGATATTCTATCTGCAGTAAAATCTGGGAAATCTACAAAACGTTCTACAAGCATCCCTGTTGCTTGTTGCAGACATTCAAGTTCTGGCGCTTGATAGATACAAGTCTGCATTTTGTTGAGAGCCTCTTCAGTATCCCAACTATCCTGAGTGAGAACTTTTTGGCCAAACATCAGGATAAGACGCTCATAGTGCGGTGTTTGAAATTCAACGACCTTAATTCCATGCCGTAAAGAGTGCATTTGAAATGCAGGAAAACTGACGATGTCACCTACATTTACTGTTAAATCTCCAACAAAATCAGCAGCAGACTCTCTCAAATACAATTCCTTCTGGCTGAGTTCAGTAGTTGTTTCAGTGGTAGAGTCATCAATTTGACGACGTATGTTTTCGTATTGCTGAATTGCTAGTCTAAAATCATTTAATAGTTGTTCTTGCCATTGCTCACCATGAGTATCTTGATATTCCCCTATTTTTTGCGGATTTAATCCAGCTTTAATAATCCCTGTTCCGGACGGCCAGGCAATACGATCTATTTCTGTAACCACATAAACTTCCCATTTTTTTTCATGCATTTCATAATACAAATCTCCAACTACATCATCTGCTACAGGATTGAGTGTTTTAAGCAAGATTAGTTCTTCGGGATAAGCAGCAAGTTGATCTTTTTTGAAGAGAGATAGAGCATAAGGTAATTCTGTTTTTCCGGACTCAGTTGTAACTTTTACTACACCACGTTTTTCAACTCCAGTGTACCAACCTTCATAACCCCAGGGTTTTTGGATATTAAGAACTTCCAGTTGTAGTGGATGGTCCGCATTTATAATTGCTGCCTGCTGAAATTTTGCTGCAGCTTCGAATGGAGTATCAGGGTTTTGTTTGAATATTTTCCGCAACTGTTGCAGAGCAATTATATTTTTCCAGACTGAACCTCGTTTTCTGCCAGAATAATTATATGTGCAATTTTCTGTTTTACGGATTTTTACTTCTATTAACTCCTGAAAAACAATTAGACTAGGGCTTTCATGCCATTCTTCGCTTCTTGTGCGTTCTATTAACAGAAGAAAAAAATGGACTTCAGGAAGTTCAAGCTTTGAGACTAAATATTCTGCCAGCTGTCCTCCATCTGGGATATGATCTGCTGTCAGGTCTTTGATATTAAGCTGTGCAAACCAAACTTTGCTTTCGCCTGATGTGGTGAGCTGCTGAGAGTTACTCACATAGGAGAGCAGGTCAACAGCATTAAAAAAATCACTATTCATGGATCATTTAAGGAGTAGCTCAGGACAAATATTGGCATTTTGAAGGGCATAAACCGTTTCCGGCGCTTCAGGAGTCAGCATATGAGTTAAAGTGTTTATTTCCTGTTCAGGTATTTCGTATGGAGTTACAAATTCTACAGAGATATCTGGAGACTCAGAACTTTTGAAATCTCTAGCACGCTTGACAAGTTTGACTAAATATTCAGCTGCGGCCTGATTTGGATTTAAAAAAGAGATCTTGCTGAGTCCAGCCTGTTCGAATGCTTTTTTGAATAAATTCTCGCGAAAAGCATAATGGGTACAGGCCAGAAAAGCAAATTGAGGAAGAACACTGTCTGGTGGTATATTTTGCAGGGCAGTTGTAACCCAGTGCTTGATTTTGGCTGTAACAATTGAGCCATCATGGTCATTAGAAATTTGGGTTGCCAATTCCGGACAGGCCTGTACGATTATCCGTTTTTCTGCAACTCCATTTTTCTTAAGTCGATCTTGAAAAGTAGCTTCATTAATCGTGGTTGGAGTTCCAAAGATAATAACAGTCGACTGAGGTATTTCCTGTAGACTTGACAGCAACTGTGCGGAACCAATTGACAAAATACCTTCAAAATTTATGTCATTTTGAATTGTAAAATCTAAATGCTCCATTAAGACAGAAAGAGTTCCACAAGCCACAAAAATAGAATCAGGTGCAAACAGCAGAGTTGTGTTCCTGAGAATGTTGCTGAAGGTCTGCAGTTGTTCATCTCTACCGGACATGGAATTGAATCCACGCTCATTAGATGGTGCTGCATTAAGGTATGTGATTTGTAATCGTGATGCAGGTAAATGAGGTGATGTTGCTTCAGAACTCTCTTTTAAGAGTAGTATCAATTTGGCACAAACAGACAGTCCACCAAGTCCTGAATCTGTGATAACAAGCTTCATAAGGATAATATTAGGTTGGCAATATGGATCAGATTATACACATCTAACCGTAGCCTGAGATCAGGCCAAATTCAATCTAATAGTGCTGCGAATTTTATTTATGGAAGGACGGCTTCGTTTTTAAACTAAAACAATGTTAAAACAGAATGCCTGAAGTAGTTGTCTGCACCACTATATGCAATATAAATGGTGCAGACCTTTCTACTGTCTAGTTAAAACAGAAGAGGACGCGAATTAAACGTCTTTGATGCTAAGCTGGATTTTACCTCGTCTGTCAACTCCAGTTGCTTTAACGGTGATAATATCACCCTCTTTACAAACATCAGTAACTTTTTCGACTCGGCCTTCTGCCAGATTTGAAATATGTACAAGACCTTCTGTACCAGGAAAAACTTCGACAAATGCACCAAAGTCCATCACTTTCTTGACTGGTCCGGTATAAGTTTCTCCGATCTCAATTGTTCGGGTGAGATTCTGGACGATTTCCAGAGCATCATCCACAGCTTGATGGTCACGTGACATGATGGAAACAATACCGTCATCATCGATGTTAATTTTTACACCGGTTTTTTCGACAATACTTTTGATCATCTTTCCACCCGGACCAATAACGGTACCTATCTTGTCTGGTGATATTTTATGAGTGATAAAGCGAGGTGCATAAGTAGAAAGTCCTCCACGGGATTCTTTCAGTGCTTCTCCCATCTTTCCTAAAATATGCAACCGACCTTCACGGGCCTGCATCAGGGATTGCTCAACGACATCACGTCCGAGTCCCTTAATCTTAATATCCATCTGCAGGGCAGTGATTCCGTTTTCAGTACCAACAACCTTGAAATCCATGTCACCCAGATGGTCTTCGTCACCAAGTATGTCTGAAAGAATAACGTTGTTTTTACCGTCACTGATCAAACCCATGGCAATACCTGCAGTTGCTTCTTTAAGAGGCACTCCTGCATCCATCATAGCCAGAGAACCGGCACAGACAGTAGCCATTGATGATGAACCGTTTGATTCAAGAACTTCTGAAACCAGACGAATTGTATAAGGAAATTCTGCTTTGGTAGGAACAACAGGTGTCAATCCACGCTCTGCCAAAGTTCCGTGTCCAATTTCTCTACGTCCCGGACCGCGTGGTGCTCGTGTCTCTCCAACACAAAAACTTGGGAAGTTATAATGCAGCATGAACCTTTTGAAAGAAATACCGTCAAGTGATTCGATCATTTTTTCATCTTCACGTGCACCCAAGGTGGTAACTGCAAGTGCCTGTGTTTCTCCACGTGTGAACAAGGCTGAACCGTGTGTACGTGGTAAAACTTTTGTCTCACAGGTGATTGGGCGAATTTCTGTAGGCTTTCGTCCATCGATCCGGATTTTATTTGTAATCAAACTGGAGCGCATTTCATCTTTTTTGATGTCAGCAAAAATTTGTTTGAGCTCTTTTGAGGAATCTGAATCCGGTGAATCTCCAAGAATCTCATTGCTGACTTCATCACGTAAAGTGTCCAAACGTTCGTAGCGTTCGATCTTGTCTTTGATGCCGAGAGCATCACGCAGACGTGTAGGTGCAATCGCTTCAATTTTGGATTTTAGTTCAGCATTTACTGGCGGTACATCGACGGTGCGTTTTTTCTTACCAACACTCTGCATCAACTCTTCCTGCATCTCAATGATTGGCAAAACTGCTTCCTGACCATACCAGAGTGCGTCCAGCATCACTGATTCACTAACTCCGCTTGATTCACCCTCAACCATTAAAATCGCATCTTTAGACGCAGCCATGAAGATGTTTAGTTCACTAACTTCGAGTTCTTCAGGACTAGGATTTGTGACAAATTTACCATCGATACGACCTACTCTTACACCACCCAGAGGATTGTGAAAAGGGATGTCAGAAATTGCCAATGCAGCTGAAGCACCGTTCATCGCGGCAACATCAGAAGGATGGATAAGATCGTGGCTTAAGACTGTTGCAGCAATCATTGTTTCTGCAAGATAGTTATCTTCAAAAGCCGGTCGCAATGGTCGGTCAATAATTCGTGAAATTAGTGTCTCACTGTCCGAAAGACGTGATTCACGTTTTAAGAAACCTCCAGGAATTCTTCCGGAGGCATAAGCTTTTTCAACATAAAAAACGGAAAGGGGGAAAAAATCCGCACCTGTTCCTGATCCTTTTGCTGCAGTTGCAGCAACTAATACTACTGTATCACCGTATGTAACCAATACGGATCCGTTGGCCTGTTTGGCCATCCTACCTGTTTCCAGCTTCATAGTTGCTGGACCAAATTCTCTTTCTACAATCTTCATTCTACTCCTGATTATCAACGTTCTACCTGATCAGACATGAAGGGAAGTCCCTTGATAAATGTCTGATTGCGGTATTCTTTAAATGGCAGCATGCAAACTCTTTCCTTTTTTTGGACTGGAAATAAAATAACTTCCAGTTATCTGTAAAATGCTCAAAGCATTCTCCATAAAAACATTTCTCAACAAACTAAAATATTGTGCTGAAAGAAGGCGAACCGACTTGATGCTGCAGAATACGGGGGAATTGCAACAGTACAATTTAGCAGATGCCAAAATATACCTGACAGAAGACCCGCCCCCGTGGACAAATCTCCTGAGAAGTTTTGTGTGAATCACCTGACGCGAATCTCGAGTTGCTTTGAAACAGCAAGAAAGCTGTCTTTATTTCTGTTTTTGAGATATCTCATAAAATTACGTCGTTGACCTACCAGTTTTAATAATCCACGACGTGAACTAAAATCTTTTGGTTGCAGACGTAAATGATCTGTCAATGATTTAATACGCTCAGTTAATAAAGCAACCTGAACTTCTGTGGAACCGGTATCTGAATTGTTTTTGCCGAACTTATTTACAATTTCGACCTTATGTTCTTTTGTTAACATACAAATTATCTATTTTACTTAACGAAAACCTTTGTTGGTTGAAAATAACAATCGCCATTCTCCCACATTACGAAACCGATAGCAACAATATTCTGACAATCATCCAGAACTTTTGTTTGTGCAGTCTTTGAGGTGTCCTTCAGTACATTTAGAAAACATTTGGTGTCTTCATGCTCAAACATAATCGACTGAGGAATTTCAATCCGGCGACCATCTTTTAATAATTTCAGTATATCTGGAGTTGAGATGATTGTGTGAAGGTGGTTCAGCACATCAACAGGAAATATCCACGGTACATCTGTATCCAATATTATCTCTTTAAGATGTTGAATTGACACAGAATTATGTTGATCAAACCACTCTCCGCAAGCCAGTCGTTCCAGAGAAGTGAGGTGCCCCCCAACTTTCAGCAGTTTTCCCAGATCATCAGCCAGTGTACGGATATAAGTTCCTTTCGAACAGCGTATTTTGATTTGTACAAAAGGAAGATCTACAGATTCTACTTCTAATTCATGGAAGTAGACTGAACGGGTTTTGCCAGTAACTTCTATACCCTGTCTGGCCAACTTGTATGAAGGTGTTCCGTTGATTTTTGCAGCTGAAAATGCAGGTGTTTGTTGAATCTGTTGGCCCTGAAAAGTGTAAACGGCTTTAATAACTTCATCAGGAGTTAAAAATCCGCATTCTTTAGACTCTGTGACACTTCCTTCTGCATCAAAAGTGTTAGTGGATTGGCCTAATTTACAGACTGCACGGTAAGATTTGTCTGCATCATTGAAAAGTGGAATAAGTCTAGTAGCCTGTCCCAGAAAGATAGGCAAAATTCCAGTTGCCATGGGATCTAAAGTGCCTAAATGTCCGACTTTCTTTTCTTGAAAACGTCGTTTAATAAAACGTACCGTATCAAAAGATGTCCAGCCCTTTGGCTTGTCTATATTGATTATTCGCAAAAAATTATTTAATTATCAGCTAATAACAAATGATATAGATTCTGCGTAATTATTGCTGCAGTTCAGTTTTTGTTTTAAGACTCTGCTCGTCTTCAGGAAGAACACTGCGTAACAGAATCTCTATTTCGTCACTATGGTCAAAGCCGGAGTCATAAACAAATGATAGCTGTGGAGTATTACGCGTTTTAAGTACTTTTCCCAACTGTCGGCTGAAAAAACCAGCAGCACGGTTTAAAGCCTCTATCAACTCTTCCTGTCCCTCTGTTGGAAAAATTGAGACAAAGACTTTTGCATTACTTAAATTAGGGCCAGCTTCAACTCTGCTGATTGTTACTTTACTGAACCGAGGATCTTTGCTTTCAAAAAGAAGCACTTCCGAAAGTCTGCGGTGTACCAAAGTACTGAAATTACTTCTACCAGTTTTATGCATGATTTTCTACAGTCGTGCACTTTCTTCAATTTGCTCGTAAGCTTCTACAATATCACCATTTTCGATTTCTGCAAAATCGAGTATAATTCCACATTCATAATTATGTGCAACTTCTGCAACATCATCTTTAAAGCGCTTTAGAGAAATGATCTTACCTTCAAAAACACTCTCTTCCTTGCGTAAGACACGAATAAGGCTGTTCCTGAGCAACTTGCCGTCGGTTACCAAACCACCGACAACCATTCCGTTTTTACCGGAAGAAAAGACCTGACGTACTTCCAAGTGACCCAGTATTTCTTCTCTAATTTCTGGTTCTAAGAGGCCTTCCATGGCAGCTTTGACGTCATCCAATGCGTTATAAATGACATCATAAAGTCGGACATCAACACCTTCTACAGCACGAATCTCTCTGGCCTTTGAATCCATTTGCACATTGAAACCGACAATTATAGCATCTGATGCTGAAGCTAAAGTAATATCTGTTTCAGTAATGTTTCCCACTGAACACAATAGAAAGCGTGTTGAAATACGTTCATCACCAATTTGTTCAAGTGAAGACTTTAGTGCTTCGACAGATCCCTGCACATCACCTTTGATTATCAGGCGGAGTTCAGTTGCTTTACCTTCTTCTATTTTGCTGAATAAATTATCCAGACTTGTTTTCTGAAATTCTCTAATAGTTTCTGCTCGCTGTTGAAATTCACGTTCTTCAGCAATCTGACGTGCTTTCTTTTCATCTTCCAGCACAACAAAAGTTTCTCCAACTTCAGGCACATTGCTCAAACCGGATATTTCAACCGGAATTGCTGGTCCTGCTTCAGTCATTGATTTACCTGCTTCATTAAACATTGCCCGTATACGGCCATGAATGCCACCCATCACAAAGTAATCACCAATCCTGAGTGTTCCACGCTGCACAAGAACAGTACCAACCGGGCCCTGACCTTTACGAACACGAGACTCAATAATTGTTCCACGGGCACAACCTTTTGCTGTTGACTTGAGCTCCAATACTTCTGCCTGTAAATGAATCATTTCCAGTAGTTCTTCAAGACCTTCACCTGTTTTGGCAGATACTTTCACAAAAATTGTACTTCCACCTAAATCTTCTGGAATAAGTTCATGTAAGAGCAACTCCTGTTGAATTCGATTTGGATCCGATTCTGGCCGGTCAATTTTATTGACAGCAACAATAATCGGCACATCAGCAGCTCTGGCATGTTGAATTGCTTCTATTGTTTGTGGTTGAACTTTATCATCAGCAGCAACGACAAGTATTACTATATCAGTAATGTTAGCTCCCCTGGCCCGCATAGAAGTAAAAGCTTTGTGCCCAGGTGTATCAAGAAATGTGACTTGATTCCCGCCGGCCTTCAAATGATAAGCACCTATGTGCTGGGTTATTCCTCCGGCTTCTCCTGATGCAATACGGGTTTCACGGATTTTATCCAGTAAAGATGTTTTTCCATGATCCACATGTCCCATGATTGTCACGATAGGTGATCGCAATTCAAGTTCAGAGACATCAGGTTCTTCTTCTTTAAGCAGGTCAGCTAACTCAAATGATTCAACCTCAACGGTTACGTTAAAATCAGCAGCAACCAATTCTGCCATTTCTCCTGAAATTGTCTGATTGATAGTTGCCATAAGACCTAAAGAAATCAGTTTCTTGATTATTTCAGGAGCCTTGATGCCAATCAAACCTGCAAGCTCTGCAACTATAACCTGGTTGCCGATCCGAATACTCTTTTTTCTCGGATTAAAGACGTGTTTTGGAACATTTGGATCAGAAATCTTGCGCGGTCCTCTGTTTCGTTTATCTTTTTGATAGTCTCTTTTTCTATGACGAGGTCGTCTTTCGCGAAAATTGAGATAATCACGTTGACCACCTCCACCTTTGCGTTTTTGTTCACCATCAGTTCGGCGGGAACCTTTTCTTTTTGAAGAGTCATTCTCTGCATCTTCAGATTGTTCTGGAGTGGGAGCAACAGTGGTCTTCTTGGGTTTGTTTGTAGATTTTAAAGCTATGTCTTCCTTAAGCTTGTCAATACCTGCTGATTTTTCTTTCTGTAGATCCTCAGCCTGTTGTAATGAACCGGTATCATCTGGAGAAGCATTAACTTTGTTTTCCGTTATTGATTCTGCATTTTCTAGCGGAGAGTCGTTTGGCTCAGACAAATCCGCAGCTATTACTCTATCTTCTTTTTCTGGCTCTTCTCCTACAACCTCAGATGGTGGTGTTTCCAAAGTAGCATCTGCTGAAGTTTTAGTTTTAGAATCTTCTGTTCTTTCTGTTTTTATATCCGAAACAGTATCGTCAGTATCTTTCTTTTTCCTGCGGATTCTCCTTTTGGGAGCTTCCGGCTCTTGTTCCTCTTCTAATTGAGATTTAGTCGAGATGGTAACAATTTTTGAACTTTTTGTTTTTTTTGTGGGTTTCTTTTTTTGATCAAGCTCCTCAACACCAGTTACTTTGGCAGTCCGCCTGACGCGACGTAGTCCAGTGCCTTCAGATGATTTCGGCAGGACAATCCCCTTTGCACTTTTTGCCATCTTTCTGACAATATTAGCTTGCTCAAGAGATAATTCGGAAAAGTTTCCTGTTACAGGAATTCCGGCTTTACGGATCTTGGTGAGCAGTTGCTTGGCCGGCATGCTTAATTCTTTTGCCAGTTCAAATACTCTTACTTCAGACATTAATTCCTTTGGGGTTTTTACAGGTTTTATACAGTTCCAGCAGTTGTCGGTTTCCGTCGTACTATTCTGCTGTTTTAGATTTTGTTTTTGACTTTGTTTTAGCTTTAGTCTTAGTTGTTACAGCTTCAGTCTCTTCTGTTTTAGTCTCCTCAGCTTCAACAACTTCTATTTCTTCAACTTCAGCAGTGATATCCTCTTCAGCGTTATTCTCATGCGTTGCTTCTCCTTCAGATTTCTGCTCATTATCCCCAGATTCAGTGTCTGCAGAACTATCAAGATCAGCATTATTATCCTCAGTTTGATTTGTTTCAGAGGTAGTATGACTTTCTGCTAAGATACCTTCTTCAGTTGGTGTTTCCGAATCTTCTTGTTCTGCAGCATCATTAATTTTGGTCTTGGCAAATTCTTTCTCCAACTGTTGATCAATTGAAAGTTCTTCTTCTTCAGTTGCAACTATGTTTATTTTGTAGCCGATCAGTTTAGAAGCAAGACGTACGTTCTGCCCCTTATGTCCTATTGCTAATGAGAGTTGATTCTGAGCAACGATTACATCAATCTGTTTTGTTTCTTCATCAATATCCAGACTTTCAATTTCTGCAGGAGCTAATGCATTACAGGTGTATTCGCTGATATCCTCATTCCAACGAACGATGTCTATTTTTTCACCGTTTAAATCGTTTACAATAGTTTGTACTCTACTGCCCCGCATACCAACGCAGGAACCAACTGGATCCACCTCTTCATCAGTAGAATATACTGATATTTTTGCTCTGCGTCCTGGTTCTCTTGAGGCATTTACTATCTTAACAATGCCATCAAAAATTTCAGGCACCTCCATTTCAAATAATTTAATCAGCAGTCCCGGATGTGTTCTAGAAATAGTCAATTGGGAGTCTTTATGCGGATTGTCATTTACATCAAGTAAGAAGACTCTGACGTGGTCACCAAAAGTAAAATTTTCTCCGTAAATCTGTTCTCGCCGGAACAAATAAGCTTCTACTTTATTTTGAAAACTAAAAGCTACTCGACCATTTGGCTCCACTCGCAATACTGTACCTGTCAATACTTCTCCGACTTTATCTGTAAAAGTTGAAACGACCATCTGCCGTTCTGCTTCTTTCAAACTTCCAAAAATAATTGGCCGGGTAGAGTGTGCAATTCTGAGAAATTCACGATCACTAATTTCATACTCAACTTCATCTCCAAGACCAGCATCGGGATCAATTTCAATCACATCATCAATAGAAATTTCATTATGAGTATCTTCAACAAACTCAACAACTTCTTTAAAATGGACCAGATTTATTTTTCCGGTTTTTTCATCAATACTGCCTTCAATTTCGTGATATGGTAATTTACGCTGTGCAGCCTGAATCAACGATTCTTCTACCAGCTTGATTACGACCTCATGATCTAAGCCCTTCTCTCTGGAGAAGTCTTTGATGATTTCATATAAGTTCTCTTTCAAAATCTACCTTTTTTTGTGAAATGTTTTTTACTATTATTCAAATGATAGTTAATAATTCAGTTCAGGTTCGAGATTGGCCCTGGTAATCAGTGAATAAGGAATTTCCAGCTCTGTACCGTCTTTTTCAAGTTTTATGCAGATTCCATTTTCTGAGCACTCCTGCAAGTTGCCTACTGCATCCTTTAGTCCCTTAATCTTTTGCAGCAATCTTATTTTTATTCTCTCTCCAGTAAATGCCTTAAAGTGTTCAGGAGTTTTAAGTTTCCTGAATATTCCTGGTGTAGAAACCTCCAAAGTATATGCTGTAGAAATTGGATCATGGCTGTCAAGTATTTCCTGGGCCACCTGGTTGACAGTCACACAATCGTCTATATCAACACCATTTGCACTGTCAATAAAAAGTTGAATAGTTGTTTGCGTACCATGCTTGCTGAAAACCAGATCTATCAGTTCATAATCTGCAGCTTTAATTGGTTCAGCAAGTAAATTAAACAAATATTCTTCATTCTGAGCCATCTAATTTGCCTTAAGTTCAGCATATAATAATATTTATGTTGTAAAAGCTAACTCCCATTTTTATCAGTATTTTTGCAATTTGTCGATTCTTTTTTTGTAATAATCAGGCTTTTCGTTCTATTGTCAAATAGTCCACTAGTTCCCCTAGCAGGGAACCGGCAGAATTGTGAGGCAGTTTTGTTAATGCATCAGCAGCCTGAATTGCATGTTGTTGACAATAATCAGCGACAGAATCCAGAGCTCCACTGTTTTTTGCCTTTTCAATACACCAGTTGATTTCAGATTCAGTCACCTGATCACGTTCAGCTAACAAAATGCTGCGTAGTTCTTCGGCTTCTGCTGCAGGAAGTCTTTCCAGTAATTCAATGGTAATCAAGGTTCGTTTGCCTTCAGCAATATCTCCCCCCCGTTCTTTGCCATAGCCGCCTGCTCCTGCATTTGGAGCAACAGTCTCACTTTCTTCAGTCAGGTTTAATAAGTCATCACGAACCTGAAAGCCAATACCAATAGCTTCACCAAAACTGCCGATTATTTCCAACTCAGTTTTTGAGGCGCCAGCAATCAAAGCTCCGCACTGGCATGGTCCTTTCCCGGAATACCAGCCTGTTTTACGACTGATCATTTCACGGTACTCAGCACGGTCTGGAAATACTTTGTTTACAACCCAGCCAATGTCAAGGGCCTGACCTTCAAAAGTTGCCTGCATGACTTTGTTTAGCTGTCGGTGTATTTTTAAAGCAAGTGTGCCTTCCAGTCTTAAATGATTTTCAAGCAGTATCTCGTGTACCAGTCCCAACAAAGCATCTCCGGAATTGAGTGCCAGTGCTATTCCGTACTGCAGGTGTAAAGTTGGAGTTCCGCGTCTCAACAATGATTCGTCCTCAATGTCGTCATGAATCAATGCAAAATTGTGAAATAATTCAAGTGCAACTGCAGAAGTTAGTGCATCCTCCGGATCTCCGCCAAATAATTCGCAACTAAGCAAAACGAGTGCAGGTCGGAATCGTTTTCCACCACGTAGCGGATAATTTTGCATTAAATCATAAAGGTACTCTTTGGGCTCACTATCCGGTATACAGCGTATAGTTTCCTCACCAATCCACTGACCGGCAGATTTTAGATATGATTTCAGTGTAGAATGATCTCTGGATTTTACTTTCATACTGTTTATTCTACTCAAGCTTGTTGTCAAAATGAATTATTATTAATTATACGCTTAGAGAACCTGAAGTTTGGGGATTCGAAAATTGTTTTGAATACGCCGATTTGCTTCAGTAATTTTGTTCGCAGGTAAAATCACACTCATACGAACTGAACCAGGGAGGAAATCAAGGCGGTGAAAATTGTCAATGGGATTCTTGAAAGCTGCAGCTACATCTTCCAGGCTTCGGATGTGTTGGCCGTTGATCTGCAAAATAACGGCGTTCGAAAGTTGTTGATAGCCGATATTCAGAGGATCCGGAATAACCTGGCTGACCAGTACAATCCGGTGATGTTCATCAGATAATACGTTTGATGCAGATGGAAATGCTGCAGAATTGTTTTTTTCAGGAATCATAACTGTATTGTTCAATTCTAAAAACAAACGAAGCCGAACAGGAGCGCGAGTTCTCCAGTTTGAACCCCACATCCGGAGATAATTCACACTCAGTTCCTGAAATAAAAATCCTCCTTGAATCACATATCGTGGCGGGAACCCAACTCTCTTCAAAGGAACGATTCGACCATTTTCACGGTAAGCGGCAACTTTAGTTTTTAAGACAAGGTGCTTACCACTACGGATTACTGAAAGCTCCAGTTCTTCACCTGCTTTGAGTTGATCTAAAAAGAGTAAATCAAACAATGCAAGTCCCCATTTGGGATGTTCAATTTTACCATCATAAGAGAGTGGCCATTTCCCAATTTTAGTTATATAATCTCCCTGTTTCAATACCTCGGATCCTGTACCGAAAGGTAAAACCCTGCTGATCCAAATTCCAGGTGTTTCTGCAGGTATCTGAAAGTATTCTGCAGCACTATGTTGGGGTAGTTTCCTCCAGCTAAAACCGCGATGTGCTAAACTCAGGTATGGACTGCTTTTGGCGTGCTGCAGGAATTCATACAGCATTTCTGCCGGCATGGCCTTAGCTTTACCTCCAGCTGCAGTCAGAATCATCCCGACAGTTTCATTATCCTGTAACAGGGGGTACCCCTGGCCGCTAAAAGACACGCCGCTCAGTTTCAGGAGTGGAAACCAGGCATCGCTGACATCTCTGTGTCCTACAGTCATTTGTTCTATTTTACCGGATTCAAATTCCCACTTTTGCTGAGAATTTAATTTGAGAGAGAAAATTTCTTTCACATCTGCCGGACCATTTTCTTTTACAGAACTCCATTCAACCGGGCGGAGATTTTCCCAAAAAATTGCATCGTTTATTTTAAGCAGAGCCAGATTTGCTGCATAGTCCATCAGTACAAGTTTGGCTTGAAAAGGACTCCGGTTTCCTTTGCGAGTTGCCTCAATCAGAGTTGCATCTGCTACCATCTCTGCAGTTGTCAAGAGAAACAAATTTTTAAATGAATTTGTTTCTGAAATGCTTGTGTCAGTAGATAAATCCAAACTGACAACAATTGCCATTCCAGTTAGTGTACTAATTTCACGTTTTTCCCACGGTGTACGCCAATCATAAGATTGTTGATATGTTTTCAGAATAACAGACTGCTGATACCAAGGTTTGATGGGTGGAAAACCGGCCAGCAATGCTGAAGGAAAGACAAAATACATGCTGATGAAAGCCAATCCGAATCTTAATAAAAGTATTTTTCTGAATATCATCACTGCTCTTTATTTCACTCAAGTACAAGATTAGAGGCAGCTAAAATTCCATAGCGTTTTAGAATTGAATCCTGTTGCATTTTGCTTTCTTCAAAATCCAGTACCAGAGGCATGCTATGCCATTCACTGCTAAAAACAACATGATGTGTTCCCAGAGACATATTTCTTAGCATTTTGTCTAAATGTGCCAGTGAATTGATTGAAACTCCATTCAATTTGTTGACAACATAGTTATGCAAACTGGTGTAACCACTGTTGACTGGTGCAGGTAAAACTCTACTGATTAGAATTGCCTGTTTACGCCTTGTTTGTGGACGTTCAATTTCACGATACCAGTGCTCATAGGCTAGTGCTGGAGTAACATTCCCAGGTGAATGGATATAATTACGATTCAGGGCAATGAAAACAAGTCCTCCAAATATAAGATATTCCGGCAACTCATCGTAACTGTTACGCATTTCAGTACTAAACGGTGGTGCTTTGAGGGTGAGAGTCAGGTTTTTAAATTTTCCGTTACGCCAGACCTGCATTTTAAGAGAATCACCGATTTGCCGATTTTCTGCTTCAATGAAAAATGTGACCTGTTGTTCACCGTAACGTACCATTCCTGCTGCGTCTATTTGCAGATCTTCAATTTTAGTCAGGACATCTCCTTTTTGCAGGACTCCGTCTGCAGAAGAATATGGAACGACCCTTTCTACCAGAATACCGCCAGTTCCTTCAGGAAGTCTCAGGTATTGACGATAATATTGATTTATCAGAGAACTGGTTTCAACTCCAATTTCTGGAACTCCGTCATAACGTCCATCTTCAATATCAGAGATGAAGCGGTTTATCAGTGGTACTGGAATAAAATAACCCACATCATTCAGACGTAAATTTGACTGAAAGGCAACACCAACTGCTTTTCCGGATTGAGTGACGGGGCCACCGCTGTTTCCAGGGTTAATGGCCGAATCAGTCTGCACAAGCAGGTGCGAATCAATGCCTGGGTGGACGTATGTACCAAATTCTATGCGAGAGACTACTCCTTCTGTTCGAGACAGTTCCTGTCCACCAACCGGATATCCATAGGCCCGGACTCTGCTGCGGACCTCAGGAATGCCTCCCAGTTCCAATGCTCTTAAATTTTGATAAAATCTCGGATCGCGGACTTTCAGTATAGCTAAATCAGAATCGTGTGCAATGGCTACCACGTCTGCCAGAAACGGTTCAGGGCTTGATATTTTGTTCACCAGCAGCATGCGTGAATCACTGACTACATGCGCATTGGTTAAGATCCAACCACTACTGATTAAAAATCCGCTACCCATTCCACTACCGGTAGGTTTCATTTTCCAGGGAGATTTCCAGTCCGGACTTTGCTGATAATTTGTGATGCGAAATACCGATTGTTCAATTGAATCTGCAGAAGCCAGCGCAGTGGAAAACAGAGCAGAGCAAAGATAAAGCAAAACGAGGGAAAAAATGGATTTATTATGAAACATGAAAAACAGTTTTGGGTTTTTAGTTATAATTATTTTATGCTAGAAAAATCAATATACCTGTTCCAAGCACTATCCGGTAAATCACAAAAACCAGTGTTCCGTGTTTTCTTAGAAAGCGCAGCAATAATTCGATTGAGAGGTAACCGACAACAAACGATGCGATAATACCGAGTATTAAATTAAAATAGCCGTCACCGCTGATGCCAATTTCCAACAGTTCTTTTAATTCATAAAGTCCGCTGCCGAAAATTGCAGGCAAACCCAGTAAAAAAGAAAAACGGGCTGCAGCCTCACGGTTTAAGCCAACAATCAAACCTCCCATGATTGTGGATCCGGAGCGGGAACAGCCTGGAATCAAAGCTAAAGCCTGGGTCAGACCAATTAATTGGATCTGTATAAAACTTAATTCTTTTATGTTACGGTTGCGGGCAGAACTTCTTTCTGCTAGATACAAAAAAACTGCCAGTACAATCAAGGCAGTCCCAATAACCCAGAGTTCACGTGCATCAGTTTTAATAAAATCCTTAAAGCCCAAGCCGAGAATCACAACCGGTATTGTACCGGCAGCAATGCTCCAAGCCATCTTGGACTCCGGAGTATACATGAGGTTACGTTTCCAGAGACTTTCCAGGGCTGCTTTTGAAAGCTGCAACACATCCTGTCGGAAATAAAGTAAAACCGCACCCAGTGTTCCCAACTGAATAACTGCAGAAAATTCGGTACCAGGATCGCTCCAGCCGAGCAATTCTGGAATAATTCGTAAATGTGCGGTACTACTGATTGGTAAAAATTCGGTCAGTCCCTGAACAATGCCCAGTACAAGGGCTTCTATCCAATCCATTACTTGATGTCAGTCTGATTATTGAAAGTGATTATGGCGACTTAGTTTCGACGGAAAAAATGAGTTTATATGGTTATACTATTATTGTTCTGTATGACTTAACTCAGATGTTTGCAGGAACTATTAATATTTATCAATGCGATTATGCTTGTTCTTGCCTGAAAAATCAATCTTGAAGAGGAAAACAACTTATAGCTAGTTTGGTGGACTGAGGGTTCTTTGTACAGCTTCAAGTACCATTTCTGGCAATATTTGAGTCAAACAGTCATAGTGACCGTAGCGGCAGGTTCTAGAAAAACAAGGGGCACAGCTCAAGTTTTGACTGAGTACAATGGCCTGAGGATTAATTGGCGCAGTCCAGGTTGGAGAAGTTGAACCGAAGATTGCTACTTGTGGACGCTGTAATGCACCCATTAAATGCATACTTCCTGAATCATTACCAATCAGCAATTTGGCTTTTGATAAAATAGCCAGGAACTCTGAAAGTGAAGTTTGACCACAATAATTATGTACCCAACCAAGTCCCTGTGAAATTTCAGTTCCGGATTCGATATCAGACTCAGTACCTAAAATGAGAATTGAGAGGCCATAATGATGATGCAGTTGTGAAGCTAAGGTGCGGAAATGTTCAAGTGGCCATTGTTTTGCCGGACCATAAACAGCACCGGGTGTGAAGACCATAAAAGATTCAGGTAGAGAAATATTCAATGTGCTGAGCTGTTTATCAAGCCACTCTGCGGTTATATCAAGTTGTGGAGGATATTTCTCAAGATCAAGATTTGGAGTTAGTAAGTTCAGATATTCTTTGAGCAGGTGCTGAGATCGAGCTGGATGTTCATGCTTTATTGCTGCACTCAACAGCAGACTCCTGAACTCTCCGGAATAACCGATACGATTTGTAACTCTGCTTTGAAAGGCCATCCAGGCTGCTGAAAAACTTGGTGGCAAAACATAAAAATACTCATAGTTTTCAGCGCGCAGAGTTTTTCCTAAGGTACCCGCGGAATGTGTTTTTGAATTAAAAGGTATTACTTTGCCATGATGCGGAAGCGGTAAATTTTCAAATCCGTTTTTAACAATCAGATCGAGTTGTGACTCAGGAAAAGCAGTTAGCACAGCTTGAATAAAACCGGTTGACATTATCAGATCACCCAGCCAGTTTGGTGTTCGTATCAGAATTTTTGGTGACGCAGATTCAGGCATTGTATAATTTTAGTCCAATATCGTAGAAGTACGCACTTGACCACTGCAGAAATAGTAATCATCTGGAAGTTGCGGTTGGTAATGTTTCATTTCAAGTTCCTGACCGTCCTGCAGGGAGAACCAGACCTTTTGATCTTTGACCACGAAATGAGAAGCATCAGTGTTCAGGCAGACCATTCTGATTTGTTTGTGAAACATGTAGGGGTGGTTACGATAAACCTGTTGCTCTGGTCCGAAACAACCGGTGGAGAGCAATAGGAAAATATACAGCAATAAACAATGAATCAGGGTTAGTCTAAAGCACATGATTCAAATCAGCTTTAATTATGTTTGTTGGATTATCTGGTAGCCGATATTAGCTTATTTTTGAACTAAAGGCAATGGCAGGTAGTAGAACTCAAAAACAGAGGTTGATGTGTTTTTGCAACTGCAATCACAAACGATAATTGCGTTTTTGTTGAAGTTCACGGTGGGTTAGGGGGGTTTCTTCAAATTCCTGCAGGAAAGTTTCCATCTGTTTTATAAAGAAATTATCTGCAGACATCCTCTCCCTGACTTTTTTAAGGGTGGCATGGACTGTAGAGTGGTTGCGTCCCACAATTTTGCCGATTTCACTCAGGGAGAGGGGGGTAAGTTGTTTCAGCAGATAAACTGCTGCCTGCCTGGCTTTGCTGTGTTTTCTGTCTCTTCGATAAGAATAGAGTCCATCCTCTGAAATTTGAAACATAATGCAGGTCTTCTGCATAATTTTCTTTACAGTTTCATCTGAAAATCTTTCTTGAGCAGCATGCTGGGAACTTGAGATTTGTGCAGAATCATCTAACCAGTCTTTCAGAGCATAACGTGCCAAATCAACCGTCAACTCTTCGTTCAGTAATGAAGCATGTACACCAAGTCGCATCAGTACGCCCTCCATGCGGCCAATTCCTCCCTTTATATGCTGTACAATGAATACTGACAGTTCTTTGCTTAGAGGAATACCACGATCTTTTGCTTTGCTTTCAAGGATTGTAATTCGGGTCTGATCATCAGGAATCCCGATATCAACTGTCAAACCTGATTCCAGCCGGCTCTTTAACCCAGTACTGAGCCCAGTTATCTGTGTAGGTGCCTGCAGAGAGGCTACTACAATCTGAGAATTTTTTTTACGCAGGGCATTAATAGTGTAAAGTAGTTCTGTCTGGCACTTGGAAGATGGAACAATTGCCTGCAAATCGTCCAAAATAAAAGTATCCACTTTTCGATAACGATCCCGGAATTCTTTCATTTTATTTGTTCTGAGGTGGACGATAAAATCATTTAAAAAAACCTCAGCAGAAACCAGGATTGTTTTATGTTTTGCATTTCCTTGCTGAAGTTCCAGATTTATTCCTTCCAGCAAATGTGACTTGCCCGACCCGGACTCTCCATAAATGATAAATGGATTGAAGGCAACTCCCGGCAGATCAATTACAGCTCGGGATGCCCGGCTTGCAAGTAGATTTCTAGTTCCTGGAATAAATGAGTCCAGCAAGGAGGGGTGTTTTTTATCAACTGAAGTTTCTGCATGCTTTTCAGGTTTGGAATTTTCCAATAGCAGCTCTTCGTTTTTGACAGTAGATTTTCGCTGCTTAAGATTAAATTCGGGTTGAATTGCCTGTTTATGATTCCTACCGGAAATTTTATATTCAAATTTCTTTTCTGCAAATGGTGCTTTTTCCGGATACAACTTATTTAGTACATTTCGTAAAATGGATTCGTGATTGGTTTTGATATCATAGCGATAAACTTTATGTCGAATACCACCTATGACAACTTTTGAGGGAGTGATATTTAACAGTTGCACTGAATTAAGCCATGCCTGGCAGGAGTGAGGTGGCAAAGATTTGCGCAAGCACTCTACAAATTCCAGTGATTGTTCTTGACTCAGCTCCATTTTAATTGATTTTCAAATCCATTTGTTGTTTAATCATCTCAAAGATTACTCATGTAAAGTAGTCAAATCTGCAGGTGAATTATTCTTATCAGGGGAATAGCTTCCGTGCCAGACCGGCCTAATTAATTTAATGCAAATCGAACTCTAAAATCAACAAAAAAGAACTCTAAAAAGATGAAGAGCTTACCCCTAAGCGTCTGATATATAAATATAAATAAAAAATAAAAAAATAAAATATTTTATTGTATATACTAAATCATAGAGCAATAAAGTTGTTCAATATTAGTCAACTATGGGATGTGGAATAAAATGAATATAAAAAAAATAAATTTTATGTTATGGTTTATTTTGAGTATCTACAAAATTTGAAATAAAATATGAAATCCCTTTCAACTCCACTTGCAAAGACAAAAGCAGAATATTCTAAATTTTTACTGAATTATAAGAGTCTTTATCTCTCCACAGTAGGCAAAAACGGAGCTCCAAACAGTAGTTATGCGCCATTTGTAATGGACGAAAACAAACAGTTTTATCTTTACATCAGTGCTCTTGCTGGACACACTGCAAATTTACTTAATGACGGCCGGGCCGGAATCATGTTGATAGAAACAGAAGAGCAGGCAGAAAATGTTTTTGCTAGAAAACGTGTAACTTTTGAATGCGATGTGGAAGTACTGAAACGAGACTCTTCAGACTGGCAAAAGATTATGAACAAGTTTGATGAGTCCGTTGGCGAACTAATGCAGACACTGCGTATGCTTCAGGATTTTTATCTAATACGTTTATTGCCGAAATCCGGATTATTTGTCAAAGGCTTTGGGAAAGCATTTAAAATTTCCGGTAAACGAATGGACGTGTTGTCTCACCTAAATCCGGGGAAATAGTATTTTTGTTCACTAGAAAGCTGCAGCCAACAAAGATTGGGTATACTTGTTTTGAGGATCGTTTAGAATTTTTTCGGCAGAACCGGATTCCACCGCAATTCCATCTTTCATCACAATGATGTCATGACAAAGGGCTTGAATTATTTTTAAATCGTGACTGATAAAAAGATATGTCAGGTTGTACTTTTTTTGCAAATTGCGCAGCAGCTCCAAGACTTGAGCTTGTACTGAACGGTCCAAAGAAGATGTGGGCTCATCCAGAATTAAAAAGCTGGGTTTTAGTACCAGTGCACGGGCAATGGCAATGCGCTGTCGCTGTCCTCCGGAAAATTCATGTGGGTATCTGTGTCTCAATTCCGGATCCAAGTTTACTTCGTTGAGTACTTGTATAATCTGCTCTGTGCGTTGCTCTTTAGCAGCGCTGGAGTGTATTTCCAGACCCTCGGCTACAATCTGCTCGACAGTCATTCTGGGACTTAAACTGCCGAAGGGATCCTGAAAAACGATTTGCATTTCTTTACGAAAAGATGTTATCTGCTTTTGATTCAATTTGTTCAGTTCTATTTCTCCAAACTGAATATTACCCTCACTTTTTATCAGACGCAGCAAAGCCAAACCGAGAGTTGATTTTCCGGATCCGCTTTCTCCTACGACACCGAGACTGTGCCCCTTTCGGATTTTTAGACTGATACCGTCAACAGCTTTAACATAAGCAACTGTTCGTTTTAATACACCTTTTTGAATTGGAAACCAGACTTTTAAATTAGTGGAAGAGATGAAGACAGGCGTAGATTTTGTGATTTGTACAGGAGTTCCACTCGGTTCTGAGTCCAGTAGTTTTTTTGTGTAGTTGTGTGTGGGCTGTAAAAAGAGTGGTTCTGTGTGTTCTATTTCAACTATTTCACCCTGAGTCATTACCGCTACCCGGTCTGCATGATGCCGTACAATTCCCAGATCATGAGTAATCAAAAGAATGGCCATCTTAAATTGTTGCTGCAAATGTGCAAGGAGTTGTAGAACCTGGGCCTGAACTGTCACATCTAGAGCAGTTGTTGGTTCATCTGCAATCAGTAAATCAGGCTTATTGGCTAGAGCCATGGCAATCATGACTCGCTGCCGCTGTCCTCCGCTTAACTCATGTGGAAAGGCTCCCAAACGTTTTTTTGCATTTTGAATTTCCACCATGTCCAGTAATTCAAGTGTTCGTTCACGTGCTTGCTTCCGACTCATTCCCTGATGGACAAAGAGAACTTCGCTAATCTGTTTTTCAATTGAGTGTAGTGGATTCAGAGAACTCATCGGTTCCTGAAAAATCATACCGATACGGTTTCCGCGTATGCCACGGATTTGTGTTTCAGTCATTTGGAGCAGGTTTTTACCTTCAAATTCAATTATTCCATGCGGATGAGATGCAGAGTCCGGTAAAAGACGCAGAATGGAATGTGCACTCACGGATTTGCCGGATCCGCTTTCTCCAACCAATGCCAGCGTTTCTCCTTTGTTTAAATCAAAGGAAGCCTTTCGGACTGCATGAGTTACACTTTCATCTTGAGTGAAATCAACTGATAAATCTTTAACAGAAAGTAGAGCGAAGGACATGAGCTTTATTTATATCAATATTTTACTGCCTTTTTCCTGTGCTTGATCAGTAGTCATTTTACTTCGATCTACCTTGTAGGGAACTTCAATCCCCCGCTGAAAAGCAGGACGTTCAGCTAACGCATCCAGCCAGCGCTGCAAATTCGGAAGATGATCGATTTCCAGACCGGCCCAGTTATAGATCCTGACCCAGGGCCAGGTTGCCATGTCTGCAATGGAAAGTTGACCGGCAAGGTACTCATTGTTTTTTAGCTGAGTGTCCAGTACGGTGTAGAGACGTAGAGTTTCTTTTTGATAACGATTTATGGCATAGTCAATTTTTTCGGGAGCATATCTATAAAATACATGAGCCTGTCCCTGCATGGGGCCTACTCCGCCCATTTGAAACATCAGCCACTGGAGTACTACAGAACGTTTTTGGGGATCAGCAGGCAGGAATTGTCCGGTTTTTTCTGCAAGGTAAATCAGGATTGCACCGGATTCAAAAACAGTGAAATTATTGTTGTCATGATCAACAATAGTTGGAATTCTGCCGTTAGGGTTTAATTTTAAATACTCCGGTTTTTTTTGTTCTTTTTTTTCCAGATCAATTGCAATCACTTTGTACGGCAGTTTTAGTTCTTCGAGTAGAATTGAAACTTTGTAACCGTTTGGAGTAGGTCCGGTAAATAAATCAAGCATAATTATTTCATTGTTTTAAGTTGATATTCTGCTTTTAAGAACTCTTCTGGAGTATTCACATCCCGGCAGATCCAGGGGGTTTCTTCTGGTGCGGAAAGCCGAACCATTTTCCAACCTTCCCAAAGTAAAAAAGGACGCCGTTCTCCTTTCGCCAGCAGTTTTGATGCTGGTTCAAGAACTGGACGACGATAAAGGGCGAGCAGTGGATTCGTGATGTTGTTTTCTTCAGTACAGATAAGATCGTCCTCTTCGCACATTAGATCTGCTAAAGTCTGCAGCCACTCTCTTGTTAAATACGGCATATCACAAGTCAGCAGGAAAATCTTATCAATATTTGCACTTAAATGTGGCAGTGCATCCGCGATACCTTGTAGTGGTCCCTGTCCATAAACTGAGTCAGTTGCAAATCTGATCCATTCCTCCAACTCATGAGCTATTCTGGGCAAGGGTTGCCCCTGTGCCCGGATAACAACTGTTTCTGAAACAAGTGGCTTTAAAACCAGGAGCAAACGCTCCAGCAAAGTCTGCCCTGCTAATTCCAGACTTGCTTTGTCACGGCCCATTCGTGTTGACAATCCTCCTGCAAGTATGATGGCTCCGTATTCTTTGATCATGTATTGAATAATGTTTCTTTACAGATAGACAACAGTCACGAATTTTTATGTGTCATACTCTTCGTTTCTTCGTTAGCAGCTTATTTGTCAGTAGTAATTCATAATCTTCTCTTCAGTCGAGTTGATATAACGAAGGTGATATCAATAATTTTTACTGAAGATCAGTAACTCATGTCAAGAGTGAAGGTGCTAATCAGTAAAGAGTAAAGATGTCTAAATTGATTAAGTTTCAAAAGCACCGACAGACAAAGTTTCAATATAAAAAAGTCAGTTCTGTGATTATAATAGAAAATTGCAAAAAACTAGATTAATTGTCACCGGGATCGATAATCAAGGTCAAGTTTTGCGAGGCTTTTTGCAAAAGGGGAATATGTTGTGAAAGTTCTTCCAGAGACATTCTGGTAGTTGGTGCATGAATTGATAAAGTTGCAAAAAAGCGTTCTCGCCTGTCGAAAATAGGTACAGCGACACAAATCATCCCTTCAACAAATTCCTGATTATCTGTTCCAACCTGATCTTTTCTAATCTTTGCTAAAGCTTTTACAAGTGCCGCTTTAGTAGTCAATGTATTTGCTGTTTTTTGTTCTAAATTCAAATTATCTAACAAACTAGAAAGTTGTTCTCTTGAGAGAAGGCTGAGAAATAGTTTACCGCTTGAAGTACAATGAAGAGGTACTTTTGTACCGACTGGAAGCTGCAACCGTAATGGCCAGTGACTTTCCGCACGATCTAAATATCTCATTTGATTGCCGTCAGGTATTGAAATGTTGCAGGTCTCACCTATGTCCTCAGAGAGTCTCATTAAAACTGCTTTGCGTTGGGCACGAAAATACTCATTACTCATTACTCCAAGAGCAATTTTTCTCAATCGAGTTCCTGGCAGGTAGCGTTTACCGTCAATTTCACGTTGTAAAAACAGTTCATCTTCCAGTGTTGAACAGAGACGATGAATGGTGGCCTTAGGTAGTTTTAACTTTTCATTTATATCTGTTGGTGAGACTGGTCGTTCAGTGCCGGCTACCTGCTCCAATATGGCAAGTATGCGGTGCATAGCTGAACCTTTATCTAAAAAATTATCGTCCATTATTTTTTCCTTGACATAATTTATGGAAAATACTAAAAAGATTACTTAACAATTTTTAATCTGAGACTCGTAGTCTCATTCCATGAAATTGTAAATTAAATTGAACTGATTCTCAATTTAAAAAGAATCAGCAATTCCTTAATTTTTCTGAAATCATTATTTCGGTGATACCGAATGAGATTATTAGGAAAATTTTAATACAAAGAACAGGAGAAAAATGGAAAAGAAAGAAAAAATAGGATCCAAGTCGATTACACGGAGAAAAGTAGTCAAAGGAATTGCAGCAACTGGTGTTGCCGCAAGTGTTGGTCCTTGGATTTTGCCGAAGAAAGCTTTGTCTTCTTCAGGAGAAGTTAACGTGCTGCTCTGGTCTGACTATTGCCCTCCAGGCTTCATCAAAGCTTTCAAGAAAAAAACTGGAATTACAATGAATTTTACCGGTATTGGCTCCAATGAAGAAATTATTAACAAGATGAAAGCTACAAAGGGTCGTGGTTTTGATATTTGCAGTCCGACAAATATGCGATCATTACAATGGGAGCCTCTTGGCTTGATTCAGCCTATTGATTACGGCCGCATTCCCAATGTCAAAAATCTAAATCCCGCAATGTTGGCTGTAGGTGATAATGAGTGGAATTTTGGCGGAAAAGGTTCACACTGGCTTCCACAGATTTGGGGAACAGAAGGAATTGCCTGGCGTAATGACAAGTGGACACCACCGAGAAGTGTAGATGGTGTAGCAATGCCAAGTTACGGTGATATCTGGCAGTCTGATGTTGAAGGAAAAACTATGATGCGTCCTCACTCCGGAATGCTTGGGGCTGGTCTTTATATGGAAACAACTGGTGCTCTTGAACCTGGTGCGATGAAGCGTGCATACGGCAACGAAGCTCTGATGCGCAAAACATGGCAAAAAGTAACTGACTTCTGTATCAAGAACAAGAAGCAGGTCAAACTCTTCTGGAATGACGCAGACAGTCAGAAGACTGGATTCATGAACCAGGGGGTTTTAGTAGGACAAACATGGGATGGACCACCGACAGTACAAATGAAGGAAGGTTTACCTGTTGTGTATCGTGCACCTGTTGAAGGCTCACTTGCCTGGGTTGATGGACTAACACTCTCTTCAGCTTCAGCAAATGTTGATCAGGCATATGCTTTCCTTGATTTCTGTTTTGATGCACAGGCTGCAGGTCGTTCTATTGACGGCGGTGGTATTGATGGCTGGGGGCAGCATGGTTATAATTCAGCTGTGTTGGGTGCAGATAAACATGCCAGTAGTGATTATGGAAAGTGGTTTAACCAAATCTATCCAGGGAAATCTCTTGGCAATTTGTGGCCGTGGCCAAAAGAGCCACAGTGGTATGCGGACGTTCGTACTGAGTACAGAAACAAGTTCGTAAATGCATAAATTCAATTCTCTCTGATCTTTCTGATCCGGGAATAATACAAAATTTGCCCCGCCTTTAATGGAGGGGCAATTTCCTGTGGAATTTTTGATTCAATATTATTGATTGTTTTTGAAATCTTGACATGCCTGCAGATTGGTGGCATATATTTTCTTGAAACAAGTCTTGTTTTCTGAACCAATTAATAAAGTTTCAGTTGTTAATATTATATCTTCAGTAATAAATATGAGTGCAGATGTAACCCTAGAAAATATTACGGTCAAATTTGATGACTTTACTGCCGTGAATAACACAGATATTACTATTAAAGGCGGTGAATTTTTTAGTTTTCTTGGACCTTCAGGATGCGGAAAAACCACCTTACTTCGTGTTATTTCAGGTTTTCAGGAACCTTCACAGGGGCGTGTATTAATTGGCGGTAATGATATGACGGGTATTGGTCCCAATAAACGTCCTACAGCTTTGATTTTCCAAAATCTAGCACTCTTCCCGCTAATGACCGTTTGGGAAAATATTGCTTTTTCTCTTGAAGTTAAAGGTGTCAGTAAAACTAAATGCCGAAAAAGGGCAGAAGAACTGTTGGAATTAGTTGCGATGCCTGGACAAGGCGATAAGATGGTCAATGAATTGTCCGGAGGTCAACGTCAACGGGTAGCTGTTGCACGTGCACTGGCTGCAGAACCAGAGGTACTATTGCTGGATGAACCGCTCTCTGCACTGGATTTAAAATTGCGTCAGCATATGCGAACAGAATTAAGAGAAATTCAGCAGCGGGCAGGAATTACATTTATCTATATCACACATGATCAGGGTGAGGCTCTTACTATGTCTGATAGGGTAGCAGTAATGCGGGAGGGAGTTATTGAACAGGTAGAAGAAGGAACGAAAGTATATGATAAACCGGTAACTGCCTTTGTGGCGTCATTTGTTGGTGAAAATAACGCTTTTCACGGGACAGTCAGCAATATCCTTGCTGCAAAAATTGTTGTTAGTACGGATTCAGGAGTTCTCGAAGCATCTCCTGCTGAGGGCAGTTCATTAAAGGTTGGAGATAAGGCTATTGTTTTTGCTCGTCCGGAAGCCATGAGTTTTGTTAAACGTAGAAATTTAGTCAAAAATGTAATAAACACAGAAGTAGTGCATCAGGAATTTGAAGGACATTTTTGGCATTTAATACTTCAAGGAGTAAATGGTTTGAAGATCAAAATGTCACAGATTAATGACGGAACAACTGAGGTTTTTGAAGAAGGCAAAAAGATTAAGGTGCAGATTGATCCAAAACTGGCAGTAGTACTGCCTTCTGGACCTCTGGCTGCGGAGTAAAATATGAGGCTCTGGTTAAAAAAATTCTTTTTGCGCAATGGTATAGTACTCTCCTTATACATGTTGCTGGTGACTTTTATCTGGATAGTAGTGATGTTTGTGCTGCCGCAAATATTCATGTTTGATTTTTCATTCCGTTTTAATTGGACTCAAATCGATCCATCCAAAATTGGCAGTCCAGAAGATATTTACACTCTTCAACATTACAAGTTTTTGCTGTTTGGCAGTCCAAACAATCCCGATCCTTTAAATATCGTCGACGTAACAGTATTTGGTCGTACGATTCTGGCAGCAATTTTTGTGACTCTATTTGACGTTATTCTGTGTTATCCAGTGGCTTATTATCTGGCTCATGTTGCAAAAGGAAGTATAACCCGTTTGATGATGCTCTCTTTGGTAGTACCGTTTTGGATCAATGAACTGCTTCGGGCATTTGCATTTAGAATTTTATTTGGTGAGGAAGGTACTATCAATAATATCTTATTATTTTTAGGTGTTTTGAATCAACCTATAGATTTTGTACGTGAAAATATTGCTCTATACACAGGTTTAGGTTATGCCTATATTCTGTTGATGATTTTTCCAATTTACAATGCCGTTGAAAGCTTGGACCGCAACCAAATTGAAGCGGCACGTGATTTAGGTTCTCCATGGTGGCGCATTCACTGGCGAGTGGTGATTCCTTTTGCAAAACCAGGTATTACTTCCGGTTGCACAATGGTCTTCATGCTGTCTGCCGGTGCTCTGGCCCTACCGCAAATCATCGGTGGACCAAGTAGTTTGTGGTTCACACAAATTATTTATCAGTGGTTTAATACTGGAAGCAACTGGCCTAGAGGATCTGCATATGCGGTAAGTCTCATGGTAATCTGCGTGATTTTAGTATTACTGATAATGAAAATATTCAAAGTTAAATTTGGAGAAATCGGCCGGTGAGTTCTGCAAAATTTTTACGGCTTGTTACAAGCTCTTACATTATCCTTTTTTTTGCTTACCTGTTCGGTCCTTTGATTGTAATGAGTATCACTGCGTTTAACAGTGCTGCATTTCCACGTCTTTCACCCTGGGACTGTTTTTCTACTGAGTGGTTTGGAGTTCTGGTCAATGATGCCAGAATGATGGGTGGCTTTAAAAATAGTTTGATCATTGGCATATCAGTAGTTTTTGTCTCAGTACCAATGGGTTTGGCTGGTGCCTTGATGTTGGGTCAACTCAGCAATCGCGTACGTCCAGTATTTTATACAGTTACCATTTCTACAATTTTAGTCCCTGGGGTTGTTTTAGGAATTTCAACCCTGATTTTCTGGGATCGAATGGGGATGATGTTCAATGCTGGGTATGATTCTATCTTCTATGATGGAATAGTTTTGACAATAATAGGCCAGTCTACATTCATTTCTGCCTACACGATGTTGGTGTTTATTTCACGTCTGCAGCGTTTTGATCCGGTTTTGGAGGAAGCTGCTCTTGACTTAGGTGCCACAAATATTCAGACTTTTAGAAAAATTCTTCTGCCATTTCTGAAACCTGCGATTGGTTCAGCAGCAGTATTGGCGTTTCTTGCTTCCTTTGAAAATTACAATACAACTGTATTTACTATTGTTTCTGAAAGTACACTGACTACAGTTTTGGCCAGTAAAGTTCGTTATGGTATAAACCCTTCAATTAGTGCCCTGGCCGTTATTATCATTGGACTGACCATAACTGCGGCTTTGATACACGAAGTACTTAAAAGGAGAGAGCAGGCCAGAGAAATTGCTCTTAAAAAAGAGGGACAAGTCGGCAATGTAAAAACTCTATCACGAACAGCTTTCCGTAAACCTGTAACATTGATGGTTTTATTAATATTTGTTGCAGGTCTCAGTACTGTCTGGATGGCACGTGCTTATGATGTTAATCAGTGTAAAATAGAAGTTTCTGAAGAAAAACGAAAAAAACAGGAAGAACTCAGTAAAAAACGATTGCTGGAAATGCAGAAAAGACTGGAGTCCCAAGAGGCTGCTTCTGCAAATGGTAGTGACTCAAAATCAAGTAAAACTGCTCCCGGTACAGATCAGTATGGAAGCATCTTTGCTCCAACAAATCTGGAAGGTCAGGTGGAGTCAACAGAAGATCAGAAAGAAAACTCAAAAACCCCAAAAAATCAATATCAAAACATCTTTGCTCCAACAAACCTTGAAGGTCAAGTAGAGTCTATAGAAGAAAAAACGGAAGCATCTAAAACCCCAAAAAATCAATATCAAAATATTTTTGCTCCAGTCAACCTTGAAGGTCAGGTAAAATCCGAAAAAGAATAATTATTCTTGTTAAAAATTAAGAGCATACAGACTATGATTGCATTTTGTGATTTACAAAACTGCAAATAAATCTTGATAACAACTCAAATAAAATATGTCTGTAAAAAATAAAAATAATATGTCAAAAAAATATCAATATCCTGAGTTTGAAAATCCACAGATTCGTCCTCGCTACACAGGCATCCCTACATTTTTCAGGACACCTTATCACGAGTCAGCAATCGGGCTTGAGATTGCACTTGTCGGAGTTCCATTTGACGGTGGTGTAACTAATCGTGCCGGAGCGAGACACGGTCCTCGAGAGATACGTAATCAGAGCAGTCTGATCAGAACAATGAATCAGGCAAGTGGAATTGATCCATATGCTTTGGCAAAGATTGCAGACGTGGGAGATGCATGGGTGGAAGGACCGTTTAATCTGGAGCAGAGTCATCAGGAAATTGAAAAATTTTTCCTTGATATTCACAAATCAGGTGCACTTCCGGTGTCTGTTGGTGGTGATCACTCAATTACATTACCGATATTTCGGGCTATTGCAGCAGAAAGACCGCTTGGAATGGTTCATTTTGATGCGCATTGTGATACCGGAGATGACTATCTCGGATCAAAGTTTCATCACGGCGCACCTTTCCGCAGAGCAGTTGAAGAAGGCTTGCTCGATCCTAAGCGCACAGTGCAAATCGGTATTCGCGGATCTCTCAATGATCCGGATATTTGGAAATTCAGTCATGATTCCGGAATGCGGGTGATTTATATAGAAGAGTTTTTTGAACGTGGCTGGAAAGATGTGATTGACGAAGCAAAATCAATTGTTGGTAATGAACCGGCATATCTTAGTTTTGATGTTGATGGACTTGATCCGGTTTATGCACCGGGCACTGGAACTCCGGAAATCGGTGGTTTCAGCAATCTGGAAGCGCAACTGATGATTCGTGAACTTGGAGAACTAAATCTTATTGGTGGAGACTTAGTTGAAGTAGCACCACCTTTTGATCCAACCGGCAACACTGCTTTGACGGGAGCTACGTTGATGTTTGAAATCCTCTGTGTAGTTGCGCAATCACTGTCACGTAGAAAGTGATCTGAGTTTTGGAATAAAAAGCTTTCGGTAAGCTTTTTATAATTTCTTTTTCAAAACTGCTTGCCAGCAACAGTGAATGTGACTTGTCCTGAAGTTTTTCGCAGTTGATCATGCTTCAGCATGTAGTCTTTGAGATTTCCACTTTTTTGAAGATGCTGCGTTTTGTACAGCACGTCTGTAAGATTTTTATCTTCAACCAGACTCCAGATAGAATCACCACTACGCCAGTCAGGATCAAGGATTCCATCATGTTGGAAGTATGCTTCGTCCTGTAAAATCAAATCCAGAGGCACTTCTTGGCGGTGGCTGAAAAAACCCACTTCATGAAGCTGTTCAGCTATTTCCTCAAGAGCAATTGTCTTTTCCTGTACAGCCTTGATTGCATCCGGAATTAAGTGGTAAAACCAGAATCCCAGTTCCAGCTGTTCCGGACTGCAACTGTTGATAATCAGTCTGCCGCCTGGTTTAAGTATTCTAAAAAATTCATTAAAAACTTTCTTATGTTCCGGCCAGCCGGAATCAGCATCGTCAGGTAGATGGTGTAAAACCTGATTAATCATGACTGCATCTACGCTTTTATCAGGCAGCGGTAATGAGTTGATTGCAGTCTGGTGAAAACTAATTCTACCTTGCTTTTCTTCTGCCTGTAGTTTGTCTTGTGCCATGCCCAGCATTCCAGCATTTAGATCTACTGCTTCGATGCGCCTTACTTCGTTTAGCAGAGCTGCTGAATACAATCCAGTACCGCAACCCGCGTCCAGCAATACCTGTTCACTCAATGGCAGAATTCCTTCCTCCATTGCTTTGAGTATTATGTCAATACCTCCTGCGGTGCGTGTTTTGTCATAAACTTGACTGGTCCTGTGATAATTTTCGTAAGTACTCATGTCTAATTTTAAAATGTAGGTTATCCGCCGAATTGAGTTCAGCTGCAGATTGATAGAGTTAGCTTTGGGCAAGCAGCAGGATTGATCCTATTGCACAGCTTATGGCACCAAGTTTCATCATGTTTAGTTTTTCCATTTTCAAGGCGACCGAGAGTAACAAAGCAATCACGAAGCTCATATTTGCAATCGGAATTACAGTACTTGCTTCACCATGTTGGATCGCAAGCATCAGAAAGTTGACGATGCCGACTACCAACATTGAAGAGATTATAATGAAACGCGTTTTTTCCCAAGTTATTCGGAATCGTTTTTCACGTAAAAGTGCGTACATTGCACCGCCAACTACCCAACTCGCCGAGATAATGATGAGCATGGAATTGCGGTCAGCTCCATCTAGGAAACCTACTTTGGAGCTAATGCCATAGGAAGCTCTGAACAATGAAGCAACTCCCGCAACTGCCATAAACAGGAGTAATTGTTTTTGCTGAGTTTGATGGATTTGGCTTTTGTAGAGAAAAAACACAGCAATCAAACCTAGTAAAATACCGAATCCTTTGAGCCAGTCAAAAGATTCATGCAGCATGAAATATGAAAAAAGAACGACACCGATTGTGTTTAAACGGTAAATTGTTGTAGCAAGACTGACTTCAATTTGTGCAAGACTTTCTAAAAGCATCAAGTTGGAAAGTGTCAGGAATAATCCGGCCATCAGTCCAAAACCGATCGTCGCCGGATTGAATTCAAGCGGAGTCCCCTGAAATTTTGCAAGTCCCCATTGAGACAAAGTCCAAATTAATCCAACACCAAAAAGGAACATCCCTCGTGATCGTCCTCCAGTTGAGTAGATTTTAAAAACTATATCGCTCACACCGCTCAATAACAAACTAAGCAAAGCGAATAAAACTGCATAACTCATTATTTTATTCCGTTTTCGATCGAAGGAAAACTGATTTTGCTCTTTGTTTGCTGCGGTTCAAATTTATTCATGCCGTGTTTAAAGGCATTTTTAAGTAGAGAGAATCGTCAAGATAATCGTGGAAATGCACGGTTGTTTGTTGATGTTCAAGGAAAATCACGCAGTAAGCAGGAGGCTCATGGCTGTATGGCAAATAATCTACTGCTTTTAAATCTAACTGAACTTGATGATTTGTTCCCCGCAATGTGGTAAAAGGGATTCCATGCCAACTGCCGCTAACAGGACGGTGAACATGACCGAAGAAAAGATGTTTGATGTTGGAAAAATCGCA